>JBCQWR010000007.1:0-5028 GCA_047171945.1 Rikenellaceae bacterium | reverse complement strand
GTTTCGACAAAGTCCTGCTCACAGACAACGACGGTCAGGTTAAAGTAGGTGCACCTGTAGTAGAAGGCGCCTCAGTTAAGTGTAAGATTCTTCGCCACTTGAAGGACGATAAAGTTATCGTTTTCAAGAAAAAGCGTAGAACTGGTTATCAAAAACAGAACGGACACCGTCAGTGTTTGACCCAGATTCTCATCGAAGATATCGTTGCGTAACCTTTTAAAATTAGTAGAAAATGGCACACAAGAAAGGCGTTGGTAGTTCAAAGAACGGCCGTGAGTCTGAGAGCAAACGACTCGGCGTAAAATTGTTTGGTGGTCAGTTCGCTAAGGCGGGCAACATTATCGTTCGTCAAAGAGGTACTGTTCACAACCCAGGTGCAAACGTGGGTATTGGTAAAGATCACACTCTTTTTGCTTTGGTACACGGAACTGTATCATTCTGCAAAAAATCAGGTGGTAAATCTTACGTTAGCGTAACTCCTCTTTCGGAGTAACACCACTTAACAACTGAGATTGAGGAAATCTTAATCCCAGACAAATTTAGAGATCGACTTCAATAATTGAGGTCGATCTCTTTTTGTCTCTATATCATTGTTAATGGAATCTCTCTTTAGAGTCTAAAGCGCAAACCAAATCGAAGATCGAAGCAGAGAGGTGACTCCGTGCGGATTGTGGTGAGTTTTGAGGGTGTGAAGTAGTATTGCACCCGTGGTTCTGCGTAGAGGCCCATCCACGAATTTATATTATATTGCACACCAAGAGCGCCTTCAGCAGCAGAGTGCCAATTGTACTCGTCGACTCTATTCGAGCCAAGTGTTGCCGAGATGCAACGCTCTAATTGAGCACCAGCACCAGCATATAACGAGAATTTGGGTGATGCATATATATTGTAGTTTAGATGTAGAGGCACCCCTATATATTGAACGACCTGACTACTTGTTGCTTCGTTGGCTGTTACATCCGATGAGAGTCTACTATAGGTAAGACCACTCTCGAGGCTCCATCGTTTACCAATCATCTTCGAGATGCTCATAGCATATGAGAGTGAAACCTTATGGCTATACTCTGTATTATAGTTGCTGGTGGCATTTTTTGCATCAATGTTGTTGGTCGGTAGTGCTGAATTGCTGGTTAGAATAAATGGGTAACCGATTGTAGCATCACTTGAGCCCACATTATGATCTATAGATGGTGCTGACATATCGCTACTTGTTGTACCCGCAAGATAGTCGACCGCAGTGGCGCCACCTGCCAATAGAGCCACAAGAGCTGTGGGCTTGGCATAGCGCCATAGATTTGAGTTGCCGAGTATAGCTGTTGGCTCTATTGATCGAGGTATATTCGATTGAAGCGTGGTTGAAGATGGCACATAGCGCTCATTCTCGATCTCTTGCTTTGAACTCTGCACCTCGCTTTCGATCTCCTCTTTCTCTCTATTTACCTCATGCGCAAGGGGAACCTCTACATTTTGAGTTGTAGCCTCTTGCTCATATGTAAATTTAGGTACTACTTGTGACAACTTGACAGCCTCTATCTCGATTGGAAGCGCCTCCATCTGAATAAATTCAGCAATGAAGGCCTCGTATGGCTCCTCTACACTATTTGGGGTAAACCAAACACTTAGACCCAGAGCAATAGTGATAGAGGCGGCAACTGCACCACCCCATCGCATAGCCAAGACCCATGGCGATAAGTGCGTACTTCGATCAAGCGAAGCCTCAATTCGACTCCACATCTCAGGAGCAGGCAAAACCTCTGCGCCCTCAAATTTGCGGCGCAATGACTGCTCAAAACTATCTACTTCTCTTCTCTTACTCATGTAACTCAATATAACTCTTTATCTTTGCTGCCAACAGTCGCTTTGCTCTCAAAAGCTGCGACGAAGAACTCTTCTCGTTGATACCCAACTCCTTTGCAATCTCTCGATGAGAATACTCTTCAATGCAAAAGAGGTTAAATACAGTTCGGTAGCCATCGGGTAACTCGGCGACAAATGCCAATAACACATCGTAGGGAACTCGCTCCACTCTCGACGAGAGATCATCCATCGGCAGGGTATCTCCAATTGGTGTGGTATCGATGGAGATCGTTCGCTGACGGTTGCGCCGCAGATACTCCAATGAACTATTCACAACAATACGACTCATCCAGGCTTTCAAGGAGCCATCTCCACGATAGCTAAACCGCTTAATAGAACCATAAATCTTAACAAAAGAGTCATGGAGGATATCTTCAGCCACACTACGTTCACCCACATAGCGCATGGCAATTGCCATCAAGGTAGGCGAATATCGATCGTAGAGCTCACGCTGCGCTCCACGATCTCCAACCTGCAACTCCTCGGTCAAGATCTCATCTACACTCTTCATCAAAATCTGTCTATACAATTATAATGTTATTATGGCAAAAATACTGCACCACAAAATATTTTTTTTTGCGATGCAGTATTTTTGCACTCTCTGCGTTTACGTAGTAGCCACGAGGCAAAGATACAAACTAATTAAAAATATAACACCATGAAACACCATTTTTTATTGACAGCACTTTTGTGCCTTTTCACACTCTCATCATGTAGCTTAGACGATGATTATGTAGAGCCAGGAACATATCCTGATCGATCTCTATATGCTACAATTAACATCACCCCAAATCTCGAAGATGAGGATGAAGAGGAGTATATCTTTGTAACTGATAGCGGTCAGAAGCTATTCTTAAGTGACAACAAGCTCACTGGAGACTACGAGTTTGAGGATCAAAAGCGTATCATAATCTACTTTGCTCTAATCGAGGATTATGATGCTGAAGGAGCCGAAGCCCTTAAGGGTGCAGCTTATGATTGCGAATATGGCCTACGTCTATTTGGAATCCAAGAGGTAAAATCGAGTGAGACTGTAATAATCAACACACAGGAGGAGAATGAGGCACTTGCAGACCATGCAATATCATACATTTACGACAGCATCAACTACAGCTACAACCACATCAACATGTTGGCAGGACTCAGAGCCGACAAAATCGACGAGGTGGGCATCTACTTGGTAGAGAATCTTGCAGTCGAGGCTGAAGAGCAAAAAGAGAACTACCTCAATCTGGAACTTCGTTACGACCGTGGTACAGATGAGGCGATGGGTTCGACCTATGAGCGCTATGTGAGTCTCAATCTGGACCAATTTGCAGAGCGTTTGGAGAGCATGGATGGTATCATCCTTCGTGCAAGAACCCTCAATGGTGGCACAATTTATGTTACTTTAGATAATGCCAAAGATAGCAAAGCGGTGTCTCGCTCAACTGACAATCTTCAACTTTAATTAACTGTTAATAGCATAGGGAGAAACATTGTTAAAAACCTAAGTATCACAATAAAATCTACACAACTCTCATATGCGCACACCGATAGAGACCATCATCTTTTGATTGAGGTCTCTATCTCTTTTATATAGCTACTCTCGATTTACCTTTTTTTATCTTTTGCACTATTTTTACCACTTTTTTACTATTGATAATTATAATATTTTTTTATATCTTTGTTGCGAATTTTAAACACATGTAACATGTGCAAACAAAACAGAAATTCACAAGTTTTAATAACATATAACAAAACAAAAACTATGAGTCAGATTGTAGAAGTACACGCAAGAGAGATCTTGGATTCAAGAGGTAACCCAACTATCGAGGTTGAGGTAACAACCCTTAGTGGTGTAATGGGCCGTGCTGCAGTTCCATCGGGAGCTTCAACAGGCGTTAACGAGGCGCTTGAGCTTCGTGATGGCGACAAAGGTCGTTTCCTTGGAAAAGGAGTTTTGAAGGCTGTAGAGAACGTTAACGAGGTTATCGCTCCAGCTGTTATCGGTCTTGATGTAACAGACCAAGTTGGTGTTGACCGCACAATGTTGGAGTTGGACGGCACAGCAACAAAATCTAATTTGGGTGCTAACGCTATCCTTGGTGTATCTTTGGCTTGTGCAGTAACTGCTGCTAAGCTTCTTGAGATGCCACTTTATCGCTATATCGGTGGTTCTAACGCTAAAACTCTTCCTGTTCCAATGATGAACATCATCAATGGTGGTTCTCACTCTGATGCTCCTATCGCATTCCAAGAGTTCATGATCCGTCCAGTTGGTGCTCCATCATTCCGTGAGGCTCTTCGCATGGGTGCTGAGGTATTCCACGCACTAAAGAAGGTTCTTCACGATCGTAACCTCAGCACAGCTGTAGGTGACGAGGGTGGTTTCGCTCCTGCTCTTGAGGGTACTGAGGATGCTCTTCAATGCATCATCAAGGCTATCGAGGCTGCTGGCTACAAACCAGGTCGTGTTGAGGATGGTGGTGATGTATCAATCGGTTTGGATTGTGCTTCATCTGAGTTCTACAAAGATGGTGTATATGACTACTCTAAGTTTGAGGGTGCTGAGGGTGCTAAACGCTCTTCAGCTGAGCAAGTTGACTTCCTTGAGTCTCTTATCAACGCATACCCAATCGACTCTATCGAGGATGGTATGAACGAGGAGGATTGGGATGGTTGGAAGATGCTTACAGAGCGCATCGGCGACCGTTGCCAATTGGTAGGTGACGACTTGTTCGTAACTAACGTTGACTTCCTTAGCAAGGGTATCGAGATGGGCGCTGCTAACTCAATCCTTATCAAGGTTAACCAAATCGGTTCATTGACTGAGACTCTCGACGCAATCGAGATGGCTCACCGTGCTGGTTTCACAAGCGTAACTTCACACCGTAGTGGTGAGACTGAGGATACTACAATTGCTGACATCGCAGTTGCAACAAACTCTGGTCAAATCAAAACAGGTTCACTTAGCCGTTCAGACCGTATGGCTAAATACAACCAACTTCTTCGTATCGAGGAGGAGCTTGGCGAGCGTGCTATCTATGGTTACAAGAAGGTTATCCGCAAGTAATCCTTAGCTATGTGTCGTCCTGAAAAAAGTTTACAGGTTTGATACAAAAATACAAAATGTTTTTAAATCAGCAAGTGGGTTGCAACCCACTTGCTGATTTTGCTTTTTTACGATAC
>JBCQWR010000006.1:0-84248 GCA_047171945.1 Rikenellaceae bacterium | reverse complement strand
CCGTGTCTCAGTACCAGTGTGGGGGGTTAACCTCTCAGTCCCCCTATGTATCGTAGACTTGGTAAGCCGTTACCTTACCAACTATCTAATACAACGCATACTCATCTATAACCACCAGAGTTTTCAAACCCAAGAGATGCCTCTCGAATTGTTATGGGGTATTAGTACCAATTTCTCAGTGTTATCCCCCTGTTATAGGTAGATTGTATACGCGTTACGCACCCGTGCGCCGGTCGCCATCTAAACTAACAAGTTAGCTTAATGCTGCCCCTCGACTTGCATGTGTTAGGCCTGCCGCTAGCGTTCATCCTGAGCCAGGATCAAACTCTCCATTGTAAAATAATTTAATGTTGTTTAGAGTCCTGACTACTTAATTTTAATTCCTTTTAAAAAGAATTGACAGATAATTACTACATTTTTCTTTCAAAAATATATAACCAATAATTCAAAGAACAATTTCAAAAATTTGTTGTGCGGTATCCATCTTAACTAACCTTTCATTCGATCACTCAGCCTCGAACCTCACCTATTTTTAAACCCCGTTCGTATAAGTCGGGACTGCAAAGATAAGGAGTATTTTTTTTACCACCAAATTTTTAAAGAACTTTTTGCAATAAATTTTGTTTTCTCCTTTTAACCATTCTCATTATCGCTAATGAGATCGAATTAACGAGTAATCTCTTTTCCTAATTGCGGTTGCAAAGGTAGTGACTTTTTTGGAACCTGCAAACATTTTATACTATTTTTTTGAATTTAATTTATACATTTTTGATAATTCATTGATTATCAGACTAAAAAGTATAACCCGCTTGCAGGGTAAAACATGAGGAGATCGCCTGATATCCAACCTCCCGAAACGAAGGGGCATAGAGGTTGAGCAGCCCACCATCGAATGCAATACCGAAAAGATAACGCAGATAGGTTGCTGTAACCCCCACTCGAACTCCGAAATCTGATCGGTGAAGTAGTTGCTGGCTCTTTGGCTCACTATCACGAAGCGTCTGCAGCATCTCTTCTCGGTAAAGATCGAACGACTCATCACCAACAATAAACTCGCCATCCACAGCAATAGAGTAGTAAAGCCCGACAGCACCTTGAATGGCCCACCCCCGTGAAAGAGCAACTTGACACCCCAAAAGTAGCGGTAGCTCGATCTCGTGGGTGACAAGCTTCGACTCGCTCACGCTCTCGGAGAGGAAACCATTGTCTTGCGCACCCCTCCTTTGGAGGTACAAACCACCCTCTATATATATAGGTATACTCTTAGAGATGGGATAGCTGTAGGTAGCACCAACAGAAAAACCTGTCAATAGGTCGGTCGAATAGTACTCCGACGAGAGCCTCGAGAAGTTTACACCACCCCTCAAACTCCACCACGGAGACGATATTCCCTGTGCCGAGGTGGTTGTCACGAAGGTTGCTATTGTTACTAAAATAATAAATACTCTTTTCATGGTCCTGCATTTTTTAAAAGGATGGATGCAATTTATAGGCCACGAAAGAGAGCTAAGGGTTAGTAGTGACGAAAAAATTGGGGGGACTAATAAAACCTTCAATGGTTTATTAGCCCCCCTAATTACTATTTAGTCAATCAAAGTCTACTCGTCGTCGGTGTCGGTGTAAGCCTTGAGCAGCTTATCTTGAACATCGGATGGCACTTGCTCATAGGAAGCGAACTTCATGGAGTAAGTAGCGGCGCCCGACGAAAGTGACGAGAGCGATGTCGAGTAGCGGTAGAGCTCTGCAAGCGGAACACGTGCGATGAGTCTATCGAAACCCTTGTCGGACTCCATACCCATGATCATAGCACGGCGGTTCTGCAGATCGCTCATCACGGCACCCATATATTCATTCGGCGTGAGCACCTCCACATCATAGATTGGCTCCATGATCTTTGGACCAGCATTGCGGAAGGCCTCTTTGAAGGCGTTACGTGCAGCGAGCTTAAACGAGATTTCATTGGAATCCACGGGGTGCATCTTACCATCGTAGATCACAACTCGGATGTCACGAGCGTAAGATCCCGTAAGTGGGCCCTCATCCATCTTCTCCATGAGTCCCTTGAGGATTGCTGGCATGAAGCGAGCGTCGATAGCACCTCCCACGATAGCTGTACAGAATACCAACTTACCACCCCATGGTAGATCGTGCTCCTCACGACTCTTCACATTGACGGTAATCTCCTTACCACCCACCTTATATGTCTTTGGATCGGGCATACCCTCGAAGTATGGCTCAACGATCATGTGAACCTCTCCAAATTGGCCTGCGCCACCCGACTGTTTCTTGTGACGATAATCAGCCTGCGCCACCTTAGTGATGGTTTCACGGTAAGGTATGCGAGGTGCGATATATTCGAATGTGGTCTTAGCATCGTGCTCCAACTTTAGCTTAAGGATATTGAGGTGGTGCTCACCTTGACCTTGAACTATAGTCTGCTTGAGCTCCTTGGAGTAATCAATGATGAGAGTAGGATCCTCAAACTTAGCCTCGTTGAGATACTTACCCAACTTCTCCTCTTCACCCTCCTTGGCTTTGATTGCAGCACGGTAGCGTGGTTCGGGGAATTGGATTGGATCAACCTCGATGTTGTCGCCAACGGCACACAATGTATCGTTGGTACGAGTACCCTTAAGCTTAATTGTGCAACCTATATCACCTGCCGAAAGCTCTGTCACTTTAACACGATTCTTTCCTGCCACAGCAAAGAGCTGCGAGATCTTCTCTTTGTTTCCTGTGCGTGGGTTAATAAGTTCCATACCCTCGGTGATACGGCCACGGATCACACGCATGTAGCTAATCTCGCCGATATGTTGCTCGAGTTGACTCTTAAATACAAATGCCACAGCTCCTTGCTCAGCATCTGCCTCGATCTCTTCGCCCTCAGTCGAGAGGAAGTTTGGCGCTGCGATAGGGCCTGGTGCAACATTTATAATAAACTCCATAAGGCGCTTAGTGCCGACATCGTTCTTACCACTTGTGACGAAGATTGGCATAAGCGAACGGCTCGATAGACCATATTTAAGGCCCAAGCGAATGTCGTCTTGAGTGAGGGTGCCCTTATCGAAGTACATCTCCATGAGTGCCTCGTCGTTCTCGGCAGCCACTTCGACAAGCTCCTTATTGAGCTCCATTGCACGCTCCATCTCCTCGGCAGGGATTTCGAGCTCCTCACGGTTACCATTGGTATCGGTGAAACGATACATCTTCATCATCAACACGTCGACAAACGAATTGAAACCAGGGCCTTGATTTATAGGGTACTGTACGATAACAGGTTTTAGCCCTGCTGCCGATTTGATACTCTCGATAGCTGCTTCGTAGTTTGCCTTGTCGGAGTCGAGTTGGCTAATCACACCGATAACTGGTTTTTTGAGCAGACGTGCATAGCGAGCCTGGATCTCGGAACCAACCTCCCATCCACTCTGAGCATTAAATAGGAAGATACCGATATCTCCAACTTTGAATGCCGAGAAGAGGCTACCACAGAAGTCGTCGGAACCTGGACAGTCAATTATATTGAGCTTGCGCCCCATAAACTCGGTGAAGAGGATTGTAGAATAGATCGAACGTTTGTAGTCGTGCTCAATCTCTGTGTTGTCTGAAAGCGTATTACACGCCTCGATACTACCCCTGCGGTCAATTACTTTACCCTCAAAAGCCATTGCTTCTGCAAGGGTAGTTTTCCCAGTGCCAGGGGCTCCAATAAGGACGATGTCCTTAATCTCTTTGGTTGCATAATTTTTCATATCTGCTCAGTTTTAGTTTAAACTTTAGGTATCAATTCCTAAAATTAAACAAATATTTTTAATTATGCAAGCAATATCATAAAAATTGTATGAAAAAGAGCTTTTATACTATAAAACGAGGAGAAATCGAGACTAATTATAACACTTTGCGTGGATATCGTAGATGGCTGCTGCAAGCACCTCCTTCTCTGCCTTGACGATCTCTTTGAGGGTCATGCCCTCGTATGGAGATACGTAGTCGGTAGTATCGTCGGAGCTGAGTAGATATTTGAATCCAAGATCTATCGCTGGCTCCTTGTAGAGCTCCATCTGACGAAGTAGCTCCGTTTGGAGTCGCTGAGCGATCTCTTGATACTGAGGGTCGTCATAGAAGTTGATGTTCTCGGCTGGATCTCGCTCCAAGTCGAAGAGCCATGGGGTGTCACGGCACGAGAGAACCAACTTGTATCGACCATCAATTGCGGCAGTCCAGACATTGAAGGGCGAGTCGGTGAGATATACAATGCGATCTGACTCAACGCTCATCTCGTCGCTAAGAAATAGCTCCGTGTCGTTGATGCCGTGCTGCTCTCCCTCGATCTGACGTGAGCCCATCATGCCCAAGATTGTTGGGGCAAAGTCGTTGGTTGTGTAGCACTTATCGACAATTTTACCCGCCTTGATAGCTTTTGGATAGCGCACGATAAATGGAATTTTGCAAGCTCCTTGGTAGGGGTTACCCTTATCCATCTTGTGGTGATCGTACATCATATCGCCATGATCCGAGGTAAAGACAACGATTGTATTCTCCGCAAGGCCATTTTCGTCGAGGAAGTCGAGGATGCGACCAACATTATCGTCGATACACTTCACCATTGCGAAGTACTCACGCACCTCCTTGGGGCGGAATGCCTGAGCCTCATTCTTACCTCCCACAGCCCAGGCAGGACGTGCAGCAACCAACTCCTCGGCCATCGTTGCAGGCTTCTCGATCTTCATATCGCCAAACATCGTTTGGTAGGGCTCACGACCGATATTGGGTGAGTGTGGATCGGGAATCGACAACATCATGCAGAATGGTTTATCCTTGTCACGCTCCAACATCTCGAGACATCTATCGGTCAAGAAGTCGGTGCTATACATAGCTGGGTCGACCTGCTCGGGAACCTTGTTGCTCGCCACAATCTCGTTGGGCTCGCCCACAATCTTATACCACTTGCTGTGGTTGGTCTCGAAGACGTAGCTGCGATCCATATATCCGAAGTCGTATCCAGGGCTAATGTAGAGTTTGTCGACATGGGGAGTGCCAGCCAAGTGCCACTTACCCACATAGTCGGTCTGGTAGCCATCTTGGCGCAACACCTCGGCAAAGGTCTCGAGGTTGGCATCCATCGCCATGCCGTTGATGGGTGCTCCCGTAGCTATTGGGTAGAGCCCCGTTTGGAACGATGCTCGTGAGGGGGTACTCACAGGGCTCGCAGCATAGAAGTTATTGCAGAGTAGACCCTCGGCCGCCAGGCGGTCGATGTGAGGCGTCTCTACTTTGGCCTCGGCACCCCATATAAAGCCCTGCGACTCGGGTAGCTGAGAGCGGTAGCATCCCAATGTGCGGAAGCTCTGCTCATCGGTCTGGATAATCAATAGGTTTGGGCGCTGCTCGGCAGCTCTCTCGGCAGTGCAACTACCCAGAACAGTAGTTGCAGCTGCCAAAGTTGGCATGATGTAGGTTGGTTTCATCGTTATATTTTGTTATTAATGCGAATTAAGGTTTGAGCTTCGCTAAACCAAATTCGGCTATTTTATTCTGTTTTGACCCCTTCCCCAAGCCCCTTCCCTAAGTGGAAGGGGCTTTGTCGAGTGGCTTTAGGCCACTCTGCATTAGAGGAAAGCGAATCAAGATTTTTCAAACCTTAATTCGCATTATTATTTGTTCTTCACCTCCACCACAAGGCTCTGCTGAGAGATCAGATTGCCGCTCTTATCACGAGCCGAGATCACAATCTCGCCCGCCTCACGTGTCGCCTGAACGGCAAGCAGTGAGCGACCAAACGAAGTCTCGATGGTGTGACTCTTGAAGGTGTCATACTTGGTTGTGTCGCCACAGTCGGTACCCAAGAAGCGGTGAGGACCCTCGATTGTGAATGTCACCTCGGCATCTTGGTTCTTGATGGCACGACCACGCTTATCGACCAATTGCGCCACCACATGGAGCACATCGGTGTTGTTCGCATCGAGCATAGTGCGGTCGGCAGTGAGTGCGATGGAGGTAGCCTCACCGAGAGTCTCGAGCGATCGCACCACCTTGGCGCCATCCTTGACTCCACGAGCCTCGATCTTGCCATCGGCGTAATCTACAGCCCACTTAAAGATTCTATCATCTTGATCCTCTAAGCGTTGCAGACCAAGCGACTTGCCATTTTGGAAGAGCTCCACCGTCTGGCAGTTGGAGTAGACTTCAACTATTGTCGCCTCACCAGCCTCATAGTTCCAATATGGATTGACCTTTTGCCACTCACGTGGAGCGAGCTCCCATGCGCCTGGCTTCTTCTCTACGGCCACACCGTTCTCATCCTTTTTGAATGTCGATTTCGCCTCGCTCTGTGTGTAGATCTCCAACACAGGCTCGTCGGTCCAGAACGACTGGAAGGCGTAGTATGATCCACGAGGGAAGCCCGCAACATCGAGTGGTCCGTGAGGGGTCACCTTCAATGGCCAATCGCCTGCACGGTTCTCACCCATGTAGTCGACACCCGTCCAGAGGAAGATTCCAGCGATGTGAGGGTGATCCAACACCGCTTTCCACTCATACCAACGAACAACATTCTCGGTACCCATCATCGGCACATCGGGATATTGCTCCTTGAAGTACTGATATTTTGTCGCCTTGTAGCTAAAACCGACAACGTCGAGCACCTTAGCATAATCTGTCTCCATGCTCGAGGTGGGCAAGATAAGGTTTGCCGTCACTGGACGAGTGGTATCCATCTCACGAGTCCACGCCGCAAGTTTAGTTGCAGTGGCTCCCATATCGAAGGTTTGTGGAGGGTACGACGCCCAGAAATCACGCACCTGCTCGGGTGAGTTGGGGGGCGTTGGGACTCTCCAAAGTGTCCAATCCATCTTGCCACTCTTGTCGGTGCCCTTGAAGAGACCTGTCGCAGTGCGGTTACCTGGGTATGTCCACTCGATCTCGTTTCCGATGCTCCATTGGAAGATAGATGGGTGGTTGCGGCTCGAGAGCATTGTATTTTTGAGATCTATCTCGGCCCACTGCTGGAAATTCTCGGAGTGGCCACGAGTGATATAGTCGACCTCCTTATCCTGCATGTTGTAGCGCTTATCTTTGGGGAGATCCCACTCGTCGTAGAACTCATTTTGCACCAAGAAGCCCAACTCGTCGCATAGATCGAGGAACTCATCCGATGGTGGATTGTGCGAAGTGCGGATGGCATTACAGCCCATCTCCTTGAGCGCAACAAGTCGGCGGCGCCACACATCCTTTGGCACGGCACTACCCACCAAACCTGCGTCGTGGTGGAGGCAGACACCCTTCACCTTGGTGTTGACACCATTGAGCAAGAAGCCCTCATCCTTATCGAAGTGGATCGTGCGAACACCCAACACTGTGCTACGCTCCTCGAGAGTCTCTCCAGCGGCAACGATGCGGCTCTTCACCGAGTAGAGGTATGGATTATCGACATCCCAAAGGGTTGGCGAGCTGATTACAAGGGTCTGATTAGCAGCGATCTGCTCACCTGCGTCGACCTTAAATGGTGTGGAGGCCGAAGAGACAATATTGCCATTTTGATCGAGAATGTCGGAGATCACAACGCCATCCTTGGCCGCAGTGTGGTCGTTGCTCACCTCGACTGCAAGGTTGACCAAAGCACGCTCCGTGCTCACCTCGGGAGTGGTGACATAGGTTCCCCAAACAGGGATGTGGAGCTTATCGACAACAAGCATAGAGACGTTGCGGTAGATTCCAGAGCCTGTGTACCAACGTGAATCGGCATAGCGGCTGTGGTCGACTCTCACCGAGATTCTATTGCTTTGACCTTCGGGTGCAAGCAGCTCTGTGAGGTCGTAATAGATTGGTGCATAACCAAATGGGTGGCTACCGATCTTGATGCCATTGATCCAAAAATCGGCATTATTGTAGACGCCATCGAAGATAATGTAGCACTTCTGGTCGGCACTACTTGGAGTGTCGAAGATCTTGGTGTACCATCCAATGCCGCCTGGCGAGAATGCTGTACACCCCTCCCACTCCGATGAGAATGGGTGCTCGATAGACCAGTCGTGTGGAAGGTCGACCGTGCGCCACGACGAAGGGTCGTAGGTGGTGAGGCGATAATCTTCGCTATCGCTCTCCGAAAAGAGCCAACCATCGTTGAACGAGGTCAAATTCTCTTGTGCTTGAAGCATAGTTACGGCTGCTAACAACATAGCAACCAATAACATAGAGGTTCGTTTGAATAGATTAATCATAACTTTCAATCATTAGGTTTAGTTTAGTTTTTCAAAGTTATTAAATAAATATCTAACAAACAAGCATTTTGCAAAATTTATCTGATGTCTGACTTATTTTATTTCACAACCCCCAGGGCAAACGCACGAAAAATAGAGTTCCATACTACTCTCTTACTGCCCTTGCAGCGGGCGGCCGCCAAGCTTAGCTTGGATCCAAAAACTTACGTTTTTGATCTTTATTGCACTGAGTGGGGGCTTTGCCCTGTCACTCCCCCCCCAAAAAATAGGCAACCCCACTTTGGGATTGCCTATCAATCTATATCTTAGCGAAAACTACTCAGCCGAAACTGGAGTGAGATCTGCCTTTAGACCTACAGAGAGTGTATCGTAGTCACGGAGACCTGTACCACCTGGGATCAAGTGACCGCAGATAACATTCTCCTTGAGGTTCGATAGTGGATCGACCTTGCGTTGGATAGCCGCCTCGTTGAGCACCTTGGTAGTCTCCTGGAACGAAGCTGCCGAGATAAAGCTCGATGTTTGGAGTGCCGCACGTGTAATACCTTGAAGCACCTGAGTAGAGGTAGCTGGAACGATGTCACGCACCTCGACCAAACGCATATCACGACGCTTGAGAGTCGAATTCTCGTCACGCAACTGGCGCAAAGTGATGATCTGACCCTGCTTCACATTTGGTGAGTCTCCTGCATCAACAACAACCGACTTGTCGTAGAGTGCATCGTTGACATCCATAAACTCCCACTTGTCGATGATCTGATCCTCGAAGAAACGACTGTCACCTGGATCCTTGATCTTCACCTTGTTCATCATCTGACGAACAATAACCTCGAAGTGCTTGTCGTTGATCTTCACACCCTGCATGCGGTATACCTCTTGCACCTCGTTGACGATGTGCTCTTGGACACGTGTAGGTCCCAAGATATTGAGGATGTCTGCTGGAGTGATAGCACCATCCGAGAGTGGGTTACCCGCCTTCACAAAGTCGTTCTCTTGAACGATGATTTGGCGTGAAAGTGGCACCAAGTAGCGCTTAACGTCACCCTCTTTCGAAGTGATGATGATCTCACGGTTACCACGCTTGATCTTACCGAATGCCACCTCGCCGTCGATCTCCGAGACGATTGCTGGATTCGATGGGTTACGAGCCTCAAAGAGCTCGGTAACACGTGGAAGACCTCCCGTGATATCGCCTCCCGACTTACCTACGGCACGTGGGATCTTGATAAGGATATCTCCAGACTTGATCTTCGCCTTATTCTTAACGATGATGTGAGCATTAACTGGCAACTGGTATGCCTTGATCTCATCGCCATCCTTGCTATTAACTTTAAGAACAGGGTTCTTAGTCTTATCTTTGCTCTCGATAACTACACGCTCCGAAAGTCCTGTCTGCTCATCACGCTCCTCACGGTAGGTGATACCCTCAATTACTGAGTCGTAAGCGACAACACCATCGTGCTCCGAGATAACAACTGCGTTGTATGGATCCCACTCGGTGATCAAATCACCCTTCTTAACTTGGGCTCCGCTCTCCATAAAGAGGGTTGAACCATAAGGTAGTGAGTGAGTGAAGAGTACAATCTCGGTCTTAGGATCGACAATACGGAACTCCGATTGACGAGATACAACCAAATCAACTGCATCACCTTGAGCACCCTTGCTCTTGATTGTGCGCAAGTCGTCGATCTCGAGGGTACCCTCATACTTAGATACTACGTTGGTCTCGACTGTTGAGCCTCCCGCCACACCACCGACGTGGAATGTACGAAGAGTAAGCTGTGTTCCTGGCTCACCGATAGATTGTGCAGCGATAACTCCAACAACCTCACCCTTTTGAACCATGCGTGCAGTGGCCAAGTTGCGACCATAACACTTAGCACATACTCCACGACGAGCCTCACATGTGAGAACCGAACGGATCTCAACCGACTCAACTGGCGATGACTCGATAACCTCGGCAATATCCTCGGTGATCTCGGCACCTGCTTCGCACAACACCTCTCCCGAAAGTGGATTAACCACATCAAGAAGGGCTGTACGGCCCAAAATGCGATCGTATAGTGTTTGAACAACATCGTCGTTACGCTTGATTGCCGTAGCGGTAAGTCCACGCAATGTACCACAATCGGTCTCATTGATGATTACATCTTGAGCCACGTCGACCAAACGACGAGTCAAGTATCCTGCATCGGCAGTCTTAAGTGCGGTATCGGCAAGACCCTTACGAGCACCGTGGGTAGAGATAAAGTACTCCAATACCGATAGACCCTCCTTAAAGTTTGAAAGGATAGGGTTCTCGATAACTTGTTGACCTCCCTCGACACCCGACTTTTGAGGCTTAGCCATCAAACCACGCATACCTGAGAGCTGACGAATCTGCTCCTTAGAACCACGGGCACCCGAGTCAAGCATCATATATACTGGGTTGAAACCATCCATGTCGGCAATCAGAGTATCGATTACGGTCTTGGTGAGCTTCGAGTTGATATTTGTCCAAATGTCAATGATCTGGTTGTAACGCTCATTGTTGGTGATAAGACCCATGTTGTAATCCTCCATAATGGCGTCGGCACGCTCATAACCCTCATTTACGAGTTTCTCCTTCTCGTCGGGGATAATCACTGCATCGAGGTTAAACGAAAGACCGCCCTCGAATGCCATACGGTAACCCATAGCCTTCATATCGTCAAGGAACGATGCCACTTTAGCGGCACCTGCTCGTTTCATCACCACCGAGATGATATCACGCAACGAACGCTTTGTAAGCACCTCATTGATGAAACCCACCTCGTAGGGAACAACCTGGTTGAAGAGGATACGTCCGATAGTGGTCTCAACGAGTTGCATTGAGTGCTCACCTGCATCGTCAACGGTATCGACCATACACTTAACCACGGCGTGAAGCGCTGCACGCTTCTCGTTGTAGGCGATGATGGCCTCCTCCGAGCCATAGAATACAAGGCCCTCTCCTTTGGCACCCTTACGAGGCTTAGTGATGTAGTAGAGACCCAAGACCATATCCTGCGAAGGTACGGTGATAGGAGCTCCATTGGCTGGGTTAAGGATATTGTGCGAACCAAGCATCAACACCTGAGCCTCCAAAATTGCGGCATTGCCAAGTGGCAAGTGGACCGCCATCTGGTCACCATCGAAGTCGGCATTGAACGCCGTACAAGCAAGCGGGTGGAGCTGCATAGCTTTACCCTCGATAAGCTTAGGCTGGAATGCCTGGATACCCAAACGGTGAAGAGTTGGGGCACGGTTCATAAGCACGGGGTGACCCTTGATTACGTTCTCCAAAATACCCCATATAACTGGATCTTTACGATCTATAATCTTTTTAGCCGACTTCACGGTCTTAACGATTCCACGCTCGATGAGCTTACGGATGACAAATGGCTTGTAGAGCTCAGCTGCCATATCCTTTGGAATACCCATCTCGTGCATCTTGAGCTCGGGACCAACGACGATTACCGAACGTGCCGAGTAGTCAACACGCTTACCCAAAAGGTTTTGACGGAAACGTCCTTGCTTACCCTTGAGCGAGTCCGAAAGTGACTTCAATGGGCGGTTTGCCTCATTCTTCACTGCATTGCTCTTACGTGAGTTATCGAAGAGTGAGTCGACAGCCTCTTGCAACATACGCTTCTCATTGCGGAGGATAACCTCAGGCGCCTTGATCTCGATGAGTCGCTTTAGACGGTTGTTACGAATAATCACTCGACGATACAGATCGTTCAAGTCGGAAGTTGCAAAACGACCTCCATCGAGTGGCACCAATGGGCGCAACTCGGGTGGGATAACTGGCACTACGCTGAGCACCATCCACTCAGGGCGGTTTTGACCCTTCGATGCACGGAACGACTCAACTACATTGAGGTTCTTTAGTGCATCTGCCTTACGCTGTTGCGCTGTTGCAGTAGATGCTGTATGGCGAAGTTTGTAGGACATCTCGTCGAGGTCCACCTGCTTGAGGAGGGTATAAACCGCCTCGGCACCCATCATCGCTACGAACTTCTCTGGATCGTCGTCCGCAAGTGCTTGGTTGCCCTTTGGAAGTGCAGCCAATGCATCGAGGTACTCCTTCTCTGAGAGAATATCGAGGCGTGAGACGCCATTCTCGGCAGCCAAACCTGGGTTGACTACGATGTAGCGCTCGTAATATACGATAGCCTCCAACTTCTTGGTTGGGATACCCAAAAGGTAACCAATCTTAGATGGCAACGAACGGAAGTACCAGATGTGAACAACTGGAACAACAAGCGAGATGTGTCCCATACGCTCACGACGAACCTTCTTCTCGGTAACCTCCACACCACAACGATCGCAGACGATACCCTTGTAGCGAATACGTTTGTACTTACCACAGTGGCACTCATAATCCTTTACTGGTCCAAAGATTCTCTCGCAGAACAATCCGTCACGCTCTGGTTTATAGGTGCGGTAGTTGATGGTTTCGGGCTTTAGCACCTCACCACGCGACTGCGCCAAGATCTCCTCGGGTGAAGCTAATCCGATCGAAATTTGGCTATAACCGCCTGTATTTTTATTATCTCTATTGAATGACATAATATATCTATTTTTCTTTTTTTACCCTATTACTTCTTACTCGAGATTACTCCAATTTGACCGAAAGTGCCAAACCTCGTAGCTCGTGAAGTAGAACGTTCATCGCCTCGGGGATTCCTGGTTTAGGAAGATTATCACCCTTAACAATAGCCTCATATGCCTTGGCACGTCCCATAACATCATCGGACTTGATTGTCAAGATCTCTTGAAGAATGTTTGCTGCACCGAAGCCCTCGAGTGCCCAAACCTCCATCTCTCCGAAACGCTGACCTCCGAATTGTGCCTTACCTCCCAATGGTTGTTGAGTGATAAGTGAGTATGGTCCGATTGAACGAGCGTGCATCTTATCGTCGATCATGTGACCAAGTTTAAGCATGTAGGTGACACCCACTGTTGCTGGTTGGTCGAACATCTCGCCAGTACCTCCATCATAGAGGAAGGTACGTCCCGAGTGAGAGATGCCTGCTTTGGCAGCCAACTCATTGATCTGGTCGAGTGACGCACCGTCGAAGATTGGTGTTGCAAATTTGCATCCCAACTCACGACCTGCCCATCCCAAGACTGACTCAAAGATCTGACCCAAGTTCATACGTGAAGGTACACCAAGTGGATTCAAACAGATATCGACGATGGTTCCATCCTCCAAGAATGGCATATCCTCGTCACGAACGATCTTCGCTACGATACCCTTATTACCGTGACGTCCCGCCATCTTATCACCCACCTTGAGCTTACGCTTCTTAGCGATGTAGACCTTAGCGAGTTGGATCACTCCATTTTGTGGTAACTCGTCACCATTGACCATATTGTACTTCTCACGCTTGATAGCTGCATCGGCACGCTTCCACTCGATAACATAGTTGTTGACGGTGGTCTCGATGAGTGCATTGAGCGCTGCATCGTCGGTCCAGTTGCAACTTCCCAAGCTTAGGAACGCATTGACAATCTCGCCCTTCTTGTCGCTGGTGATCTGTGCGATCTCCTCAAACATTCTACGGCTAAATTTGGTTCCCGCAGCGTAGAGCTCCACACCGAAGTAGTCGTTCACACCTGTTGTGCTCTTGCCATCAAGGAGGGTCATAAGCTTGTTCAACAGACGCTCGGTGATCTCCGAGACTTGAAGTACAAACTTCTCATCGAGCTTATCGAGTTGATTGCGCTCAACGCTCTTGCTCTTCTTGCTATCCTTCGAAGCACGGCTATAGAGTGTAGTACCGATAACAACTCCGTGGAGCGATGGTTGAGCCTTGAGTGAAGCATCCTTCACGTCGCCAGCCTTCTCACCGAAGATTGCACGAAGGAGCTTCTCCTCGGGTGATGGATCGCTCTCGCCCTTTGGTGTGATCTTACCGATCAAGATATCGCCTGGGTGGATGTTTGCTCCAATGCGCACGATACCGTTGGCATCGAGGTCACGTGTAGCATCCTCCGAAACGTTAGGGATATCTGAGGTGAGCTCCTCGACACCACGTTTGGTGTCACGAACCTCCATAATATACTCGTCGACGTGGATCGAGGTGAAGATATCTTCACGCTGGATACGCTCCGAGATTACAATCGCATCCTCAAAGTTGTAACCCTTCCATGGCATGTATGCCACCTTGAGGTTGCGTCCCAATGCCAACTCGCCCGCCTGGGTAGAGTAGCCCTCGGTGAGGATTTGACCCTTAGTTACTCTATCGCCCGAAAGAACTGTTGGCTTGAGTGTAACCGATGTATTTTGGTTGGTACGACGGTAACGAGGCAACTCATAGATTGTCACCTCGGGTGCAAACGAGCAGATTACCTCCTCTTCGCTACGGTCATACTTAATTTCGATACGTGTAGCATCGGCAAAGATTACCTCGCCATCCTTCTCAGCCACAATTTGAATACGGCTGTCAGAGACAAGATCCTTCTCGATACCTGTTCCAACGATTGGTGCCTCGGCTGTAACCAATGGTACTGCCTGACGCATCATGTTGGATCCCATCAACGCACGGTTCGCATCATCGTGCTCCAAGAATGGAATGAGCGACGCTGCGATCGAAGCGATCTGGTTTGGTGCCACATCCATCAAGTTAACCTCGTTTGCGGTAACTACAGGGAAGTCGGCTCCCTCACGTGCGATCACACGATCTGGGTTTATAAAGTTACCGTCGAGGTCGATTGGCATGTTAGCTTGCGCTACGATCATACCCTCCTCCTCTTCGGCAGAGTAATATTTAATGTGTGAGTTGTCCAGGTCGATCACGCCACCCTCCACCGAACGGTAAGGGGTCTCGATGAATCCCATTGGGGAGATCTTAGCAAAGACCGAAAGCGACGAGATAAGACCGATGTTTGGACCCTCGGGCGACTCCACAGGGCAGAGACGACCATAGTGAGTATAGTGCACGTCACGAACCTCAAAACCTGCACGATCACGTGAAAGTCCACCAGGTCCCAAGGCCGAAAGACGGCGCTTGTGGGTGATCTCAGCAAGTGGGTTGATCTGATCCATAAACTGCGAGAGCTGCGATGTTCCAATGAAGGAGTTGATCACACTCGATAGAGTCTTGGCATTGATCAAGTCAACTGGGCTAAAGATCTCGTTGTCACGTACATTCATTCTCTCACGGATGGTGCGTGCCATACGCACGAAACCTACCGAGAATTGGTTCGAGAGTTGCTCTCCAACGGTACGAACACGACGATTCGAGAGGTGGTCGATGTCATCCACCTCAGCCTTTGAGTTGATTAGCTGAATCAAATATTTGATGATTGCGATAATATCCTCACGAGTAAGGGTACGAGTTGCAGGGTCGGTGTCGAGATCCAACTTCTTGTTGATTCTAAAACGACCCACCTCGCCCAAGTCATAACGCTTGTCCGAGAAGAAGAGCTTGTCGATCATATCACGAGCTGTCGCCTCATCGGGTGGCTCGGAAGCTCTCAGCTGCCTATAGATATAGACAACAGCCTCTTTTTCGGAGTTACAAACGTCTTTCTGGAGTGTGTTGAAGATTATCGAGAAGTCCACGCCTGTGGTCGACTCCTTGTGTAGAAGGATGGTCTTTGCGCCACTCTCCAAGATGAGCTCAATGTGCTCCTCCTCCAAGACTGTCTCACGCTCTACTACCATCGAGTTACGCTCGATAGAGACCACCTCGCCAGTATCCTCGTCTACGAAATCTTCAAACCAGAAGCTCAAAACACGTGCAGCCAATTTGCGGCCCACAGCCTTCTTGAGCGTAGATTTTGAAACCTTCACCTCGTCGGCAAGTCCAAAGATCTCGAGGATCTGTTGGTCCGCCTCGTAGCCTATCGCACGCAAAAGAGTGGTTACGGGTAACTTCTTCTTACGGTCGATGTAGGCGTACATCACGTTGTTGATGTCCGTAGCAAACTCAATCCATGAACCCTTGAATGGGATGATACGTGCCGAATAGAGCTTCGTACCATTGGTGTGCATGCTCTGACCAAAGAATACGCCTGGCGAACGGTGCAACTGCGAGACGATAACACGCTCAGCACCATTGACTACAAAGGTACCTCGCTCGGTCATATAGGGTATCGTGCCAAAGTAAACATCTTGGATCTTGATACCAAAATCCTCATGCTCGTCATCCGTACAGTAGAGCTTTAGTTTTGCTTTAAGGGGCACACTATAGGTGAGACCTCGCTCCAAACACTCCTCGATTGAGTAGCGTGGGGGGTCGATATAGTAGTCAATAAACTCTAATACGAAATTGTTGCGTGTATCTGTAATCGGGAAATTCTCCTGAAATACTCGATATAGCCCCTCATTCTTACGATTGTCAGCTGTGGTATCCATCTGGAAGAAATCACGGAAACTCTTGAGCTGCACCTCCAATAGGTCGGGGTACGGCACAGGTGCCTTAATGGTCGAGAAGCTGACTCTTTGTTGTTGTTTTATTGCGGACATCGGTATAATCTGCTTTAATTGAAGTGAAGTAAGTGTGGCTTTACTTGCCATACAGTATCTCCTGCGAGCTACTGCCAAACCGCCTAAGCGTCAAAGGTTTCAGAGTTAAATATTGTTATCCAACCCTGCCCAAAATTACCCAAGTGGTTAATGTCAAAAAACCTAAGTAAAGAGGTGGCCCAAAGCCACAACCTTACTTAGACGATAAAAAGGCATAGAGCTTACTAATAAGCTCTATACCTGAGTTGCCTGAACTTTATAAGTAGCAAAAACTACTTAACCTCAATTTCAGCACCTGCCTCTTCAAGCTGGCTCTTTACAGACTCAGCCTCCTCTTTAGAGACGCCCTCTTTTACTGCTTTAGGAGCACCGTCAACCAATGCCTTAGCGTCACCAAGTGAAAGACCTGTGATCTCTTTAACTGCCTTGATTACAGGAAGCTTAGATTGACCTGCGCTAACCAAAACAACGTCAAACGCTGTTTGCTCTGCAGCAGCAGCCTCACCTGCAGCTGCTGGTGCAGCAACAGCAACAGCCGCAGCTGCTGGCTCGATACCATACTCCTCTTTGAGGATTGTAGCCAATTCGTTTACTTCCTTAACTGTCAAGTTTACCAACTCCTCAGCCAATTTTTTTACATCTGCCATAGTTGTAATTGTATTAATTTTTTTGTGTTTTAATTCTTAATTGTTTCTCTCTTCAAGCGCCTTTACGATGCCTGCAATTTTGTGACCTGCACTACCCTGCAATGCAGAAATAACACTCTTCGCTGGAGATTGAAGCAATGCAATAACATCGCCGATAAGCTCCTCTTTGCTCTTAATGCTACATAGTGCATCGAGTTGGTTGTCACCCACATAAACCGAACCTTCGGCATAAGCTGCCTTGAGAACTGGTTTGTCGCTGGTCTTACGGAACTCTTTGATAAGTACCGCTGGAGCCTTTGCGTTTTGAGTGAACATTACCGAAGATGATCCCTCCAATACACTAATCAAATCTGTATCAGCCTTCTCTACCTTCTCCAAAGCTTTGCCAAATAGTGTGTTTTTAACAACAACTAACTTAACATCGCTCTCGAAACACTTGCGACGAAGAGCAGCTGTCTGCTCAGCGTTAAGCGCCTCGATGTTGGTGATGTAGAAGTGAGGATACTCATTGAGTTGAGCAGCAAGAGCGTCAATTAAACCTGTTTTTTCTTGTTTTGTCATCTCTTATCCTCCTTATTTGGTTTCTACTGATTTTGTGTCTACCTGCACACCTGGGCTCATTGTTGTAGAGACATAGATACTCTTAACATAAGTTCCCTTCGCTGCAGATGGTTTAAGTTTGATAATAGTAGAGATTACCTCTTTAGCGTTATCCATGATCTGCTCTGGGGTGAATGACACCTTACCTACAGAAGTGTGGATAATACCATACTTATCAACCTTAAAGTCAATCTTACCAGCCTTAACCTCTGTAACAGCCTTAGCAACATCCATTGTCACTGTACCTGTCTTAGGGTTAGGCATCAAGCCACGTGGTCCTAAAATACGTCCCAACGCACCTACTTTGCCCATAACGTTTGGAGTTGTGATGATAACATCAACGTCGGTCCAACCTTGTTTGATTTTATCTACATACTCGTCCAAACCTACGTGATCAGCGCCTGCAGCCTTTGCCTCTTCCTCCTTGTCAGGTGTACAAAGTACGAGAACTCGTACTTGCTTACCTGTACCGTGAGGTAGAGTAACAACGCCACGAACCATCTGGTTAGCCTTGCGTGGGTCAACACCCAAACGCACGTCAATATCTACTGAAGCATCGAATTTCGTAAAGGTAATATCCTTTAGAAGAGCGACTGCGTCAGATAGCTTGTACGCTTTGTCAGCCTCTACCTTAGCATAGACTGTCTTCTGATTTTTTGTCAACTTACTCATCTTCTCTGATAATTACATTTCTGGAAATTCACCTACAACGTTTAGTCCCATACTGCGAGCAGTACCAGCAACCATACGCATAGCAGCTTCAACAGTAAAGCAGTTCATGTCAGGCATTTTGTCCTGAGCAATCACACGAATCTGATCCCACGATACCTCACCGACTTTGTTACGGTTTGGTTGTGCAGAACCTGATTTGATGTTAGCTGCCTCTTTGAGCTGAATGGCCACAGGTGGTTGTTTAACAATAAAGTCGAATGACTTATCGCTATACACCGTGATGATAACCGGAAGAACCTTACCCGCTCTGTCCTGAGTACGAGCATTGAATTGCTTACAGAAGTCCATGATATTGACTCCCTTAGAACCCAACGCAGGACCTACTGGGGGTGAAGGATTTGCGGCTCCACCTTTAATCTGCAATTTAATAAATGCAGCAACCTCTTTTGCCATAATTTTCCTTGGTTTATTATTCTTTTTCTACTTGTGTGAAACTTAACTCCATTGGAGTCTTGCGCCCGAATATCTTCACCGATACCGAAAGTTTCTTGCGCTCTTCATCAACACTCTCGATAGTACCTTGGAAGCTCGAGAAAGGACCGTCTGTAACTTTGACAATCTCGCCGACAAAAAATGGTATTTCGTTCTCCTCCTCTTGTACCGACAACTCATCGACACGACCCAGAATGCGAGCCACCTCAGCCTCACGCAACGGTGTTGCGATCATCTTGCGACTCTCCTCTTTGGTATCGCCCAAGAAGCCAAGTACATTGGGGATATTACGAATTAACGTAGGGATGTGGCCCGTAAACGAAGCCTCCACCAACACGTAACCAGGATAAGAGACTCTCTCCTTAGAGTACTTCTTTCCGTTACGAATAGTATAGATTTTCTCGGTAGGTATCAACACCTGCGAGATATACTCTTCAAGGTGGCTATGACGAATCTCGGCCTCCAATAACTCTTTGACCTTGTTCTCTTTACCACCTATGGCACGCACAACGTACCACTGTTTTGCTATATCACTCATCTTAAAAAATTATGAAGCGATTAAGCACCAATATTTGCAAGGGTCTTATAGACAAAACTCATAACTCCCTCGAACGATAAATCCATCGCTAACACTACAACCGAGAAGATCACGGCAGCAACCATTACAACGACAGTTGAACTCTGTAACTGCGCAAAAGTTGGCCAAGATACCTTGTTTACCAACTCACTGTAAGCCTCTTTGAAATATTTAATCATAACAGTACAAATATTAATTAGCAGGAGCAGAGGGATTCGAACCCCCATCAACGGTTTTGGAGACCGCTATTCTACCCTTGAACTATGCTCCTTTGGTGAAAAATCGAGGCGTAAGGGCTCTTACACCTCGATTTAATTATTTATTGAAATTACTCAACAATCTCAAGAACCTGACCAGCACCTACTGTACGACCACCCTCACGGATAGCGAAACGTAGACCTTGGTTCAATGCAACTGGGTAGATCAACTCAACTGTGATAGTGATGTTGTCACCTGGCATGATCATATCTACACCCTCTGGAAGTTGAACCTCACCTGTGATGTCCATTGTACGAAGGTAGAATTGAGGACGATACTTGTTGTGGAATGGAGTGTGACGACCACCCTCCTCTTTCTTCAAGATATAAACCTCTGCCTTGAACTTAGTGTGAGGAGTGATTGAGCCTGGCTTAGCAACAACCATACCACGCTTGATATCTTTCTTGTCGATACCACGCATCAAAAGACCTACGTTGTCTCCAGCCTCACCTTGATCAAGAAGCTTGCGGAACATCTCAACACCTGTACAAGTAGAAGTGCGAGACTCCTCGTCGATACCTACGATCTCAACTGGATCACCTACGTGGATCACACCTGTCTCGATACGACCTGTAAGTACTGTACCACGACCTGTGATAGAGAATACGTCCTCAACTGGCATCAAGAATGGCTTCTCGTTCTCACGTGGAGGAACTGGGATATATGAATCTACTGCATCCATAAGCTCCATGATCTTGTCAACCCACTGTGCATCGTCGTTAAGTCCACCAAGTGCTGAACCACGGATGATAGGTGCGTTGTCACCATCGAACTCATACTTGCTTAGAAGGTCACGAACCTCCATCTCAACAAGGTCAAGCATCTCTGGATCGTCAACCATATCACATTTGTTAAGGAAAACTACGATCTTAGGAACGTTTACCTGGCGAGCCAAAAGTACGTGCTCGTTAGTTTGTGGCATAGGACCGTCAGTAGCAGCTACAACCAAGATTGCACCGTCCATCTGAGCAGCACCAGTAACCATGTTCTTCACGTAGTCAGCGTGACCTGGACAGTCAACGTGAGCATAGTGACGAGAAGCTGTTTGGTACTCTACGTGAGCGGTGTTGATGGTGATACCACGCTCTTTTTCCTCTGGTGCGTTATCGATAGAATCGAATGAACGAAGCTCAGAGAGACCTTTGTTCGCAAGAACAGTAGTGATAGCAGCAGTAAGAGTAGTCTTACCGTGGTCAACGTGACCGATAGTACCGACGTTCACGTGCGGTTTGGAGCGGTCGAATTTTTCTTTTGCCATAGCAGTTTAAATATTAATTTTAAAATTACGTTAAATTTCAAGTTCCAATGTCTACTTACGATAACAGGTGACGAATACCCACCACTCCCATATGAAGCAGTAGCCATACGCCACTTATCCGTTAATCTTGAGCGGAAGACGAGGCTCGAACTCGCGACCCTTAGCTTGGAAGGCTAATGCTCTACCAATTGAGCTACTTCCGCAATAGACATTTAAAAGCCCACAAAATTCAAACTTGACAACCCTTTCCCAAGGATCATCAAGCTCCGAAACATTGCATTCCAAATGTCGGTAGTGGGGACTGATGGATTCGAACCACCGAAGACGAAGTCAGCAGATTTACAGTCTGCCCCATTTGGCCACTCTGGTAAATCCCCAATATGTTATGTTTCTCGTTTCTTACGAGCCGATGGAGGGATTCGAACCCCCGACCAGCTGATTACAAATCAGCTGCTCTGGCCAACTGAGCTACATCGGCATTTATAACCGTTATCGGATTGCAAAGGTAGAAATAAATTTCAATACTCCAAAATTTTCGAGCATTATTTTTTATTTTTTTGCTTTCTATCAAAGAACTTGTTTTGATCGCCCCTACTTAAGTGAGGAAATCGACTGCAAAGATAAAACAGTTTTGTGAATTAAAAAATAGTATAGCACTTTTTTTTCAAAAAAATGGAGAATTTATTCTATTTAGGCACTTTTATACCTATAATATATAAATAGAGGCTCTATTCGACGATAAATACTCGCTCTCCTTTGCGCTGCATAAAGTAGGTTTCACGGGCAAACTCCTCCAAACCCTCATCAAATTTTATCTTCTCGAGCAGCAAACTATCTCTTTCGATCGAGGCTTGATAGAGCTTCGACTCTTTTTTGAGCTCCCCAATTTGTCGACTAATTGAGTAGGAGTGGTATAAGTTTTTAACTATAACAACAACAATTGGCACCAAAATAACTAATGTTATGGTGATCAACAAATGCTCTCGCAACCTATTTTTTGCCACTTTCTTTGCCATAAATTATGGAATATGCATATATTTGTGTGTCTGAATCGAGATATTCCACCGTGGATTGGCCTTTGCGTACTCCACCAAGATGGGTATAATTTGCTTTGAGACGCTCCACTCGGGTTGCAAAAAGAGCATACATTCGGCTCCAACTCGGCGAGCATTCTCCTCGGCCCACTGTAGATCCTCCTGCTTCTCGATGATAACCTTCAACTCATCAGCTCGCCAATACGCCTCGTCAAGAGGTGGTTGCTGCGGTTTGGGCGAGAGGCAGACCCAATCGAAATATCCACTAAAGGGTTGCGAGCCCGAGGTCTCCAAAAATATTTTGAGCCCCTTGGCCTTGAGGGCCGATGTGAGCTCCCCGAGAGGATAGAGCAGTGGCTCCCCCCCTGTCACCACAATCGACTGTGCGGCACACTCCACGGCACGCTCCACAATCTCACCAATAGCAACTGGCGGATAGAGCTTGGGGTTCCACGTATTCTTGGCGTCGCACCAACGGCAACCAACATCGCACCCACCCAAGCGGATGAAGTAGGCTGGGCACCCCGTGTGGAATCCCTCGCCTTGGATAGTATAAAAATCCTCAACTAATGGCAAAAGGGCACCCCCCTCCAACAGCGAGAGCGCATCATGGGATCTACTCATTACAAACTACATATATATCTTTGAGGTTGCGGCCCAATTGATCGTAATCGAGACCGTAACCAACTATAAACTCATTACCAATCTCGAGTGCAACATAGTCAATTGGAATATCTTTGGGGTAGGCTTGAGGCTTGAGGAAGAGCGTACACACCTTAACACTGGCAGGATTGAGCGGCCCAAGAAGTGCCATAAGATGCTCTATGCTATTACCCGAATCTACGATATCTTCGACGATAATCACGTGACGACCCTCGATCGAATCACTCAAACCGATCAAATTCTTCACCTGCCCCGTAGTCGATGTACCCTCGTATGAGGCCATCTTCACAAACGAGAGCTCACTATTGAACTCAATCTTCTTCATCAAATCACTCATAAACATAAATGAACCATTCAAAACCCCCAAAAACAGTGGCGTTTGAACCTCGGCGTAATCTTTATTGATCCTATCGGCAACATCTGCAACTGCTTGATCTATTTTCTCTCCCGAGATCATCACCTCGAATTTAAGCTCCTTTAGTTGAATTTTACTCTCCATGCTTGACTCTATTATCTTAATTTTATTTAATACTGGGTAAATATTTCACAAATTTACAAAAAATATACTCTAATTAAGAATCTGTTTAAGTTTTTCTCATCTAAAATTGTTAAGAGAGATGTTGCTTTAATTTTCTCTCTTAACAAATTAGATGAGAAAAATTTAAACAAATTCTAAAACTATTAACAAAAAATAGAGGACAAACGCAAGAAAAATTATAGTTTACTATTGACTCCGTCGAGCGAAAAAACACCTCGCTGATGTGAGGTGGCAACCATAGGTTGACATAGATATATCTCTTATAATGAGCGTTGAAAGTTCACTTTCAAAAGATCATTATAAGAGATATATCGCAGGGCAAAGCCCCCCACACTCTATGTAATAAAGATCAAAAACGTAAGTTTTTGGATCCAAGCTTAGCTTGGCGGCCGCCCGCCGCAAAGGCAGTAAGCAAGTAGCAGAGAACTCTACTTCTCGGAGTTAAGTTTGATCTGCAACTCTACAGATGCCTCATGGATTGCTTGGAGTATCTCCTTAACAAATTCGGGGTCGAGCCCGAGCTGCTCCGCTTGGGAGCCACGACGAGACATAATCTCATCATATCGAGCAGCTTGAAGGATTGGCATATCGTGCTCTTTTTTGAAGAGGCCAATATCACGAGATATCTTCATGCGCTTTGCGAGTAGCTCGAGCAGGGTGCCATCGAGTTCATCTATCTCACGACGCAGGTCGCTCAGGTCTTGTGTTGATACGCTCTTGTCACGAATTATTATACGCTTGAGTATCTCGCCAAGATCGCAAGGTGTGAGCTGCTGTGCAGCATCGCTCCACGCCTCGTCGGGGTTGCAGTGTGACTCTATCATCACACCGCTGAATCCCAAATCCATCGCCTGTTGGGTGATGGGCTCAATCATTGAGCGCTTACCGCCCATGTGGCTTGGGTCGCAGATGATTGGCATATTGGGGAATTGGCGGTGCAGCTCGATTGGAATCGACCAAATGGGTTGGTTGCGGTAGAGGCTATCGCCATAGCTCGAGAATCCACGGTGGATTGCGCCGAGGCGAGTTATACCTGCATTGCGGAGGCGTTGCATAGCACCCATCCAGAGGTCGAGATCGGGGCTCACGGGGTTCTTCACAAGCACGGGGATGTCGACACCTTTGAGAGCATCGGCGATATCCTGCATTGCAAATGGGTTTGCCGAGGTACGGGCACCAATCCACAACATATCCATCTTAGCCTCAAGTGCTTGGCGCACGTGTTCGGGCGTAGCCACCTCCACCGAGATGAGCATACCAGTTTCACGACGCACACGCTGCATCCACTCGAGACCCTCTTGACCCACGCCTTCGAAACCACCTGGCTTGGTACGAGGCTTCCACACGCCTGCTCTAAAGATTTTGACACCCAAGGCGTGAAGCTGACGGGCAGTCGAAAGAAGTTGTTCTTCGGTCTCAGCACTACATGGTCCCGAGATGATTATAGGGCGTTGAAGCTCTACATTGGGAATGAAATTTGGATTTAAATCTCTCATAACGGTTTTTATTTAATATTGTTGATATCTATACTCGGTGTTGCGGCCTCACGATACTCGCCCAACACCTTGAAGTCTGTAATTAGTGGTCGCACTGCGTCGAGAGCTTGACGATAGCGCTCGAGATTGTCGAAGGTGAGATCGACATAGAAGAGATACTCCCACTCGCAGCCAATTATCGGCAGCGACTGTATCTTGGTGAGGTTGATGTCGTAGAAGGAGAATATGGTGAGGATCTTGGAGAGTGAGCCTGTGGAGTGTGCGAGCGAAAATTGAATTGAGGCTTTGTTAATCTCCTCTTGTTGGGTGTACTCCTCAGCTGTGGCGCTATCACTCAAGATTAGGAATCGAGTGAAGTTGTGGCGGTTGGTCTCAATGGCTCGTTCGATTATCTCGAGTCCATAGAGCTCTGCCGCCCACTCTCCGCATATTGCGGCGTGACCCTCGAGCCCCTGCTCGGCGATAATCTTGGCCGACTCGGCGGTGTCGTCGCTCTCGACAGCTTTGAGCGTGGGATGATTTGAAAGCCATGTGGCACACTGCATCAGTGCGATAGGGTGAGAGTGCACCTCTCGTATCTGCTCGATCTTCTGACCTGGTAGCACCGCCACCACATGCGAGATGCGGATCTTCTGCTCGCCAATAATCTTGAGGTTGCTTTGGCTCAACAGCTCATGGTTTTGGAGCAGCGATCCCGCAATGGTATTTTCGATCGCCGCAATTCCCAAAAGCGACTTGTCGGAGGCCATAGCGTCAAAGAGCTTACCAAATGTTGCGCAGGGCAACACCCCGATCTCCTCTCCTGCGAAAAATCTGCGTGCTGCCACTTCGTGGTAACACCCCTCGACTCCTTGAATTGTAACTTTCTTCATCTCCTTAAATTAAATAATTTTATAAAAAAAATCCCGTCCTTGGTTTAAGGACGGGATTCTATTATACTTTATAATACTATGCGCATATACTCTCCCGTCCTCTCTCTGTAAAAAAGAAGCTAAAATAGAAGAAGTAAAATCGTGAACTAACTAATGCGCTCATAATCGCTTGATTGTATTTAATATTTGCAAAAGTAATTAAAAAAAATTAATATGCAAATTTTTCGCCATTATTTCTTTAAAATATTTTTTATCGTCGCCCCACGCCACTACACGTCACGCTCAGCGATATAGGCGCAAAGGTTCATCAAAGCTGTGCGATACTCCGACGGCTCATACTCGCCCAAGATTGTGGTAGCCCGCTCGATGTAGGCTCTCATAACAGTGGAGGCAAACTCCACACCGCCACCTTGATCTACACGTCGCTGCAACTCGTCGATCGCCGCCTCCGAAGATCGACACTCGTTGAGTAACTTCTCGATTTGGCTCTGCTCCTCGGGCGGTGAGTTCTCGATTATATGGAGCAGTGGAAGGGTGATCTTACCCTCACGCAGGTCGCCATTGGTAGGTTTTCCAGTGGCTGCATCGTGTCGATAGTCAAGAATATCATCTTGAATTTGGAAGGCTACACCAATATACTCACCAAAGCGACGCATCTTGTCGACCTTATCCGCCGAGGCACCTGCCGCCAAGGCACCTGCCGAGGCACTTGTAGAGATTAGCGATGCGGTTTTTTTGAGGATTATATCGAGGTATCCCTCACGTGTCATGGAACTTTTAGAGGCGAAATCATCTTGAATCACCTCTCCCTCGCAGAGTATTGCAATACTCTTGGCGATATGCGAAACAAGATCATATTGACCACTCGACATACCAATAGTTAGGGTTCGCCCCAAGATGTAGTCTCCCACCAATATAGCCTTACGTGATTGCCATTTAGCATTGAGCGAGGCCTTACCACGACGCATATCGGAGTCGTCGATCACATCGTCGTGGATGAGCGACGAGAGGTGAATCATCTCGACCATAGTTGCCGCCACCCACGCTCGGCGACTCACAATCCCTGTGGCGGAGTTGAGTGCTGCTGAGAGCATTACAATAAGTGGTCGCACCCCCTTTCCTCGAGTCGAAAGTGCATAGGTCAACATCTGAGAAAGAAGCTCGCTATCGGCCTTAAATTGTTCGGCAATAAAATTATCGAACTCCTCTAAATCGCTCTGGATAGGAGCTTTTATATCATTGAGTGTTGCCATAAACTATCGTGAAGTAAAAATTAATAAGATGCAAAAATAGACAAAAAAAACTAAATATTGCTATTATTAGCAACTAAAAAACAACATGCATCCAACTCTTTTAATTTTTTTTAGTACCTTTGTAAATTGTGTGATCTGCGCTCGTTGGCAAAGAGATATACTAACAAAAAATAGATTTATGATTTCAAAAGTTGATTGGTCAAAGGGGCTCCCCTTTATTGTTGCTGTAGCTCTCTATGCGCTGCTTTCATATGGATATTTTGCGCCACAGTTGGGTGGCGAAGTTCTCTATCAGCACGATGTGAAACAGTATGAGGGAATGACCCAAGATATTTTGGAGAGTCGCCAAGCTACGGGAGAGGATCCCCAATGGACAGGCTCGATGTTTGGCGGGATGCCAGCCTACCTGATCAATGTAGCCTACCCAGCTCAGATTATAAAGATTACACTCAATAGAGTGGTCAACGCCTTCGGATCGCCTGCCGCCTTTATCCTCTTCGCCATGCTCTCGATGTGGTTGATGCTCTCGATGATGGGATTCAATAGATGGGTTGCCATTGTTGGTGGCTTGATGTATGGACTCTCGACCTACTTCTTCCTAATTATCGAGGCGGGGCATATCACCAAGATGTGGGCCCTGGTCTATGCTCCACTGATGTTTGGCGGGGTCTACCTCACTCTGCGTAGCAACAAGATGTGGTGGGGCGCAGCTCTTGCGGCACTCTTTGCCTCGGCCGAAATTGGCGCCAACCACCCCCAAATAACCTACTACTTCGGATTGGCCATTGTGGCATTTTGGCTCTCGGAACTCTACTTTGCTTGGCGTGAGAGCCACCTTGCAAGCTTCGCTAAGCGAACATCACTACTTGCCGTGGCGGCGCTCCTCGCTGTGGGATCAAATCTCTCGCCACTCTGGTACACACTGGAACATACACCCGAGACGATGCGTGGAGGCTCAGAGCTTACCACACAGGGGGCAGGAGGCCTCGACATGGATTACGCCTTGGCGTGGAGCTACGGCACCGTGGAGAGCTTCAATATGTTGGTTCCCAACTTTGTGGGCGGCTCATCATTCGAAACATTTGCAAACGATGGCCCCGTGGCAGAGGCTCTATCGCCCTACAATATGAGTCAGGTGGCGCAGCAGCTACCCGCTTATTGGGGTCCACAATCCTTTACAGGGGGCCCCACCTACATTGGCGCCGTGGTGATCTTCTTGGCTCTTTTGGGGCTGCTGCTTGGCAGTGGACGGGAGCGGTGGTGGCTGCTCGCTATATCTATCGTGATGATACTCTTAGCTTGGGGACGCCACTTTATGTGGTTCTCTGAGTTGATGTTCAACATATTACCTGGATACAACAAGTTCCGCACAGTCTCGATGACGCTGGTTGTGGTACAGTGGAGTATGCCGCTCTTGGCCACCTTGGCACTATCGAAGATTTGGCATGGAGAGCTGCCCAAAGAGAGGATTCTCAAGGGTTTAAAGATTGCCACAGGGGGCATAGGAGGATTACTCCTTATATTAATCATAGGCAGTGGCGCACTCTTCAACCTTGGTGGCGACGAGAGCTTCAGGATGCTCATAGAGTATGGCTTCCCCGAGGATTTAGCCTCAAATGTGGCTCACGCCATCGAGAGCGAACGCCTCTCGATTATGCGAGGTGACGCCCTTCGTTCACTTCTGCTAATTGCGGCGACATCGGCTGTGGTGTGGCTCTGGAGCTGCGGAAAGCTCAAACGAGGAGCGATGGTGGGTTGTGTGGCTCTACTTGTGGTGCTCGATATGGTGCCCGTCAACCTTCGCTACCTCAACGCCGAGGATTTCGTGGAGGCTCGCACAGCAAAGATCTACCCTACCGAAATCGACACAGAGATACTCACCGACAAAGATCTCGGATATAGAGTTTTGAACCTCACGGTGAGCCCATTCAACGACGCCACAACATCCTACTTCCACCGCTCGGTAGGTGGCTATCACGGTGCTAAACTCGCTCGTTATCAGGATATTATAGACGTATACATGTCGCAATCAATCGACCCCAATATTCTCGACATGCTCAACACCCGCTACATCATCTCGCCTAACGAGAGTGGCGCCCCTCAACTCATGGTCAACGACAATGCCCTTGGCGCAGCGTGGTTCGTAGAGCAGATCACCACGGTGGGATCACCCCAAGAGGAGATCGAGGCCCTGAGCTACACTAATCTACAACAGAGCGCCATCGTCGACAGGGACTTCGAGGTACAGAGCCCCGCAACATTTGGCGCTGCCGAGATTGAATTGGTGGAGTATGAGCCCAACTACCTCAAATATCAATATAACGCCGAGACGGATGCCGTGGCAATCTTCTCGGAGATCTACTACCCCAAGGGGTGGAGCGCCTATATTGATGGGGTGGAGGCACCCTACTTTAGAGCCAACTACATATTGCGAGCGATGGAGCTCCCCGCAGGCGAGCATACCGTGGAGTGGCGTTTTAGAGCCCCACGATGGTCTCTTATCGAGGGCGTCACCTTGACCGCATCGCTACTTATACTCCTCTCAATTGTTACTCTTCTAATTGCAACCATCTATGAAAGACGACAAAAGATTAAAGCGTAAGGTTCGCAACTCCTACGCCGTTTCAACCATTAGTATAGCCTTGGTACTCTACTTAGTGGGGGCTGTGGGCTACCTCATCTCGACCGTATTTGGAGTCACCTCGACCCTCGAGCAGAGCATAATGGCCACCGTAGAGCTCAGCGAGGATGTCGATCAGGAGCAACGTGAGCAGATCGAGGCGCAGATAGCCTCGTCTCCCGTAGTGGGTAACATTGAGTTCCTCTCACGTGAGGTCAAGGCTCAAGACGAAGAGTTCCGCAAGCTCTTTGGCGAGGATTTCGAGAGGGTGCTCTCGTCCAACCCACTTCTCGATAGCTTCGAGGTGCAGCTCGCAGCCTCGGCAGCCGACCCCGACCTCTTGATCTCATTTGTAGATAGAGTGCAGTCGATCTCTGGTGTCGAGATGGTCTACTATCCAGCGATGCTCGTCGAGAGGGTGCACAAAACACTCTCGGCAATCGAGATGGTACTCCTACTCTTTGGAACCACACTACTACTGATCTCGTTGGTACTGCTCAACAACACCATCCGCCTTGCCATCTACTCACGTCGCTACATCATCAACACCATGAAGTTGGTGGGTGCCACTCGCTGGTTTATCATGCGACCACTTATTTGGAGCGGTGTGAAGAGCGGAGCCGTGGCAGGAGTGATAGCCTCGCTGCTATTTGTAGCGTCGATCTACGCTTTGGGTTCGACGCTGCCCGAGGTGATGGTAGAGAGCAATGAGAGCATGCTTGCAATAATTATTGGCTCAATTTTAGCCAGTGGTGTTATTATATCATTAATTTTTACGATCTTTGCAGCCAATAAGTTTGTTAATATGAAGTCTAACAAAATATATTTATACTAAATATGAGTAACAAAAATGTAGAAAAAGAGTCTCAAAGTGAGCAGCAGATGCCTCTTTCGCTCAAAAATTACAAACTCCTTCTTGTGGGTTTCGTCGTTATCGTGTTGGGCTTCGTCTTGATGGCAGGTGGTGGCAGCTCATCACCCACCGAGTTCAACTACGAGATGTTCTCGTTCCGCAGAATCACGTTAGCCCCCATCGTTGTGGTTATTGGATTTGCTATCGAGGTATATGCCATCCTCAAGAAGTAGACTATTTTTTTTAACCCATCAATATGAATATTTTAGAAGCTATCATCTTGGGGATAATCCAAGGCGTTACCGAGTTTTTGCCCGTATCGAGTAGTGGTCACCTCCAGATTGTCAAGGCTCTTTTGGGCGTTGAGTTGGAGGAGAACATCACATTCGACTTGGCACTTCACGCAGGTACAGTATGTAGCACAATTTTGGTTTTGTGGCCCGAGATCGCCAAAATCTTCAAGGGGCTCTTTGCTCGTCCACTCAACAATGAACAATCTTATCTACTCAAAATCGCACTCTCGATGATTCCCGTAGCTATTGTCGGATTTACGCTCGAGGATACCCTCAATGAGATGCTCTCGTCGCCCTCGATAATGATTATCGTGGGCAGCATGCTCCTAATCACAGCAATTCTACTGGCCTATGCCACCTATGCAAAGCCTCGCATCAAGGATACTATCTCCTACCGAGACTCATTTATTATAGGTATAGCTCAGGCGGTGGCTGTAATGCCAGGAATATCTCGCTCGGGAGCTACCATCGCTACAGGTCTTATCTTGGGCAACAAGAAGGAGAGCGTTGCTCAATTCTCATTCCTCATGGTTTTGGTGCCAATCTTAGGAAAGTCGTTTCTCTCACTCGTTGGGGGTGATACAACACTCTCGAGCGTGGGCGCAGTGCCGATGGCCGCAGGATTCCTCGCCTCATTTGTGGTGGGTACCTTGGCTTGCAAATTTATGATCAACATCATCAAGCGTGGCAAACTCATATGGTTTGCATACTACTGTCTTATTGCGGCACTATTCTCATATATCCTCTACTTTATCAACAACTAACCACCAAAAGATTAAACTATGGAGGATCTAACACAGGTCAACTTCCCCGAGGGGTATGTTGCTCTCATCGACAAACCCCTAAATTGGACCTCGACAGATGTAGTCCGCAAAATCAACTATTGCCTACGCCACAAGGGCTACCGCAAGATCAAGGTGGGCCACGCAGGTACGCTCGATCCATTGGCCACAGGGGTACTTCTAATATGTATAGGTAAGGCCACCAAACGTGTCACCGAGCTACAGGCCGAGAGCAAGGAGTATGTGGCCGAAGTGACACTCGGCGCCACCACCCCAAGCTTCGACATGGAGCACGAGATTGATCAAACCTACCCCACCGACCACATCACCCGTGAGATGGTCGAGCAGGCACTCGAGAGTCTCTGCGGAGAGCGTCTACAGACTCCACCCATCTACTCGGCCAAGAAGGTCGACGGCATGCGTGCCTACGAGTTGGCACGTGCGGGCGAGCAGGTTGAGGTGCGCAAGGCGCTGATCAACATCTACCAAATTGACATCTTGGAGTTCGAGATGCCTCGCTTGGTGATCAGGGTGAATTGCAGCAAAGGGACCTACATCCGCTCGTTGGCCAATGAGGTGGGCCTCGCACTACAGAGTGGCGGCTATCTCTCGGCGCTGCGTCGCACCAAAAGCGGAGGCTATAGAGTCGAAGATGGTTGGCAATTAGATGAATTTATGAAAAATTTAGAGTCAATTGAAACAAAATCCTAATTTTTGCGTATCAACTTTATTGACACTATTTGAAAAACAGATATAAAAGTATGAAATTATCTCGCTACGGCTACGAATTTACCCCCGAGATGTTGGCGCAATATCCAGCAGATATTCGTGATGAGTCACGTCTGATGGTCATCGACCGCAAGAAAAAAACTATCGAACACCGCAAATTTAAAGATATCCTCGACTACTTCGAGGAGGATGACCTATTTGTGATGAACGACACCAAAGTATTCCCAGCTCGCCTCTATGGCAACAAGGAGAAGACTGGCGCCGAGATCGAGATATTCTTGCTGCGTGAGCTCAACGAAGAGCTTCGCCTATGGGATGTGTTGGTAGATCCAGCTCGCAAGATCCGCATCGGCAACAAACTCTACTTTGGCGACGACGACCTATTGGTGGCCGAGGTGATCGACAACACCACCTCACGAGGACGCACCCTGCGATTCCTCTTCGATGGCAACCACGAGGAGTTCAAAGAGGCACTCTACGCAATGGGCGAGACACCACTTCCACACTGGGTTCGTGAGAAGGTGGAGGCAGAAGATGCCGAGCGTTATCAAACTATATATGCTAAGCATGAGGGCGCTGTAGCCGCTCCAACGGCTGGTCTACACTTCTCGAAACACCTACTCAAACGCATGGAGATCAAGGGTGTAAAGGAGGCTTTCCTCACGCTCCACGTGGGTTTGGGTAACTTCCGCAAGGTCGATGTCGAGGATCTCTCGAAACACAAAGTCGACTCGGAGCAATATATCATCACACCCGAGTGTGTCGAGGCGGTAAACTCCACCAAGAAGAGTGGCCGCAAGGTTGTTTCGATAGGTACAACCGTGATGAAGGCTCTCGAGAGCGCCGTATCGACCAATGGCATGATCAAAGATATGAATGGTTGGACCAACAAATTTATATTTGCCCCATACGACTTCACCGTGGCAAATGCTATGGTGACCAACTTCCACCTACCCTACTCCACGCAGTTGATGTTAGTTTCGGCTTTCGGTGGCTACGAGATCATCCACGAGGCCTACAGATTGGCCAAAGAGGAGGGTTACCGTGTGGGAACTTATGGCGACGCTATGCTTATACTGTAGCTTAGGCTGAGCTAAATCGCACCTCGATTTACACACCAAATTTGAATTGCGGGTAATTTTTATTACCTTTGTAAAAATGTAAACTTTAGATAGATGTCATCAAAAAAAATATTATACGTATGCCAGGAGATAAACCCATATCTCGAGACTCCCAATGCTAATTTTTGTAGAAGTTTGCTACAAGGAGTTCAAGAAAAAGGCAATGAGATCAGATCATTTACTCCACGCTATGGTGTAATCAACGAGCGTCGTAATCAACTCCACGAGGTGATCCGACTCTCGGGTATGAACCTAATCATCAATAACAACGATAACCAACTTATCATCAAGGTTGCCTCAATTCCTTCGGTTCGCCTACAGGTTTACTTTATCGACAACGAGGATTTCTTCTCTCGCAAAGCGGTATTGTGCGACCAAGATGGCACTCAATTTGCCGACAACGATGAGCGAGCTATCTTCTTCGCTCGTGGAGTATTGGAGACGGTCAAGAAGTTACGTTGGTCTCCAGATATTGTCCACTGTCACGGATGGTTCTCGTCGATCGTACCACTCTACCTCAAGAAGATTTTTGCTGACGATCCAATCTTCCAAGATCTCAAGATTGTGGTCTCGCTCTACGATGATCAATTTGAAACCTCGCTCGACCCTGCATTCAAAAATAAGATCACCTCGGAGGGTCTATCGGACGATAATATTGATATTTTAACAGATCCTTCATACGAAAATCTCTATAAATTCGTTATGAGTTATGCTGACGGTGTGGTAATAGCTTCTGAAAATGCCTCGGCGAGCGTCGTTGAATATGCTCGTGCGGCAGGTAAAAAAATCTTGGAGTACAAGAGTACCAACTTAGAGGATCCCACTGAGGCTGACGAACTTTACGAAAATTATAACAAATTCTATGAATCACTCTAACCTTTGGCGTCGCATCGTTAGCGGCATGGTGGTGGTTGCCGCTGTGGCCACACTCACTTTTAGCGGCTGTACTCAGGTCGACAACACTCTCGGTAGCGATCTTACGCTCTCGGATCAAAGCCTCAAAATTGGACAGATGAACATTGGTGGATTCACCGAAAATGGCACTGGATACTTCGAGGCTCGACTCTTCAAGAGCGACTCAATCAATAGTGGCGGACTCTCGAGTACTCTTCTTGGAGCCAACCGCAACGACACCTTTGGTATGCGTACCGCAGGTCTGTTCACGCAATATATCTCGGCGAACACTCTCGACGAGGATGAGCTATTTGGATATATGCCAATCTTCGACTCGGCGGTTCTCTACCTCTCGATTGATGCCTATGGTGGCGACACCAACTATGTGCAGCAGTATGAGGTATACGAGGTGATCGACAACAGTTTTATCACAGAATCGGCCGACTCGATATTCTTTACCACCTTCAACATGGAGCCATATTTGGCATCAGGTCCACTCTTCACATTCAACTTCCCTGACCAAGCTAACGGAGTCTATACCGATGCAAGCTACATCAAGCTCAATGAGACCGACCTCTCCAAAGCATTTATCGACCGACTAATGCTCAAGACAATCACGGGAGACTACGATGAGTCAATCTACACCGAAGATGAGGAGTGGGTAGAGGAGTTCAAGGGTATCTACATCCGCCCCGTGTTGGACAAATTCCCTTCATCGGGCACCAATGGCGCAATCTACTCCACCACCATGTCATCCTCGGGATTTGGCTTCTATGGCCGTAGCCAAGAGGAGAGTGACCCCACCTTGATCAAAGATACTGTGGGTATGACCTATGTATTCTATTCGGATTATGCCGAGGCAGGCAACATCTCGATCAATACTATCAGCAACGACTACACCAACTCGCTTATAGAGGAGAGTCAGATCAAAACCGACAATAACCCCAACGTCGAGACAACCTCCACTATGAGAGTCGAGGGTATGGCTGGAGTGGTCACCGAGATCACACTCGCAAAGGAGCTCTTCGCTCAACTTGATACCATCTTGGAGGCCGAGGAGGCCGAGACAGGCGAGGTCTACACCAGCCTCTTCTTCAACCAAGCTAAGTTGAAGATCTATATGGCTGATGTGACAAGCTACGACATTGATCTACTCGACCCATGGGTTTTGACACCCTGGATGGACTATATGCCATCGGGATTGGGTCTCTATGCCGACTACACAAACTACGCCCAATTTGATGATGCCGACGACTACTCGACACTCTACTATACACTTACGGGAATCCCCGACTACCTCTACGCCTACGAGAGCAGCTACACGCTCGATTATAGTGGTGCGCTAAACCGCTCGTGGGGTTGTTACGTGATGAATATCCCAAGTTACCTCCAAGCTGTATGGAACTACTACCTCGAGGCAAAGGAGGAGGCCGACAGAGTTGTCGAGAATATTAATTGGGACGATGTGGAGTATCGTAGCATCTACCTGGCACCATATGCTATGAACCTCTTTGGTACTCAATATGCAACACTTCAAGCGGGTAACCCTTCCGAGAATCTCGCTCCGATGACTCTCGAGGTTACCTACACAATGATACGATAAAGTAAAAATTATATGCAAGAAAATTTAGTTATAGTAGAGTCCCCCGCCAAAGCAGAGACAATTGCAAAATACTTGGGATCAGACTTTATTGTAAAATCAAGCCGTGGTCACATCCGAGACCTTGCAAAGAAAGATCTTGGAGTAGATATAGCCGACAACTACAACCCAGTATATGAGATCTCGAGCGACAAACGAAAGGTTGTTGATGAGCTCAAGAAACTATCAAAGTCTGTCAAGAACGTATGGTTAGCATCCGATGAGGACCGTGAGGGAGAGGCCATAGCGTGGCACCTCACACAGGTGCTCGACTTGCCCGTAGATCAGACCAAAAGAATCGTTTTTCACGAGATCACTAAGCGAGCAATCTTGGAGGCTATCGAGAAGCCTCGAACCGTAAATATGAACTTGGTCTATGCGCAGCAAGCACGTAGAGTTCTTGATAGACTGGTGGGCTTCGAGCTTTCACCAGTTCTTTGGCGTAAAGTGCGCCCACAACTCTCGGCAGGTCGTGTGCAGAGCGTTGCCGTGCGACTCATCGTGGAGCGTGAACGTGAGATCATCGGATTCGAAAGCAAGCAATACTACAGAGTAGTGGCTCATTTCCACAAGGTTGGAGCATCGGTAAAGAGTGGCTTCAAGGCTGAATTGAGCCGTCGCCTCGAGACACTCGAGGAGGCCGAGAGATTCCTCAAGGAGTGCATCGGAGCGTCGTTTAGCGTCACCAAGGTCGAGGAGAAACCCCTCAAGCGCTACGCTGCGCCACCATTCACCACCTCGACACTCCAACAGGAGGCGGGTCGCAAACTCAATATGTCGGTATCTCACATCATGTCGGTGGCACAACGCCTCTACGAGCAGGGTTTGATCACCTATATGCGTACCGACTCGGTCAACCTCTCGGCGCAGGCCTTGGCACAGTGCAAGGAGGAGATCACCAAAGATTTTGGAGCGGAGTACTCGGCACCAAAGAACTACAAAACCAAGTCCAAAGGGGCGCAAGAGGCTCACGAGGCCATCCGCCCATCATATATTGAGCGCAAAAGCATCGAGGGAACAGCGGCCGAGAAGCGTCTTTATGACCTAATCTGGAAACGCACGGTTGCCTCACAGATGGTTCCCGCCGAGTTGGATCGCACCATCATCACCATTGAGCGTGGCGACCAAGCGGCGACGTTCTCAACTACGGGAGAGGTTATCCGCTTCGATGGATTTATGCGCCTCTACACCGAGGCTATCGACGACGATGCTGCAACCGAGGATAGCGGCGAGGGGCGCCTCCCCAAAGTTGTTGTGGGTGAGGCTTTGGAGTCGGACTCAGTGAGTGCTACGGAGCGCTACACGCAAGGGCCAGCTCGCTACAACGAGATGTCGCTCGTAAAGCGTCTCGAGGAGTTGGGTATTGGTCGTCCTTCGACCTACGCACCAACCATCACTACGGTCATCAACCGTGGCTATGTGGTCAAACAAAACCGTGACGGAGCAAAGCGTGAGTATGAGCAATTGACTCTAAAGGGTGGCGAAGTAGAGCGCAAAACTTTGAGCGAAAATATTGGTAAAGAGAAGAATAGATTGTCACCAACCGACATCGGAATGTTGGTCAACGACTACCTCGAGGGTCAATTTGCAGAGATCATCGACTATAACTTCACCGCAAATGTAGAGAAGGAGTTCGACCGTGTGGCCGAGGGCGATATAGCGTGGCACAAGATGATCGACGACTTCTACCAACCATTCCACTCGATGGTCGATGTGGCTATCGGAGAGCAAGTCTCAAGAGCTTCACACGAGCGCATCTTGGGAGTAGACCCCAAGAGTGGACGTGAGATCAAGGCTCGCATTGGTCGCTATGGAGCGATGGTCGAGATCACCGCACCCGAGGGTGAAAAACCTCGCTACGCAGGTCTCAAAACGGGTCAACTTATCGAGTCCATAACACTCGAGGAGGCACTCACGCTCTTCGATCTTCCTCGCACATTGGGCGAGTTCGAGGGTCACGAGTTGGTGGTGGGTGTAGGTCGCTTCGGCCCCTATGTGCGCCAGGATAAAGCCTTTACGTCGCTTGCCAAGACAGATGATCCATATACGATCACCTTGGAGCGTGCCATAGAGCTTATCGAGACCACGAGAGCCAATAAAGCGGCGGCAAATACCCCAATCAAGACCTTTGAGCAGGATGCCGACGTGGTGATCAAAAATGGCCGCTATGGCCCCTACATCGCCTACAACAAGAAGAACTACAGAATCCCCAAAGGTCGTGTAGCCGAGGAGCTTAGCTTCGAGGAGTGCCAGGAGATTATTGCGAAAAGCAAGAAGTAAAAATAACTAACAAAACTTAAAAAGAAATAGAGCTATGAAGAGAGTATTACTTGCAGTGGCAGTGTGCCTAAGCGTAGGTGCAGTTGCTCAACCTCCCAAAGGAGCGGAGGCTCCAAAGGCAGAGAGTGGCTACCAGTTTACTGATACAAAGACGATTCCAGCAACATCGGTGAAAAATCAATTCCGCAGCGGCACATGTTGGTGCTACAGCGGTATCTCGGCACTCGAGAATGAGATTATCAAGAACGGTGGTGGCGAGGTGGACCTCTCGGAGATGTGGGTGGTACGCCACGCATATTTCGATAAGGCGGTTAAGTATGCACGTCTTCACGGCAATCTCAACTTGGCAGTGGGTGGAGCCTTCCACGACGTAACCGAGATGATCAAGAAGTATGGTATCGTGCCTCAGGAGGTCTACCAAGGTCTCAACTACGGTACCGAGCTACCAGTCTTTGGCGAGATCGACGAGGTGATCAAGGGCTATATGGATGCCGTGATCAAGAACTCAAACCGCACTCTAACAACAGCTTGGCAGGCGGGACTCAACGGAATCTTGGATAGCTACCTTGGTGCCATTCCCGAGAGCTTCACCTTCGAGGGCAAGGAGTACACCCCAATGAGCTACGCTGAGTCGCTCCCAATCTCGATGGATGACTACATCTTCATCTCGTCGTTTACTCACCACCCATTCTACGAGCAGTTCGTAGTGGAGGTTCCCGACAATTGGATGTGGATGCCCTCCTACAACTTGCCTCTTGATGAGATGATGGAGGTGATCGACGCAGCTATCGAGGAGGGTTACTCGGTGGGTTGGGCAACCGACGTCAGCGAGCAGGGCTTCAGCCGCACCAAGGCTGTAGCGATCGTACCCGAGGATGATCTCGACAACCTAAGTGGCACTGAGGCTGAGCGTTGGGGCGCTATGACAGATGCCGAGAGATCGAAGGCTCTCTACGCATTCGACGGCCCAATCAAGGAGAAGGCAATCACACAAGAGATGCGCCAAATAGGCTACGACAACTACTCAACTACCGACGACCACGGAATGGTGATCGAGGGTACAGCGGTAGACCAAGAGGGAAATCCATTCTACAAGGTGAAGAACTCGTGGGATGCAATGCCTCCATACGATGGCTACTACTACTTCTCACGTCCATTCGTAGAGTATAAAACCATCTCGATCATGGTCAACAAAAACGCACTTCCAGAGTCGATTAAGAGCTCTTTGGGTCTATAGTAGATTTGGTCGAAACGCCCTAAATATCCTCTTCTTGACTCTGTAGAAGAGGATATTTTTGAACTTAAAAGAAATATTTATTACACAAACGACGTTACTCTATTGGTTAGCTTGTGGTGCGAGCTTAAAATCTTATATTGAGTATAAAAGATATATTATGAAAAAATTATTGATTCTCTCGGTAGCTATCTTTGCAGCTATCGCATGTAGTGATAGGTCGACAACATCGGTCGATGATGAGGTGGTGATCGAGACATTGGATGGTAGCCAATTTACACTTTCTCAATTTGGCGCATATCGTTTCCCCGCCACAGATAGTTGGACCATCGAGGATCAAAGTGCTACAACAGAGGACTTTGAGACACTCAGTGCAGCCATCGAGTATATCTCGAATAACTATCCAGAGCGTCAGATATCAATCGACTTCTCAGCACTCGAGGCGATTCCAGCATATGCAATATTTGGAGTAGCTCTCGAAGATAGCTCACGTAATTTTTCGGCTCTAACATCTGTCTCAGCACCATATGCCACCTCACTTGGCGCCTACGCATTTGAGTTTTGCACAAATCTAAAAACTATTGACCTACCCAATGCAACATCTATTGGAAACTACGCTCTACGCAACTGCTCGTCGCTAACTCAAATCGACCTGCCTGTGGCAACATCGATCAGCAATGCAGCATTTAATGGCTGTAGCTCCCTCTCGGTGGTCAACATCCCTCTTGTCGAGAGCATTGGCGATCAGACATTCCGACTTTGCGATTCACTCGTCGAGATCGAACTACCATCGGTTGTAAGCCTCGGCAGCGGAGCATTTACCTACTGTACGGCACTCGAGAGAGTTGATGCACCATCACTACTCACGATTGGCGACTACGCATTTTGTGACTGCTCAAACCTAAGCGAAATCAACATCCCCATAGTCGAGGAGATTGGCTCATACGCCTTCATTGCATGCAAGACATTGGAGAGTTTCACACTACCAGCTACTCTATCAATCCTTGGCGATGGCATCTTCAACGACTGCACAGCGATGAGTACGATGGATGTAGAGAGCCAAGCATTCACCTACATCGATGGAATCATCTACAACGACGATCTCAGCGAGGCTATAGCAGCCATACCATCGGTTGTCACGGGAGAGATATCTCTGCCTCAAAGTGTTACATCAATGCGTAGCAGAATCTTCTACAACTGCACCAACATCACCTCGGTGGAGCTTCCCTCGGTGGAGTCGGTGAGCGCATACGCCTTTGCAAATTGTACAGAACTACTCTCGGCAAGTTTCCCTATGGCAACAACACTCGAGAGCAACGCCATGCTCAACTGCGAGATGATGACATCGCTCGAGGCTCCAATGGCAACCACGCTCGAGGAGTACTCACTCTGCAACTGCGAGGATTTAGTTGATCTCTCTCTTGCCACAGCGCCCAACATCAAGTTGGAGAGCATCGACACCCATGCTCTCTACAGCGCCATACTCACAAATATCACCCTTACGGTAGGTGCCGCCAATGCCGACATGGTAGCGTATGGCGACACGCTCACAGTGGGCAACTACGAGGCTGAGTTTAACGAGATCATCGTACTCACAGAGTAATAATACTTAATAATGCGAATTAAGGTTTGAAAAATCTTGATTCGCTTTCCTCTAAGGAGAGTGGCTTTAGCCGCTCGACAAAGCCCCTTCCACTTAGGGAAGGGGTTTGGGGATGGGGTCAAAACACAATAAAATAGCCGAATTTGGTTTAGCGAAGCTCAAACCTTAATTCGCATTAATAGATAATATAAAATCGTCATCCTGGGAAGATCCAGGATGACGATTTTATATTAATATCTGCGAATTAAACTCCTTAGCCCTTGATCGCCACAAATGGCAACCCGACAACCTCGGCCTCGACCAACTTTTCACGTATTACAATTGCTATTCTACCTCCCTTAGCGGCATATTGTGCAGCGACATATCCCATGCCGATACCCTCCTTGAGAGATGGCGACATGGTTCCCGAGGTGACCTCACCTATCACCTCACCACTGGGCGAGGCTATTGGGTAGCCATGGCGTGGGATGCCTCGACTTAGAAGCTTGAAGCCCACCAACTTGCGCTTGCATCCTTCGGCTTTGAGAGTCGCCATCGCCTCACGGTCGATAAACTCCTTCCCCTCAGCAAATTTGGTGATCCAACCCAATCCTGCCTCGATGGGCGAAGTGGTGTCGTCGATGTCGTTGCCGTAGAGGCAGAACCCCATCTCGAGGCGCAACGTGTCACGAGCACCCAATCCAATATTTTGGAGACCCTCGGGTGCACCAACCTCCCACAATGCACTCCAAAGGCGATCGGCATCTTCGTTTGCCAGATAGATCTCGCAACCGCCTGAGCCAGTGTAGCCAGTGGTCGAGAGGATCACAGGGCAACCCGCAACATCCATCTTGCGCATGGTGTAGTACTCCATATCGAGAATAGGCTCATCGCACAATTTAGAGACAATCTCCATCGCCTTGGGCCCTTGGATTGCCAATTGGCAGATCTCGTCGGAGGCGTTGTAGAGCTCCTTGCCCGAGCCTGCCTCCATCCCAAAGGCTTTGCCCTGCTCCACTATGTGAGCCCAATCTTTGTCGATATTAGAGGCGTTGACACATAGCATATAGGTAAGAGCGTCAATGCGGTAGACCAAAATATCATCCACTATTCCGCCTCTACCATTGGGCATTGCAGTATACTGCACCTTGCCATCGTAGAGCTTAGATACGTCGTTGGTGGTGATACGTTGCAGCAGCTCGAGCGCATGCTCGCCCTTGACCCAGATCTCGCCCATGTGGCTAACGTCAAATACTCCTGCTCCCTCTCTAACGGCCATATGCTCGTTGTTGATTCCCGTAAATTCGATTGGCATATTGTAGCCTGCAAACTCTGCCATCTTGGCTCCTGCCTCGATGTGATACTTTGTGAATGGTGTTGATTTCATTGTTTTTTTAGGTTGAAAATGGGTTACTCTCCTCTTCGACGCAACTTGAGCATTGGACAGCGCTCAAACTCCTTCTCTCGGTCAAATAGGTAGCGATATGTTATATGGATCTTGTGACGTGTAGCGCATACATACTTCACAATCATGTGGTTCATAACGGGGTTGAAGTCACCCATCCAGGCGAGCTCCAACGACTTGTAGTGGTTCTTCTCAGAGTGGAGATACTCGTTGGTGATGGTCGACATCAAGCCCGACTCCACACCCTTACCTTGGAACTCGGGGGTGATGGCGAAGATCATTCCAAAGATACGGTCGCATGTGCGTCGCACCTTCAGATCCCAGAGGAACTTGAGCTTTTGGAGTGGTCCAAATTTACCCTTAAACTGCTTGAGAACTTTATTGAGGTCGGGCACCATGATAAAGAATCCGATGGGCTCGTCGTTGTAGTATGCGAAGTAGAGGATCTCGGTGTCGACAATTGGTTTGAGGCTATTCATAATTGCCGCAGCCTCAGCCGCCTCCATAGGTTTCACACCCGAGAACATGCTCCACGCCTTGTTATAGATTGTGCGGAAGGTCTCAGCAGCGGCATCTAACTCACTCTTCTCGAGGTGGCGGAAGGTGTAACCAGGAGTCTCAGCGAGGCGAGCCGCACGTGCATGGATCTTGGGGCTTATGTCATGGTCGTCGACATTCCAGATGTAGGAGTATTGTTGGAAGTAATCCTTGAAGCCGTACCTCTCGAAGAGCGCCTGGTAGTAGGGAGGGTTGTATGGATTCTCGAAGAGAGGCTCATAGTCAAACCCCTTGACCAACACACCCCACCACGAGTCACGCTGACCAAAGTTGATGGGGCCATCCATCGCCTCCATACCTTTGCCTTTGAGCCAATCACGAGCGGCGTCGAAGAGCATCTCTGCCACAGCGTAGTCGTCGATCGTCTCAAAGAATCCGCAACCGCCTGTTGGTTGGCTCTCGATAGCGGCCTTCTCGGAGTTGTAGAATGCACCTATGCGCCCTACGCACTCACCAGCGGCGTCTACTGCAACCCAACGGATTGCCTCTCCTCCATCGAAGAGCTTGTTGCGTTTGGGGTCAAAGACCGCCTTGATACTATCCTCGATGGGACAGATCCACATCGGGTCGCCTGCATAGAGTTTGTGGATAAGCGCAAAAAATTGAGCCTCGGTACTCTTTGAATTGACCTCGAGTAGTCTGTATTTGTTGTTTGCCATATCTTTATCTCTTTAGTATACTATGTTGATAATCTTACCTGGAACTACAATAATCTTCTTGGGAGCCTTGCCCTCCAACCACTTTTGAGCCGCCTCCTTAGTGAGTATATCCTCTTGGATCTCCTTGGGTGACAACGAAAGGTCGTACTGCTGCTTGAAGCGTAACTTGCCATTCATCATCACAGGGTACTCAAACGAGCTCTCCACCAAATACTTCTCCTCACACTCGGGGTATGTAGCGTCAAAAACAGAGCCCTCATGACCTGCGAGCGACCACAACTCCTCGGCGATGTGGGGTGCAAATGGTGCAATGAGGATTGTAAGAGGCTCCAAGATAGAGCGCTTGTGGCACTCACCAAGCTCATTGAGGCAGATCATAAATGCCGCCACTGAGGTGTTGAACGAGAAGTTCTCAATATCCTCACGGATCTTCTTGATGGTCTTGTGGAGCGTCTTTAGCTCCGCCTCCGATGCTACCTCGCCCGTGATAGTGAGCTCATTCTCACGGTTGTGGTAGAGTCTCCAGAATTTGCGCAAGAACTTATGCACGCCATCAATTCCATTGGTGTCCCAAGGTTTCGACTGCTCCAATGGTCCGAGGAACATCTCATACATGCGGAGGGTGTCGGCGCCATACTTCTCGACAATCATATCGGGGTTGACCACGTTGTACATCGATTTGGACATCTTCTCGATGGCCCAGCCACAGATATATTTGCCATCCTCCAATACAAACTCAGCATCGGCAAACTCTGCTCGCCACGCCTTGAATGCCTCAACGTCGAGTTGATCGTTCTTCACGATGTTGACATCGACATGGATCTCGGTGGTTTGGTATTGATCCTTGAGACCAAGCGAGACGAAGGTGTTGCTACCCACAATGCGATATACGAAGTTCGAGCGACCCTGGATCATACCTTGGTTCACAAGCTTCTTGTAGGGCTCCTCCTCGCAGATGTAGCCCAAGTCGTAGAGGAACATATTCCAGAAACGTGAGTACATAAGGTGACCCGTAGCGTGCTCAATACCACCCACATAGAGGTCGACATTGCGCCAATATTGGTTAGCCTCTTCGCCCACCAACCCTTCGGTGTTGTGGGGATCCATATAGCGGAGGAAGTATGCCGACGAGCCTGCGAAACCTGGCATCGTAGAGAGCTCAAATGGGTAACCCTCCTCGGTGCACCACCCCTCGACACGTGCCAAAGGTGGCTCACCAGCCTCAGTTGGGCCAAAGTTCTCGATTGCGGGGAGCTCCAACGGTAGCTTATCCTCGCTTAGAGCGTAGGCCACATCGCCCTTATAGTAGACTGGAAATGGTTCGCCCCAGTAGCGTTGACGTGAGAAGATGGCGTCACGCAGGCGATAGTTGATGAGTTTCTTACCCAAGCCTCGCTTCTCGATCTCGGTGAACATCAATGGAATAGCCTCTTTGACGTCGAGACATGTGAGGAAGTCGGAGTTGATCATCACACCCTCCTTAGCATCATACGACGCCTCCTCGATGTTGCCACCCTCCACTACTGGAGTGATCTCCAAACCAAAGTGACGAGCAAAGGCCCAGTCACGTGAGTCGTGCGCAGGAACCGCCATAATCGCACCAGTACCGTAGCCTGCCAAGACATAATCCGAGATGTAGATTGGAATACTCTTACCCGTAAGTGGATTGATGGCGTAGGCACCAGTAGCCACACCGCTCACTCGCTTCGTGTCGGCCATACGCTCACGCTCCGAGCGCTTTTTGGCCTGCGTGATATACTCCTCAACGGCTGCTCGCTGCTCGGCGGTGGTGAGCTCCTCGACCCACTCATGCTCGGGTGCGATAACCATAAATGTCACTCCAAAGACCGTATCGGGGCGTGTAGTGAAGATCTCCAACTTGCGCTCGCTGCCCTCCACATCGAAGAACATCTGAGCACCAAGCGAGCGGCCAATCCAGTTGCGCTGGATCTCCTTGAGCGACTCGCTCCACTCCAACGACTCCATACCTTTGAGCATACGCTCGGCATAGGCTGTGACACGCAACGACCACTGCTTCATCCTCTTCTGCTCCACAGGGAAGCCTCCACGAACCGAAAGACCCTCCTTCACCTCATCGTTGGCCAAGACCGTACCCAACTCGGCACACCAGTTAACCATAGTGTCGGCACGGTAGGCCAAGCGGAAGCCTTGAAGAATACTCTCCTGCTCCTCCTCGCTCATCGCCCCCCACTGCTCGGCGGTGAAGTCAACAGCTACAGTGCATGGTGCATCGACACCTTGCGAACCGCTCTGAGCGAATTTAGCCACAAGCTGCTCGATGGGCTCCGCCTTTTGAGTGGCGTTGTTGTAGTAGTGCTCAAACATCTTCACAAAGGCCCACTGCGTCCACTTGTAGTAGTCGGGCTCCGAGGTGCGCACCTCACGGCTCCAGTCGAAGCAGAAGCCGATCTTATCTAATTGCTCACGGTAGCGAGCGATATTTTGCTCAGTTGTGATGCGTGGATGTTGCCCCGTTTGGATCGCATACTGCTCAGCAGGCAGACCAAAGGCGTCGTAACCCATGGGGTGCAAAACATTGAATCCACAGAGACGTTTATAGCGTGAGTAGATGTCCGAGGCGATGTAGCCAAGTGGGTGACCCACATGTAGTCCTGCCCCCGAAGGATAGGGGAACATATCCAATACATAAAACTTTGGACGTGAGTGATCTACCTCAACTTTGTAGGTTCCCCTCTCACTCCAAAGACCCTGCCACTTCGACTCTAACTCTTTGAAATTATACTCCATAATATTTGATTTAACTTTTTAGAAAACAAAGGTATAAAAAATATAACAAAAAAGTGAGCATAACGATCTACTTTTTTCGTCGCTTTTGCTTGCTTGTTGCTTGCTTACTGCCCTTACGGCGGGCGGCCGCCAAGCAAGCTTGGATCCAAAAACTTGCGTTTTTGACTTTTGTTGCACTGATTTTGTGGTGGGCTTTGCCCATCTACGATACATTTATTAAAATGAGCTTATGAAAATAAATTTTCAACACTCACATTAATAAATATATCTATGCCAACCTTCGGTTGTCATCACATAATCAGTGAGGTTCACCTCGCTTCACGTCATTCCCGACCTCCCCATGTACGTCATTCCCGACTCGATCGGGAATGACGAGAGGGGGGAGGTAGTCGGGAATGACGTGCCCATGCCACTCGCTAAAGGGTTTAATGCCAAAGGCATTAAAAAATTATAAGTGACAAAGTGATGCGCAAATTCATTTGCGGCACCGCTTTATCACTTATAATCTTAGAGATGCAATCTCTAAGCCCAAAAGCGCAAGAAGGAGTACGCACCCGTGGGGGTGCAATCCCCACCCGACGGAGTCAATAAGTGAGGTTCACTCTTGCCGACGGAGTCAGTAAGAGAGCTACCCCACAGCCAAAGCAAGAGCCGAGGCAATAGCCGAGGCGGTGAGCGACATATAGTATCTCTCTGCGTAGTTGCGTATTGCTGTCACGCCATAGTGGTCGACAAAGAATAGTTCGTCGAGGTGTGGCAGTTCGCTGGCATCAATCGGGCGCTCGCAGAGGTCGAGACCCAAGCGTAGTGCGCACTCCTTAGCCAGTGCATGCTCCACCGAATAAGAGAGTTGGGCGGTAAGTAGAAGTTCGCCTTTTAGTGCAAATATCTGTGCTCCATTGATCAGATCCACCTCACCTGCCGAGAGTCGCAACGCCAAATCGCCTCGACGTTTACGAGCTTCGCTATTGGCAAATTGTGTAAGCTGCTCACGCAGATGTGTGGGGAGCGATATGTGGGGGATGTTATACTCGACGAGGGCAGCACGGGGCGATATGCAGCGCAGGGTGTAGCCCTGGTAGAGCGACCTCTCATACTCCTCAACACTCACTTTGCCCTCGCTACTGATCGAGATCTTGACAAAGAGAGATACACCACGAGGGCAGCGGCTATCCCTTATCACCTCCTCAATTTGGCGACGCAGCTCCTCTTGTGGTAGCTTGGCGCATCCGCTGTGGAGCTCAAAGTAGGCCTCGAAGAGGAGGCTTAGATGCTCCTCGAGGTGATATATATTACCGTCGAGGGTGTGGACAATTTGATATAGAGTAGAGGGTGACATAGCTAAGCTTTAGGCTGTAAAAATCTTTAGGAGCAGCTCACGCAATAGCTCTCCATCGCTCGCACCACCCGAGTCGATTCCCTTGCTCTTGCCATCATACTCACGCAATATACCAAGGATCGCAAAGACCCTCTTGTTGGGCCATGCAGCAGCCACTTGGCGCAGCTCACCAATGGCGTAGATGTTGCGGATATTGAGCTTCTGCATTAGATCGTTGTCGGTAGGTGGCGCAGCATTGCGGAACTTTGTGAGCCACATCAGGTAGTTGTAGACAAAGAGCTGCTTGAATTGGTTGAATAGCGCCATTATGGTGAGCAGCAGCGGATTATCCTTTGGGTTGCGCCCAAAGTGATCGGCTATCATTAGAGCACGTGAGAAGTTGCGAGTAACAACGGCACGACAGAGCTCGAAGTTGTTGAACTCCTTGGAGATGCCAATATTTTGCTCCACATCGCTATCGGTGATTTGGGTGACACCCTCGGGCAGCGACAGCAGCAACTTGGTGATCTCGCCCGTAACCTTCGAGAGATCGGTACCTAAGTTGTCGGTCAACATTGCGAGCGCCTTGTTCTCGATGCGGCACCCTCTCGAGGCGATATATTCGGTGAGCCATGGACCGATCTCGTAGTCTCGAGGACGGATAGCCTCAAAGACCACACCCTTCGAGGAGCAGTGTTTGTAGAGCTGCGAGCGTTTGTCGAGGCTCTTCTCCTTGTGGCAGATTATGAGTGTTGTTGTGGGGTTGGGTGAGGCGGTGTAGAGCGAGAGCTTCTCGATCGAGCGCAGCTGTTGCGCCTCTTTGAGGATCACCACTTGGCGAGTACCCATCATCGGCATCTGGCGACATGCGTTGACCACCTGTCCCACCTCGGAATCTTTGCCGTAGAGGGTTAGCGAGTTGAAATCCTTCATCCCCTCCTCCAAAATTGAGTCGTCGAGCAGATCACATATTTTATCAATAAAGTAGCTCTCCTCGCCCATCAGAAGGTAGATGGAGGCAAACGAGCGCTCCTTGACACTCGACTCAATGCGACCCATGTGGGCTACGCTATCTCGAAATTTGGGGGTAGATTTTGCCACTATAGTATCTCTTTTGTGATTCGTAAAATATTCTCACTCTCGCCATCGAGCTTAAAGCGCTCGCTTATGCGTCGCCCAATGAGCCATGCGATCTCACCCGTAGCGCTCACCAGGACAAATTGGCGCTCCTTCTCGGGCTGCGAGACCTTCTCGTCGATCAAGAAGTCGCTCACCTTCTTGCGACCGCTCATCCCAAATGGGGTGAATTGGTCCCCCTCACGCCAGCGGCGGATGGTGAGTGGATAGCTCAATTTATCGGCATCGAGCAGCGCCACCTTGGTTGGGGTGGAGAAGCTATCGAGGAGACCCACATCTAATCGCTCATAGAAGAGCACCGAGTTGCCGCAGTAGTTGCGCAACATATGGGGCTCGACCACCACCTCGCAGGGATCATCCTCGGCGATGCGGGTTATGAGGATCTCGCCTCGATTGGTATAGGCCACATACTCCTTGGAGTAGAAGCGACGCCCCGAGCTCTCGGCCTTCGAGGAGGCGATAAGCGAATCGACCACATCGCCCTTGAATCCAAACGAGGAGTTGAGCAGCTCGTAGATTACAAAATCACGGGGTAGAGCCTCATCAATTCGCTCCACGTCGAGGGTGTAGATCCCCTCATTGTAGCTCATCACCTCGCTTGCGATCTTCTCGATCGAGGCGTTGATGAATCTCTGCGCATTGATCAGTCGCTCAATGTTTTGGCGCATGATGGGCGAGAATTTGGGATTTATCTCCTTGACACGTGGGATGAGTCCCAAGCGGATTTTGTTGCGTAGGTATTTGGTCGAACGGTTCGATGAGTCCTCACGATAGGGCACTTTGTGGTGCGAGGCCCACTCCAAAATATCTTTGCGTTGGGCAAACATCATTGGGCGGATTATCTTACCTCGGTGGGCGGTGATACCTGTGAGCCCCTTGAGGCCTGTTCCACGGAAGAGGTTGATGAAGAATGTCTCGACCGAGTCGTCGATGTGGTGAGCCACAGCGATGATGTTGTAGCCATGCTCCACACAGAGCTCCTCGAACCACTCGTAGCGTTGGCGACGTGCCACCATCTCCATCGAATCACCCGAGCGCTCCACCTCGAGCGCCGTATCGAAGCGTCGATTGAAGAGCTCCACACCAAGCGCCTGAGCTCGTTGCGCTACAAGCAGCTCATCTTCATCGCTCTCATCGCCCCTCAGTTGAAAGTTGCAGTGGGCAACACCCACGCTATAGCCTGCCGCCACAAAGAGGTCGAGCATAACCATAGAGTCGACACCTCCCGAGACGGTGAGTAGAATTTTGTCGGCGTGGGTAGCCATCGCATTGTGGTCTATATAATCTTTGAATCTATCTAAGAGAGTCATCATAATTCCGTATTTTATAAAATATTCACCTCGGGCGAGAGCCTCACCCCAAAGAGCCTCTCCACACGATCTATAATCTTCGCCGAGAGCGAAAGAACCTCAACTCCCGTGGCACCGCCAAAGTTAACAAGCACCAAGGCCTGCTTCTCATGGACACCGACACAACCCTCACGATACCCCTTGAAGCCCGCCTGGTCGATGAGCCACCCTGCGGCCAACTTCATCTTGGTGGGATCTCCTTGAGCGTCATAGAGTGGCATCGTGGGGTGGCTCGCTTTGAGCGCCTCGGCCACATGGAGCTCCACGGTGGGGTTTTTGAAGAAGCTACCTGCATTGCCCAACTCCTTGGTGTCGGGTAGTTTAGAGGTGCGGATAGCGCATATCGCATCACGGATATTGCGCAGAGTAACATCGCCCCGCTGAGCAACCTCTCGCACCACATCGCCATAGCCCAACTTGGGTTGCGCCACACGACTTAGGTTGAAGGTGACCGAGGTGATGATGACCCTCCCTCGCAACGACCCTTTGAAGATGCTCTCACGGTAGCCAAAGTTGCAGTGCGAAGCTTGCAATTGCAACGTATTGAGGGTCGAGGGGCAGAACATCTCGACACACTCCACCACATCGCCCACCTCACACCCATAGGCGCCAATATTTTGGACTGGAGCGGCACCCACCTTGCCAGGGATAAGCGAGAGATTCTCAACACCCCACAGATCGTGCTGCACGGCCCACTCCACAAAGTCGTCCCACTCCACACCTGCCGCAACTCTCACCTTGGTCTGGAGAGCCGAGCTGCTAACAACCTCTATCGAGGTGGCTGTGGGGGTGATGATCACCCCTGCGTAATCCTTGGTGAAGAGGATGTTGTTGCCGCCACTCATCACATACCACTCCTGAGGGGGATCCACAGAGAAGATATCGAGTAGATCTGCCTCATCTTCAAACTCAATGAGGCGCTCTGCCCTCTGATCGACCCCGAAGCTGTTGCGAGAAGCAAGCAAAAGATTAAAAAATTCTCGTTTCATATCTGCAAAGTTAAAAATAAATTATTAATTTTGGGGAGTGTTAATATAAATCAAATAATAATTATATGTTTACAACCCAAGATTTAGAGCAGATCAAGGCTCATGGCATCGACCCACAGAGTGTCGAACAGCAGATCAAAGATTTTGAGCAGGGATTCCCCTCGCTACCCGTTCTTCGTGCCGCTTCGGTGGGCGATGGCATCATCCGCCTCAGCGAGAGCGAACTCAAAGAGGCTATCAAGTGCTATGACAATGCTCTATCTGAGCTCAAGGTTGTTAAGTTTGTACCCGCTTCGGGTGCCGCAACACGCATGTTCAAGGAGCTTTTCGAGTTTGTGGGCGACGATAAACGCACCAAGGGTATAGATTATCTTCTCGAAAATATCGAGCGCTTTGCATTTTGGCCCGAGCTCAAGGCTCTCCTCCCCGAGGGTGCCGACGACAAAGCTATCGTGAGCGCAATAATTGGTGAGGGATTGGGCTACGGCTCCAAGCCAAAGGGACTCGTCACATTCCACAGCTACGAGAGTGGCAACCGCAAGGCTATCGAGGAGCACCTCGTGGAGGCGGCAATCTATGGCGCAAACAAGGGTGTGGCAAATATCCACTTCACCGTTTCACCCGAGCACCGTGCAGCATTCTCGGAGCTTCTCGACTCAGTTGTACCACGCCACGAGGCTACATTTGGGGTGAAGTACAACATCTCATTCTCGGAGCAGAGCCCCGCAACCGATACCGTGGCGGTAAACCCCGACAACACACTCTTCCGCACCAACGCTGGCTCGCTGCTCTTCCGCCCCGCAGGTCACGGTGCACTCATCGAGAATCTCAACGCTATTGATGCCGACCTGATCTTCATCAAAAATATCGACAACGTAACCACCGATGCCCTGCGTGGCGATACGGTAGCCTACAAAAAGGCCCTCGGCGGAGTACTACTCTCACTCCTAGATCGAACCTTCGAGTATATCAAAGCACTCGAGGTGGGTGGCGCCGAGTTGGAGCCAATAGCTCAATTTATCGAGCAGAGCCTCTGCGTAAAGCTACCCGAGGATTATGGCTCAGCTACACTCCGCTCAATTTTGGAGCGCCCAATGAGAGTCTGCGCAATGGTTCTCAACGAGGGTGAGCCTGGCGGAGGTCCCTATTGGGTGAAGGAGCAGAGCGGCATGGAGTCACTCCAAATTGCCGAGTCGAGCCAAATATCGGCCGACGATGCACACCTAATGAAGTCAGCAACACACTTCAACCCTGCCGACCTAATCTGTGCCGTAAAGGACTCCCGTGGCCAAAAGTTCAACCTACGTGACTTTGTGGACTACACCACAGGCTTCATCTCAGAGAAGTCAAGCGAGGGTCGTGCCCTACGTGCCCAAGAGCTCCCAGGACTCTGGAATGGCTCAATGGCGAAGTGGAACACTATCTTTGTGGAGGTTCCCGTCTCAACATTCTCACCTGTGAAGATCGTCCAAGACCTACTTCGAGATCAACACCAATAGATTGAAATACTGCAACTCGCACTCTCCTTTGCCTTGAAACAAGAGGTATATCAAAAAAAATTCTTAACTTTGCCTCTGTTACACTAAAATTTACCACATGAAATTGAAACACATAACCATAATCATGGTTGTTCTAATTCTCTTGGATCAGCTTCTCAAGTTTTGGATCAAGACAAATCTCTCATTAGGCGAGGCAATTATAGTATTTCCCGACTGGTTCCAACTACGATTTATCGAGAATAATGGAGCAGCCTTCGGCATGCAGATTAACTCGGGGGATGGTTACGATTGGGGAAAACTCATCTTGAGCCTCTTTCGCATAGTTCTCATTGGCTTCTTATTTGTCTATATCAAAGGGTTAGTCTCGAAGAGAGCTCACACGATGGTAATCATCCCCATTGTGATGATTACGGCGGGTGCCATTGGCAATATGATCGATTGCGCATTTTATGGCATGATCTTCTCGGAGTCGACACCTCTCACCGTGGCGCACTTGGGAGGCTCCTATGCTGCCCCAATGATGGGAAAGGTTGTCGACATGTTCTACTTCCCGCTGTTCCAGTGGGAGGGGGTCCCCTCATTCCTATCCTTTTTAGTCGATAGCAACAACTACTTCTTTGGTGCTATATTCAACCTTGCCGATAGTTACATCTCGGTGGGTGCAGTTTTGTTGCTTCTCTTTGGTATTCAGCACTTCGAGGAGCACAAAGAGAGTGAAGCAGAGTAAAGCAGCTACCTATGATTGAGATAAAGGTTGATAGCTCTTTCGAGAGATACTCCCACTACCACACCATTGTGATGTGCGGAGGCTTCGACTCGGAGTCGAAGCAGCTCTATGTGGAGTCTACTCAAAAGGAGGATGGAGCGAGTGTCACACGCCTCGAGATGGCTGATGCTCACCACATTGAGGTAATAATATACTTCATCCCCAAGTTGACCCCCGTAGGCAAAAATAGACCTATTGTGGACCATCCCCCCTTTGATGCTCAGGTGTCGATACTCTCCCCCAAAAGAGAGATTCACAACAAGCAGCACAAGATCAATGCGTGGGGTGGAGCAGCGATAAAGTTGAAATTTGAAATATAAAAAATATGATGAAGAAAATTTTAATTGGAGCGGTTGTTGCACTCTCTGTAGCAGCATGTTCGGAGTCAAAGAGCTCGGCTACGCTCGACGGTAATTTGGTAGTGGGAACATGGATCTTCACCACTGAGAACGAAGAGGAGGTGACAACCAATGGATACTTTGCATGTCGATTCGACGGCAGTCAACAAGATTACTCGGCATGGTGCGACTTGGGTGATGGCAACTCGTGCTGGATCTATAAGGATGATGTGGACTACACCATTGTAGACGATCTAATCTGTGTCTACAGCTCGACGGACGACATAAGGGTAAAGACCACTATCTCGGCCGACGAGAATGGCGACTACAACATAATCAATTGGACGGAGACTGTCAACATCGACGGAGGTGTCGACATGTATGACAACCGCTCCTATAGCGGCTACCGCTCGACGGTAGATTACGCCACAAATATCACAGAGGGCATATGGGAGGGTCGTGCCACCGAAGGACGCACTACCAACCCATACCTCAGAATAGAGTATCACAGCGACAACACCTACGACTTCCAGAGCCGCAACAGCGAAGATGAGGAGTGGAGCGACAAGGCCGACAACGATGGCCACTACTACATCTTGGGTGAGCTGCTTGGTAATGTTTGGGTAAACGACCTCAATAGCGATATCGAGGGCTCAATGAGCGAGGCGTGGATCGTAGAGATCGAGGGTGACACCATGATCTGGAATGCAACTCGTGAGGGTGGCGCCACCGAGCAGTTTAAGTTCACTCGTGTTTTAGAGTAAAATATATAATTTTTTATGGAATCAGTAAAGTGTTTAATTATTGGTAGTGGCCCTGCGGGCTACACCTCAGCGATATATACCTCGAGAGCTAACCTCTCGCCAGTTCTCTACCAAGGCTTGGAGCCTGGTGGACAGCTCACCACAACAACCGAAATCGAAAACTTCCCTGGCTACCCCGAGGGGATTGACGGCCCAGCTATGATGGAGGATTTGCGCCGCCAAGCAGAGCGCTTTGGTGCCCAGATCCGCACAGGAATCATCAGCAGCGTCGACCTCAGCTCACGCCCATTCCACGTTGTGGTGGATGGCGAGCATGAGATCGTGGCCGAGACCCTCATCATCTCGACAGGCGCTACAGCCAAATATTTGGGATTGCCCTCCGAGACTAAGTTTAGAGGCCAAGGCGTTAGCGCATGTGCCACCTGCGATGGTTTCTTCTACCGTAAGAAGGATGTTGCGGTGGTTGGTGGTGGCGACACCGCTTGTGAGGAGGCTACCTACCTCGCTTCGATCTGCCGCCAGGTATACCTCATCGTGCGCAAGGATTATCTCCGTGCCTCGAAGGCGATGCAGCAGAGGGTATTCAACACCCCCAACATCGAGGTGCTTTTTGAGCACACTACAGCCGAAGTTTTGGGTGATGAGAGTGGTGTTACGGGAGCTCTTTTGCGCCACACCGATGGCACTGAGCGCCAAATCGACATCATGGGATTCTTCGTGGCTATTGGTCACCACCCTGTAACTGAGCTCTTTGCCGACCAATTGGAGCTCGATGCCGAGGGGTATATCGTAACTGAGCCCAACACCTCGAAGTGTTCGGTGGAGGGGGTATTTGCGGCAGGCGATGTGAAGGATCCTCACTACCGTCAAGCGATCACCGCCGCAGGTTCGGGCTGCATTGCAGCACTCGACTGCGAGAGATTCCTCCTTTCGCAATAATGGAGTTTGTAGATACTCACGCACACCTCTACTCCGACGCCTTCGACGAGGATCGTGCAGAGGTAGTGAGGCGTGCCCAAGAGGCAGGTGTAACACGCTTGTTGCTGCCCGACGTCGACTCCGAATCACGAGCGGCACTCGAAGCGATGAGTGAAGAGTATGGGTGCTGCACCCCCATGGTGGGACTCCACCCCACCTCGATCAACGAAAACCCTGCTTGGCGTGAGGAGTTGGCAGCAGTGGAGAGTCTACTGGCCCAAGGTAGCGAAGGCTACTGCGCTGTAGGCGAGATTGGTATAGATCTATATTGGAGCCAAGAGTGGGAGGCAGAGCAGCGTGAGGCCTTTGTAGCTCAAATCGAGATGGCGCTACGCTATGGGCTCCCCGTGGCGATCCACTCACGAGATGCATGGGAGGCTATAATCGAGGAGCTTACGCCATTTGCCTCGAGAGGAGTGCGAGGTGTGATCCACGCCTTTACGGGTAGCATTGAGCACTATCGCACGCTACTCACCCTTGGTGATTTCGTTTTTGGCATTGGTGGTGTGGTGACATTCAAAAAGTCAGCACTCGCACCCGTAGTGGCAGAGATGTCGCTCAACCACATAGTATTGGAGACCGACGCTCCCTACCTCATCCCCACACCTCACCGTGGCAAGCGCAACGAATCGTCATACATTCCGCTAATTGCAGCTACTGTAGCTGACCTCCACGCCACTTCGCTCGCCCAAGTGGCCGAGGTGACTACTGCCAATGCTGCTCGTATCTTCTCGCTCTCTGTGGGTGTTACTCGATAGTTGAGATACAATAGATCCATCCTCTATTCGTCATCCCAGACTTGAGGGGGTGTCAGATCAAGTCTGGGATGACGATAATAGGTTAAAACATTAACACTAACTATCATCTATATTTAATTAGCTACTCAATAGTGCTGCTACTCTCATCCCACTCTTTGACAGTGACGGTGAAGTTGATGTAACCATCCGACATTGAATCGCCAATATCCTTGCCTTCTACCTCAAAGTCGGTCACGTTACCATTCTCATCATAGTAGTAGTCGTCGATAAGGTAACCATTAGAGGCTCCAGTGGTCATCAAATTGATGTTATAACTATAGCTCAAGCCACTCTCAATTGTGAAGTTACCATCGTCGTCACCAACAGGATAACCCACCTTTACAAATAGTGCAACATCATCGTAGGCAACATCCTCGATAGGGTCGAAGTTGGGGTGATCATCAGCATCGAAGTAGCCAATGATGTTGCCTCCAGAAGTATCTTCAGCTCTATAGAGCAAATAGATGTGGCTACCGCTAACCGAGGAGTCTTCGGTATCCCACGATTTGGTGGATTGCGGCAATAGCATAAGATCACCATAGCTACCTACCAAACTGCCACTCGAGGAGCTTGCAATAGGATCGGTAATCTCGAGGTATGGGTAGTTCTCGGTAGCTGACGATCCCGAATCTGTCCACCTACTACCCTCCTCCGCATAGAGTTTATAGGTTCTCTGCTTGGTGAGGTTATTCAATCCAACTGCCTTTGTATAGACCACGCTACTCGCATCGGCCTTAATATCAAACTTAACCTTCGAGAGAATATGGTAGAAGGTGAGCGGAAGTTTGTCTCCCGCAGGGCGAGCATTTGCCGTAGCTGTTGCCAACAAAATATCATTCTGCCCATTATTTGGTGCGGCATAGGTGATCGCAATCTGACCTGGCGAAGCGGTGTCGGAGCTAAAGCCGTTGATACCATCCTCGGTGTAGATAGCATAGAAGTCAATCGGATAATCTCCGCTATTCTCATCGGGCCACATCGGCGAACTTTTGGTCCAAGCCCAACTTCCAGTGGCGAAGGAGTATTTGTTGTTACCATCCATCTCGCCATCCCACGAGCCATTTCCATTCTTTACGCCATAGACTGCAAAACCATCGGTGTTACCAGTCAAGTCACTTAGGGTGAGAGTCTTGGCACGTGTGGTGGAGCTCATAAATCCAATTACATTATCCTCACTAACGGAGTCTACATCGTAGCTCTGCTCTTGAGTGCAGCTCACGGCAACTAATGCGCAGAGAGCTAAAAGAGGTCTAATCTTTCTCATAGTTGTAAATTTTTTAGTTATATATAGTATGATCCACTATTGGATCGTCACTTCGTTATCGTCGCCCCAATCCTCGACCTCCACATCGCCCGACACCTCGGGTAGCGAGACCGAGACGCTGGCGCTCAAGTCATTATCGGCATAGCGAGTAACTACGGCTGAGCTCACTATTTGATCCGAGACATCGTAGATGAGCTCCTCCTCGGGGTCGTGACGTGAGCCATCAACCAAAATAAAGTCGAGGGTGAGGGTGTGTTGCGGCTCCTCGGTCGAGGGCAAGGAGAATGTTAGGCGGCTCTCGTAGATCGTGCCGTGCTGCTCCGTATCATCCTCCCACTCTCGTTGCGAGAGTTGCCATATGTGAGTTGTGGTGATGGTGTCGGCATCGCCTGAGGCCATAAATACTCGGTGGGCAAGTCCCGTGAGTGAGGCGTGAACACTGTTTGCCGAGCTTAGATTCTCGGTTGCAACCTCTATTGTAGTGCTGCATGTGAGGCGCCGAGGCACCACAGGGTTGAGTTTCGAGGCCATCACCTCATCCTCATCGCTCCACTCGCCACTGGCCATAGTCTCGCTCACCACAAATTCGGAAATGCCACACGAGGCTAAGTTGAGTAGCTCGACCGAGAGACGTTCATCATCGTCGGGGATATAGAAGAAGTCGTAGAGGGTGCGATCCTCATCGACAATCTCGGCAGCGAATAGGTCGTAGCTATCGACATCCTCAAAGAGTATGGCATTCGACCAGTAGCTATCATATATCGATTCGTTGAAGACCACCACCGAGTAGGAGCCTTGGGGCACCTCAATTGTGCCACTCTCAACATTATCTTCGAGGTAGCGATCGAAGGGAGTGGAGCCATCGAGGGGGAAGAAGCGAAATGATACACGGTGGATGTACTCCTCCTCACTGTCGATGTCAAATCCAGTGGCACTCCAATCTACGCTCACCTCAATTACGGCACTCTTGTTACTGCTGTAGTTGCACTCTGTGTCGCTTAGAGGGCGACGTGTACAACCCACCAAAAGCATTGTAATAGGTATCAAAAGGTATCTCATCTCGCACCTCCTCTCTTGTCGGCACGATGGAGCATATAGGAGAGCGAAATGGCCACCTGCGTTGGTCCAAACCAGTTTCGACGCCCCCTCGATGTACGTAGCAGGTTCCATCCCATGCCACACTCCTGAGCCTCATATTTTCGATATTTTGTCATCAGTACACCCACCCCAAGCGAGTACTCGAGCCGCATGCGTCGACCCACCCGATGAGCATATCCGCCCGAGAGGCCTCCCATCAGCATAAATTCACCTTGGTATCCCGTGCCATCCCACTCCAAATCGTAGTAGCCGCCACCCACATAGAGACCACACATCCACCCCGTGAGTGGCTCATAGAGCGATCTATCGCCAAACCAATAGCGCCCCTCGAGAGTACCGCAAAGCATCTCGAAACAGCGCTGGCGACTATCGCTCAGCCACCATGGGAAGATCCACTCCGCCTCCAACGAATAGCGACTTCCAATGGGTATTTCGACTCCGAGATTGATTGCACTCACAGCATCGTAGAGAAGATTCGTCTTGAGTGCAAAGAGAATTCTGCGAGGTAGAGTATCGACTTCCCAATCCACATCTACATCACGATTCTCGAATACAAGGGCACATCGCACCCTCTCCTCTGGTGGGGTGTGATAGCGATATATAACCGTGTCGGCACCCTTGACGATTGCATCAACCTCCTGTTGCGTGTAATATTTAGTCTGTCCAAAGAGAGTGGTGGTAGATAGTATTGCGATAGATAAGATCGACCATCTAATAATATTTTTGAACTCCGTGTTGATCATCACTCAAATTATTTTTTTGAGCAATCAATCCCAATATTCATGCCATGAAAGGTGCAAATATTGCTTACTTCCTACCTCTTTGGATAATCGTTGCGAGAGGATGGAGAGGTAGCGACTCTCACAAAAAGGAGTATTGTTACCATAAAAAGGTAGGCCAATATCATATCGAGCTGCGAGATTTGGAGATCGTAGTAGACCCAACTCCACGATGCAACTCTCTCGACGATACCGTTTTGAAGAGTTGTGCAGCACTCTATCAGAGCCCTTGCAATGGGTGCAACAATGTTGAGAGGTGCAATAATCCAGATAATTGAGCTGAATAGCACCACCATAAGCGTCACAAGCGTTGGCAGAGTAGCCAAGGGACCAATTAGCGAGACTCCTCCAAAGTAGTATGCCAGCAGTGGCGCCGTAGCAAGGGTGACCACCACCCCTATCACAATCGAGGAGGCTACCGCTTTGATTGGCGAGAGCAATCGCCCAAAGAGTCGCACAGCGAGGGGTGCCCCCACCACAATGATCGATAACACCGAGACGAAAGAGAGTTGAAAGCCCACGTCGAAGAGCGCCGCAGGGTCGAATAGTATGATGAGAGTGGAGGCGGCCAAGAGCGAATTGAGGCTATTGGAACGACGTGAAATGAGCGACGCAAGATGGAGCATCGAGAACATCCAAGCGGCACGCAGAACACTCTCGCCCATACCCACAAGGCAGGCAAAGAGCCATATAAAGATTATTGACACAACATCTGCCACAATGTGCCCATTGCGCACCATAGGCATAAGGTATGTCACCGACGAGATGATAAGCAGCACCACCCCAAAGTGGAGCCCCGATAGTGCCAGGATGTGCGACGTACCACTCAGACGGTAGCTCTCCTTGAGCCCCTCGTCGAGCTGCGAACGATGGGCAAGAGCCATGGCTGCGGCCGAGGCAAAGGCTCTATCACTAAGTTCCAACCGCCCTAAACGTTCCACTGCCCAACGGTTCATTCTAACCGATAGCGGGAGGTGCCGTGAGAGTTGAACAGGGTCGAGCTCGACGTAGCTATCAATCGAGAGATTAGCGACATAACCCCTGCGGCACATCGAAGTTATATAGGTATTTGATTGTAACCCATGGCGATCATATAGCGACAGCGTAGCCCGACAGAGAATGGCGCTATGCTCCTCGATGCTACATCCCGAGGTGGTCACCTCGAACCGACATCGCTGCCACGACTCGCTCTCGCAACCTCTATGAGCCACAACTTGAGCCGTGCGACTATCGCCCACCAAGAGCAGATATTGGTGATCGTAACTCATCGAGGGGGTGTGAGTAACTCTATTGAGCGAGCCCACAAACATACCAACACCCACAATAAGGGGATAGATTGCCCATCGCCGCAGCGCCACAAAGAGCACCACAGTGGAGGGAATGATGAATAACAGAGAGAGCCACTCCGCACACTCAAGATGTGTTGATGCCACCACTCCGCACAAAAGCGGTAGAAGCATGTAGAGCATCGGTGTGCGACGAGACTTCATAATTTTTACATGCGGCGGCGGAATTCAGAGCATACTACCGCTGTGGCGATCGCCACGTTGAGCGACTCGGAGCCGCTGCAATCGGCAGGAAAAGGTGGAATGTAGAGCTTGTGCGAGATGAATCGTTGCACCTCGGGACTAATGCCTCGACCCTCGTTGCCCATGATGATGGCCCCCTTGGTCGAGAGGCTCTCAGAGTAGATGTTATCACCCTCGAGCAGCGTTCCATAGATCGGCACCTCCATCTCTTGGAGCTGCTCCAAGATGGGCTCGAGAGCGGCGTAGTGCACCCTCACACGCAATATCGCCCCCATTGTCGCCTGCACAACCTTGGGGTTGAAGCAGTCGGCCGACCTCTCGGAGCAGATTATATCCTCGATGCCAAACCAGTCGGCAAGGCGGATGATGGTGCCCAAGTTGCCAGGGTTCTGCACCTCGTCCAGGATCAAAACCAACCTCTCGCTAAGGGAGCTCACATCGAGCTCGTAGCGTGGGATCTCGACCAGTGCCACCGAGTTATTGGCACTCTTAAGCTGCGAGATGCGCTCCATCTCACGTGGTGCAATCCACTCCACGCCATCCCCCTCAAAGAGTCCATCGAGACAATATATCTTGCGCACACGTAGGCTCGTGGCCTCTCTAAGCTCCGAGATTAGCTTCTCACCCTCGGCCACAAAGAGGCCACACTCTGTGCGTGCACGTTTGTCGCTTAGCGACTTTATAAGTTGTATTTCGCTCTTTATCATCTCTTTATCTCTACTGGTGCATTAACCCATTGCCGTCATCCCCGACTTGATCGGGGATCTACAAGCGCTGCTATTTAATTTGTATAAAAAATTAGTTGTGTAGATTCCAGATCAAGTCTGGAATGACGAATATCTAAATTTTATGCTTTATCTCTCAATTTCAAAACTCTCTCCCTCCAGTGCCAACTCGCTATTTGGGAATATCGTCTGCGCCTCCTCACGCAGAGGTTTCAGATCCTTGTAGCGTGACGAGAAGTGACCTATAAGGAGTCGCTTCACCCCTGCTGCTGCCGCAATATTTGCCGCTTGGTGGGTGGTGGAGTGTCCCCGCTCCTTGGCTGTTTTGGCCTCCACGGCGGCGTAGGTCGCCTCGTGATAGAGCATGTCGACACCCTTGCAGCGCTCGGCCACAGGTGGTGCATAGGCCGTGTCGGAGATGTAGGCGTAGGAGCGTGGCGAGTAGGGAATATATGTTAATTCACTATTGGCAATCACCTCACCCGACTCCAGCGTAATATCCTCACCTCGCTTAGCAGCAGTGATTTGCGCAATGCTCAGAGCATACTTTGTGATCTTAAACTTATCGACATTGAGCGCTGGCGCCTTCTCCCTAAAGATATATCCCGAGGTGGGAAGTCGATGGCGCAGAGGCACCGACCACACCTCGAGTGTACGGTTTTCGAATATAATTTGGTGCTTGGTGCAATCTACCTCTATCCACTCCACTTCGTAGGCCAAATCGCCCCCAAAGAACTCTCTGTAGCTCTCGAGCATCGCCCCAAATGGTGCTGGCGCATAGATCTTTATGGCCGTTTTGCGACCATAGAGCGACATGGTGGAGAGCAGCGGAAAGATGCCGTAGACGTGGTCGGCATGGAGGTGCGAGACAAATATCGCCCTCAATTTGAGAGGATTTATCCCATAGCGGAACATCTGCTGCTGCACACCCTCGCCGCCATCAACCAAGAAAAATTGTTCATTGATGTTGATAATCTGTCCTGATTGATGACGAGACGGTGTCGGCTTAGCCGAGGATGATCCGAGTATGGTGACCGAAAAACCCAATTATGAATTATTGTTAATTATTAACTATTGCGTCATTCCAGACTCGATCTGGAATCTACAACCTCTGCTTGCGCACTCTCTTTTGTAGACCCCAGATCGAGTCTGGGGTGACGAAGATGGTTAGTCTCCAAATTTACTCCCACTCAATCGTTGCTGGTGGCTTCGACGAGATGTCGTAGACGACTCTATTGACGCCACGCACCTTGTTGATGATGTCGTTTGAGACACCTGCCAAGAAGGAGTGCGAGAAGTCCACCCAGTCGGCAGTCATTCCATCGGTCGAGGTTACAGCACGTAGTGCCACGCAACTCTCATAGGTGCGCTCATCGCCCATCACTCCTACACTCTTGACTGGCAGCAACATAGCGCCTGCCTGCCACACATCTTTATAGAGGTCGGCACGGTGGAGTGCGTCGATAAATATCTTGTCTACATCTTGCAGAATTTGTACCTTCTCGGGAGTTACATCGCCCAAAATACGGATTGCCAAGCCTGGGCCTGGGAATGGGTGACGGCCAATAAGCTGAGCCGAGATTCCCATCGAGAGACCCACTCGGCGCACCTCGTCCTTGAACAAAAGTCGCAGTGGCTCAACCACTTTGAGGTTCATCTTCTCGGGCAAGCCACCCACATTGTGGTGCGACTTGATCGTTGCCGAAGGGCCATTTACCGAGCACGACTCAATCACATCGGGGTAGATCGTACCTTGCGCCAACCACTTCACATCGCTAATCGAGATCGCCTCCTCGTTGAAAACCTCCACGAAGTCACGACCAATGATCTTGCGCTTAGTCTCGGGGTCGCTCACCCCTGCCAAATCGTCCATAAACTTATCGACAGCCTTCACACCCTTGACGTTGAGACCCATACCCTTATATGACTCCAACACCTCCTCGAACTCATTCTTGCGAAGAAGTCCCGAGTCGACAAAGATGCAGTATAGATTCTCGCCAATAGCCTTGTGCAACAACACCGCCGCCACTGTCGAGTCGACACCGCCCGAGAGGCCCAACACAACTTTGTCGGATCCCAACTGCGCCTTGAGGCTCGCCACGGTGCTCTCCACGAAGCTCTCCGAGGTCCAATCCTGCGAGCAGCCACAGATACCTGCCACGAAGTTCTCGAGCAGGAGCTTACCATCGGTAGAGTGGTAGACCTCGGGGTGGAACTGGATAGCCCACGTCGCCTCACCCTCGATTGTGTATGCTGCAACCTTCACATCTTCGGTGCTTGCGATGATCTTGTAATTCTCTGGAATCGAGGTGATTGTATCGCCGTGCGACATCCACACCTGAGTCTGCGATGGCATACCCACCAACAGCGGATCCGCAGCCTCGCCAATGGTCAACATAGCTCGACCATACTCACGTGATGGCGCTGGATTCACCTCACCACCAAAGGCGTGCGAGAGGTATTGAGCGCCATAGCATACGCCCAAAAGTGGAAGTTTACCCTTGATTGCCGAGAGGTCGGGACGTGGCGCCACAGCATCACGCACCGAGTAGGGGCTACCCGAGAGGATAACGCCCTTGATCGACTCGTCGATTAGAGGGATTTTGTTGAATGGGTGGATCTCACAGTAGACATTGAGCTCACGCACACGTCGAGCAATGAGCTGCGTGTATTGCGAACCGAAGTCTAAGATTAATATTTTCTCTGTCATTATCTTATGTGTAAAACGCTAACTCATTATGTTATAAGCACACATCTTGTTAGACATTTAAAAAAAATTGCATTTTACTGTCCTCGAGAGTAGTTGGGAGCCTCCTGAGTAATAGTTACGTCGTGGGGGTGATTCTCCATCACACCCGACGATGTGATACGAATAAACTTAGCCCCTTGGAGTGCTGTGATGTTTACAGCGCCACAATATCCCATTCCCGACTTCAAGCCACCAACGAGTTGGTAGATAGTCTCAGCCAAGGTACCTTTGAATGGCACACGAGCCACGATTCCCTCGGGAACGAACTTGCTCGAGTTCTTCTCCTCGCCTTGGAAGTAGCGATCCTTCGATCCGTTGTTCATCGCCTCGATAGATCCCATTCCACGGTAGCTCTTAAACTTACGGCCGTTGTAGATGATAGTCTCACCTGGAGACTCCTCCACACCTGCCAACATTGAGCCGATCATCACACAGTCGCCACCAGCGGCCAACGCCTTGACGATGTCGCCCGAGTAGCGCAAACCACCATCGGCGATAATGGGCACGCCCAACTTGTGAGCCGCTTTGGCGCAGTCGAAGATTGCAGTGAGCTGAGGCACTCCCACACCTGCTACGATACGAGTGGTACAGATCGAACCAGGTCCGATACCCACCTTCACACCATCGGCACCAGCCTCAATGAGGTAGGTTGCAGCCTCACCCGTAGCGATATTACCCACAACTACGTCGAGCGCAGGGTATGTCGCCTTGATAGTTTTGAGCATGTTGACGATGTTGGCAGAGTGTCCGTGAGCCGAGTCCAAGACCACAGCATCTACATCGGCCTCGACGAGTGCCGCCACACGGTCCATAGTGTCGGAGGTGACTCCGATTCCTGCCGCAACACATAGACGACCCAAACTATCTTTACATGCCAAAGGATTATCTTTGACCTTGGTTATATCTTTGTAGGTGATAAGACCCATCAACTTACCCGAGGCGTCGACCACAGGAAGCTTCTCGATCTTGTTGGCCAAGAGCACATCGGCAGCCTCCTTCACATCGGAGCTGCGAGTGGTGATTAGATTATCCTTGGTCATCACATCGTCGATCAAACGAGACATGTCGCTTTGGAAACGTAGGTCACGGTTGGTGACAATACCTATCAACATACCTGCGGGGTCGACCACGGGGATTCCACCGATCTTATTCTCCTTCATCAGAGCCAAGGCGTCGCCCACTGAGCTCTCCTTCGAGATTGTAATGGGATCGTTGATCATACCATTTTGGGCACGCTTCACCTTGCGCACCTGCGAGGCCTGCTGCTCGATAGACATATTTTTGTGAATCACTCCGATACCTCCCTCACGAGCTATTGCGATAGCAAGGGGAGCCTCCGTTACGGTATCCATAGCAGCCGAAACTACTGGCACACTGAGTTTAATATTGCGTGAAAAGCGACTCTCGATTGAGACGTCACGGGGAACCACTTCTGAATAGGCTGGAACCAATAGGACATCATCAAACGTGAGTCCCTCCTTTTGCACCTTCTCCTCTATAAATGACATAATGACATTAGGTTTTTGTTGCCTGCAAAGGTACGAATAAAATTTGGATTTTTCCGCCTCTTTGTTTGGTTTTTTTTGTTTCTCATCGTCCCGCTACAACCGTCACCAAGGAGTCCCTCTCCAAATAGCGTTGTGCCAGGCTAAGAAGTTCGTCGGGAGTGATCGCCTCAATTTTCGCTAAGTTATTAGCTATCACCTCGTTGGTAGTCGAACACAAGATATTTTCGATGGTGACATCGGCTATACCAAAGGGGCCATCGAGGATGCGCATCATCTCGCCCGCCATGATATGTTTGACCATGGTTAACTCCTCGTCGCTCACCCTCTCGCAGCGAAGGCGTTCGATCTCCTCGTAGATGATACACAGAGCGTCGTCGACCACCTCGCACCCCACTTGAGTAGCCACAGCAAGGTATCCCTCGTGTGCAAAATTCACAAGCGCCGAGACCACGCCATAGGTATATCCACGCTCCTCACGTAGGCTCTGCATAAGTCTCGAACCGAAGTATCCACCCAAAACTGTCGCAAGCACCTGCATCCCCAAGAAATCGGAATGAGAACGTGTGAAGAGTAGACGCCCAATGCGGATCGAAGATTGCACAGCTGAGCTATCCTCGACATGGAAGTAGGGACGTTGACACGCCTCGGGAAACTTCGCCTCGGGGACAACTTCGCCTCGGGGCATAGCCTCCACAACCCTCTCCAAGAGCGAGAGCTCTCGCTCGGTCACTCTACCGCTACACACCACAAAGCAGTTGGAGGCGCAGTAGTGACGCTCAAAGAAACTCACCACACTCTCTCTCGAGAGCGAGTCGTAGGCCTCTGTGGGCGAGATTATGCCGTAGGGATGTGTGGGGCCAAAGAGCGATTGCGAGAATTGCTCACGAGCCTTCGACTCAACTCTTTGACGCTCGATCGTAAGGCGCTGCTTACGCTTTGCGGCGTAGGTCTCCACCTCCGATACGGGGAACGAGGGGTGGAGTATAATCTGCTCGGCCACCTCGAGAGTTGGTTCGACAAATTTAGTGAGGCAGCAAAAATTTATGTAGGTATAATCACGGTCGATGTTGACATCGTAGTATGATCCGTAGTAGTCGAGCTTCTCGGCAATCTGGTGCGATGTCATAGCTGAGCTACCCTCGCTCAGAAGGTTGGCCGTAGCCGATGCCACAAAGGGGCTCGATTGGTGCACCGAACCAGCTCCAAAGACAAAGCTGAGGCGCAGGACCTCAAATTCATCGCTGTGGAGCGTATATATTTTTACGCCATTGCGGCACTCGTGCACCGTGGCATTTTGTAGTGATATATCCATTATTGTTACTCTTTTTTGCGGTAAATAAGCGTTGAACTGCGTGGCTGGGTGAGTAGTCGAGAGCTAAACTCGATGATACGCTCAGGGGTGATCGAGCGGTAGATATCAACCTCTCGGTTGATTAGCTCAAGGTCGCCCGCCATCTCGTAGAAGCCCAAGTTCATCGCCTTGTTCATCACGTTGATCTCACCAAAAAGGGTGGCAGCCTCAAATTTATTCTTCACTTTCTCTACCTCGTAGTCGCTCGCTCGCTCATCTTTGAGGCGCTCAATCTCGCCCCAAATAGCCTGTTCGGCCTGCTCCTCGGTGGTAGTGGGGAGCAGCTGACCCGTAAAGATCAACATCCCTGGGTCGATATCACCCGTGATGTAGCAGTTGACCGAGGCGAAGAGGCGCAGCTCCTTGGTGAGGCGCTGCGTCATACGTCCCGAGTCGCCTCCAGCTAAGATGTCGGATATCAAGTCGGCGGTGAAGTAATCATCCGAGAAACGGCCTCCAATATGGAAAGCGATGGTGATGGTGGTAGCTGGCACATCTCGCTCGACGGTGGTGCGACGTGCCTCACACTGCTCCGCCTCAGCCTCAATTGTTGAGACGGGGGCAGCGCTATCCTCGATGGGTGCAAACCACCTCTCAGCAAGGGCGAAGAGCTCCTCTTCGTCGATGTCGGCCGAGATCGAGAGAATAGAGTTCGAGGGGCGATAGAAGGTGGCGTAGAAGGCCGCAACCTCCTCCATGGTGGCAGCGGCGATGTGGTCGGGCGAGAGGCCAATGGTGGACCATCGGTAGGGGTGTGTATGGTAGCACATAGCCCTGAGAAGCATATTTTGATCACCATAGGGTTGGTTGAGGTAGCGTTGTTTGAACTCCTCGATCACCACCTTCTTCTCGATCTCGAGCAATTCGGGGGTGAGCGCCAAACCTCGCATGCGATCCGACTCCAGAGCCAAGGCCACCTCGATATTATCTTTTGGTAGAGTGATGTAGAAGTCCGTATAGTCGTTGTTGGTGAAGGCATTATTTTCGCCCGAGGCCATCTGCACCACTGTATCGTAGTCGGGAAAACGCTCCGTACCACGAAACATGAGGTGCTCGAAGAGGTGGGCAAAGCCCGTACGCTCGGGATCCTCATTGCGAGCTCCAACCGAGTAGAGCAGATTCACGGCCGCCAATTTAGAGACCCTATCTCGATTGACAACCACAGTCAATCCATTATCCAATTTTCGCTTTTGATATGTTATCATTCCGCAAAGATAGTAATTTTAATGGTGAATTAGCACTGATGTGTTAATCCACAAATATTAAAAGATCCATATAGCAGTTATATGCTATACAGATCTTTTAGAGTTTGATATTTAGGTGGAGCTTGCCACCAAATCTATTTACGCCTTAGCTGGAGTATGCTTATATTTGAATACCACGGCAAAGAGCAGAGTCACAACAGCTGCAAACGCTGCGAAGATATACCACGAGTTGGGCCAACCATAGGCATTTACCACAAATCCAGCAACATACGAGCCGATGAAGGCTCCCAAGCCATTTGTCATAATCATAAATACGCCTTGAGCACTCGAGCGGATTTCGGTCGATGTCTCCTGCTCCACAAAGAGTGAACCCGAGATATTGAAGAAGTCGAACGCCACACCATAGACAAGCATCGATAGCACAAACATCCAAACACCTGCACCAGGGTTACCTGCACCAAGCAGTGCAAAGCGCAATACCCACGCCACCATCGAGATGAGCATAACCTTCTTGATACCAAATCGGCGCAAGAAGAATGGAATGAGGAGGATACAGAGGGTCTCAGAGATCTGCGAGAGCGAGATTAGAGTTGTCGAGTGCTCCACACCAAAGGTGCCGAGGTAGGTCTCGCCATAGGTTGCCACGTCACCAAAGCCCTTGATGTAGCTATCGGCAAAGGCGTTGGTGATCTGGAGCGACATTCCGAGCGCCATCGAGAAGATAAAGAAGATAGCCATGCGAGGCTCCTTGAAGAGCGAGAAGGCCTTGAGGCCCAACTTCTCGGCGAAGCTACTATTGCTGCCACCTTTGCTAATCTCGCAATTAGGTAGAGTAAAGGAGTAGATACCAAGCGTTATACCGAGCGCTGCCGAGAGATAGAGTTGGTTGGGCGAGAGTCCAAACTTGAGGTTGTCGACAAGTAGCATCGAGACGATAAAACCAACAGTTCCCCAGACACGGATTGGAGGGAATGCTGTTACGGGATCCAGCTTAGCTTTATCGAGTGCGTTGTATGCCACCGAGTTAGCCAAAGCAATAGTTGGCATATAGAACATTACGCTAAGTAGAATCAGGGTATAAAGGGGCACATATTGAGTCTGCTGTGCCGCCGCAATGATAAATGCTGCCGCCATAAGGTGACAAATTCCCAAGAGCTTTTGAGCAGGGATCCAGCGATCGGCTATGATACCCATAATGGCTGGCATAAAGAGTGAGGCGATACCCATAGTGGCAAAGAAGCTACCTATCTGCACACCATCAAACCCAAGCGTGATAGCGAGGTAGGAGCCAAGCGATATTAGCCATGCACCCCACACACCATATTGCAGGAAGTTCATCGCTATAAGTCTAATTTTCATGTTCATATTATATAAGTTTTAATGTGTTGCTCACCTATCAAGAAACAAAAATAAGAATTTTTATTGACTATTTTGCCGTTTTTCTATTTTTTTACTACTTTTGCACTACCATAGTTGCTTATGCAGCGCTATGGACAAATAGATTATTGAGCTATGGTGTAATGGTAACACTACAGATTCTGGTTCTGTCTTTCTGGGTTCGAGTCCTAGTAGCTCAACAATTTAGCTTGAATTTCAAGCAGTTAGATGATTTACGCACATTATTACGCACTAATTTAGTCGTATGGTGTGCGTAATTTGTGTTTTATTTACACTTGTTATCCTCAACAGTGACCGAAAGAGAAGTAGGTGCAATGTGCACTTGGAGGTAGGGCGTTTTAGTCTCTCGTGCGTGTGCGTAGTAGGTGCTCAGAAATTCGTTACAGATACCACTAAGAGGATTTGTCTATTGAGCCAAAATCGCCTCTCACCCTTTTTAAAGGCCTCCAAATACTCCAAACCATTGTTTTCTGAGGTTGTTATACAGTTGAGGCGATCGACTGCATTGTGCTGTCTGATCGCCTCCTATTGCTTGGCCTCCTTTGCTCTAAAACTCGGTGCTCTCTAAATTGCTTATATTCACATCTATACTCTCGAGGATATAGCTGTCAACTAAATCTCTGATTGGCATTAGTGCATCGCCTACTCTCTCGTAGTACCTATCGCTTTGCTGCTCTCCGTAGACAAGCTCCATTGCGTTAACGATGTCTCCGTAAATATCGCTTAGGGCGCATTTGGCGGTGATTAGTGCCTCGGTTGAGGCTGATAGGGTGCGTTTGGTTTTGGCAGTCTCTTGCTTGCGTTGTTGGGTTTTCTGTGTCATTGTTGAGGGGTGTTATTCGGTTACGTAAAAATATTGGTTGTTTGCTGCCTCTTGCTTTATTATCTCGGCAAGCTCTATTGCGACCTCAGAGAGTGTGTTATCTATCTTGTTGATAGGATCTTGTACGCAACAAAGGAAATTTTGCTCTACGCTTTTTTCGTAGGCTTGCATGTTTTTGTTAATCTGTGCCAATAGTTTTAGGCTTTCGACTATTGTTGTCGGCATTGGGATTGTTGAGGTTTGGGTTGCTTCTTTCTGTGTCATAATATTGTGGTGTTATGCCCCCATTGCTGAGGGCTGTTAATGAATTAGTAAACTGTGATAAGGTTCTCGATACGGAACGAGCGGAACGCCTGAGCCTCAACGTCGAAGTAGCGGAGCGTTGAGGGGGTATCTGAGCCGTTACCCTTGACGAGGTGGGTGATGTTGCGAAGTGTTCCCTTTGCTGTGCGGAGGGTGCCATCTACCTTTTTGTAGCTGAATTTGACCACCTTTTGAGCCATCTTGCGTGTGAGGCGGTAGATCGCCCACGCTTTTGCTAAACATACGGCAAATGTCTCGTTTGTTGTTTGTGCGAGCTTGTGAGCTCTGCGAAATACCTTTGTTCTGAAATTCTCCATTGCTCTAATATTTTTTAGTTTAGTAAATATTTCTCGAAATCTCGGTCGGTGTAGTTGTTGGCCACCTCAACGTAATCCTCAGTTGCCTCGTCGAAGATCAACGTTTTGCAGCTTAGCGAGACGTTTGCACGGGTCAAGTAGCTGTAATTGGTCTCCTCCTCGTAGTTGCCACTGATTGAGTAGTTGCCCTCGAACACTACCAACGTCTCACCTTCTTCGATCTCGGTGCTGATGTGTCCCTCGCTGCCTGTTAGCTCCTCGGAAAGTCTCTCGAGGATGTCGTAGCTGATTTGGTAGGCTGTTGTTGTTGGTTGTGGTTTCATGGCTTATTATACTTTAGTTGTATTTCTATACTGCAAATATAACTATAATATAATTAACTACCAAATAAATCGCTGTAAAAATACAAATAAATGTTAATTTTTATCATAATGATTATATTTTAGTATTATTTTACTATCTTTGCAGTAGTGTTGCAAATTAACATTTAATATTATGGAGCTAAGAATAAAGGAGGTGTGCAAAGAAAAGGGGGTAACGCAAAAGCAACTCTCGGAGCTTTCGGGCATAGCTGAGGTAAGTTTGAGTAAATCTATCAATGGTAACCCCACTATTGGCACACTTGAAAAAATCGCCACCGCATTGGGCGTAGAGATAACAGAGCTGTTTAGCACATCGGGTAGTAGTGGGCTCACCTGCCCTGCTTGTGGAGCAACGTTAGAACTTAAAGTTAAGGAGGAGTAATTATGACCCAACAAAACAAAATTCAGATATTCGAGGAGCGCAAAGTGCGTACTCTTTGGGACGATCAGCAAGAAAAGTGGTACTTCTCTGTTGTCGATGTGGTAGCGATCCTCACCGATAGCAGCAACCCCCAAACCTATTGGAGGGTAATGAAGAAACGCCTCATTGCGGAGGGTAACCAAACCGTTACAAATTGTAACGCTTTGAAAATGGTTGCTGCGGATGGTCGCAAACGCCTCACCGACGTAGCCGATACAGAGCAACTGTTTCGCCTCATCCAATCCATCCCATCACCCAAAGCGGAGCCCTTCAAACAGTGGATGGCAAGTGTTGCGAGTGAGCGATTGGATCAGATGCAAGATCCTGAGCTCTCGATCGACCAGGCGATGAATGATTATCGCAGGTTGGGCTACTCAGAGAATTGGATCAACCAACGTCTCAAAACCATCGAGGTGCGAAAGGAGTTAACGGACGAATGGAAAGAGAGAGGCGTTGAGGAGGGACAGCAATTTGCCACCCTTACCGACATTATCACTCGTGGTTGGTCTGGTCTATCCACTAAGCAATATAAGGCTCACAAGGGGCTGAAAAAGGAGAATCTGAGGGACAATATGACAAATGTAGAGTTGGCGCTTAATATGCTTGCCGAGGCATCGACCAAAGAGATCTCGCAGAGCGTAAAGCCTCAGAACTTTGCTCAAAATAGGGCTGTCGCTGCGCAAGGTGGCAAGGTTGCGGGTGCAGCTCGCAAAGAGTTGGAGCGTAGCACTGGTAAATCGGCTATATCATCGCTCAATGCTAAGGGGTTATCTGCTCGAAAGGTTGAGGCTATCGAGGATGGTTCTGCTGTTGAGGAGTAGCTACTTGTGGCCTTGATATTCCAAAATGGAGCTTCAAGGTGTCAAATTGGCATCTTGAACGTTGGGCGATGTGAATTTGCCACACAAACAAAATAGGGGGTCGCAATGCCCCCTATAATTGTACCTATGGCCTCACTCAAATTTATCTACTTTCGTCTACTTTAGATAAATTGTGGCCTATATTGCCCTTTTTGGCACCTCCAAACTCTTGGGAAGTGTGCTCAAACCCTCACTCTCTACCCTCTAAATCGTCAGGCGTTAGGGTTATAACCTCGCCTTGGTAGTGGGCAACTATCGTAGAGGGGGCTATTGGCTTGCTGTCGGTGGTTATATCTTGGCGATCAACCAAGCCCAACACTCGAGCGGTGATCGAGGGGTTGTAGATCTCTAACATAGCACCCTCTGTTTGATCCGCCTCAACGGCCTCACGCACGTGCGTATAGATGTCCGAAAACTCCTCTCTATCCTTGTATCCATAAAATGTACTCTTGCCAATATTTGCGAACTGACAAAAGCCTACAATGGTCAATGGTCGCTCTTTGGGTAGATCAACGATACCGCCCTTTGTGACCACACTCACATACTTATGCTTATCTTTTGTCTCCTTGCTATACTCTCTAAATAGCTCTACCACCTCGTCGGGGGTTAGCTTTGGGGGTCTGCCTATGCTGCTCATACTTCTCTGTTATTTTAGTTTCGCAATGTTATCTCTTACTCTTGTTGCTTTCTGCTCGGTGTTTATGTCGACTACTGAAACCGTGGGTGATGGCATCTCTCTCAATGCCTCTTTCAATGCCTCTTTGAGTGTTGAGGCACTATTGCCAACTCCACTGAGTATGCTTGTATCAATTTGGCTACCTGTCGAGAGCCCCATTACCGAAAGCATTGAGCCCACCCATGAAGAGCTCGTATTGGCACTATTGATAGCATCGAGGGTGTCAACGCCCAGGGCCGATACCGCTGCAGCGTTCACCACATACTCCCCATTTGAGAGGTTTGCAGGGATTGAATCACTTGTCGAAGTACCCTCGCCCGAGACATAACCACCTGTTGAGAATGAGGCCGATTTGATGGTGCTTGCTGCTGATACCATTTGAGCGACAATATTTGCGACCGATGCAGCTATTGCAATAAAATTGTAAGGAGGTGGGAGTTTAGAGCCCTCTGCCGTAGCTGCTGCAATCGCCACTCCCTCGTTGATGGCCACCTCGGCCAATGCAAGGGTTTGAGAGGCTATCACCGCCTCACGGTTCTCGTCGTTGATTGACGAAATAGCCGATGATAGAGTACCGAGAGAGCTTGCAACCGATGTTGTGGTTGCTTGCCTTATCTTAACCACTGCCGCTGCCTCTTTCTCCTCGGCCTTGATCCTCGCCTCGCTGAGCTTGTTGCGCTCACTGTTGTAGGCAATCTCGGCATCGAGCACCGCCTCGTTATAGTCGGCAACACTCTCGTATAGTAGTTTTTGTTCCTCTTCGGTCAACTCTTGTAGAGATTTGAAGGTCTCCTCCAATTCACTCATTTTAGCGTCGATAATCGCCTTTGAGGCATCCTCTTGGGCTCTCTTGAGATCCTCGGGGGAGGCGTATGCGTTGGGGTCAATCTTTAGGGCTGCCGCTTTAGCCTCCTTTGCGAGGGTATCCCACTCTTGCTGCTTGTCGGCTATTCGTTTAGTGAGCTCCTCTTTGCTGTACTTCTGAGAGATTGCGAGCTCGTCTGCCGCTTGCTTCTCTCGGAGGGCTACAATTGTTGCAGCCAATACTTCACGCTCCGCCTTGGTTATGTTAGCCTCCTCCGAGAGCCTTGTTTCAATCTCTTCGATTGCCAACTCCGTTTGATGTTTTAAGGCCTCTTTCTCGCTCTCTGCTGACTTCTCTTGCATTGATACGGTGAGTTGGTACAAATCCTCTTGAGAGGCTTTCAAAGACTCCTCAGCGGCTTTCTTTTTTGCCTCGGCTGCCTCCTCGGCTGCCTGCTTAGCTTTCTCTTCCGCTACAATCTGATCGGCAAAGGCTTTGTTTTCTGCTATAATGGCGTTTGTAGTCTCTTGCACTGTTCGTTGCATCGACTTGTTACTGTCGGCCACTTGCTTGTCGACATTGATAATATTAGCCTTTAACTCCGCTTGCTTGTTGAGCTCCTCGGTGGTTGAATCCGAAAAGGATATGCCTTGCGAGTAAATATCATACTCCTCTTGAGCTAATACCCTGCGAGACTCTCCGAGCTGCTCGTTGAGCTCCATTGCCTCTTGTATAAATGCTTTGCGCTCTTTATTGGAGTACTCCTCTTGATTCTTTGACTTCTCTTGTAGCTCGGAAATCTGCTTTTGTATCTCGGCCTCTTGTACTACAAATTCTCGTTTTGTTTTGTCTAAGGCTTGCAATCGTTTATTGTATCCGTCAACCTTTTCGTTCATTTCGTCAAATTTTGACTTGCTAATATTGTGATTCCACCTAACCCATAGCGCATTGACGTCAGATAATACCTTTTTAAAGTCAAGCCACGAGGAGGCTTGTTTCTGCATAACCTGAGTATGTAGGATCTCGGCAGTCTGCGCCTTGGTACTCGCATTTGTATATAAGTTGGTCAACCTCTCCGACTCCTCGATAGACTTATTGGTGTCGTCGATCCTATCTTTTATCAACTTGATCGCTGCGGCTCCTGCTGCAAGCGCTACGCCAATGGGAGTCGCAAGGAATTTGAGAGTTGCCGTTGTCATACTCTTGATGTTGGTAGTTAGCGCCTTAACGCTGCCCGAGGCGCCATCTGCACCCTTGCTCATACTCATAATGCTTGTCACCATCTGACTATTGACTGGTAGTAGGCTTGTGAGTGCATTTTGGTAATTGCCGACATTACCAGTGTAATCGCCAATGCTCTCCTCGGCCTCGGTGATAGCGGCCTTTTGCGCTCTGAGGCTCTCGATCAACTCTTGACCCTCGGCACTGTTGCGCTCCTCCTCGCTCATTGCTGCAAGTGCGGCCTTGCCACTATTGTATGCTGCACGGAGCTGATTAAGACTGCCAATCTCGGCTTGCTCTTGCTTGATGTTGTTTACAATCGCTGTTTGGAATGTTCGGAGCTGGTCGTTGAGTATCTTATTTTGAGTTTTTATCTCCACTTGAGCTTGCGCATATTCGGAGCTGGTCATTTGACCTGCCTTGTACTCCACCTCTAACTCTTTGAGAGTTTTTTTGTTGTTGCTCAGCGCCTCAGTGAGCTGCACCATTCCCTTAACTGTCTCAGTTGCGGAGAGCTCAACTTCTATTATTTTTGTTACTTTATCTGCCATTTCTTTTAATTTCTATTATTGGTATAATCTCCTATGCGGTTCAGATCGTCGGAGTGTGAGAAAGCAACTACACCACTCTGCCCGTTGCGCTGTTTGGCTATCTTTAGTAAGCCCAATCCGTGAGGGTCGACCAAGCCCATACCTGCAACCTCAACTTGTGCCGAGCGATCATAGTAGTAGGGTCGATGGATAAAGATCACTGTGTTTGCATCCTGCTCGATCGAGCCACTATCTCTTAGATCGGAGAGCATCGGCATTTTGTCGGGGCGCTTCTCGGACTCACGGTTGAGCTGAGATAGTAGGATTATCGGTACATCAAGCTCGTTAGCGAGTATCTTAGCTTGTCGGGTGATCTCGGCTACCTCCCTCTCTCTACTAAATGATTTACCCCTGCCCTGAGTGTCGAGCAATCCCAAATAGTCGACTATCACCATACCGCATTTGCCTTTGGCTTTCATCTGCTGGCAGTGCGCTCTAATCTTCTGCATCGAGATCCGTGATTGATCCGATATGTAGATCGGCAACCCGCTCAATTGAGTGTTTGCCCTCTCCAACTCTCCCCACTCCTCAGAGCCGATGTTGCCAACTTTGTAGCCTCCGCCATTGACCTTTGCACCGCCTAATATGAGGCGATCGCCCAACTCTCTGCCCTGCATCTCGAGCGAGAATAGTACAACGGGAACCCCTGCTGCAGCTGCCGACTTAGCGAAGTGCATCATAACGGCACTCTTTCCCATCGCTGGACGACCTGCAACGATTATGAGCTGACCACCTCGCCAACCACCTGTGCAGCGGTCAAGATCTGAGAGGCCTGTGGGTATTCCTACCGCCTCGCCTTTGGAGTAGGCGATTGATCGCTGCTCGGCATCACTTAGAGCCTCGCTAATCACCTCGCTTACGTGCTTTGGTGCGTTGATGCCTGCAACCACTCCGATTGTCGTATCGAGCTGATTTTGCGCCCAACTCATTGTGTCGCCTATATCCTCGTCGCTTTGTGACTTTGCGAGTAACTGAGTGGCGAAGCTCTGTATCTTGGCTCTCATTTGCCTCTCAACAAGCAGCCGAGAATGGGTGATGCAACTTGCGCCACTACCCACCGTTGAGGTCAATTGAGCTATGTAGGCCGCCTTGCCTCGTAGCTGTGGAGCTTGTGAGAGCGAGACGAGATCAATAGCCTCTCCGCTGTCGTACTTGGAGCGGACAACCTCGAAGATGGTTTTGTTGAGGGGCTCGGTAAATGCGTTGGGATCTGTGAGGATCGCCATTACATCGGGCAGGTATGTAGGGTCGATAATTATTGCACCCAATATTGATTGTTCTAAATTATCGTTATAGAAGTTCATAGCTCTCTGTAAATTTTTGAGGTTCTTGATTTGGGTTTGTTCTTGTGGCCCTGTTGCCATCGTCTTGTCTACTCCAATTTCTTAGGGTTGCTTGCCAATCTCTCATCGGATTTCCGTTGCTCAACTTCCATCCGCTCGATGTGTAGTAGTCGATAAATGATTGTGGATTGATGGTGTAGCCCTTTTGGGTGATGTACTCACGAACTTCATCGAAAGAGGGAGGGGTGAAACGCTTTGCGGTTCGGTTAATACCCTCTACATTCTCATTATTATTTTCATTAACATTATCATTTACATTAGGGGTTGTTTTATTAACCCCACTGGGGTTGTTTTGGGGTTGTTTGCCTTTTTTTTGAGCATTTGTATTGCCTTTAGGTGCGCCACCCTTTGAGCCGTGTTTCGCCCCACCGCACCCATTGCTGTAACGCTTCCAATTGGCATCAAGTTGGGGTTTTATCAAAGCCCATACTATTGCCCCCATACCCTTAAAGTCAGGTTCAGTATGGTAGAGTGCATATTCTGTGATCGCTCTGTAAATTGGTAGTTGTTCTGCAATATCCATCTTGTCAATAGCTTGAAAGAAGCTCTCATAAAAGATGAAACTTTCTCTTTTTTCGCTACTCATTTCGCACTTCCTTTCCGCACTCGTTGGGGTCAATCCAATATCGCTTGTGTCTCGGTATCTTTTTTGTTGAGGCGATCCACTCGTCCTGCACGTCGATGCCCTTGCGCCTCAAGTATTGCACCTCTTTGCGTGGGTCTGAGGTGTGGATAATTTGCATAATCTTGTGTGAAGAGTACCTTTTGCCGTTAGCGAGCAAAAGAAATAGCAAATATTGTAGTTTAGAAAGCGAAATTTGTCTACCTTTGTAGTGAGCGATTAATCTTGCCCCTGCTGACTCACTTTGAGCGGTGGGGGCTTGTTGTATCTGTGTCATAGTCTATGCCTCCCGTTGGTTAAATAGCTCCATTGCCATATCTGCATCTACTATGACCTTGCGCCCGTTCTGTCGGATTGCAGGGGCTAAAAAGGTATCTTTGTATCGCTGTGCGGTTGCGTGGCACACCCCGAACAGTTCACGTATGCCACGAAGTCCATACACATAACGTTTGCCCTCCTCTGTTACTTGAGATGGTTCGGGTGTTCTTTGCGGTTGAGGCTGTAACGCCTCTTTGAGTTGCCCCAACGTTAGCATTGCAACGGGGGTGTTATCTGTGATTATTGCATTCATTTTGCCTATCAAATTATCGTTTAACAAATAGGATTAATTACTCCCTGCCTCAACGTTGATAGTGCAAAAGTATATTATAATTTACTGTACAACAACTTTTTGCGCTTGCAAATACTTGCCGCAAGAAATGCAAGTTTATTGAAGTTGTATACGGTATTTTTCTGACATCTCTTTCAAGAGTTTTGCTGTTTTAGGATCACTGCCTTCTGTTATCTTTTCTATCTTTGAAAGCTGATCGGTAACACCTTGGCGAGATCCACAAACTCCATATATTGGTGTTAATATATTCTCAAATAATGGTGTGAAATCTCCGATCATTTTGCACCCTGCTATTTCGAGAGCCACTAACACCATAGCCACCGCCTTGCCTCTTTTATTTCTTATGTCTCGAGATAGAATAGTTTTTAACGTCTCATAGTTATCGCAAGTAAAATAACTCTCTAATCGGTGCTCCTTGGTAGGCTTGTAATTGTCTATCTCTGTATCTAAAGATTTGTATAGCTCATATTCAAAATGCTTACTACTTAACGCAAGCATATAATCTTGGAGCTTATAATATGTCTCATAATATTGCGTATCTTTTATAGATATCCATATTTTTAAATCTTTGCACAAATCACTATCAATTGCATCAAACTCAATCGCCTCATATGTAAGATAATGCCCCTTTCCCTCCTCGAATAACAAATACTCTGCGAACAACTTCTCTGTAATAGCTATTGCTTCATAGTTAGGCTCAATCTTATTAATGATAGCACTTTGTATATACTTAGAATTTTTGCTTACCTCTTGCAAAAGGTATTCATACTTGATTGGCTCTTATCCATTTTTACGGATAATGTCACACGCACATTCTGCCGTTTGTATTACGTCTGCTATATGATGTTCCAAATCTGCCAACATTCCATATTTTCCAAAACACCTAAATCGCTCTATTATTTTAAAACCTTTTATCATATCTCTAAACTTCATTAAATTTATTCATTTCCCGAGCCTTGATCGAGTCGGCCACATCAATATATGGCTTCATCGCCTTGTAGTCGCTATGTCCCGTCCACTTCATCACAACGTTGGCAGGTATGCCCAAGGCCAAGGCGTTGCAAATAAATGTTCGTCGCCCTGCGTGGGTGCCCAATAGCTCATATTTGGGGTAGACCTCCTCGATACGCTCCGAACCTTTGAAGTATACCACCGTTTGCGGTTCATCAATTCCGCACATCTCGCCCAACTCTTTGAGATAGTCGTTCATTCGCTGATTGGAGATAACGGGTAACGCCTTGTCACCCTCGTAGGGGATCGCCTCGTAGCGCTCGAGTATCGCTTTACTGTATTTATTGAGTTCTATTTGCAGACTATCGGAGGTCTTGACTGTGGTAATATGGAGCGTATCGCCCACAATGTCGGAGCGTTTGAGGTTCTGAACATCTGAATACCTCAACGAAGTGAAGCAGCAGAAGCAGAATACATCTCGCACCCGCTGCAAATACTCCTTTTGTTGAGGTATCGGGTAGTTGTAAACCCTCATAAGTTCGTCCCAAGTGAGGAAGATAATGCGTTTGTCGCTGCTCTTTATGCTCTTTAACTTAGGTCGGAACTTCTCGAAGTCGCTGTTTGTGCTGTGACCATTCTCCACCGCCCAACGGAGGAACCACCTGAGAAAGGCTAAGTTTTTGGTAATAGTGCTGTTCCGAAGTTGCTTTGTGGCGTGTAGGTAGTTTACATATTCAACAAGCCCCGAACGGTTGAAGCTCTCAAAGGTTGGAGCAGGGTTAAAGTCGCCTATCTGCTTACGCATATATCTAAATCGCTTCACGGTTGCCAAAGTCCAACTATTCGCCTGGCCTTGCTCCTTGATGAAAGTGTCGAAGAGTTCGAGGAGTGTTTGCGAAGCCTCGGGATCTCGTTTAGCTCCTTTAAAATTCAATGCCCAAGCCAACGATATTTGCTCTTTTGAGATCGGATCTTTGTGTAGCCTCACATCATTCTCGTAACGCAAGAAGAAAGCCGTTATCTCGCTGATGTGTGCATTAATGGTGGTGTAGGTTACACCCTTGGAGTTGCTATACCCCTGCTTAACCTTTTGGCGGTTGTTATCCCATTTAGAGGGGTTGATATTGTAGCCTATGGAGGTAATGAACCTCGCACCCTGCACGGAGATACTAACCCGAATAGGCGCATCACCTCTTTTATCTGTTCGCTTCTCTAAATAGTAGTTTGTTGCCATATTTATAGTAACTTATTGCCACCTTTGCCCTGTATTTTATTTACGCACAAATTTACGCACATTATTTTGTATATCAAAATAAATCGTAATAAATTCAATAAAACAAATACCTCTTTAATTTTCAGTGTCTTAACTATGATATATAAATCTAAATAGGTCGTAATAAATGCAGGGTTGATGTCCTAGTAGCTCAACAAAACGAGGGTGACTTCTAAGTATTTTCTACTTAAAGGTCACCCTCGTCTTTTTTGAAAGAAGTCGGATAGCAAGGTTAGTTTTGGGGCTTCGTGAGCATTTTTAACCGCAGCGATATATTATATATTTTGAAATACCAAACTCTATTTCAGTAGCTTGCGAGAATCAACCTGCGAGAGTACTCGCATTTGCTGTATCGCTACACCATTGAGTTTTATCAACCTATCTCGCTGTGAAATACCCTCGTTAATAAGTACGGCATTTATATTTTCCATATTACTCAAACATATCAATTCATTAATAGTTGAATAATCTCGAATATTACCCTTCTGCTCAGGGTTCGCCTCACGCCACTGCGAGGCAGTAATACCATAAAGTGCAACATTCAAAACATCAGCCTCCGACGCATAGACAAATGATGTTTGCTTCGCAGTAAGCCTCTCTGGAATAAGATTTGCCTTGATTGCATCGGTATGGATATGGTAGTTGATTTTTGCAAGTTCTCGTTTTGCAGACCAGCCAATTAGCTTTTGTTCCTCCTCTTTGAGGCGTTGAAACTCCTTGATTAAGTACAATTCAAACTCAACAGATACCCAGCTTGCAAACTTAAAAGCTATATCTCGCTGTGCATAAGTACCTCCGCCAGAGCCATTTTTAACTATAACGCCCTTTGCATTTGTTAGCTCTATCCATCTCGATGGACTCATTGTAAAAGCATTACTACCTGCCTCTAACAAAAGGGGGTCGAATTCGACCCCTTTAAACGATGGGTTATTGAGCTTCTCCCACATGCCCAAATACTCTAAGGTGTTTTTAACTCTAAACCAATTTTTAACAACATCTTTCGGCTCAATAGGATTCTTTTGCCTTGCAATATCGGTAATGGATATATAATCCACACCATCAAGAGTGATTGTCTTAATAGTTTGTGTTTGTACTGTTATGCTTTTTGTCTTTGCCATAGTTTTTGCTATATATTACGTCGCTATATGCAAATATAGAAAAATCATATAATTATCGAGTAAAAATCGCTCTAATTTTTTTAATCTTAAATAGATTAACATAAAAGAACTTACAAGCCTACATGCTGTAAACTTTTAAAATGGGAGTGTACTTTTAGGCGGCTTCGATATAGATCTAAAGAGGCTTATTCCAGCCGCTCCAGGTCGTGGGTCCGCAGTTGTCGGGTGTTGCTATCTTGGCTGCTTTGGTCGCTTTGAAACTCGACGATGCTCCGATGGGAGAGTCTCCCTTGCGGCTCTTGCCTGCGATGTCTGTGGCGATGAACGATGGGCTTTGCGCCTTGCTCTTGGCTCTGATAAGTGGGAAGGTGACACCTGCTATGGTCATCTCCTCGCTGTCGTATTTCGACTCGATGTAGCCCTTGCCCTTAGCTACGCCATCTCGACCCTCGAGGTGACAATCCACAAAGGTGATACCGCTCACATCGCCACCATTGTCGTCGATAAGTTCGTCAATATCGCAACGATCCGTCACAACAATTGTCGAACCGATAGTGGTGTTGATGGGGTGCAGTGTGGTGTTCTTGCCCACAACCGAGAAGGAGAAGTTGTTCTTGCAGTTGACCATCGTGTTGTTATAGATCTCGGCATCCTCCACCTGGTTGTAGGTGTTGAGAGCTCCATTCTCCACACCTCGCATGATCGAGATGGGTGTGCGTGTGCGATCGGCGACGTGGCCATAGAAGTAGTTGTTGTAGACCTTGTGTCCCTTATTGATAACCCTCACGCCGCCTGCCTCCTCGACACCATTTGCCAAGAAGAAGTTACCCTCGACGGTATTATAGTTGCCATGGCGAAGCGTCACAGCACCCTGACACTCCACAAAGGTGTTGCGACGGATGGTGTTGTCGCCCGACTTGATAGAGAGGATCTCCACCTCGCCATTGCAGCGGTAGAAGAAGTTATCCTCGATGATGCAGCTGGCATCGGTGAGGCTATTGTTGCTGTCGCCAATGCGGATTATCTCCTGCCCATTCTCGCCATTGTTGACGCTCTCGGGGCGATAGAAGTAGTTTTGACGAATGGTGTGGTAGTCGGCCTTATCGTTGCGGTGCCACACCACAATATAGAGCCCCTTGTTATCCTTGCCCCCAAAGTAGCAGCGCTGCACAGTGTTGTGCGTGCCATAGAGGTTGACCCACACATCGTCAAACGACTTATCCTCGGGAACACATGAGTCGAAGTGGCAGTCGCTCAATACCGAGTGGTGCGACTCATCTTCGCTATCGGCTCTGAAGAGAATGATAGCACCCTTCTGCTTGGGCGAAGTGGCCACACACCCCGCAAAGCTGAGGTTGTACATATAGATGTAGTCGCCACCAATACGAATTTGAGTCGTTCCATCAATGATCGTCTCACCAGGAGCCTCACCCCTAATGTAGATCATATTGCCCTCCTGGCCATTGGCCTTCACCTTGAGCTCCATATCGCTCCAATTGCCCTTCGCCAAGACTATCTCCTCTCCTGGCTGTGCATGCTTGGCTGCCTCATTGAACTCGTCGGCTGTCTTGACTAAATAACTCCCCTTGGGCTGCGGCAACTCCCCCGCCCACGACGATGTAAATGATAATAATAACGCTGCCAATAGTAGCGATCTGATCTTTAGATGTTTCATTGTTCTTGGTTTTAAGGTTGATTTAGCACAAAGTTACAAAAAATATATCAAATTGGTTAACCAGATCTTATTTTTTTCTCATTATTTCATCTCTTCTCGTCATTCCAGGGTTGATCTAAAATCTACAAATATCCCTATTTTCTTACACTCGCTTAGAATCTGTTTAAGTTTTTCTCGCTAAAATTGTTAAGAGAGATGTTGCTTTAATTTTCTCTCTTTGTGCGAGGCGCATAGCAATAGCTATGTAACGAGTGCAAAAAGAGA
>JBCQWR010000005.1:0-84649 GCA_047171945.1 Rikenellaceae bacterium | reverse complement strand
CTATCCTTTAACCGCAGGTGTAATACACACCTGTTAATCTTTTGTTGTGTCAAGTTATTATAAACCTAATTTATGCACCCTTGCGTGGGGTGTGTAACTAATTTATTTACAGATGAAAATATACAAATTTGCACTACATTTGATCTACAAAATTTCAAAACAGATTCATACAAAAAAAATGTATAGACGAATAATAATAACAACACTACTGGCAATTACGATAATATCAACTGCAACAGCCTCAAGAACAGAGATTATCGACTCACTCGACACCTTTATAAACGGAGCTATTAAAGAGCATTATTTCCCTGGAGCACAACTCGTTATAGGAAATAGCAAAGGGGTAATATATTCTCAATCGTATGGCTATACCGACTACAACCGCACAAGGAAGATAGACAACTCGGCAATATACGACTTGGCCTCTTGCACCAAAGTTCTGGCTACAACCCTATCTGTGATGCGACTTATTGACGAGGAAAAGTTAACTCTCACTACTCGTCTCGACGAAGTATTAGATCTCGCCGACACTCTGCAGTTTGGAGATCTCACCATGGCCGAACTCCTCTACCATAACTCTGGATTCCTACCTGGTGTCTCGATAGGCCCAACACTTGTTAAGAGCACCGACGAGACAATACCAATCTTCTCAAGAGACAAAACCGACAATAATCCATATTGCTACGACATCAACTACTATGCAGCCAAAGATATTATATATGACTCATTATACATTAGTCATGAGGCAGGCAACAACAAGATCAAAATAGCAAACAATCTATATATTGACAAAAGCTATCACACGAAACTCGACTCGATGATCTGCGCTGCCTATCGGCCTACCCAGAGAGGTCGACACCGCTATAGCGACCTCAATTTCTATCTTCTTCAAAAGGTAATTGAGAAAAGAACCTCCTCGCCATTAGATAGTCTCACCAATGAACTGTATGGCGAAATGCAACTATCCAACATAGGATTCCTCCCCACCAAGTGGAGTGATATGGAGCGCATATGCCCCACCGAATACGATGTACTACTACGTAGGGACACCATCCGTGGCATTGTCCACGACGAATTAGCATGCATTCAAGGTGGAGTGGGTGGCAATGCTGGGCTATTTGGCGCAGCCGAAGATGTTGCTCAAATCTGCAATATGTTCCTGCGTAATGGACTCGACAGCTACAACAAGCGCATAATCAATGCCGAAACTCTAAAAGAGTTTACTAAATTTAGACGTAACTCATCGGGGTCAACATTCGGATTAGGATTCACCAAAATTGACTCCAAGAAGCTCCCCTATAAACCCGAAAGTTTTGGCCACACTGGCTATACTGGTACATTCATGTGGATAGACCCCACCAAGGATATATATGTGGTGCTACTTACCAATAGAGTACACCCTACTCGCACCAACAAAAAATACGACTCTAAGTACAGAGCTCGAATATGGGAGTTGGCTATTCAACTTTAAACGTGTAAAATAAGCATCTATATATACTCAAAACAGAGTCCCCAACAGCATTAGCTATCGGGGACTCTATCTTTTCCTTGCGCTCAATATTAATAGCGATAGTGTTCAGCCTTATATGGACCACTCTTAGCAACACCAATATAATCAGCTTGCTCATCAGTTAAAATCGTGAGTTCAACGCCCAAGTTAGATAGATGTAGGCGTGCTACCTCTTCGTCGAGTTCCTTTGGAAGGCGGTACACCTCAATCTCGAGATCTTTTTGCCACAACTCCATTTGAGCCAACACCTGATTGGTGAATGAGTTACTCATAACAAACGATGGGTGACCAGTAGCACAACCAAGGTTTACTAAACGTCCCTCAGCCAAGATAAAGATAGAGTGAGAGTCTGGGAAGGTATACTTGTCAACTTGTGGTTTGATGGTTGTTTTAACAGCATCCGAAGAGTCCAACTGAGCCATCTGGATCTCATTATCGAAGTGTCCAATATTACAAACGATAGCTTGATCTCGCATTTTGAGCATATGCTCATAGGTGATAATATCTTTGTTTCCAGTACATGTCACGAAGATATTGGCCTCAGATAAAGCGCTCTCGACACTCTTTACCTCAAATCCCTCCATCGCTGCTTGAAGAGCACAGATTGGGTCGATTTCGGTAACAATAACTCGAGCACCATACGAACGCATAGAGTGAGCACACCCCTTACCAACGTCGCCATAGCCACACACTACAACCACCTTACCTGCGATCATCACATCGGTAGCACGCTTAATTCCATCGGCCAACGACTCACGGCAACCATAGTGGTTATCGAACTTCGATTTGGTACACGAGTCATTCACATTGATTGCAGGGAACAACAACTCGCCAGCCTCAACCATCTGATAGAGACGGTGAACACCTGTTGTAGTCTCCTCGCTTACGCCCTTACACTCGGCAACTGTGCGGTGCCACTTCGAGCTATCCTCAGCAAGTAACTTCTGTAGTGTGTCGAGGATAACACTCTCCTCATATGATGACGCCTCATAATTAAGTGACTCAGCATCATTCTCTGCTTTATAACCCTTGTGGATCAAGAGAGTAGCATCACCACCATCATCTACGATTAGATTAGGACCTTTGCCCTCGGGGAACGACAATGCCATGGCTGTACACCACCAATATTCGGGCAAGCTCTCGCCCTTCCATGCAAACACAGGGACTCCAGTAGCCGCAATAGCTGCTGCAGCGTGATCTTGAGTCGAGAAGATATTACAAGAACACCAACGTACATCGGCACCCAACTCAACCAAAGTCTCAATAAGAACAGCTGTTTGGATTGTCATGTGGAGCGAGCCCATGATACGTACACCTTCTAAGGGTTTAGCATCACCATATTTAGCTCTAATTGCCATTAGGCCTGGCATCTCATGCTCGGCTACTTCGATCTCTTTGCGTCCCCAATCGCTAAGCGAGATATCTGCTACTTTATAGGGAATTGATAAATCTAAATACATTTTTTAAATATTTATTTTAAGTTTTTTTACATGTTCTATATCTAACTCGACCTGTCTCTTAAGTGCCTCAACACTCTCAAAACGCATTTCATCACGCATCTTCTCGAGGAGTTCCACCTCGATACTTTCACCATATAGATCTCCAGCGAAATCAATGATATGACACTCAAGACCTCGAGCAACCACCTCTCCAATCGTTGGTTTTACGCCAATATTGGAGATAGCATTATACTTTTTACCATCGAGCACCACACTCGAGAGATACACCCCATTCTCAATATCGAATTGATCTCCAAGTGCAATATTAGCTGTAGGGAATCCCAATTTACGGCCGAGTGAAAGTCCTCGAATCACCTCACCTTTAATCACCATAGAGAGTTTCTACTTACGTTTTTTAAGGCGAACCAATGGTGTCTGAGAACCAACCGTACGGGTTCCTATCTCAACCAATAGTTCACTATCTTTAGGGACAAGAATATCTACCCTCGATCCAAATTTTATAAATCCAGCTACACTATTTTGCTCGACATGGTTACCCTCTTTCATATAGGATACAATACGACGAGCCACTAAACCTGCAACTTGACGAAATAGCACCTGCGTACCATTATCCATCTTCACAACGGTTGTTGTTCTCTCATTTTCGGTAGATGATTTTGGATGCCATGCAACCAAAAAGCGGCCTGCATGATATTTGTAATACTCCACCACTCCCGCTACGGGGACCCAGTTCATGTGTACATTGGTCACCGACATAAAAATCGAAATTTGCAGCATCTCACCTTTGAGATACTCACTCTCCTCGACTATCTCTGTAACCACAACCGTACCGTCACACGGAGCGAAGACGAGATCCTCGTCGTGGATACGAACACGTCGTGGCTCACGAAAGAAGGCCACAACAAAGAACCAAAAGGCTGCAAGGAGCAGCGAGCCAAAACATAGAAGATATATATCCTCAGTCTGCGTTAGCATATTATAAAATATTAGCCACAGTAGAAAACATACTCCTGTCGTGACACCTATAATCCGATAGCCCTCCTTATTTATTCTCATAACATATCTATTATATTATTTCAGCAAGATTAAGAACATAGAGGTAGGCAAAGACCACTGGTGTTGATACCAAAAGGGCATCAAAACGATCTAACCAACCACCGTGACCTGGAATAATATTACCAGAGTCCTTAATCTCGACCGAACGTTTAAACATCGATTCAACTAAATCACCAAGTACACCAGTGATCGATGCAATCAGCGCCATACCACCCCACACAAAGCAATTCTGCTCGAGAAAGTATGACATCACCATACCTGTAACAAGCGCTCCGACTACACCTCCAAAGAAACCCTCCCATGACTTCTTTGGTGAGATCCTCTTGAACATAACTCGTGATCCGAAGGTAACACCTACTATGTATGCAAAAGTATCATTGGCCCAAATAATCATAATGTAGGCCAACATCAAAATACCATTCCACTCACCACCTCCAATCAACACAGCAACATTGCATAGTAACGTAGTCGGGATAGCAACATAGATCAACGATAGCAGAGTAGAACCAAGGTCAGCAATTGGAGTCTTTGAGCCAGTAAAAAGTTCAGATACAAACATTGCAGGAATAGAGAGAATAAATATAACTTTCATTAATTCGAGGTAGTGACCGCCCAAAAATATGATGTTATAGTTGAGTGCAAAAAGTAATACACTGGCCATTAGGCCAAGTATATATTGTGGCTTATAGCCTCGCAACTTGGTCATTCGGTAGAACTCGAGAGTCCCACCCATAATAATTGCAAGCAGAAGTGCGCCAAAGCCATAAGGGCCTAAAAATATGGCAGCAACTACTGCAACAACAAATATAAGTCCATAAACTCCACGCACAACTATATTCGCACGATTCTCTCTCATCTTCATCTATTCCGAAGCTCCAGGCTGGGTGGTTCCTAAAGCTCTAATTAATGCTAATTAAGGTTAAAAAAATCTTAATTAGCATAAGTTAATATCTATATTGCCGTTAAGCCTTAGCGGCCTCTTCCTCCTCTTTGAGGATATCTTTTTTGCGACGTCCAAAAATACGTTCTACATCCTCTGTAAATACGACCTCACGTTCCAAAAGCAACTCAGCCAACTCCTTGAGTCCATCGGCATGGCTCTCCAAGACATCCTTAGCCATAGCATAAGCTTTGTCGATAATCGCCTTCGATTCGTGATCTATCTCTTGTGCCGTAAGCTCGGAGTATGGCTTAGAGAAGCCCATATCACTTTGACCTGTTGAGTCATAGAAGCTAAGGTTACCAACTCTCTTACCCATACCATAGTATGCGACCATCGCATAGGCCTGTTTTGTAACACGCTCCAAATCGTTGAGCGCACCAGTAGAGATCTCACCAAATGTAAGCTCTTCCGATACACGTCCACCCAACAGCGAAGCCATCTCATCCATCATCTGCTCGGTGGTATTGAGCTGTCGCTCCTCGGGGAGGTACCATGCTGCACCGAGAGCTCGGCCTCGTGGAATGATCGTCACTTTAATGAGTGGACTTGCATGCTCCAAGAGCCAACTCACAGTGGCATGGCCAGCCTCATGGTATGCAATACGGCGTTTCTCCTCATCGGTCATAATCTTATTCTTGCGCTCCAAACCGCCAATAATACGATCTACCGCCGACAAGAAATCTTCCTTACTAACAAAAGGTTTATCATGACGTGCTGCAATCAAAGCAGCCTCATTACAAACATTAGCGATATCTGCTCCCGAGAAACCTGGCGTCTGTTTAGCAAGGAACTCACGATCCAGATTTACATCAAGTTTTAATGGGCGAAGATGCACATTGAAGATCTCCTCTCGCTCCTTAACATCGGGCAAACCAACCTCGATCTGGCGATCAAAACGCCCTGCACGCATAAGTGCTTTATCGAGAATATCTGAGCGGTTAGTTGCCGCCAAGACAATAACTCCAGTATTTGTCTGGAATCCATCCATCTCGGTAAGGAGTTGATTTAGAGTATTCTCTCGTTCATCATTGCCCGAAAACCCAGCATTCTTGCCACGAGCTCTACCAATTGCGTCAATTTCGTCAATGAATAGTATACATGGAGCCTTTCGCTTAGCCTGTTCAAATAGATCACGCACACGTGAAGCACCCACACCCACAAACATCTCAACAAAATCGGAACCCGAAATTGAGAGAAAAGGTACATCGGCCTCTCCTGCAACAGCCTTAGCCAACAGAGTCTTACCAGTACCTGGAGGGCCTGCCAAGAGAGCTCCCTTTGGTATCTTAGCTCCCAACTCTATATATTTGTCAGCCTTCTTCAGGAAGTCAACAATCTCCATAATCTCGACCTTAGCCTCTTCGAGTCCAGCTACATCTTTGAATGTGATCTTCTTATTTTTATCTTTATCAAATTCTTGAGCCTTAGCCTTACCAACGCTCATAATGTTGCCACCTGCACCACCTGCACCACGTGACATGCGACGCATAATAAATATCCAGATTCCAATAATAAGAACCCAAGGCAAAATATTGATCAAGATATCTTCCCAGCCACCGCCACGAGTTTCATAAATTACGGGTACATTGTGACTTGAGCGCTGCTCTACGTTCTGCAGGTCCTCTCGGAATGAATCTACAGAACCAATATTGAAGTAGAGTTGATACCCCGTCTTTGGCATATATTTGTAGAGTGGATTTCCACTCTCATCATCACGATACTCCTCGACAGCATCTTGCGAGAGATATACCTCGGCTACGTCTCGATTGGCGATGGTGATCTTCTCCACCTGACCTCTCTCGACCATCTGCTCAACGCTGGTCCAATCACTTTTTATTGGCTTACTATTCTCCGAAGTGAAGAGATAGTAGATCACCATAAATAGACCAATAGCTAAAAAGAACCACGTCCACGAAGGTTGCGGCATTTTTGACTTAGGAATCTTATTAAATTTTATATCAGCCATAAATAACTATAATTCATATTCATACTCTGTCATTGGTGCATCGGACCATAACTCCTCGAGTTGGTAAAAATCTCGCAACTCTGTTTGGAAGATGTGTACAATCACATCAACGTAGTCCATTGCAACCCAAAGAGCTGTTTGACGACCTTCAACTCGCCAAACTTTCTGCCCCATCTTCTCTATCATTGCCTCCTCTACACCATTCGAGATCGCCTCGACTTGGGTAGTTGAATCAGCATGACAAACTATAAAATGTGATGTGATAGCTCCATCGAAACCATCGAGATTTAATGATACAATATCCTTACCTTTTTTATCTTGAATAGCTCCAACAATAGTTTCAATCATTTTTTCCATACTAACAACTTCTAAATTCTAATTTTTATACATAAATAATCCTACAAAAGTAAAAAAAAGTAATGAGAATCTACTCTTTTACTCCAATAATATAACTATAAATTAGGCCCTACACACTCTAATATTGTAGTGTTGAGAGCATTAACAATCGAGTTTTTGACATAAGTTCGACGCACCGCAACCGCAATTTTGCGTGAAGTGGCACCTTTAGCCAATAACTTAACTCTATTTTTGTGCTCATTGGGTATATAATCAATTGCCAATTCTGGAATAATTGTCATTGAGTTGGTGCAATCAACGATACGCATAAGAGTGTCGATAGAGCCCGACACAAATGAGTAGTGTGATGGCACATCTCTCTTAGCCACACAAAGCTCAATTACCTGATCTCGCATACAGTTACCACTACTTAGCAACACCAAATCCTTTAAATTGATATCCTCGATCCGAATATTAGAGCGCTCAAAAAGCTGATTCTCGGGCGACACATAGGCATAGAAACGATCATTAAACAACTCATGCTCAATAATCCCTTCACCGCAAGTACCGCCTGCAACCAACGCTGCGTCGATCTTATCTCGTTTTAGTGCATCAATAATATCGGCTGTAACCATATCGCACACCTCCAACTCAATCTTTGGGAAGCGACTTACAAAGGTGGGGATAAAACGATGCAGAAGATATGGCGAGATAGTTGGAATCACTCCTAAGCGGAGCTTTCCCGAGATCTCCGATTTATGCTCATCAACAGCCTCTTTGATGTTATTGTAAGCCATAATTGTTTGGCGAGCTTGTTCGATTACCACCTCGCCAACTTCAGTAGGTATAACTGGTTTTTTGGTGCGATCCAAAAGAACCACACCTAACTCCTCTTCGAGAGTCTTAATCTGCATACTAAGTGAGGGTTGAGTCACAAAACAGATGTCGGCAGCACGTGAAAAACTTCCACAGTTTGACACCGCTAATAGATATTCTAATTGTACTATCGTCATATTAATTTCTTATTACACCACGCAAAGATATAAATATTTTTTATAATACACAATAAATATGAGTGGTTAGCACTCTTTTTTACTATCTTTGTCGTGAATTTAATAACAGTTTAAAATAATGGAAACAGTACTTAGCGGAATTCGCCCTACAGGTAAGTTGCATTTAGGCAACTATTTTGGTGCACTCAAGAACTTTACAAAGATGCAATATGATGCATCATGCTTCTTTTTTATTGCTGACTATCATGCACTAACGACACATCCAGACCCCAAGGCACTCCACACAAATATTAGAGGCGTACTCTCGGAATACCTCGCAGCAGGCCTCGACCCAAATGTAGCATCAATCTACGTACAAAGCGATGTACCTCAGGTAACAGAGTTATCAACCCTCCTCTCTATGCACGCATACCTTGGAGAGTTAGAGCGCACGGTGTCGTTCAAAGATAAAGCTCGCAAGAACCCCAACAATGTCAATGCAGGATTGTTATGCTACCCTGTACTCATGGCTGCCGACATCTTGCTACATCGCTCAACAAAAGTTCCTGTTGGTAAAGATCAAGAGCAACATTTAGAGATAACACGTGTTTTGGCTCGTCGTTTTAATTCAATCTACGAGGTCGACTTCTTCCCCGAGTGTCAAGCATACAACTTTGGTGAACAGAGCGTAAAAATTCCTGGACTCGACGGATCGGGCAAGATGGGTAAGAGTGAGGGTAACTGCATATACCTATCCGACACTGACGCTGTGATTCGCAAAAAGGTAATGAAAGCGACGACAGACTCAGGTCCAACCGAGCTCAACTCACCCATCTCGGAGCCTGTGCAAAATATCTTTACAATTATGGAATCAGTATCCGAGGCTTCGACAATTGAATTTTTCAAGGAGAAGTATGCAGCATGCGAGATACGTTATGGCGACCTCAAGAAGCAACTTGCAGAGGATATTATCACCACTATTACACCTATCCGTGAACGCATTGAGGATATCTACAACAATGAGAAGTATCTACACGAAGTTACTGCAATGGGAGCTGAGCGTGCTCGAAAAAGCGCCGATGAGACACTACGCCAAGTGCGTGAAATTATGGGAATTTACTCATTCTAAATATCGAAATGTTTTATAGATACGAACGCATATATTGTTGGTTTTTAAGAATATCACGTAGACTTACCGAGAGACAGATGATGATGGTTTTGGCCGTCATCGTTGGTCTTTTGGCTGGTTTTGCCACCTATGTTTTTGAGTGGCTACTCCACGTGATCAAAGAGGGTTTAGTCAATTGGCTACCCAACAATGAGTCACACATAATCTATCTCTTCTACCCCATCATAGGTATTATCCTGGTTACACTATTTGTCAAACACATCGTACGAGACAATATCTCGGAGGGTGTAACAAGAGTACTCTACGCAATCTCCCGCAAGGGCTCCAATATACGTAGCCACAACAACTGGACAAGCATCGCCGCATCGGCTACAACTCTCGGTTTTGGTGGTTCGGTAGGTCCCGAGGCACCTATAGTTTTGACTGGCGCCTCAATTGGCTCGAGCGTGGGACGGTTGGCCCGACTCAATTATAAGAATACAACCCTACTACTCTGCTGTGGCGCTGGTGCGGCCTTAGCCGCAATCTTCAAAGCACCAATCACTGGAGTGGTCTTTGTTTTAGAGATCTTGATGCTCGATATTACAGTTGGATCGGTCATTCCACTACTTATTGCGTCAATTACAGCAACTACAATTGCAATTATGATGCGAGGGTTTGCCCCTATTTTGGCTGTAACGCTAACCGAGGCTGATGGTTTTAATCTCAACGAAATTCCTCTATTTATACTACTTGGTATCACCTGTGGTTTAATGGGCTATTTCCTCACCAACATCAACGAAAGAGTAGGAGCACTCTACAAGAAACTCAACAAGCAGTATAAGAAATGGATTGTTGGAGGCCTTATAATAGGTCTTTTGATCTACATCTTCCCGCCACTGTATGGTGAGGGTTATGAGGGTATAACAGCTCTAATGAACGGTGAACCTCGCAAACTGTTTGACAACTCACTATTCTACGCCTTCAAAGATATTGATTGGGTTGTGATTCTATTTGTATTGGCAACAATGTTATTCAAGGTGATAGCAATGGCCTCGACAACTGCCGCAGGTGGTGTGGGAGGAACATTTGCGCCGTCGCTATTTTTGGGCGCATTCTCGGGTGCACTCGTAGCCTTGACATTCAACTTCGCTTTTGGATGGGATCTCTCGGTCGTTTCATTCACACTTGTTGGAATGGCAGGTGTGATGTCGGGCGTGATGAATGCCCCACTCACTTCGATCTTCCTTATCGCTGAATTATCGGGAGGCTACGAGCTATTTATTCCACTAATGATTGTAGCAGCTATATCGTTTGCCATAAATTACTATTTCGAACCTGAGTCGATCTACACCAAACCCCTAAGTAAATCGGGAGAGCTATTAACGCACGACAAAGATCGTTCAACACTGGTATTCTTGAGTCTTGACAATCTTATGGAGACCGACTTTGTTGTTATTAAGCGCTTCTACACATTGGGTGATTTGGTTAAGATAATATCTACGGGGCGACGCAACATCTTCCCTGTAGTTGATGACTTTGGCAAGCTTCTCGGTGTTGTTCAACTTGACGATATCCGTGAAGATATGTTCAAGGAGAAATACTATGGAGAGTCGGTGCTTAAGTATATGGTACAACCACCCGATAAAATTATCGAACACGAACAAGTCAACAGCATCCTTTCACGCTTCGAGAATATCAACACATGGATGTTGCCAGTAATTAAATCCGACAACACTTATTTAGGTTTCATTTCGAAGTCGAGGATTCTGGCCTCATATAGAGAACACCTAATTAAAATATCACAATAAAACTGTAGAGTAATGAGAGCGAAGAGGAGTTTTGGAATATTTGGAATTGTAGTAGTAACATTAATACTTTTAACAAGTGTAGTGGTTGGACTAATAGCTACGCCAGAGGTTCTAACGCCTCGAGTGGAGGCCATCGCTCGCCAATATATCAAGAGTGACTTCTCGATTAAAAGTGTCGACATATCGCTTTTTAACCGCTTTCCAAACATCACGCTTCGCATCGACTCACTTCGCATTGCTCAAACAAAGGATAGTATAGGTGATCTACTATTTGCTCGAGAGTGTCGAGTTGCTGTCAATCCATTTGCTCTACTCAACAAAAAGTTGGTTGTAAACCACCTCTCGTTGCGTGGTGCCAATACATATATATATGTAGATTCACTACATGGACCACTCAAGCACTTCAACTTCGAGGAGTCGAGCGAGCCCGACACAATCAAAGATAGCTCATTTGACATAAGCCAATATAGTGCTTTTTTACGACGCATACACATAGACTCGATGCAGATTACCATCGACGATCGCACAAAGAAGTTCTACACTCGGGTCGATGACTTTGGCGTAGATATGTCGATGAGACTCTCGGCTCAACGTAGCAGGTTGGATGTTGTGACAGGTTTTAGTAACCTCATTGTGTGGAATGATGGAGAGCTACTGGTCAAAAAGACCTCAATGGAGCTCGACTCGAGACTCTTCCTAAATATGGACTCACTCAAGATGAATTTCGAAAAGGCCAATATAAAACTTAATGGCATCGACTTCAAATCGAGTGGCACTATACGTAGAGACACCATTAGTGATGGCATGTTGGTTGATATCAACTCATCCTTAAAAAGCCCTTCGCTTGCTGAGTTTTTGGAGCTAATACCATCATCAGTTATCGATGACAAAGATAAGATTACAACAAAGGGAGAAGTGGCCCTCGACGTTGAGGTCAAGGGAGTCTACTCTGACTCCCTTATGCCAACAATCGCCGCAACACTAAAGATTGACAAAGCCAGAGCAAAGTACGCATCAAGAAAACTCTCACTTGAGAGGGTTAGCTGTGACGCCTACACATTTATCGACATTAACACCCCCTCCAACACCTACGCTAACATTGGGAATCTACACATTAACACATCGGGCATTATAGACCTCACAGCCAGTGGACGAATAGATAACTTCTTGGAGGATCCTAACATCAACATGACCCTAAAGTCGGTGATCGACTTCGATCGTTTCACGGAGGTTTTTCCATTAAATGAGGCTGTAGTATGTAGCGGCACAAACAATAGTGATATTAAGACCAGTTTTAGGGTCAACGACATGCTCAATGGCAACTACGCTAATCTCTTTATCAATGGTGAATCGGTGTTCCACAACTTGGAGTTATCGTTCGACGCAAGCAAATTTGCTCAAGACTCTTCAAATACAGCATACCTCAATCTACAAGCCAACGAGGGACGCATGTTATTTGGCGATAGAGTGCGTCCCGACACCGACAGTCGCACACTTCTTTCAACAATAAATTTCTCGGGACTCAACTACATGGCCAAGAGTGGCGAGTGGTTGTCGATTAAAGATCTTGAGCTCTCGGCAGGTGCCAACTTTGATCGCAATACTGGTGCGGTAAATGGCGTTGGTATTCGAGGTTTAGCCAAAAATAGCGATATGGGTGTCGATAGTCTATTTAACGCCTCTTTAGAGAGCTCTGACATCACATTCACTATATCCCCAAAGAATGACGAACGTGACATCAAGATCAGAGCCGAGGTCAGCAGCCAACACATTAGCGCCAATGAGCCAACATACAACTCGTCAATGAGGCTCTCGAGTGTAGATATGAAGATAGACCTACTCAAGATAGATGAGTCGGAGTGGAATAAAAATGGCACCGTTGGATTCTCTAATCTCGAGATGTATACCGACCTATTCCCATTAGAGATCACAATTCCCAGTAGCGATGTATCGGTGAATAATAGAACAATCTACCTCAACAATGCACATATGACCCTTGGCCAAAGCGAAATTATCGCAACAGGTCACATAAATAATATCATCCACAAACTTTTTGCGGATCCACGAACCTCGGTTAGTGGAGAGCTTGCCATCGTAGCACCCACGCTCCATATAAATGAGATAATTGAGGCGACTAACAGCAGCGTATTGATGATGAGCGAAGAGGAGGACGAGGAGGAGATTACTGCCCAAGACAGCTCTTCGATGAATCAACCAACAACAGAGATTATATTAGCTATAGAAACAGAGGAAAACGAGGTTTCCAAAGAAGAGGTTATTGAGGTTATTGAGGCCGCAGAGGAGATAATCGCAGAAGAGATAGTTGACGAGGTAAACGAGCAGATCGAAACTTCACCTACTGACACTCTTATTGCCGAAAGAAGAGCGAATAGAGATAGGGATGATATTCCACAAGATTCCATTGGGGGCAATCGCCGTCACCCTGCCGACTCGCTCAAGATGAGAGGTGGCGGAGGAGCTCCAACTGCTCTATTCTTAGTTCCTAAAGGTGTAAACTTTGTATTTGATTTGAATGTCACAAAAGCGATATTTGAGGCTACTACGATCGACAATGTAGAGGGGCGTGCAACAATAAATCGTGGCGTACTATCGCTTGATAAAATTTCGCTCAATACAATTGGAGCCAATGCGCAAGGGTCAATGAGATATCGCAATATAAACCGAAGAAGTGCCAACGTAACGATTAACATGGATATTGAGGGGGTCGACATAAACCGTATTGGGGAACTTGCCCCATCTATTAACTCGATGTTTCCAATGCTGGATTCTTTCGAGGGAAGTGTAGACTTCTCGCTCAAGGCCAATGCAAATCTCAATGCAGACTCTGAAATAGATTTTGCAACACTAAAGAGCTCAATGGAGTTTAAGGGTACAAACTTAGTATTGATGGATAGCGAGACATTTGCCGATCTATCGAAGACACTTATGTTCAAGAATAAAGATCGTAATCTGATCGATTCGCTTGAGGCCTATGCATTGGTCGACGGAACCAAAGTAGATGTTTTACCATTCTTGATGACTATCGACCGCTATCAAGCAATTATTGGAGGCTCACAGGTGATCAATCCCGATACATTTGATGTTGACTACAACTACAACATCTCAATCATGAAGTCACCACTACCATTTAAGGCAGGAGTAGACATCACAGGAGATTTATATGACTTCGATTTTAAGATCACAACGGCAAAGCTCAAGAAAACTAACTTTGATGAGCAGAGAGTAATATATGAAGAGTATCGTGACTCGATAGCCCAATAGAGGTTAATTCTACATCAAACCCCTACCACTCTTATTGATCATTCCTTCGGCAGTTAGATCGTTGACTACACGATCTAAAACACCATTTATGAAGGTACTGCTACCTGGAGTAGAGTATGACTTAGAGATCTCGATATATTCATCCATAGTAACCTTAATGGGTACAGATGGGAACGACACAAGTTCAGTCATCGCCATATTCATAATTAGGTTATCCATAAATACGATACGCTCAAGATCCCAATTACTCGTAAAACGCTCAATGTATGCTTGGTTCTTATTGTAGTTGATAAGTGATTTTTGGAACAACGTACGCACAAAATCCAACTCCTCATCACTCTTATACTTTGGCATAATTTTGAGATCGGTGTGCGAAGGTCTAATGGATGAGATTGTTCGCACGATTAGAGGAAGCACGAAACTTAGGTCGTTATCCCACATAATTGATAGATCTTCCAATGCCTCGTCAAGATCTTCATTCACCTGCATCTCCTTCACAAAGAAGTTCTCAATAAATGTGATATCTGTCTTGAGTGAGTTATCGGCACTTGTCATGTAGTTCTTGTAGCTGTCACTCTCGAGCATTGAGTTGTATATGCTTTTGATTAAATCGGGCTCTTGAGACCACGACAATTTACGCTGTGCAGCATAATCATTGACTGAATCACTATTATCGATAAGACGAATTACTGCGTTGTCAACAAATTTACGATTGGGGTTGAGATCCTCGTAAGTAGGAAGCTTCTTCTCCTTGGCTAACTCTTGACGTGCCTCGGCATAGCGAGCAACTTCAACTGGCAGGAGAAGCATCTGGAAATAGAGATCATAGGCTTTATCTATAGAGCCTAACATACTTTTTTCGGATGCAATCATATTGTCACTCTCGGTTTGGAGGTGAGCATAAAGAGCCTTCAAGGCCTTAATGCGGAGCAATCTTCTACTTAGCATAACAGAGAACTGGTGCGGACGAATCCGCTCTATTTAAATTTGTGCGTTACTTATAATTGTCGTTAATAAAAAAAGTGGGTGTTCATTTGTTTGAACACCCACTCATTCGAGGAGAACGACACCTCCCCACTTTGGTGTTGAGCTACCAGGATTCGAACCTGGAACGACTGAACCAAAATCAGCTGTGTTACCGTTACACCATAGCTCAATCCGTTGCTCGAAAGCGAGTGCAAAGATAAGGCAAGATTTTTGAAGTTGCAAATATTTCACAAACTTTTTTTATCAATTTAGTGAGATTACTCGTCACAAAAGGGCGTGGCACCCTATTTGTGAGGCAGATAACTAATGCATAAAATAATTCAAGAAAATGGAAGATAATCAAAATAGAGTAACATCGAACGATTGGACAATACTCTACCTAAGGATCGTCACGGGTGGCGCATTACTACTTCACAATGTGGCAAAGATGCAAAATTACAACTACATTATCGACTCCTATCGTGAATTATGGGGTATGGGTGGTGCTACGTGGTATGTCGCATTCTCATTTATAGAGGTTATATGCGCATTTCTACTCATAATGGGGCGCTGGGTTCGCTCGGCCGCCGCCGTGCTTATTTTGGGCACTCTGGCGGGTATGATCATATACTTTGGCTCCAACTCCTCGCTTATGATCGAGCTCAACGCTCTATACATTCTAATATACATCCTTTTTTTGATAGGTGGCGGCGGCAACTACTCGATAGATGCCAACTACAAATATAGAGACTATAGAGCCAAAAGAGAGGCGAAAAAGGGTGATCGAAATTAATCAACCACCCATCTATTATCACTACAGCTTTCGCTTACTCTTTAAGGAACTCGTTGATTCCCTTGGCCGCATCACGACCCGAGGCGATAGCTCTCACAACCAAGCTTGCGCCCATTGCGGCATCGCCTGCAGCAAATACCTTATCAACCGAGCTGTGATTCTTTTTATCTATAGCAATATTCTTGCGCTCCGAAAGATCTACTCCGAGCTGCTCGAGCAGACCCTCATAGAGAGGATTCACAAATCCCATAGCAAGAAAAACAAGATCCGCCTTGATGGTTTTATGGTTATTAGTCTTAGTGAGGCTCATGCGTCCATTATCCTCCTTAACCCACTCAACCTCGGTCACCTCGACCTCTTTAACTACCCCATCTTCACCAACAAAACGCTTGGTATCTAACGACCAAAAGCGCTCACAGCCCTCTTTGTGGGAACTCGATGTCTTCAATACAATAGGGAAGTATGGCCACGGAGTATCGGGATTATTCTCAACTGGTGGCTTGGGCATAATCTCGATCTGCGTAACTTTGAGAGCACCTTGACGAGTTGCAGTACCAATACAGTCGGAACCTGTGTCACCACCTCCGATAACCAACACATGTTTTCCCTTGGCATTGATCAAATCCTCTTTAGAGAAGTGTTGACCTGCCACAACTCTATTTTGTTGCTGCAGGTACTCCAACGCAAAGTGCACACCCTTGAGATTGCGGCCCTCAACTGTGGCCAAATCACGTGGCACACCTGAACCGATAGTGACACAAATAGCATCGTAGTTATCAAGAAGTTCTTGAGCACTAACGCCCACACCCACATTAACATTATATCTAAACTCAACACCCTCTTTTTCCATCAACGAAATACGACGATCAATAATATTCTTATTGAGTTTAAAGTCGGGTATACCAAGACGAAGCAGACCTCCTGCCGCCTCATCTTTCTCAAAGAGAGTCACCGAGTGCCCCATGCGATTGAGTTGATTTGCACATGCCAAACCCGATGGACCAGAGCCAATTACAGCAACTCTTTTTCCACTTCTCTCCTTGGGTATAAATGGCGTGATGTAGCCCTCAGCAAATGCCTTTTCGATGATCGCAACCTCGTTTTCACGAATTGTGACCGCCTCATTAGTCTTATTCAAGACACAACCCTTCTCGCAAAGCGCAGGACAAATACGACCTGTAAACTCGGGGAAGTCGTCGGTCTCGAGTAGCAACTCTGCCGCCTCTTTCCACTTTCCTTTATATATTAGATCTTGCCACTCTGGTTGTTTATTTCCAAGTGGACAACTCCAGTGACAAAAAGGCACACCACAATCCATGCAACGAGATGCTTGCAGTTGTCTATCCTCCTCATTGAGCGTCTGCTCAACTTCACCAAAGTCAAGTATGCGTTCGTGAACTGGTCTATAACCAGCCTCTTTTCTCTTTATTGTTAAGAATGCTTTAGGATTTCCCATCTCTTACCTCCAATTAATAATCACGTTGAACTTTATCTATCTTCTGCTGCAAAGCCTGGATCTTCTCCTCTTGCAATACCTTCTTATACTCGATCGGTGTCACCTTGATGAACTGCTCCACATACTCATCCGACCATGAATCCAACATGGTCTTAGCCAATGGGCTACCAGTCTGCTTGTAGTGCTCGGCGATATAGGAGCGCAACTCACGGCTATCGGCCAGATCCTCGATAAGGGTTAGCTCAACCATCTCCATATTACAGAAGTAGTCGAAGTTGCCATCTTTGTTCCAAACATAGGCGATACCGCCGCTCATACCGGCCGCAAAGTTACGACCTACGGTACCAAGAACCACCGTGCGACCACCTGTCATATATTCACAACAGTGGTCACCAACACCCTCAACAACCGCAATAGCGCCACTATTACGAACGCAGAAGCGCTCACCAACTCGGCCATTGATATAGATCTCACCCGAGGTTGCTCCATATAGAATGGTGTTACCAGCGATAATATTCTCACTAAATTCGAATGTTGCTCCAGTTGGTGGCACGATAACGATCTTACCGCCCGAAATACCTTTACCAACATAATCGTTGGCGTCTCCCTCGAGGCGGAAGGTGATACCGTGCGAAAGGAATGCACCAAAGCTTTGACCAGCAGAGCCCTTAAATTTACATGTGACGGTATCGTTTGGCAGACCAGCATTACCATACTTAGTCGCCACAACACCCGATAACATCGCTCCAACCGAGCGGTCTGTGTTGCAAATTGGCATCTCGATCTCGACTGGTAGCTGCGACTCGATTGCAGGAATCGTTGCGCTAATTAGGCGACGATCGGGCACCTTCTCAATATCATGCTCTTGCTCCTTAACCTTGCGAATTGGATTCTCTGCCGCCTCCTCAGGGAGATACAGGAGCTTATCGAAGTCGAGGTGGTCGGTTTTTGCCGCCCTCTTAGCTGGATCAACCTCCAACAGTTCGGGGTGACCGATAATCTCATCGAGCGAGGTGTAACCCATTTCGGCCAATATCTCACGAACCTCCTCGGCCAAGTATGTCAAGAAGTTAACAACATACTCCGAACGACCCAAGAAGCGCTTGCGAAGCTCCTCATTTTGTGTCGCCACACCCACTGGGCAGGTGTTGAGGTGACACTTACGCATCATCACACAACCCAATACAATGAGAATACTTGTAGCAAAACTAAACTCTTCGGCACCCAAAAGTGCTGAGATAACCACATCACGTCCCGTTTTGAGTTGACCATCGGTTTGAAGTCTCACCTGACCACGAAGGTTATTCAAGACCAAGGTCTGTTGAGTCTCAGCCAAACCAAGCTCATAGGGGAGACCAGCATGGCGGATTGAGCTAATAGGGCTCGCACCAGTACCACCCTCGCTACCGCTAATAACGATAAGGTCCGCTTTGGCTTTAGCCACACCAGCAGCGATAGTACCTACGCCACTCTCCGATACCAACTTCACGCTTATACAAGCCTTTGGATTGACATTTTTGAGGTCATATATAAGTTGAGCCAAATCCTCGATAGAGTAAATATCGTGGTGAGGTGGTGGCGAAATGAGCGAGATTCCAGGGATCGAGTGACGTGTTTTGGCAATCACCTCATTGACCTTAAATCCTGGAAGGTGTCCACCCTCACCTGGTTTTGCACCTTGGGCAACCTTAATTTGAATCTCGTCGGCATTGACAAGATACTCCGAGGTTACTCCGAAACGTCCCGAGGCAATCTGTTTGATTGCACTACGTGCCGAGGTTCCATCCTCACGCACCTTGAAGCGCTCGGGATCCTCGCCACCCTCACCTGTATTGGAGCGACCTCCAAGCTTATTGAGGGCAATGGCGATCGCCTCGTGAGCCTCCTTACTAATTGAACCAAACGACATAGCACCTGTTGTAAAACGACGAGTGATGCACTCAACCGACTCAACGAGTGAAATATCAATTGGATTACGCTTGAATGCGAAGAAGTCTCGGATAAATACAGGACTCTCCTTATCGTTGACGATCGACGTATACTCCTTAAACTTTTTGTAGCTGCTCAAGCGAGTAGCAAGTTGAAGCGTCGCAATGGTATCTGGGTTCCACTCATGGTGCTCACCATCTTTGCGGAAAGCGTAGATACCTGCATAACGCAACCCCTTGGTCTGGTCGAAGTCAGCGTCGTAGGCCTGAGCATGACACTTGAGAAGATCTACGCTAAGATCCTCAATATCAACTCCCTCAATCTTGGAAGTTGTTCCCTTGAACCATCTATCAATAACCGATGAGCTAATACCAACAGCTTCGAAGAGTTGAGCTCCACGATAGCTACAGATAGTCGAAATACCCATCTTCGAGATAATCTTCAAAAGCCCCTTATCAATAGATTTAATATAGTTTTTCTCAGCTGTATGGTAGTCGAGTTGAATATCTCTGCGCTTCACCGAGTCGTCGATCACCGCAAATGCAAGATATGGGTTGATGGCACTTGCACCATAACCAAGCAACATTGCAAAGTGGGTCACCTCACGAGCCTCGGCAGTCTCAACAACCAATGCTATTTGAACACGCTTACGCTTGCCAATAAGGTAGTGATGAACTGCCGATACAGCCAACAGCGATGGCACTGGCGCATGAATATCATCGACATCACGATCGCTGAGAATCATGTAGTGACATCCATCATCTACAGCCTGCTCAGCCTCGACACAAAGGCGCTCAATAGCAGCCTCAAGCCCCTGTGCACCATCCTTTGCGAGGAATGTCATCGAGATCTTAGCCATCTTGAAGCCCTTATAGCGGAGGTTCGAAAGGATGTCCAACTCAGCATTTGTAAGAATTGGGCGCTTGAGCTCCACCATCTTACAGAGCTCAGGGTTTGGCTCCAACAAATTCTTGTCGATTGTACCGATGTAGCTACTTAGCGACATCACCAACTCCTCACGCAGTGGATCAATCGGTGGATTGGTAACCTGCGCAAAGTGTTGACGGAAGTAAGTAAAGAGCAACTGAGGCTCCTTCGAGAGCACCGCAAGAGGGGTGTCATTACCCATCGAGTTGACAGGCTCTTTGCCATCCACCGCCATTGGGAGGATCAACTTCTCGACCTCTTCACGTGTATAGCTAAATGCTTGTAGCTTGCGAGCATAATCATCTACACTATATTTTACGGCACGACCCGAACTAATTTGATCCAATATGATACGATTCTTCGACAACCAATCTTTATATGGTTGAGCTGCCGCCAACTCCTCTTTGAGAGCATCATTATTATAGATTTCGCCCTTCTCCATGTCGACCATAATCATCTTACCTGGACGCAGACGACCACGACTCTTGATGTGAGCAGCATCGAAATTCAACACACCTGTCTCTGAGGCGATGATGATAGTATCGTTTTGTGTGATCACATAGCGAGCTGGGCGCAATCCATTGCGATCGAGCATACCTCCAGCGTAGCGACCATCGGAGAATAGCAGTGTCGCAGGGCCATCCCATGGCTCCATCAAGATGCTATGATACTCATAGAATGCCTTTAGCTCTGGTGAGATTGGATTCTGATCATTGAAACTCTCGGGAACAAGCATTGATAGCGCATGCGGAAAACTCATACCCGACATCAAGAAATACTCCAAAACATTATCAAGCGAAGCACTATCGCTCATAGCCTGCTGCACGATAGGACCAAGCTCTGCGCCACTAAGGGTAGCTGCTGAGAGAACACTCTCACGAGCCTCCATCCATAATCTATTTCCTTTGACAGTGTTGATCTCACCATTGTGACCCAAGCAGCGGAATGGTTGAGCCAACGACCATGTTGGAAATGTATTGGTACTAAATCGTGAGTGAACCAACGCCATACCCGAAGTGAAGTATGGATTCACAAGGTCAAAGAAGTAATGACGCAACTGCATCGAGGAGAGCATACCTTTATATATAATAATACGGGTCGAAAGACTAACAACATAACAAGAGACCTTATCTTCAATGTCGGACTCTGCAATCCTCAACTCAATCTTCTTACGTAGGCAATAGAGGCGTGCATCGAGCGTGAGTTGACTCTCACGACCCTCAACAATAAATATCTGTTTAATATCAGGTTCGGTTGCACCAGAGCCAACACCAAGCAGACTACTATTGACTGGAACATCTCTTAATTTAAGCAACGACAAACCATCCTCTTCTATAGCAGAATTGATAATATCGAGAGCCTTCTGCTTGTCAGTCTCGCCTTTTGGCAAAAATATCAAGCCTGTACCATAACGACCCTTCTCTGGAACGGTAATACCTTGGAGTAGGATGAATTCATGGGGAATTTGCACCATAATACCTGCACCATCACCTGTCAACGGATCAGCTCCTTCGGCTCCACGGTGTACCATATGCTCAAGTACTTGGAGACCTTTCTCTATGATCTCATGCGATTTTACGCCATGTATATTGGCCAACAATCCTACACCACATGCATCATGTTCATAGCTCGGATCATAGAGACCTTGTTTCTTTAAGTTGTGATTGTGTTGCATAATCTCTTATTTAATATAGTCAATTTCTACTTAATTTATCCAAAGAATTACTGCCAAACAGTAATTTTACAAATATATGCGCAAATTTGTAGAATCACAAATAATTTGGATAAAAAAATTAATATTTTTTAAAAAGGCAAACGATATTTATATTTATCATATATATTTGATTACGATTGTATACTATTCCCATCTATTTAATAACAATTTATTGCTACTCATTTAATTATAAATTTTAATAAGTTAAACGTTTTACATTCCAAATCGACAAATATAACTACAAACGAATAGTATTATTTATAATTAAATCACTACTTTTGCGGTATGACAATTAAAGCAAACTGCAAAATCAACATTGGGCTCAACGTTTTAGAGCGTCGCAAAGATGGCTATCATGAGCTATCTACTATAATGTATCCTGTTGTTGGACTCTACGATCTACTACACTTCGAAATAACAGAGAGCTCTCAAGTGGAGTTCATTGGCAAGGGATTGGTTATAGATTGCCCCACCGAGAGCAACCTCTGCATCAAGGCCTACAACCTCATGCAGAGTCGCTTTGGCGATCGGGTGAGGGGAGTGAGAATAACCCTCGATAAATGCATACCCTTTGGAGCTGGATTGGGCGGTGGCTCCTCCGACGCAACTGCGGTAATTATTGCCATAAACCAACTCTTTGAGTTGAACCTCGACGAGAAGCAACTCATCAACCTGGCGTCGGAGATAGGTAGCGACACCCCATTTTTTGTTAGAAACACCCCTCAACTCTGCACTGGTCGAGGTGAGATAATGAGCAGCATAGAGGTCGATCTAAGCGGAAAATATCTGATCCTAATAAAACCCGAGGAGGGCGTGTCGACTCGTGAGGCATACTCAGGTGTGAGGCCCTCACGCCCAACTACCCCACTCACGGAGCTTATCAAGCTTCCCTTGGAGCAATGGCAAGGCAGAATCAAGAATGACTTCGAGCCCCACATATTCGAATCTCACCCTCTGCTCAAAGAGATCAAAGAGAGTCTCCTTGCAGCTGGTGCCATCTACGCCTCGATGTCTGGCAGTGGTTCTACAATATATGGCATCTTTGATGAGTTCTCACAAAGCAAAAGCGAGCAACTCGAAAGTTACTCGCCCTACATACTTCAGTTATAGTCATTAGATATTCTCTTTTCTTGCCTTCTCTATGATCGCCTTGATGCGTGAGAGTTCAAAGTTTGCCTCCTCAGCATCGAATAGCTTTTGGTTTGACTTAAACTCAGAGTAGTCTCGAGTGTATGTGCGAACGTAGTCAACATACATAGTTGTTGGGAAACCAGCCTCGAGTGCCTCCTCCTCGGTAGCAGGTACCGCATATCTATCCCATGCAACATATCGCTCATAGGGGTTACGCATACCCATCGAAACAGTTAACGTCATTGGCATGTGCCAGTAGTAGTTAATCTTAGCTCCAACTCGCTTACCATCAATATAGAACAACACAGAGTCTGGACGGTTTTCACAAGCATATACGTGGTAGTCATCCTCTGGATTCCACTCAACAGGGAACTCAGTTTTGCAGATCTCAGGAATGATACCTGCCTTGAGTGGTTGACGTACCAATTTACCCTCTTCGTCTTTGATAAGGGCTCCAGTGTGAAGATTTAGCGCCAACATATTTTTGCTTGCTGGAATCTGCTGCAACTCGATAATGTCAATCTCGCTATAGGTAATTGTATTCTCAACCTGCTCTTGATCATTGCCACCAGGAAGCGAGCCATACAACCAGAACGCAGGACAGACACCAGGCCAAAGATCTGCACCCTTGATGCGTGACTCGAAGTAGCCGTAAACTGTCAACTCCTTAGTTTTAATATCTCCAGAGGTGAAGTAGAATTGAGCTCCACGATCAGAAACGTGTGGCTCATAGCGTGCTGTAATCTCCAAGTTACCCTCATTTACCGCCACATTCTCAGGACGATTTGACCATGTCGCCCAGTTTCTATTACCAACAACAAAGTTGTCATTGTTGATAGCACCCTCAAACTCACTCGAGAAATTCTCGTCGAGAGTATAAAGATTTTTAGAGTTAGCAGGAGTCGCTGTAGCCAAGGTAACGCCGTCGTCAAGAACCACTTTAGTGTTGTCAGATCCGCATGAACTCAAGACGAGTGCCGATAGCAAAAGTGTAGAATAGATAGTTTTCATAATTTATTTAGTTTAATTGGTTTGTGCAACTTGTCATATGATATGACAAATTTAATATATAATTTTTTATTTTCAAAGAGATTAACAATAAAATTATGAATAACTAATATAATATGGTATAGATATACAAAAAAAACGAGAGGCAATCTTCAAAAAAAGAAGATACCTCTCGGATACAATTATATAAAATATAAGAATCTACAAAGTAGATTTCGATTCAACAGTTACATCGGCACTAACCTTTTTGATAAGGCCTTGAAGGACTGCACCAGGTCCCAACTCGGTAAACTGAGTGAAACCATCGGCGATCATATTTTGTGAGATATATGTCCAACGCACTGGAGCGGTAAGCTGAGCGATTAGATTCTCTTTAATCTCCGCTGGGTCGGTGTGTGGCTTAGCATCTACATTTTGGTAGATAGGGCAACATGGCTCCGAGAACTCAGCCGAAGCAATGGCAGCAGCCAACTCCTCACGAGCAGGAGCCATAAGTGGAGAGTGGAATGCACCACCAACAGGAAGACGCAAAGCTCGCTTCGCTCCAGCCTCTTTAGCCTTTGCGCAAGCCTCATCGACCGCCTCAATAGCACCAGAGATTACCAATTGTCCTGGACAGTTATAATTTGCCGCAACGACAACACCATCAACCGCCTCACAAAGCTCCTCGACTGTAGCGTCTGGAAGTGCCAAAACGGCAGCCATAGTTCCTGGAGTAGCCTCACATGCAGCCTGCATAGCCATAGCTCGCTTAGATACCAAGCGCAAACCATCCTCAAAAGAGAGAGCACCCGAGACAACCAATGCCGAGAACTCACCCAAAGAGTGACCAGCAACACCATCGGGATTTACCCCCAAAGCCTTAGCCATAATTACCGAGTGAAGGAAGACAGCAGGTTGAGTAACCTTAGTCTCTTTGAGTTGCTCGGCAGTACCATCAAACATAATGTCGGTGATTCTGAAACCAAGTATCTCATTAGCTTGTTCAAAAAGTGCTTTGGCCTCTGCATTGTTTTCATAGAGGTCTTTACCCATGCCTGGAGCTTGAGCTCCCTGCCCTGGGAATACGTATGCGTGTTTCATCTATTATAAATTTTTATAGTTTAAACGCCTCAAAGGTAGTAAAAATCATGAGAGTTGGAACTCTGAGAGCTCATTAATCGTCATTTTTTTTACTTCACAACTACCTATTGATGTTGGCAAAACCATAGCAACAATACCGCTATGTACCTTTTTATCATGGATAATCGACTTGAGCATCTTACTCATCAAGACGGGCGATTGAGTCTGGAAATCATACTTCTCAAAGATATTTATAATGCGCCTCAGTACATCATCACCTATCAGACCCATGCGGTGCGCCATATCAGAGACTATGATTGTACCCACCGCTACTGCCTCACCATGATTCATCTCACTCGAGTTCTTCTCGATAGCGTGAGCAAAGGTGTGACCCAAATTGAGTTTACGACGCTCGCCTGCTTCTCGCTCGTCGAGGTCAACGATCTTTGCTTTGATCTTAATCGACTCGAAGATAATTCGAGAGAGAAGTGGCACATTGCCCCTTAGAGTCTCTATTGAATTGACCTCCAACTCATTAAAAAGTTCACCATTTGCAATTATTGCAGATTTAATGATCTCAGCAACGCCAGCTCTAAATTCACGCACCGAGAGTGACGAGAGCATTGCCACATCGCAGATGACAAACTTAGGTTGGAGAAACGTTCCAATCATATTTTTGTAGCCATCGAAGTTAACTCCATTCTTACCTCCCACGCCAGCATCGACCTGACTTAGTAGTGTTGTCGAGATGAAACCAAACTCAACACCTCTCATATAGATTGCTGCAACAAAGCCAGTGATATCACTCACGATACCACCTCCCACGCCCAACAAGAATGTTGAACGGTCGGCATTGAGTTCAATTAGTTGACGGCAAATATTTTCGACTGTCATCAATGTTTTTGTAGTTTCACCCACTCCAATAAGTACCTTTTCGTAGGGAGCCAATGTGCTTCCATAGAGACGATCAATATTGAGATCAGAAATCACAATCACTCTTTTACCCTCTGGGAGGTACTCTGAGAGCACTTTTGCTGATTCGCCAATTACAATTTTGCTTTTACCCTTGATATTGAGAATTAAATCTTGTTCCATAGATCATAGTTTTAACGACAAAGATATAATTTTTTACTAAAATTGATTACCTTTGCAGCAAATTTTATCGATAAAAATATTCTGATGCAAAAATTACGTAACATTGCGATCATCGCTCACGTAGACCACGGCAAGACAACACTCGTGGATAAGATGATTCTTGAGGGCCAAATCCTCAGAGAAAATGCTCAACCTCAAGGCGAGCTAATACTTGACAACAACGACTTGGAGAGAGAGCGTGGTATCACCATCCTTTCAAAAAATGTTTCGGTTATATATAAGGACTACAAGATCAACATCATCGACACCCCTGGTCACGCCGACTTTGGTGGCGAGGTGGAGCGTGTGCTCAATATGTGTGATGGAGTATTGCTTTTGGTCGACGCATTTGAGGGTACAATGCCTCAAACTCGCTTTGTACTTCAAAAGGCTTTGGCTTTGGGTAAGAAACCTATCGTTGTGGTTAACAAGGTAGACAAACCAAACTGTCGTCCCGATGTGGTAAACGAGCAGGTCTTTGACCTTATGTTTACACTCGATGCAACCGAGGAGCAGTTGGAGTATAAGACAATCTACGGCTCAGCAAAGCAGGGCTGGATGTCTCACAAGTGGAACGAGCCAACAAACTCTATAGCACCACTTTTGGATGCTATCATCGACGAGATCCCAGAGCCAGCAATCTCTGAGGGAACCCCACAAATGCTTATCACATCGCTCGAGTTCTCGTCGTTTATCGGCCGTATTGCAATTGGCAAGATCACACGTGGCTCACTCAAAGCGGGTCAGAGTGTAACTCTCGCTAAGCGTGATGGCGAGAAGATGACCAAGTGCAAAATCAAGGAGCTCATGATATTCGAAGGATTGGGCAAGAAGAAGGTCGACACTGTCAACTGTGGCGAGATCTGCGCTGTGGTTGGAATCGAGGGTTTTGAGATTGGAGATACCATCTGCGACTTCGAGAATCCTGAGCCACTACCTCCAATCGCTGTAGATGAGCCAACAATGTCGATGCTCTTCACGATCAACAACTCGCCATTCTTTGGCAAGGATGGTAAATTTGTGACATCTCGCCACATCAAGGATCGTTTAGACAAGGAGCTCGAGAAGAACTTAGCTCTACGTGTACAACCTGGTGTGACTGCCGATAGCTTCTTGGTATTTGGACGTGGTGTGCTTCACCTCTCTGTACTAATCGAGACTATGCGTCGTGAAGGCTACGAGCTACAAGTGGGTCAGCCTCAAGTTATCATCAAGGAGATCGACGGCAAGCGTTGTGAGCCAATCGAGGAGCTCACGGTAGATTGCCCCGAGGAGTGCTCAGGAACCGTTATCGACTTGGTTACTCGCCGCAAGGGAACTATGCTCAATATGATGACCAGCGACGAGCGCACACGTATGGAGTTTTCGATCCCATCACGTGGTATCATCGGACTTCGTTCAAATATGCTCACAGCAACCGCTGGTGAGGCTATCATGACTCACCGCCTAACTGGCTTCGAGCCATGGGTTGGAGATATTGAGATGCGTAGCAACGGTTCGATAATCTCGGGCGAGACAGGAACTGCTTATGCCTACTCTATCGACAAGCTCCAGGATCGTGGTAAGTTCTTCATCCACCCAATGGAGGAGGTCTACTGTGGTCAAGTTATTGGCGAGCACTCACGTAGCAACGACATCACGGTAAACGTAACAAAGTCGAAACAGCTAACCAACATGCGTGCTTCGGGTAACGACGATAAATCATCCATCGCACCACCAAAGGTATTCTCTCTCGAGGAGGCTTTGGAGTATATCCAGGAGGATGAGTATGTTGAGCTCACTCCTCAATCAATGCGTCTACGAAAGGTCTTACTCAATGAGAACGACCGCAAACGTGCTGCAAAGTAACAAAATCTAAGATTAGATATTGACTCGCTCTCAGCAATTGAGAGCGAGTTTTTTAATTTATAATAAAATGTTTATTGTTTTAGCCATTATTATCGTAGGGATCATTATTGGTATGCAGATACGCACACCTAAAGCTCCTGCGCTCTTATCAAAAATTCTCAATGGGATAATCTATCTGCTACTATTGGTGATGGGTATTTCTGTAGGAGGCAATCAGACTATCATCGAAAACCTATCTACAATCGGGTTACAGGCATTTATAATAACAATTGGGGCGGTGTTAGGTAGTTTAATATTTGCCTATATATTATATAGGTGGGTGTTTCAGAAGGAGGTTAACCGATGAAAACGATCATAACTATCGTATCATTCTTTGTTGTAGGACTACTCTTAGGACTCAACTTTGACTCATTGGCACAAGCGGTAACTGGAGATGTGACTCGATATATTCTATATGCAATGATGCTCATCGTCGGAATGGGTATAGGTTGCGACAGAGGGGCGCTCAAAGCACTTAGAACACAGGACAAACGAGTTATATTGTTACCAATTGGCACCATCATAGGCTCTCTCTTGGGGGCACTTTCGCTCTACCCATTAGTTAGTTCGCTTGCTCTCCAAGATACTTTAGCTGTAGCAAGTGGTTTTGCCTACTACTCCCTCTCGAGCATTCTACTCACAGAGTACAGAGGTGCCGAAATCGGAACTATCGCACTACTTTCGAATGTAATTCGTGAGATAATAACAATTCTTGCCGCACCACTCATGGTGAGCTACTTTGGTAAATTATCTGTGATTTCGTCGGCAGGTGCTGCATCAATCGATACTCTTCTACCCATCATAACTCGCTTTTCAGGCAAGGAGTATATCATCATCTCTATATTCCATGGCTTGATTATGGAGATCACAGTACCACTTTTAGTGACTCTATTTGCTTCAATTTAGTGAAAAAACTTAAAAAATTAACTTTTTTTTCTCTTTTTTACCCATTTTTTGTTTTTGTTTATAATTTTATTTATTATCTTTGTTAGGTAAAAAACACACAACTAAATCTAAAACAAATGCAAAACAAAGTTAAAACAGCTTTCGCCTCACGTTTCGAGGGTCAAGGCACAATGTACGCTTCATCGGGTCGCATCAACCTAATTGGTGAGCACACCGACTACAATGAGGGTTTCGTATTTCCAGGAGCAATCGAGCAAGGTATCTTTGCTGAGATCAAACCTAATGGTTCAAACATCGTAAAAGCTTATGCTGTCGATTTCGACTCATACGCAGAGTTCACAATTGGCCAAGAGGAGCTTCCCTCTGAAGGATGGCTTCGCTACATCTATGGCGTTTGCTGCGAGGTTATCAAGCGTGGTGGCAAAGTTGAGGGATTCGATACTGCATTCTCAGGATCGGTTCCTGCTGGAGCTGGTCTTTCGTCGTCGGCTGCTTTGGAGTCAGTTTTTGGCTTTGCGATCAACGACCTTTTCAACGATAACTCTATCGACAAGTTCGAACTTGCTCGCATTGGCCAATCAACTGAGCACAACTACATCGGTGTGAAGTGTGGTATTATGGATCAATTCGCTTCAATCTTCGGTAAGAAAAACCACTTGATGCGCCTTGATTGCCGCTCAATGGAGTTTGAGTACTTCCCATTCGACGCTAAGGGCTACAAATTGGTTCTTGTTAATTCTAAAGTTAAGCACGAATTGGTTGACTCTCCATACAACAAACGTCGTGAGAGTTGCGAGCGAGTTGCAGCGGCACTTGGTCAGCCATCGCTTCGTGGTGCAACACTTGAGACTTTGGCTACAGTTAAAGATCAAGTCTCTGAGGAGGATTTCAAACGTGCAACATTCGTTGTTGGCGAGGAGCAACGTGTATATAACGTATGTGAGGCGCTCAAAGCAGGCGACTTCGAGACTGTTGGAGTTAATGTTTATGCTACTCACGAGGGTCTTTCAAAGGACTACGAGGTCTCTTGCGTTGAGATCGACTTCCTCGTTGACGTAGCTCGAGCATGCGGCGTAACTGGATCTCGCATCATGGGTGGTGGCTTCGGTGGTTGCACAATCAACCTTGTAAAGGATGAATTGTACGACACATTTATCGCTACTGCAATCGAGAAGTTCAAGGCTGAGTATGGCATTGAGCCAGAGATAATCCCTGTTGTTATTAATGACGGAGCTCGCAAGTTGTAATTCACAATGCATAATTTATAATTCATAATTATATGAAACCAACACTTTTTGTCCTTGCTGCTGGTATGGGTAGCCGCTATGGTGGCCTAAAGCAGTTAGATGGTCTTGGCCCTAATGGCGAGACAATCATGGATTACTCGATCTTCGACGCTATTCGTGGCGGCTTTGGTAAGGTTGTCTTCGTGATCCGTCACGATTTCGAGCAAGCTTTCCGTGAGCAGATCCTTCCAAAGTATGAGAACTCGATTCCTGTGGAACTTGTTTTCCAAGCTATCGACACTCTTCCCGAGGGCTTCACTTGCCCAGAGGATCGCACAAAACCTTGGGGTACTAACCACGCTGTTTTGATGGGTAAAGATGCTATCAAAGAGCCATTCGCAGTTATCAATGCTGACGACTTCTACGGTCGTGACAGCTTCGCTGTAATCGGTGCAGAACTCTCTAAGGAGTATACTCGCAAAGGTGACTACTGCATGGTAGGCTACCGTGTGGGCAACACCCTTTCGGAGAGCGGAACAGTATCTCGTGGCGTATGTGGCACCAACGAGGAGGGTTACCTCACAACAGTCGTGGAGCGCACAGCAATCGCACGCAACGAGGCAGGCGAGGTTCAATTCCCAGATGAGAACAACGAGATCCAAACAATCGCTGAGACAACTCCAGTCTCGATGAATATGTGGGGCTTCACTCCAGATTATTTCGACTTCTCTGAGAAGAGTTTCATCAATTTCCTTAACGAGAATATCAACACTCCAAAATCGGAGTTCTTCATCCCAATCGTGGTGAATGAGTTGATCCAATCAGGCGAAGCTAAGGTGAAAGTTCTCGACACGACCTCTAAGTGGTTCGGTGTAACTTACGCTGAGGATCGCCCAGAGGTAGTTGCTAAAATTGCAGCACTTATCGAGGCTGGCGAGTATCCTGAAAAATTATTTGCATAGGAAAGAGCCTATCAAACAATCAAAAAATAAACAGGTTCCAACACACAGGAATCTGTTTATTTTTTGTATCTTTGTTGCGTTTAAAATAAAAAAATGTCAGAGAGTAGAGAGTTAATAAAGATCAGCAACGAAGATAGCGCTAAGCTGCCCCCACTCACCTTCGAGGGTGAGATCGTTATTGTAGATAGTGCAGAGCAGATTGAGGCTGCCTGCAACGATCTTGCACGCTACCCTATCATCGGATTCGACACCGAGACTCGACCATCATTCAAGGCGGGCGTGAGCTATAAGGTGGCACTCCTACAGCTATCAACCCCCATCAAATGCTACCTCTTTCGCCTCAATAAAATTCCGCTCCACAGATCAATCCTTTCGATATTGGAGCGCAAGGATATTGTCAAGTTAGGTGCCGATGTATTGGGAGACCTAAGAGCACTAAGGGCGCTACGCAACTTCAAAGAGGGTGGCTTCGTAGACCTACAGAAGATTATTGGCGACTACGGCATAGGCGAGAAGAGCCTACGCAAGATGTCGGCAATTGTATTGGGTTATCGTATCTCGAAAGCCCAAAGACTCAGCAATTGGGAGGCAGCTACATTTACTCCTCAACAGAAGATATATGCAGCCACTGACGCTTGGGCATGTATCGAGATCTACAACAAGTTACAGAAAATAAAAAAGATAGATATAAAATGAGACCACAACTATTTCTCAAACGAGGCAAAGAGGAGTCACTCATGCGCCGTCACCCATGGATATTTTCGGGAGCAATCGACAAAGTCGACTCCAAGGGAGAACTCGTAGAGGGTGAGGTGGTTGACATACGCACCAAAGGGGGCGACTTCATCGCTTCGGGTCACTACCAAATTGGCTCAATCGCTGTTAGAGTGTTGACATTCGACCAAGAGGAGATCGACCAAGATTGGTGGAACTCCAAGATTGCAATAGCCTATGGCGTGCGCCAGTCACTCCAGCTAACCGACAATGAGTCAACTACATGCTATCGACTCCTTCATGGCGAAGGAGACTCATTGCCAGGATTGGTGGTCGACATCTATGATCGCACCGCTGTCGTGCAGTGCCACTCAGTTGGAATGTACCACTCTCGACTTCTTATTGCCGAGGCGATCAAAACGTGTTACGGCGAGAAGATCGAGGCAATCTACGACAAGAGCTCGCAGACGGTACCATACAACGCTAACTTAGGCGCAGTGGATGGCTACCTTTGGGGACACACCCCATCACAGGAGTGCGTCGTAAGTGAGAATGGCCACAAGTTTATGGTCAATTGGGAGAAGGGTCAAAAGACTGGTTTCTTCCTCGACCAACGCTTCAATCGTGAGTTGGTAGGTTACTACTCCAAAGGGCGCACCGTACTCAACACCTTCTGCTACACTGGTGGTTTCTCGGTATATGCTATGGCTGGTGGAGCAAAAGAGGTCTGCTCGGTTGACTCTTCGGAGAGAGCAGTACACTTAGCAAAAGAGAATATGGAACTTAACTTTGGTGAGGGTGTCAACCACTCAACATTGGCTGTGGATGCTGTGGAGTATCTCAAAGATATTGGAGACAAGTATGATCTAATCATCCTCGACCCTCCAGCATTTGCCAAGCACCACAAGGTTTTGGGCAACGCTATGCAGGGTTACAAGCGTCTAAATGCTCGTGCTCTATCGCAGATCAAGAGTGGCGGAATTCTCTTTACATTCTCCTGCTCGCAAGCGGTCTCTAAGGATCTATTCCGTACAACGCTCTTCACGGCTGCCGCTATCGCTGGTCGCAAAGTTAGAATCTTGCACCAACTCACTCAGCCTGCCGACCACCCAATCAACATCTACCACCCCGAGGGAGAGTATCTAAAAGGATTGGTTCTATATGTAGAGTAATAAATTTTTGGGCCTCATGAAGATTTCTCTCATGAGGCCCAAAAATTATACTATACAAATGTCTCTACTCAAACGAATGGATCACAACACCTGAGCGCAACTTTGGTTCAAACCATGTTGTCTTTGGCGGCATGATGTTACCCGTATCCGAGATATTGATGAGCTGCTCCATTGAGACTGCATATAGGGCAAACGCCACAGCCATCTCGCCACTATCGACTCTACGCTGCAACTCTCCCAAACCACGTATACCACCAACAAAATCTATACGTTTTGATGTGCGAAGGTCCTCAATTCTCAATATTTTGTCGAGCACCAAGTTCGAGAGAACTGTCACATCCAACACCCCGATTGGGTCATTATCGTCATAGCGCCCCTCCTTGGCAGTGATGCTATACCACTGACCGTCGAGGTAAACAGCGAAGTTGTGGAGTGACGATGGAGTGTATATCTCAGCACCCTTTGCCTCAACATCAAAGTCTACGGCAAGCGCCTCGAGGAACTCCTCTTTGGTCAATCCATTAAGATCCTTTACAACTCGATTATAATCAATAATTTTGAGCTGCGATGCGGGGAAGCTAACGGCCAAGAAGTAGCAGTACTCTTCGTCGCCCGTATGAGCAGGGTTAGCTCTCATGCACTCCTCTCCTACTCGAGCTGCTGCCGCTGTTCGGTGGTGACCATCAGCGATATAGAGAGCTGGAATCTCTGCAAAAATTTGTGTAATTTCATCGTTAATTGATTTATCGTCAATCACCCAAAAGTGGTGACCAAAACCATCCTCTGCCACAAAATCGTAATCAGCATCTCTACTCTCAACTACCCCTTTAACAATGGCATCAATAGCCTCAGAGTCGGGATATGCAAAGAAGACAGGCTCAATATTGGCCTTTTGGCGACGCACATGAATCATGCGATCCTCCTCCTTGTCGGGACGAGTTAACTCATGCTTTTTGATGCTCCCATTGAGATAATCCTCGAAGTGACAACAGATAGCCAATCCATATTGTGTGCGACCATTCATCGTCTGCGCATAGATATAGTAACACTCCTCACTATCCTGCTGCAACCACCCTTTTTTACGCCACAGCTTGAAGTTATCTACCGCCTTTTGGTAGACCTCCTCGGAGTGCTCATCGGCAATTGGGGTGAAGTCAATCTCAGGCTTAATGATGTGGAGCAGTGATTTTTCACCCGCTTCACGTTGTGCCTCAATAGAATTTAATACGTCGTAGGGGCGTGATGCAACCTCAGCTGCAAGCTCCTGTGGCGGTCTTATTCCGCAGAATGGCTTAATCTTTACCATAAAAAATGTTATTTATTTACTTGGAATGTAGTATCTCCCTCCTCGAAGAATCGAACAATTTGTCGTGCAGCGGCCAATCCAGCATTGATATTTGCCTCGGCAGTCTCAGCACCCATCTTCTTGGGTGTCGCAAAGTAGCGTTTGCCAAATGCCTCGCTCATCTCAGAGGATCGAGCTGGTGCAATATCGGTAATGTAGCGCAAATCTTGACGCTCACTCATCACCTTGATCACACCCTCTTCGTCGATCACCTCCTTGCGAGCAGTATTGATCAACACCGCACCATGAGGCATAACGTTCATTAGATCATATCCGATCGAATTCTTAGTCTTTTCAGTCGCTGGGATGTGGAGCGAAAGAGTATCGGCACGACGGTATAGCTTCTCAATGGAGTCGATCTTCTCGACACCCTCAGAGGCGAACTGCTCGTCGCTCACAAATGGATCATAGGCAATAACATGCATTCCAAGAGCCTTACCCTTACGAGCTACCAAACGACCCACATTTCCAAATGCGTGGATAGCCAATGTTTTACCCAAAATCTCGGCACCTGTACCTGGAGTAAACTCATTACGCTCCATATAGATCATCATGCCGACAACCAACTCCGCAACGGCATTGGAGTTTTGACCAGGGGTATTCATCACGACCACACCCTGAGAGGTAGCCGCCGCAAGATCAACATTGTCGTAACCTGCACCTGCACGCACCACGATTTTGAGCGATGGAGCTGCAGTCAACACCTCCGAGGTAACTTTGTCTGAGCGGATAATAAGAGCATCGATACCCTCCAATGCTGCGATCAACTCGCTCTTGTCACTATACTTTTCAAGAAGTGCCACCTCATATTTGGCATCACTAAATATATGTTTTATCTCAGCTATTGCCTCTTTGGCAAATGGCTTCTCTGTTGCAATAAGTACTTTCATTACTCTATTTTTTCATTGTTTCAAACTCCTGCATAGCTACTACAAGTGCCTCTACGCTCTCCTTTGGTAGAGCATTGTAGCATGAAGCTCTAAAGCCACCAACCAATCTATGACCCTTGATTCCGACCATTCCTCGGCTCTTGGCAAACTCCATAAACTCTGCGGCCAACTCCTCGTAGCCATCGTTCATCACAAAGCAGATATTCATAATCGAGCGATCCTCCTCTACGGCAGTACCCTTGAATAGAGGGTTTCGGTCGATCTCAGCATAGAGCATTGCCGCCTTCTCTTGGTTCATTGCGTTGAGCACCTTCACGCCGCCCAAACCTTTGATCCACTTCAAGGTCTCATTGATCACATAGATTGGGAAGACTGGAGGTGTATTAAACATTGAGTTGTTGTCGACCTGTGTATTGTAATTTACAATTGTTGGCAACTCACGCTCGATGCCAGCCAACAAATCGTCACGAATAATCACGAATGCAACACCTGCTGGTCCCAAGTTCTTTTGAGCACCACCATAGATCATAGCATATTTGGTGATGTCGATCTCTCGACTAAGTATATCGGAGCTCATGTCGGCGATAAGTGGTACTGGCGAGTCAATATCGGTGTGGTACGCCGTACCATATATTGTATTATTTGATGTGATGTGAAGATAATCCAAGTCGGATGGAATATCGTACCCTTTAGGGATATAGGTAAAGTTCTTATCGTCGGAGGATGCTAAAACCTCAACTTCACCATATAACTTAGCCTCTTTGATCGCCTTCTTGGACCAAACACCAGTGTTGACATAGCCCGCCTTACTCTTTAGAAAGTTTGCTGCAATTTGATAAAATTGAGTACTTGCGCCACCACCAACAAATATTATCTTGTAGTTCTCTGGAATGTTGATTAGCTCACTAAGAAGTGCCTTAGCCTCATTTAGAACATTCTCGAAATCTGGTGTGCGGTGCGAAATGGACAACAACGAAAGCCCCGAACCATTAAGGTCAATAATAGCCTTAGCTGCATTTTCTAATACTACCTCTGGAAGAATAGAGGGCCCCGCGTTAAAATTGTGCTTTTTCATAGATTTCTAATTGTATTTGTTGTTTCAACAAAGCTAATAAAAAATATTTAAAAATACTATACTTCATCGCAATTTTCGAAAAAAAGATTTGAGTGACTAAAGTTTGAATAGTTTTTATTACTTTTGTGCTAAATTAATATAAGTATAGATGATACGCTCAATGACAGGCTTCGGTAAATCCGAAGTGACCTTAGAAAATAAAAAGATTACAGTCGAGATTCGCACACTCAACTCCAAGCAGTTAGACCTATCTCTACGTCTACCGTCGTTATACCGCTCCGTCGAGGCAGAGATCCGCAATGCCATTGCTCGAGGAGTTGTGCGTGGAAAGTGCGATGTTCAGGTATCATATAGCTCTATTGGCGAGAGTGCTGAGGCTACCAAAAAGATCAACAAAGAGCTCTTTGCAAGCTACCTCAACCAGATCCAAGAGGTGTGTGAGCAGACCAAGATAGGCAATATGTCGGACAACTACTACGACCACCTTCTACCATCTATCTTGCGCATGCCCGATGTTATTGCAGTGCAAGAGGAGGCGGTTGACCCATCGGAGTGCCAAGCGGTTTTGGAGGGTGTCGAGGCGGCAATTGTGCACCTCAACGAGTTCCGTGATCAGGAGGGCGCGATTCTGATTGCCGACCTACTGCAACGAATTGAAAATATCGAGGTGCGACGTGATGCCGTAACTCCATTTGAGGAGGCTCGTGTGGAGGCTGTCAAGAGTCGCATACGTGAAAACATCGCAAAGTTGCAGGTCAACGTCGACGCAAATCGTTTGGAGGCCGAGATGATATTCTACGCCGAGAAACTCGACATCACCGAGGAGAAGGTGCGCCTTTTGAACCACTGCAAATATTTCCGTGAGGTGGCAGCAACCGAAGAGGGCGTTGGTCGCAAGTTGGGCTTTATCTCACAAGAGATCGGTCGTGAGATCAACACAATGGGATCGAAAGCCAATGAACCAAATATTCAACGCATAGTGGTTGAGATGAAGGATGAGTTGGAGAAGATCAAAGAACAAGCACTCAATATATTATAGGTATATATAACTGAAAGTTTGCTTTTTAGTTTTTTTTATTTTAACTTTGGGAACAGAGGAGTACTCTCACGAAAGAGAGTGTTCTAAACTCTGAAATAAAACCCATAACTAACTTTTAACTATCAAGACTATGAAAACAAAACTATTTTTAATCTCTCTTTTCGCTCTTTTGGCTATCTCCACAGCAGAAGCACAACCCCCCAAAAGTGGATCAAGCGGACTAAAAGCGACCCAGAACGGAATAGGTGTATTAACTTTTGGAAGCAATGTAAGTGATCTACCCGCTACCGCTGACGGAATGTATGACCGTATAGAGAAGGAATATGATGATTTTGAAGGCTCTACTATTTTTAGGCTCTACTTGGGTAAAAAACTTCAATATATACTTATAACAAATAATCAAATTACAAATATTGAGGTATACGACTCTAACGTAGATTTAGGAGGTTTCAAAGTTGGAGACTCAATATCAAAAATAATGGCACTAAAACCAAAACAAGAGATTACGAACGAGGGCCTACAAGTATCAATCAATGGGTGCTTTCTCGGCATACATGGCAGTTTAAATGAATCAGGAATGAAGAAATACAATGGTGCATATGCCAATTTGGAGAAGGGTACACTCAATGTATCCGACTTTAAAGATGGTGCAACACTACAATATGCATTAATCTATAAAGACTAAAGTAGTTGACGCTACACAAATCTACTCGCAGAGTGTAGAGTTTTGCGCTCCTTAAATAGACGACAACCATCTGCATTCTGCGAATTATCTTATGATGTAAAATTAAAAAGAAAGAACCCACCTGAGTAAATTATGGATGGAAAACTAATTATATTCTCGGCCCCAAGTGGAGCTGGCAAGACTACAGTTGTGCGAGAACTACTCAAAACATTCTCAAACTTTGAGTTCTCTATTTCGGCAACCTCACGTGCACCTCGAGGCGAAGAGATCTCGGGAGTCGAGTATCATTTTATGAGTAATGAGGAGTTTATGCAACGTGTCAAAAATGACGAGTTTGTAGAGTGGGAGGAGGTCTATGCTGGCACCTGCTATGGTACTCTTCGAAAGGAGATGGAGCGCATTTGGGAAAAGGGCAATGTGATTTTGTTCGATGTTGACGTAATGGGTGGCATTCGACTAAAAGAGATCTTCGGCAAGCAAGCTTGCTCCATCTTTGTGATGCCACCATCTATCGAAGCTCTTCGTGAGAGGTTGATTGGTCGTGCAACCGACGCTCCCGAAGTGATCGAGAGACGAGTCAACAAGGCTGAGTTTGAGATATCCAAATCGCCACAATTTGATCATATAGTGGTAAATGACATATTGGCAGATGCTGTTGATCAAGCTGAATCTATTATACGCAACTTCTTAGAGAGCTAATCCGTGAAGAGAGTAATGTTATACTTTGGGTCATTCAATCCCATTCATAGAGGACACATTGCATTGGCTGAGTATGTTGTCGAGCGCAAACTCTGTGATGAGGTGACAATGATCGTATCGCCACGTAATCCACTTAAGAGCGTAGAGGGCTTGGCTCCTGAATTGGATCGATTCGAGATGGTGGAAGCGGCATGTGCAGCATCGAGATATCCAGATCGCATTAGAGCTTCAGTAATAGAGTTTCTTTTGGAGCGCCCATCATACACGATTAACACGTTACGACACCTTAGTCAAAATTATGGCGAGCAGTCCGAATTCTCTATACTTATGGGTGGCGACATAATCCCTCAGCTCAACAAGTGGCGCAGCTATGAGGAGATCCTCAATAAGTACAAAATATTTGTATACCCCAGACGAGGCGAGAGCGTGGAGCTCTATCTCGACAAGATAACTCTTTTGGAGGGTGCCCCTCTGCAGAATTTCTCATCGACCGACGTGCGCCAAGCGCTCATCGATAGTGAAAGTGTCGAAGAGATGTTATCCCCAGAGGTGATTCTACATATCAAAAATAAGGGATTATGGCGAGCTAAAGGTGAGGCAGCAGAGCTCAATGCACTCGTCACTACGGCTCCAACGGCTGAAAACTATATTGCACGAGGAAAATACCACTACCGCTGCAACAACTTCGGCAAGGCTCTCAACGACTTCAATTGCGCATTGAGGATCGAACCATTCAACCCCGAGGCAACCGAATTTAAGAGCATGATCGAAGAGATATTCTCATTTCGGCACGTTGATATCTACAACCCATAATTTACACAAGCTATGATGATTGAAATTGATGATAAAATTGTTAGCATAGACCTTCTGCAAGAGTACTTTGCATGCGACATATCGCAGTGCAAGGGTATCTGTTGCGTAGAGGGAAATGCTGGCGCACCCCTCGAAATTGAGGAGGTAGATACTCTTGAGCAAGAGTATAAATCGTATAAAAAGTATATGACACCCGAGGGGATTAAAGCTATTGAGGCTCAGGGCTTCATGGTGATTGACAAGGATGGGGACTACACCACTCCATTGGTCAATGATGCTGAGTGTGCCTATGCATACAGCGACAATGGAGTTACTCTATGCGCTATCGAAAAGGCGTGGCGCAAAGGTGAGACCACATTTATGAAGCCTATTTCGTGCCACCTCTACCCTATTCGTCTTATCAACTTTGCTAATGGTGGCGTGGGACTCAACTACCATCGCTGGAGTGTTTGTCGTTCGGCATGCAAGAATGGCAAGAAGTTGCAAATTCCACTCTACAAATCACTACGAGAGCCCATCGTGCGTCGCTTTGGCGAGGAGTTCTATAGCGCACTTGAAGCTGCTGAAGAGATGATGAAGGAGGGTTCGAACTTATAGTAGGTCACCAAATTTTTTAGCTCCAAAGAGATATCTGAGGATAATTGAACCTCGATAAATATGATTAGATTCACTCAAACGAGTGGATCTAATTTCTTTACGTTTAGCATGCAACACAGGGTGCCACTTTGCAAAATCTCGGTAGGCTCTAAAAGGAGCAGTAAAATTACCCCACTCGCCCTTCGCAAGGTATGAAAAGGCCGCTAAGAGATCAAGCACAGGACGCACAACAGCCACAACGAGGCGCTGTTTGGTGGGTGCACACTTATATAACATGGCCAAATTATTACGATGATTTAGCATGGTTTTATGAGGGGATGATGCATTGAGTGTTCCTCCTCCAAGATGGTAGACAACACTCTGTGGTACAATTGCAACTCTATATCCCATAAGTGCAAAACGCCAACAGAGATCGATCTCCTCCATATGTGCAAAGAAATCTGAGTCGAAACCACCAAGCATCTTGAAATATGAGAGTCGGCAGGCAAATGCTGCTCCACTAACCCACATTACATCTCGCTGGTCATCATACTGACCTATATCGTGCTCCGTATGCTGCAAGATCCTTCCTCTGCAAAATGGGTAACCCAAATAATCGAGATACCCACCCGAGGCACCAGCATATTCAAACGATGATTTATCGCAATATGAGCGTAATTTGGGGGCAACAGCTGCAAGCCCCTTATCGCTACGCAACGCTTCAAAGAGCGGTTCACACCACCCCTTACTCACCTCGACATCGGAGTTGAGCAAAACCACAAATTCATAATCTAACATATCTAATGCTCGATTATATCCCTCGGCAAAGCCCCAATTTTGGCCAAGTTCAACAACTTTAACTCTCATAAAGTTATAGCGCAGATACTCCACGGAACCATCTGTGGATCCATTATCAACCACAATAATATCTACCGATTCAGGGGTATGTGCGACTACAGATGGCAGGAACGTCGAGAGATGTTTCTCACCATTCCAATTGAGAATAACTACAGCTTGCGACCTCTCCATACCTTTGGATTGTGTTTCCAGCGACGATGTGACCAGAGCCAAAGCTGGGGGGTTTCATTAATTACTCGTTCCAACTTCTCGACATAGCGACGGGTGATCTCGTATGGTTCAACAACCTCCTGACCATCATGGATAAGTTCATAATCGAGCTCGTAGAGACCACGACCTCGACGGCGTTGATAGACGAAATAGACAGGAAGTTGAAGCTTTAGAGCGATCTTCTCTCCACCGTCAAAGAAAATACTATCTTGGTTGAGAAACTTAAACCACTCACTATTGGGGCGACGTGGCGGATTCTGATCGGCGATTAGACCTATAACATAATTAAGCCCATCGACACCACCTCTATTTTTAAGACAGTAGCGGATAGTCTCTTTAAGTGGCACAGTATTTACATTTTTATGAGATCTCAAACGACGAAAAAGCTCCTCAAAAAGAGGATTCTCGAGCGGGTGATAGACCGCCACCAACGACTGATCGGCAAACCCAGCCCAAAACATAAAATACTCCCAAAGTCCATAGTGTGCCGTGAGAGCCACCCACGAGCGACCTGCGGTCTCGGCCTTGAGTCGATTGATAGCACTCGCCTCGTCACTATCAATAATTGACTTTTGAGGAGAGGGACCAGCTAACGCAATAGTACTAACGGCAACCTCCGACAGGTAGCGGTAGAAGCCTTTGCGGATTTGGGCAATCTCAGCCTCACTCTTTTCGGGGAATGAATTCTTTAGATTTTTGTCAACCACCTTGACTCGATATCGAAAAAGTCGATATACTAAGAGGTAGATTGTATCGGCCAAAAGATGATATTTAAACCAATGAGGTGCATAGCCAATCACTCTACAGAAGAAGTAGATTATCTCTAAGGCTACCCTTTGCATAAAGTTCAGCTTACTCTTGTTCATCATCATATCTCTTTCGCTTAACCTTGGGCTTACCAGCCAACACCATCACAAACTCACCTTTGGGTTCATGTGCTGCAAAGTACTCCAACACCTCTGAAAGGGTCCCTCTAACAGTCTGTTCAAATTTCTTGGTAATCTCTCGAGAGACTGATATCTGACGCTCAGCACCAAAGAATCCAATCATCTGCTCAAGGGTTTTGACAACACGATATGGCGATTCATAGAATATCATCGTACGTTCCTCCTCTTGAAGAGAGGTAAAATGCTTATTACGACCTTTCTTTTGTGGTAAGAAACCTTCAAAGCAGAAACGATCGCATGGGAAACCACTCTGAACAAGTGCAGGCACGAAGGCTGTGGCGCCAGGCAGAGTCTCAACATCTATCCCCTCGGCGAGACATGTGCGCACCAATAAAAAGCCTGGATCTGAGATCCCAGGGGTACCTGCATCTGACACGAGCGCTACGTTGCGACCAGATGTAATACTCTCGGCAACCATCTTTACGGTGGCATGCTCATTGAATTTATGGTGGGAGTATAGTCGCTTCTCGATGCCCAAGTGCTTAAGCAAAAAGAGTGTGGTGCGAGTATCCTCAGCTAATATAAAATCAACCTCCTTGAGGATATTAATAGCTCGAAGAGTTATATCCTCGAGATTGCCTATTGGTGTAGGTACTATATATAATTTTGACACTATTGAATTATCTGATATTAAATTTATTTTCGAGTATCGAAAGAAGTAGCTTTGTACCTTCGACATCGGGATTCCAATTAAAGTTTTCGGCAATATATATCATTGCATCGTCATAATCCTCATACGCCTCTATATGCTCGAGGGTCTGGTTGCAGAGTTGTGAATCATCACCAAAGAGATCTCGAGCGAGCAGGTAACGCTCGTTGATACCCAGCTCAGAAAATGAGTTATATGCCAATTTATCGGAGATTACCTCGTGAGACATCTCGCCCGAAAGACGATCTGCCACGGTCTCAACAGAGGTGCTTAAAGTATCCGCCACAGTTAATATTGGTTTCTCAATACTCTCGGCAAATATGGATTGCACGGAGGCTCCTATTGGATCTTTCTCTTGCGATGGTTCTACCTCTTTATCGCTAATAGATGGCGTTATTATAATCTCTCTCTCTTGCGATGTAGTTGAATCGCTATAGAGTGACATCAGTACACTTCTTCGTCTTCGGCTCTGCTTTGGTTGAAGTGGAGCTATATCGAATAAGACATTATCTTTGGGAGTTTGAGGTTCGGGCTCGGGCTCGGGTTCTGGTTCTGGTTCTGGTTCTGGTTCTGGTTCTGGTTCTGGTTCTGGTGTATCCTCCTTCACGGGCGAGGCAAGTAGAACTACTTCATCGAGATCTATTGCAAATATTGAATCATCTTTAGTTGCGAGATTGTCAACCGCTACCTCTTCAACCCTCTCTTGCTCAAGTACAGAATATTCATGTGGATCACTCACGACAGTGACTGGAGTGGATAGAGGAACTCTATTCGTATTAAATTTAATGCTCTCATAGAGGCGACTCAATTTAAACAGAGCTACTTCCGACTCGATGGGCATGGCCTCACCATTTTGGTCCCAACTTTCGACCAATTGCATTAACTCTTCAATCTCGTGACGCATCTCCTTAATATCCATGACTCTTCTCCTCTATAAAGTTAAGTTTAACAAAGTTTGTCTATTCTCTCAATCCAAAAAATACCTCTAATAATTAACACTAAGCCTATCACTATTCCACTCGCCATTACAATCCTCATAAATTATTGGGCGTTGCAACTCTCGAGCCTTAAGGTGGAGATAACTCTCATAGAGATTTATTCCATTGAGCGACTGCTCGGCAATCGAGTAGGCTATTACCGATGGGTGCAACTTCGTGGTGTGGTAGAGAGCATCAACACGCTCGATATATTCACTACACCTATCGGGATCATTCGTTGGATTACCTCCAACAAGAGTATCATCACCACTCTTTGAGCTATTTATAGGCGCTGTAGCTATTAGGTATAATCCAGTACTATCGGCATAACGGAAGAGCTCAGCATTATAGGCCCCCGCATCAACCTTGAGGGTGTTGTAGCCCAGACTCTTGAGTTCGGCCACTCTATTAAGCTCCACATTGGGGGCTACTTTAGCTGCCTTTATTGGCTCACTCACACCATTTATGATAATATCGCCTCTCTGACCACTCTCAATCGAGCGCACTCCAAGATCGAAAGAGAGATACTCAATAAAGCGACCTCGGTGTTGAGTCGATACATTTAGACGATATAGGTTCGGATTTTGAGCACTCCACGCCATAGAGTCGGGAGTAACCACAAATACCCTAATGGTATCCTCACCACGCATATCAAGTGTGATATCAGAGAATCCAGTAGCCGCAGTGGCACCAAGGGGCGAAAGAAGTTCATAATTTATCCTCGAGGTGCGGCCATTTAGCGACTCCGATTTAACGGCTATAGCGATTGTAGAGTTGATCATACCGTGAGAGTAATTAGAGGTGATGGCTACATCTCTAATATACATTGCAGGTTGCGAGAGCATCATCACCTCGCCTAACATGGGATTGGTTGCTCTCTTCCACCCCTCTAACTCTTCGGCTGGAGTACCCTCAAGAAACGATATTGTGATTGGAGTTTTTCCATCACGTACCATATGACGGGTGACGTTAAATTGTGCTGGCATCGACGAATTGTAGACTCTACCAACCTCAACACCATCGACCTCAACCACATAGGGCGACGAAGCATTCTCAATATAGATCAGCGATTGACGACCTGTCCACGAAAATGGCGCCTCGAACTGCACACTAAAGGTAGAGCCCTCCATTGAACGCCCCTCAACCCACTCGCTATTCTCGATTGGTAGTGCGTAGCGCACAGCCGTAACATCACTATTGTTGGCACCAGAAGCCGTAGAGTAAGGCACCACAGGAGTACGAGGATGCTCTATATTGAGCGAAGTTGTTCTCTCTTGACCAATGGCGGTAACGGTTGTAGCAGCTAAAGCTAAGAGCGTTATGATGAGTGAAGTAATCTTCATATTTTGTTGTGTAGTCTATATCTAAATTATAATCATCTCCAATCAAAGCAAAGATATCACTTTACCTTGAAACAAGCACCTTTGTGATACTATCTCTACAAAGTTAATGCTATTTTTTTATAATACAAAATTACACTCCAACTTTATTAAAAGCAACACAACGAAACCACATGAATAGAGGTAGTGCCACAATAGCGCCCACAGAGTTAGCAGCTATATCAAAGATATCAAAATCTCGCCCCACGAAGTGCTGGACAGCCTCAATACCAGCACCATACAAGATAGTCACAAATGTTATAGCAACCGCACCAAGAAGTCTACGATTTCGACCAATAACTTCTCTCAACAAGAGCAGCAGAGTATTGAGACCAAAATAGAAACAAAAGTGGATAATTTTATCGAGATATGTGATATCGATAGAGTTCTCTTTCTGTGAGATATTGATTAGCGAGAGAAGTGTTATTAGAAGTATGTATAGCATAGTTGCTATTATGATAATACTTTTTCTTGTCATGATATATTGTTAAATTTGCGACACAAAGTTACTCAATAAATTATAAATCTCATATTTTTTACTAACTTTGCAGCTAAGAATATCTTCACGCAAACCTCAAGATGAATCCGACATCACTTCCAAAACTCAACTTTCCACCCATCGAACTGCGAAGTCGCCGCAATTGCGAAGATGGTTCCATTTCGGTGTGGGTAGCATCTCGAGGTTGTTACTTGGTACTCACTCCCGAGGAGTGGGTCAGGCGTCACATAGTGGGTTTTCTCATATCTAATTGCGGCATTGAAGCTACTCAAATTTGCGAAGAGTACCCAATAAAGATTACAGGACAGTCACAACGTGCCGACATCGTGGTGATAGATAATTGCTGCAAGCCCAAAATTCTTATTGAGTGCAAAGCCCCAAGCATAACAATCGACAAAGAGGTTTTTGCACAGGCGGTACGCTACAATTCCGCCTTGGGTGCGCAATACATAATCTTAACGAATGGGTTGAAACACTTCTGTTTCGAATTCATTGATGGCAACTACACTCCACTCATGGAGTTTCCATCTCTTAAGTAGACTCTACTCCTCAAGATCCTCACTCTCAATACCTTCATTACCTTCGAGCATCCTACCAGAGAGTTGCTTCTTTGTAGGCAACCCCAATTTGCGGAGCTTCACACCTAAACGTGAGATATTATCGTTACCCGTATGCATGCGTTTAAAAGCATCGTCATACTTTGTGCGAGCTACATCGAGTGACTTACCAATCTCTTCGAGCGAACCACTAAAACTCACCAATTGATCAAATAGCTTAGTGGCATTTTTGACTATCGCCTCCGTGTTCTTACTCTGCGCATTGCGCTTCCAAAGATCGTCAACCAATTTAAGCAAAGCAAAGAGGTTGGTTGGTGAGGAGATGATCACCTTCTTATTATAGGCATCGCTCCAAATTGTATTGTCGGCTTGAAGAGCGGCCAAGAATGCTGGTTCGTTGGGGATAAACATAATGACAAAATCGGGCGAATTGACCAACTTTTGATACTCCTTACGACCCAACTCGTTGACATGTTGACGAACCGACTTGAGGTGCTGATCGAGGTGCACTGCACGTTCTGCTTCACTCTCCGCCGAGACATAAGCGACAAATGCCGTGAGTGAGGTTTTGGAGTCAATCACAATCTGTTTGTTATCGGGAAGATTCAACACCACATCGGGACGCAGATTATTACCCTCATCATCTTTGATATTGTATTGCGTAGAGTAGTGGATTCCCTTCTCAAGATTAGAGTTGTCGAGAATAGTCTCCAAAATCATCTCCCCCCAATCACCCTGCACCTTTGAATTTCCCTTGAGAGCATTAGTGAGATTAGTGGTTTCGGCGGTGATCTTACGGTTTAAATCCATTAGATTTCGCAATTCATTTTGAAGGGCACCTCGCTGTTGATTTTCGAGTGAGTAGATCTTTTCGACACGTTCCTTAAAATCTGAAATTTTGTCATTGAAAGGCTTCAGAAGGGTATCAAGAGACTCCTTGTTGGTCGATTTGAATTCACGTGTATGCTCTGTAAATATCTCTGTTGCAATGTTTTTGAACTGCTCACGTTGACGCTCTTCATACTCCTTTTTATCCTCCAATTGTCGCTGCGCCTGTTCGAGTTGACTACGACACTCCGCCCCCCTTTGAAGTAACACACGAATCTCCTCTTCTCGCCTTGTGGCCAACTCTTCAAACTTGCGACTCACTTCGCTTATCTCGTCTCGCTGCACACGAATCGAAAGTAGCTCTGCATCTCGCAATGCCAATATCTCGTTCGATTTTGATTGTTGTGCCGACTGCTCCATAAGCCTATTACGCAGTTGATCTGATTCACGCCTCGAGGTGCGAATAAGAAAAAAAATAGCGACAAGTAGCAAGAGAATTATTAACGCTAAAACAATCGAAATGATATCCATATAGTTGTTTGAATTGAGATTAAAATTGATTCACGATACAATATTACAGAGATTTTTCGTCAATTAAAAATTTCCAACAAAAAAAGTTGTATCTTTGTGATTTAAACACAGAGAGAGACTCAACCTAAAATTTATATGAGAATAATATCACCTTCTATTCTCTCGGCTGACTTTGGCCGATTGGAGTGCGAAATATTGATGCTTAACAAGAGTACTGCCGAGTGGATTCACATAGATGTGATGGATGGAGTATTTGTACCTAACATCTCATTTGGATTCCCTGTATTGAGGAGCATCAAGCAACATGCCACCAAGGTGTTAGATGTACACCTAATGATCGTCGAGCCTGAGAAATACGTCGAACGATTTGCTCAATATGGAGCCGACATTATTGTATTCCATATTGAAGCAACTACACAAGCAAAATCAACAATTGAACTAATCAAGAGAAGTGGTGCCAAGGCTGGCGTCTCAATAAAACCCAACACCCCAGTAAGTTCAGTAGAGCATCTTCTTCCGCTACTCGATGTTGTCTTAGTGATGAGCGTCGAACCAGGATTTGGAGGTCAGTCATTTATCGAGGGTTCGATTGATAAAGTGCGAGAGCTACGCAAAATGATCAACGCATGCGAATCTAAATGCATAATTGAGGTTGACGGAGGTATCAATAAGGAGAATGCCTCTCATCTTTTCGAGGCTGGCGCCGACGCCTTAGTAGCGGGCTCATCTGTATTCTCAGAGGATAATCCATTGAGAGCAATCGAAGAGTTACTCAACGCCTAAAAATTTATACAAAGAGTGATTTCATTAGACAACATATCGGTCAGCTATGGTGGGTGGCAACTATTCGACTCCATCTCGTTTTTGATCAACCCCAAAGATCGAATTGGTTTGGTCGGACGCAATGGAGCGGGCAAGAGCACCCTGCTCAAGATCATCATTGGTGAGCAGCAACCCTCGTCGGGAGGCATCTCGCTCAATGGCGACTGCACGATTGGCTACCTACCCCAAACCATGCAGATTGCCGACACAACTTCGCTTGTGGAGGAGACGGCCAAGGCCTTCGAGGCGGTAATTGCAATCGAGCGAGAGATCGAGAGCCTCACCGCTCAGATAGCCGAGCGCACCGATTACGAAAGTGAGGAGTATGCCGAGCTTATACACCGCCTCAACGATGCCAACGACCACTACCACATCTTGGGTGGTGACACTCGTGAGGCCGACATCGAAAAGACTCTACTTGGTTTGGGATTCAAGCGAAGTGACTTCCCCCGAGCTACCAGGGAGTTCTCGGGAGGATGGCGCATGCGTATCGAGCTTGCTAAGTTGCTACTGCGTCGCCCATCAATATTTCTACTCGATGAGCCCACCAACCACCTCGACATCGAGAGTATTCAGTGGTTGGAGGATTATCTCAAAAATTACAACGGTGCAGTGCTATTGATCTCGCACGATCGTGCATTTTTGGACAATGTCACTACTCGCACAGTCGAGATCTCGCTTGGCAAGGCCTACGACTACAAGGTGTCATACTCGAAGTATGTAGTATTGCGTGCCGAGCGACGTGAGCAGATGGCATCGGCCTACGAGAATCAGCAACGCATGATCGAGAAGAACGAAGAGTTTATCGAGAAGTTTCGCTACAAACCCACCAAGAGCAATCAGGTGCAATCGAGGATAAAGCAGCTCGAGAAGATCGAACGTATAGAGATGGAGGATGAGGATCTCTCACGCCTCAACATCAAGTTCCCACCAGCGCCTCGCTCGGGTCAGATTGTCGCCGAAATCAAGGATGTGGGCAAATCATTTGGAGAGAAACATGTATTTAGTGGCGCCAACATTATAATCGAAAAGGGCGACAAGATTGCGCTAATTGGTCGTAATGGCGAGGGCAAAACCACACTGGCACGTATGATCCATGGGGAGTTGGAGCCAACCGAGGGCTCTATTAAGCTTGGTGCAAATATCAACATTGGTTACTTTGCCCAGAACCAAGATGATTTGATGGATGGCGACTTCACCGTTTTTGACACCCTCGACAGAGTTGCGGTGGGCGAGGTTCGCACCAAGTTGCGTGATATTCTCGGAGCCTTTTTGTTCCGTGGTGAGGATGTCGACAAGAAGGTCAAGGTGCTCTCGGGAGGTGAGCGTTCACGCTTGGCGATGGCTCGTTTGATGTTGGAGCCGCATAACCTCTTGATTCTCGATGAGCCCACCAACCACATGGATATGCGCTCGAAAGATATATTGAAGGAGGCCATAAAGAGATTCGATGGCACGGTGATCGTAGTGTCGCACGACCGTGAGTTCCTCGATGGCACCATCGACAAGATCTATGAGTTCCGTGATGGAGGTGTCAAGGAGTATTTGGGTGGCATCTACTACTTCTTGGAGAAACGCAAGGTTGAATCACTCAGCGAAATTGAGCGCAAGGAGCAGCCCAAAGCTACAACACAGAGTTCAGCACCCAACAGCGGCAAGCTCAGCTACGAGCAGAAGAAGGAGCAAGAGAAGCTCCTCCGTAAGGCTCGCAAGGCGGTCGAGTCGATCGAGGAGGAGTTGGCCACAACCGAGGAGAAGATCACGATATACGATGAAAAATTTGCAGAGTCAACCGAATACAACAACGCAGATTTTGAGGAGTACAACCGCCTCAAAGCGCACTACGACCACTTGATGCATGAGTGGGAGAAGGCGTCGTATGAAGTTGAATTAATTGAAGAAAATTAGATAACTATGGATAATATACTATTTGGAATTCGCCCAGTAGTCGAGGCAATCGAAGCGGGCAAGCAGATCGAAAAGATCTTTGTAAAGAAGGGCGCCGAGGGTCAACTAATGACCGAGTTGCGTGACCTATGTTTCCGTCACCGCCTACGTGTGCAGGAGGTGCCAATCGAGAAACTAAATCGTCTAACAAGGGGTAACCACCAAGGTGTTGTGGCTCAAATTGCGGCTATCGCCTATGTTGAGTTGCAAGATATTTTGGATCGTGTACCCGAGGACGAGACCCCACTTATCGTTGTTTTTGACGGTGTGACCGACGTGCGCAACTTCGGTGGTATTGCTCGTAGTGCCGAATGTGCTGGAGCTCACGGACTTATCACACCACTCAAGAACTCTGCACCAGTCAATGCCGAGGCGATGAAGTCGTCGGCAGGAGCACTTAGTGCAATCCCCGTGTGTCGAGTTGGTTCGATCCGCACAACGCTCATGACACTCAAAGCTGAGGGATACCAGATTGTGGCAGCAACCGAGAAGAGCACCAAACTCATCTACGAGGCTGACTTCCGCCAACCTACGGTTTTGGTGATGGGCTCCGAGGATGTCGGCATCTCACGTGAGGTACTCAAACTCTGCGATGAGCAGTTGGCAATTCCACTCATCGGACACATCGAGTCGCTCAACGTATCGGCAGCGGCGGCAATCATGCTCTTCGAGGTGGTTCGTCAAAGAATTGGTGAGGCGAGCGAGTAATGCAACTAAGCTACACAGATAAGATATTGGGCACGGTGATACTCAACGAGAGTCGCCGTGCCCAAAATGTATCAATCAAGGTGAGCCGCAGTAGCGACACCATAACACTCACCTACCCCATTGGCTACAGCAAACAGCGAGCTATAGAGTTCTTAGAGAGTGCCCGAGAAAGAGTCCAGAAGATACAGCTACACAACAAGACCTCCCGCCAAGAGAACCCACCTTCCACGACATACAACGAAGCTATATTACGCTCCCAAGCCAAGGAGTATTTACCTCAACGAATAGCCGAGATAAGCAAAAAGACAAGTCTAAGATTCAACAAGTTAACAATTAGAGCCTCTCGCTCAAGATGGGGCTCTTGTTCATCACAGAATAATATATCACTCTCGATATATTTGATGGCTCTACCTCAACATTTGATCGACTTTGTAATCATTCACGAACTCTGCCACACGGTACACCACAACCACTCAACAAAATTTCACGCCTTAGTCGACTTCATCTGCTCGGGCCGAGAGAAGGAGTTCGAACGAGAGTTACGCAAACACTCTATACGCTAAGTGACGGCATTGGCTATAAGCTACCCCCACCAAAGAACTCTGAGCGATACTCTCTTGGGGTTTGTGAGGTTAGTTTCTTGAAATATTGCGAAAGAAACGAAGCGTTAGGAAAATCAAGATGCTCAGCAATTTCAGCAATAGACAACTCTTTATTTTGCAACAACCGCTTAATATTAACCACGGTGTAGCTACTTATCCACTCCGAAACGGTACGATTTGTAACTCGCTTCACAACCTTCGATAGATGACTCGTGGTGATAGATTGACGTCGAGCGAAGTGTTCGAGAGTTCTATTGCACGGCTCCTCGGCATAAAGTTGCGATATAAAGCTATTAAATATTGAATCGTCACGAGAGCGTCTGTGTTCGACATTGGGCGTTGAGTGGCGGAATAGCGCCGCAGTCTCATAGATTATAATCTTCAATATCGCCTCATCGATCTCGGCCCTGTGTGGATGATCCAAATTTACACGCTCCTTGAGAAAAGCCTCTCTAAGCGAGAGTATCTTTTGAGCCTCCTCCTTTTGGAGCGAGATGCAAGGTTTTTCAATAATCTGCGTTATATAAAAGCTCTTATTAGCAAGATCTGTATTAATAATAATATCCATATCGACGCCAAAAATAACACCATCAAAATCTTCACTGGTGTGGATGGCGTGTGCATAGGAGTGAGGGAAAGCAACTATCAAATCCCACCTCTTTACACTATACTGTCTCGAATCAACCACAACTTCGCCTTGACCCGAGGTGCATAGTAGAAATCCACCCGCCTCGAGATGCACAGGAACACTCTCTCGAAATTCATTAAACTCCGAGGTGCGACCAGTGATATAGTTCAGCCTTGTTGACATGGCACAAATATAGATATAAATTCTATAATAAACAGACATCTAACGCAAAATTAAACCCAATATTGAACATTTTTTACCTCAAAGTAGACTTTATATATTCTCATATACTCCATACCTTTGCAGAACGAAAATTTAAGAATAAAAACAATAAGTATCAATGAGATTAATTAAGATTTTGAGTTTGATGGTAACACTATCCTTAGTGTCGTGTAAAAGCGTAGAGACAAGCGTAGAGACCCCTCGCAAAGTTAAATGTGAGAGTGCCACTCTGCTTGGCGACAACTCCGAGTATAGCACTTTTCCTGGACGAGTTGTCGCAGCTACAGATGTCAATTTGGGATTTCGAGTTGCTGGCATAATCGATGAGATTTGTGCAACCGATGGCTCCTATGTAAAAAAGGGAGAGGTTATAGCCCGATTAGATAATCGAGATTACACACTTCAACTTGCCGCAACTCAGGCCGAGTATGACGCAATAAAGGCCGAGGTAGATAGGGTTGTGTCACTCTACGCCGATCAAAGTGTATCGGCAAACGACTACGACAAAGCAATCAATGGTCTAAGAGCAATCACATCCAAGCTCGAAGCGCACAAAAATGCACTTGCCGACACCGAATTGCGTGCTCCAATAAACGGATATATCAACAAGAGTCGCTTCGACAAAGGTGAGGCTGTAGCTGCAGGCACCCCCATAGTCACACTAATCTCTTCGGCGGCTCCCGAGATCACCATAGATATTCCAGCATCGAACTACATCAAGCAGAGTAATTTTGAGAGCGCAACGGCATCGATAGAGCTATTTGGAGATAATAGATTCAACCTCAAACTCAAGAGTGTTAGCCCCAAAGCCAACCTCAATCAACTCTACAAGATGACATTCACAGTGGAAGATATCGATGGCGCCCTACCCTCGGTTGGCATGAGTGCCATGGTTGAGATACGTTACGCCACTAATGGCGAGAGCTGTGTGGTAGTTCCATTCTCAGCTATTGTTGAGAAAGGTGGCACAAGCATAGTCTGGATTATAAAGGATGGCAAGACGAAGAGTCAAGAGGTGACACTAAGCGAGATCAAGAGCAGCGGAAAGGCTCTGATTAGTAGCGGCATCACAGCAGGTGAGATGATTGTTACAGCTGGCGTAAACAGCCTCAAAGAGGGTCAAACAGTGTCGATTCTCGAAGAGGTGTCGTCATCGAATGTAGGGGGTATTAAGTAGAGAAGCGGAATAGTTATGAATATAGGTAAATGGGCATTGAGTAGTAGCAAACTGGTCTACTACTTTGTAGCAATATTGGTTGTTGGAGGCTGCTTATCCTACTACGACATGAGCAAATTGGAGGATCCCACAATCAGTGTTCCTCAAGCAATGGTAGTTACAACCTTCCCTGGTGGCTCGTCTCACGATGTGGAGCTCCAGGTGACAGACCTCTTAGAGAAAGCTATCTTTTCGATGAATGGAGTCGACAAGGTTGAGAGTCAATCATCGGCTAACCTCTCTATTATATCGGTGCACCTAATGAGCACTGTGAAAGATAGCGAGATGGAGCAATATTGGGATATACTACGCCGCAAGGTTGGCGATGTACAACGCAATTTGCCTGAAGGTGTCTCAACAAGCGTCGTTGTAGATAGCTATGGTGACGTATTTGGGATGTTCTATGCTCTCACCTCGGATGGGTACTCCAATAAGGAACTTGGCGAGTATGCCGAATTGGTGAAGCGTGAGGTACTCACGCTTGATGGAATATCGAAGGTTGAGCTCTATGGTATTGCCAAGCCAGTGATCAACATCTCAATATATGAAGACAGAATGGCAACACTTGGGGTATCTCCCGCCGAGGTTATTCAAACACTCAAAGGGCAGAACCAAACCATATATTCGGGTAGCTTCGAGAGCGGTGAGCAAAGAATTAGAGTGAGTGTTAATGATCGCTACCGCACGGTAGAGGATATAGGCGATATAATTATCGCTGGCCACCAGAGTGACCAGATGCGCCTGCGAGACATTGCTGAGATCACCGAAGATTATGCCGACCCCATACGCAATGCTCTATTTTATGACGCCAAACCAGCCATCGGAATATCTATATCGGCACTTCAAGGTAGCGACATCACCAAGGTGGGAGCCAAAGTCGAAGAGCGACTAATGCATCTCAGTCAAGATCATCTACCTGTGGGAGTGGAGTACAACAAGGTATTCTTTCAACCCGAGAGGGTCAAGGATGCAATCAACAATTTTATCCTAAATCTGATATGCTCAGTGGCCATCGTCATAGTAGTATTGATGTTTGCAATGGGTTTGCGAAGCGGTGTGCTATTGGGTACCACTCTAATAGTCACAGTAATGGGGTCGCTAATGTTCCTCTACGCATTTGGTGGCACTCTACAACGTGTTTCGCTTGCTGCATTCATTTTGGCAATGGGTATGCTTGTAGACAATGCTATAGTTATTGTCGATGGAATATTACTCGATCTTAAAAAGGGACAACTTAAGAGCCGTGCCCTAACCGAAATTGGACAGAAGACCGCAATGCCCCTATTGGGCGCTACGCTAATTGCTATTTTGGCATTCTTCCCAATATTTCTGTCGCCCGACACCACTGGCGTATATGTGCGAGACCTCTTCGTAGTACTCGCCGTATCACTAATCCTAAGTTGGATATTGTCGCTCACGATGGTTCCCCTACAGGCAAAAAAATTACTCGTTGATAGCAGGGTTAAAGAGGAGTCCAAAGGCGCAAAGAAGATGCAGGCTATGCTACGCAAAGTGCTTACTTGGACGCTTCATAACAGATCAGTATCTGTAGCTATCGCCTTGCTCTTTGTAGCGATTAGCGGGTGGCTATATAGAGTTTTACCCCAAAGTTTCTTTCCAGACCTCAACTACAATCAGCTATACGTCGAGTTTAAACTCCCCGAGAGCTACTCTTCGAGAGCTACCCTATCGTCATTGGAGTCAATCACCGAGCATCTAATGGCACAAGATGATATAACACACGTAACAACATCGGTAGGTGCCACCCCGAGTCGCTACAATTTGGTACGTAGCATAGCTACGCCCTCACTTTCGTATGGAGACATAATAGTTGAGTTTACGGACGAGAAGGCTTTAGTTGCAGCAATACCACAACTACAACAATATCTGACAGATAATTACCCAGAAGCATACATTAGAGTTAAACGCTACAATTTGATGTATAGCAAATATCCTATTGAGGCGATGTTCAAAGGGCCCGATCCCGATGTGCTACGAGAGTTGACGCAACAGGCGCAAGCGATAATGGCACAAAACGATAAGATTACTCTAATAACATCGGATTGGGAGCGCAAGGTACCAATGTTGGAGGTAGATTATACGCAGCCTATAGCTCGTGCGATTGGTCTGAGTAGACAAGATGTGGGGCTATCACTATTGGCATCCACCGAAGGAATACCAGTTGAAACGTTATACGATGGAACAACAAGTCAATCAATCGTAGTGAAGTGTGTTAATGCCAATGGAAACCCCATTGAGGCTCTCGAGACTGCTCCTATTTTCTCGATGATACCCTCACTTTCGATGTTGAGCCGAGAGACTATAGAGGGAGTGATGACAGGCGCTATCTCGGAGGAAGATATAATCTCGGAGGCCTTATCGACAACTCCACTAAGCCAAGCCATAGAGGGAATCAAACTCAAATGGGAGGATCCAATAGTTATTCGACACAATGGGCAACGTGCTATGCGTGCGCAATGCAACACGATACCAGGTGTTGGTGCCGAGGATGCTCGCAAGGAGATTGTAGAGGCGGTAGAGGCGATAGACTTACCTGCAGGGTATACCCTTAATTGGTTAGGAGAGCATGATGCAAAAAGCAGCTCAATGAAGTATCTCTTTGCTAATCTTCCACTCGCCATTGTACTAATGATTGCTATCCTGATCATGCTATTTAAGGATTATCGCAAACCTCTAATTATCCTAATTTGCGTACCTCTGCTCTTTGTCGGAGCTGTCTTTGGTGTTCTCATATCTGGCAAAGCATTTGGATTTGTGGCTATATGTGGAGTACTGGGACTCATCGGCATGATGATCAAAAATGGCGTTGTATTGATGGATGAGATCAACCTCCAAATTGAACAAGGGAAGGAGCCCTTCGAAGCCCTTTTAGATAGTTCAGCTATTCGTTTCCGCCCTGTGATGATGGCATCGCTTACAACAATCTTGGGTATGATACCCTTGCTTCCCGACGATATGTTTGGATCACTGGCTGCGACTATCATGGGTGGACTACTTGTAGGTACAATTATCACGCTGATATTCATACCAATACTATATTCAATTCTTTTTAAAGTTAAGATTAAATAACATAATACATTATGAATAAGATATATAGACTGCTAATAATACTATTGCTGCCTCTATCTGCACTCTCTCAACCACAAACAATAACACTAAATCAATGCCGAGAGATGGCACTCGAGAATAGCTATAGCCTTAACTCCGCATCGCAGAGGATTGCGGCAAGTGAAGATATGCTAAAGCTATATAAGAGCAACAACCTACCTAACCTCTCATTTTCAGGAGGATACATATATTCAACTGCATCATTAAATGAGGTGATTTCTGGAGGCTATCTTCCAACATTTTCACCTGATTTGACCACTGGTGAGCTCACGCCCAACATCGTTGGCTTTGCAGCAGATGGCACACCAATATTTAGTTCATACGCATATATGCCCGATATAATCTTCGATCTTGAGGTTGGATCAGTAGTTAATGCAGGACTTCAATTAACACAACCTATATACTTGGGTGGCAAGATATCATGCGCTACTAAATTAGCTAAATTAGGAGTCGAGGCAGCCATACTCGATAAAGATCGCTCGCAAGCCGATGTGATCCTTGCTGCCGATCAAGCTTTCTACACATACCTCAAAGTAGAGGAGTTGCTGCGAGCTGCTAACTCCTACCGCACCGTGGTCGATGAATTTTATCGGCAAGTAGAGAGTATGCTCACAAATGGCATGTGCACTAAAAATGAGTTGATGAAGATACAGGTCAAGGTTAATGAAGCGGAGCTACAACAGCTTAAAGCAAAAAACGGTCTTATCTTGGCTCGTATGAATCTATGCTACATCATTGGTCTCCCAATATCGACACTCGAGCTCACTGCTATCGACAACTTCAATATTCAGCAGAGTATCGACCCCACGCTTGATGTCTCATCACGACCCGAGTTTGAGCTTATTGCAAAGAGTGTCGAGGCGAAGGAGCTGGAAGTAAAGTTAGTGAAGAGTGACTATCTGCCAAATATATCAACTATTGCTTCATATAACTATACTAATGGCTTGCAACTCAACGGCTCCTCAGTATTAGGATCGACTCCGACATTCACTGGTGGCATTATGATAAATATACCAATATTCCATTGGGGAGAGGGTCGCCGAAAAGTATCGGCAGCTCGTCGAGAAGTAGAGATTGCCGAAAATACACAAGCGGAGTTAATCCAGAAAATGACACTCGAGTTAATGCAATCAATAAATGCATACAATGAGGCACAGGCCGAGGTCGACCTAATGGAGCGCACTGTAGAGCAAGCCGCAGAAAATATGCGACAAAGCGGCAAACATTACACCGCAGGAATGGAGACAATATCAAACTATCTCGAGGCGCAAGCTATATGGCAAAAAGCAACGAGCGATTTGATAGAGGCCAAATCAAATCAACGTATAGCCTACGTCCGCTACTGCCGTAGCCGAGGTTCCGAGATGTAGAGGGCTCAAAAAGCCTTATGCGAGTTGAACTCTATAGGTTAGATTTACGATACTCCGATGGGGTTTGCTTATGGTACTGCTTAAATATTGTACTGAAGTATCGTTGATCTGTAAATCCAACCTGGGCTGCGACATCGGCAATAGGCATATCTGGAGTCGAGAGCAAATCACGAGCCCGCTCCATCCTTATTCGCAGGATATAGTCCCTAACGCTCACATCGGCAACGCTCTTCATCTTATTGTAGAGCGATGTGCGACTCATAGCTACAGCCGAAGCGACCATATCGACATTGAGTTGAGGATTGGATAACTCTCTCTCGACAACACTATTTACTTTGATCATAAAACGCTCATCGTAGGGGCTAAATGTTGCCTCCTTGGAGTCGATTATACCGCTCGAGGATTTACTTCGTGAACGCACCTGATGTCGATAGCTAAGAGTATTACCCAATACTGCAACAAGGTACTCCATATCGAAAGGCTTGGTAATATAGTTGTCGGCACCCACCTTATATCCTGTTAATTTATTATCTTGACCCACATATGCCGTGAGTAAGATTACTGGGATATGGCTAATTTCACTCTCATTTTTGAGTGTTTGACATAGTTCGAAGCCACTCATGACAGGCATCATAACATCGCTTATAACGATGTCGGGTTTCACTTTACGTATAAGTTGGAGGCCATCGAGGCCATTCACCGCAACATTCACCGATTTGAATCGCTTGCGCAACTCTACCATTAGGTACTCTCTCACTGATTGATCATCTTCGACTATTACAGCAACATATTGACTCAAATCAGCCTCCGCAATATCTTCCACTATTTTACTCTTGGGTGATGAGATATTGAGATCCTCTTCACTACACTCCACTATTGGTATTTCAAAATAGAAATTAGCACCCTCACCACCCAAATTATTCTCACATCCAATCTCTCCATCGTGAAGTTCCACAATACTACGAGCATACGAGAGCCCCAAACCTGTTCCTATACCATTCACATTCTCTTGATAGAAAGCATCGAATAACATATTGGGATCGCCCTTAATTCCAACTCCTTGATCTTTCACACATATCCTAATTCGTTCTCTCTCGCTAATCGAACTATGGACAGCTATAGTAGAGTTCTCGGGGGAGAATTTTATGGCATTGCTGATAAGGTTGGTTATTACCAGCTCTATCTTACCTCTATCGAGCATTGTCTGCTTGAACTCGTCGTCGTGAGTTACAACAATCTTCACATGATGCTGTTGAGACTCATACTCAAAATTACTCACAAAATCCAAGAGCCACACATCGACGTTAACAGCAGTCTTATACAATATTTTGCTTCCACTATCAATCTTATTGATATCCAATATCATATCGACAATATACTTCATTCGCATAACCTGTTTTAGGGCCAACTTACTGAGGCGACTCTCATCACTATCCTCTGGCAAACTATTAGCCACCTGCATAAGTGGCGCCCTCATAAGAGTTAAAGGAGTTCGTAGCTCATGATTTATATTGGTAAGAAATTCTATTTTCTCCTCGCTAATACGTTTAAGATGGTCACTAAGTTGTTGATGATATTGGTTAATTTCGGCAATACGATAGCGATGAATTTGCCACAATATAATAGCAGCTATGATCGAGCTAAACAGCAGGATACTATACCATTGGAGATACCATGCAATAGGCACTCTGAAAGAGATTAGTTGCTGCGGTTCACTCCAATTATCATCAATATCTAAATATGCTACACTCAAATCATATGTGCTTCCTCCATTGAGCGAACCAAGATTTAAGGTATTATCATCACTCTCAACGAAGAATTCACCATTGATATAATAGCGGAACTTATATTGATAGAAGAGATTCTCATTATCGTGTTTAAGAGCAAGTTGAACAACATTAGAGTTGGGAATCTTAAATACTTTATTCTCATCAGCTCTCCAAATATCTTGATCCATCACCTCGCCATTAATAATAATCCTATCGACAACAAGGCGAAGAGGCGAAGGATCAATAGGCTTTATGTCGTAAGGTATCACTACAACTCCCGAGGCTCCAGCCATCAGCAGATCGCCATTATTTAGCGTCAATGAGGCTTTGCCCTTAAATGCGTTGGGGGAAAATCCTATTTGTGTATTGTAGGATTGGAGATGATTCGTCTCACGATTATATCTATAGAGTGTATTCTCCGCTCCAATCCAATACTTACCACTCGAGGAGATAGCAACAGCATTCACTCGAAGATGTTGCAACTCTTGCTCGATACCCACTTCTCCACTATTGAGATCATAATACAGTACACCATCATCATGACCAATCCACACCCTATTTTGATCATCCACCACTGCTGAATTGATGAAGCTCCCCTCGATGTCGGGGGTATAGATCGACTCTATGCGACCACTATCAAACTCCAATTCATATAACACTCGCTTGCTTATAATATATGCCGTAGAGTCGGTGAGGTGAATTGGGGTCATGGGTGATGGGTATGGCAGCTCCACAAGAGGGAGTGCCGATATCTCGTGGCTATTGCGATCATATACCGCCCCTTTGTTACCAAACATGTATAGCTTATCACCTTTGAGGAGAAGATTAACGGGGAGAGCTGGAGACATATATCTTTTGTACTCTTGATCCAACACCGAGCGAATAGAACCATTGCGTATATCGAAGATGAATAGCCCACGAGAGTAGACCGAAAGAAGCAACTCGTAGGGGCTCCATTTGACGATCGACACAACTTTCAGAGACTCCGTAGATGGATAGTGACGAAATGTACGACGTTTAGGGTCGAAACGGTTGATTCCACCTCCATCGGTAGCTATCCACACCTTGTCGCCATCTTTGAGCATGTAGTTTACCGAACGAGAACTTAACCCCAGTCTATCCAATGATTCACTACTATAATCCATCGCCTTACCATAGGCTCTAATAGAGACAGAACTCAAATCGAATACTCCATCGTCGAGCGAGCCGACCCACACTTGATCGGCACTTCTGCTATTCGAGAAGCATTTTGCAGTTGAGATAGATGGCTCATAGAGAGTATTATACCCTATTGAATTGAGCCTCTTCGATGGTATATCGACTATATAGATTCCATTACCGTTTGAACCCACAAAAAGTTTCTCACCAATAACCGACAGCGCAAGGGTTAAATTATCCTTCAGCTCGCTATTCTGAGCATTGAAGTACGACAATAATTCACCCCTCATGGAGTAGTTAAAAACCCCAGTATTATATGGCGTAATCCAGAAGTTATCACTACCCTCTCCTTTAGACATCGCTACAACACTATCGTAGGGGTACCACTCAACCCTCTCCAAAGTTCCCCTATTGATATCTATCTGCCAAAGTCCATCGTGTCGTGTTCCGATAAAAAAAAGTCCCTCCACATTACTCTCGACAATTGAGTTAAAACGAGATTTATGTTTGTTGCGCCCCCGAAGATCAAAACAGAGCGAGCAGGTGCCATCGTTATTGTATATGTATATGCCTCGACTCGAAATTAAATATAGATTCTCCTTAGTATTGCAATAGATATCGGCAGTGATTATATCACCTTCGCATATCAAATATTCAAAGCTATCACTATCGTGCATATATCGAACCACGCCATTTTGGGTCGATACAATCACTTCATCTGAGCTGCTCCCCGTAACAAAGAGAATGTTGTTGCTGGGCACACTGCTACTACCACTTGTCGTGTAGTAGCTATTAACCTCGTAACCGTTGAGGTGGTTGAGTCCTTGAAGCGTTCCAATCCACAATGTATTGTTGTGATCTCTATAGATAGAGTTGATTGCAGAGTTCGACAACCCCACATTTGTAGATATCCGAGTATAATGATATTGATAATTGGCATGTAGAGGAGTGACAACAAATGCAAACAATGTTACATATATCAACATCAATAGGTTAAGTTTTTTATGAGCGATGTTTAAATTCATACATGTTTGTTTAGATTTAATCATTTTTAGGTATAATTGGATGTTTTTCGACACTTTAAAACTGTTTCTAAACATCGACAAATATCGATTGAAATAACTTTGTATTAGCTCAAAAGAGATAAATATTTTAAGGACTGAGAACGATATAATATAAATAATAAATTAAAGTAAATAAAACTTGGCGAAGCATTAGCAACCACTCGCCCTTGCGGGCAAAGATACAAAAAAATAACCATAACATAAATAAAACTTTTAACAACATGTTTAAATTTCTACCACTACTTTCAACACTGCTGCTTTCATGCTTCTCGCTCTTTGCGCAGACAGGTAGCATCAGTGGAACTATTGTAACCTCAGAGGGTGAAACCGTCTTAGGAGCAACAGTCATTATCAAAGATACTCACTTCGGAACGACAAGTGATATCGATGGAAACTTCTCAATTGAGGCCACTATTGGAGAGACCTTAATAATAAGTTACATTGGATACGAAGATCTCGAGGTGACTCCAACCAAATTAAACGACAACAAATTCACTCTTCAAGGATCAAATCAAGTACTCGATGAGATTGTTGTTGTGGGTATGGGAACACAAAAAAGAAGTACAATCACTGCAGCAGTAGCTACAGTTGGTGGCGAAAGCATAAATCACCGTCCTGTAACCGATGCTACAAGCGCCCTTCAAGGTAACGTCGCAGGACTAAACTTTGCTACAGCAGCAACCGAGAGTGGTGTTGGTGGTGAACTTGGTAGCGAAATTGATTTCAACATTCGTGGTATTGGATCTATCAATGGTAGTTCACCATATGTATTGATCGACGGTGTGGAGCAGAGCCTCCAAAACGTAAACCCTGCCGATATCGAGAGTATAACTGTATTGAAGGATGCTTCGGCTGCTGCCGTATATGGTGCTCGTGCAGCTTATGGTGTGGTACTTGTGACAACAAAAAGTGGAAAGAATAACGAGACTAAAATATCCTACAACTCAAATGTAGGTGTCAGCTCACCCATTAATATGCCTCAAATGATGGGTTCAGTCGATTTTGCAAGCTACATTAACGAACGTCGCACCAACAGCAATCTTTCGGAGATATTCTCAGCCGAGACAATCGACATGATGAAGGGCTTTATCAAAAACCCATACTCTACAGAGTACCCAGGATTAGGACTATCTACCGACGGAACACTCTGGGCAAGCGCCTACGAGAATCAATATGCATCGACCGATTGGTTTGATTACTATTTCAAAAGCACATCACTACGCTACACCAACAATCTTAGCATTACGGGGGGTAACGAGAAGACAACATACTATGTTGGATTAGGTCACACGTATCAAGGTGGTTTGATAAACTTTGTTGAAGATGACCTCGACAAGATTAACCTCAACACCAAGGTTAGCATCAAGGCTAAGAGTTGGTTGAAGTTCGACATCAACAACAATTTGACGTTAACCTCAATTACTCGTCCACTTGCAAATCAGACAATTTTCTACGGAACAATTGCAAACTCCTACCCCAATCGCCCCACGGTGGTTCCAATGGATTCAGATTATAATATCCCATCGTGGAACGAGATGATGTATCTCAAGAGCACCCAATACAATGAGGTTAAGATCAGCGACGCAATAACTCTATCAGCGATTATCACGCCATTGGATGGTTGGGATATTTTGGGAGAGATCAAAGGTCGCTTCAATATCAGCAACAACGACTTCATAATGGGCACCCCTCAATATGTACGTCCCGACGGCTCATTGGAGAGAACTACATCTGGAGGAAAGCAGGGATATCAATATCCAGGTATGTCGTGGAAAGATACCTCATGGGGTTCATACACTCGAGGTAGCTCATTCAATTACTACGTATCGCCACACGTATCGACATCTTATACTCACGAGGCAGATTATAACTTCTTCAAGGCTCAATTTGGATTCCAAACAGAGTTACAGAAAAACTCGAGTGAATACCTCTATCGTGATGGCATGTTGAGCGAAGATATCTTCTCGACAGACAACGCCAATGGCACAATGCATATGGGTGAGGCTCGCTCTCATTGGGCGACAATGGGCTTCTACACTCGACTCAATTGGAACTACAACGAGCTCTACTTTGTTGAGGTTAGTGGTCGTTACGACGGATCATCAAGATTTGCAGTTGGCAACCGTTGGGGACTATTTCCATCTGTATCTGTTGGATACAACATCGCTCGTGAGGATCGTTTCAAAGATCTCGGATTGCCAATCTCGCAACTCAAGATTCGTGCATCGTATGGCCGTTTGGGTAATCAAAGTGGCGCAGGTCTTTATGACTACTTAAGTACGATCACCGTAAGCAGTAGCAATAGCGCATGGTTGGTGCCAGATCAGAGTAATATCGCATACACACCATCGATGATTAGCCCAAATCTAACTTGGGAGAAGGTCGACAACGCTAACCTTGGATTCGACATCTCGGCACTCAAAGATCGATTGACTATCACTGCCGACATCTATCAACGTACAACTCGTGATATGATTGGTCCAGCCGAAGCAATTCCTTCTATTGGCGGTATCGCATCTGCCGACCGTGCATTAGAGAACAATGCGACACTTCGCAACCGTGGATGGGAGCTCTCGGTGAATTGGAGCGACAAATTGCCAAATGGAATAAGCTATGGCATTGGATTCAACCTATTTGACTACAAAGCTGTTATAACCGAGTATAACAATCCCGAAGGAATTATCTATAACAACCACACAGGACTCACAGCCAACCTCGGATATTACCAAGGAATGGACATTGGCGAGATCTGGGGATATGTGGCCAACGATCTTTATCAATCAAATAGCGAGATCAACGCACATCTTGCAAATCTCGATATGTCGTACTTTGCCAACAACAATAGCTACCTTCCAGGTGATTTGAAGTATATCGACACCAACAAAGATGGCAAGATTGACCCAGGTAGCGGAACACTATCAGATCATGGTGATTTGACGATAATTGGAAATACAACGCCTCGTTACTCTTACGGTATCAACCTAAATTTGGGATACAAAGGTTTCTCGATATCGGCTCTTATTCAAGGTGTCGGAAAACGAGACTTCCCTCTTGCTGGTAGCACATACCTATTTGGTGGAAAGAACTACTTCGAGAGCCACCTCGATTATTGGACTCCCGAGAACCCTGATGCTTACCTACCTCGATTGGTTGAGTATGGTTCAGTAGATTATACAAAGAACACATCGTACAATACAACTCGATATATGGTTGATGGATCATACATGCGACTTAAGAACTTGATGGTATCGTACGCCTTCAACAACAGCATACTCGAGAAGATCGGTTTGAGCGCATTGAGACTCTACGTTACTTCGGAGAACCTATTTACAATCGACAATCTTCCAAGTCAATTTGACCCCGAGACAATCAACATCGTCAACACTTGGGCTGGAGGAAGTTCGGCATCGGCACCAGGATTGACTTCGCCATTAGATCAGAACGGAAACGGAAAGGTATATCCTCTAAGCAAGAACTTTATCTTCGGTATGGATCTTTCATTTTAACGATAAAAAATATTTACAGAGATGAGAATTTTAAGATATATAGCAGTTGCCGCAGTGGCACTAACAACAATTTCGTGCGAAGGTTTTCTCGACAGAATGCCGATCACAGAGCCTAACAGCCAAGATTTCTTGAGCGGGGAGAGCCAAGTGCGTAGCTTTATTGATGGTCTATATATAGCACTGCCAGTCTATGGAACTTATGGAATGGGTGTTATATCTGAGGAGACCAATAGCGACAATATCGTAGCAACAACCTACGACCTACGACTCAATGGCGAAGCGTCAATCTTTGATGGTGAGTCGACTTGGACAACAGCCTATCAAAATCTACGAGACGTAAACTATTTCTTCGAGTACTATTGTGTACCCGAGTCATCGGAGACCACCAATATCGTATCGATGGTAGGTGAGGCATACTTCTTACGTGCCTATTGGCACTTCGAGCTATTGAAGAATTTCGGTGGCGTACCTATCATGGATGGTTTCTGGGACTCAAATGCCACAATCGAAGGGTTACAGATTCCACAGAGCAGCCGTGCAGAGGTAGCTCGATTCATTCTTAGCGACCTTGACACCGCTATCGAGATGCTCTACTCTCGTTCTCAATACAAGGGTCTAAGAATTTGCAAAGAGGCTGCTATGGTCTTTGCTATGCGTGTAGCACTATTTGAGGGTAGCTGGGAGAAGTACCACTACAATACTGAATTCTCACTTGAGGATAACTCACAAGAGTTCTTCGAGGAGGTTGTAGAGATGGGTGACGAGCTATTTTCTCTTGGAATATCGCTCAACTCGAATGGAGACAACACCCAGGCTGAAGGCTTTGGCGAGTTGTTCAATTCGGTAGATCTTTCATCAATCGAAGAGGCTCTATTTTGGAAGCAATACTCTATTGCAAACGGTTTGAGCCACTACTTGCTCCCAAGCCTCTCGAGTGGAATCACATCTACGTCGAGTGCCGCAGGAATCACCTCGTCGTTGGTCAACAACTATTTATATGCCGACGGTAGCGCAATCGATCCATCGGACGAGAAGTTCAAGGATTTCAATGCCACCTTTGAGTCTCGTGACGGACGTCTTTTGCAAACTGTAATGCACACTGGCGCATCGTTCAAGACAAACCCAACAACAGGCGAGAAGATCACCATGAATGTAAAGGAGCGCACCTTTGATGAGGATATGGAGAAAGATAGCGACATCCTATCGCCATATCTCAATGGTGGAGGTAACCAACAAAATATCACAGGATATCACACTCGCCTATGTATCGACGAGAGCTACACTTCGGGTAATTCCGAGACAGCACTAAACTTTATCCGCTATGCCGAAGCTTTACTCGCATATGCCGAGGCTAAAGAGGAGCTTGGCCAATGTACTGCCGATGTATTGGAGATGACACTAAAGCCACTCCGTGAGCGTGCTGGAGTAGATTACGTTACTCCTACGATTGATCCAAATGCACCAGATTATGGATATCCAATTAGCGCCAATCTTCAAGAGATTCGTCGTGAGCGTCGTTCAGAGCTTGCTCTACAGGGCTTCCGACTCCACGATATTCTACGATGGAGAGCTCACAACCTAATCGTAGGTCAGCGCTTCAAGGGGGCCTATATTGGCAAGGATGGAGTGTTATACAAATCATACAACACCAATGATCAAAGTGTTGTTACAGCTCTAAGTTTGATCACCGTTGATGCCGATGGTTTTATCGACCCTCTGGGAACAGCCGTAGCGGGAGGTTTCGGGTTCAAACCAAATCGTGACTATCTAATGGCGATACCAACAACAGACATTAACCTAAACAAGGAACTTACACAGAACCCAAATTGGAACTAAAATTCTAAACATAACTTCAATATCAAAAAAAACTTAAAACAATGAAGAAACTTTTTTTATTTCAAATCATGATGGCGGTAGCATTGGTTCTACCCTCTTGTAGCAAGGATGCTACCAGTAACGACGATGACGCACCTGCGGTTAATGTAGTGCCACTAAGTTACGAGCTCTCTACATACTCTACGACAAAGGGGGCAAGTGTAGATCTAATTTTCAAAGTAACATCGGATGCTGTAACCGAGGAGGATGTTGCTTTAACTTTCGCAGCTATGTCAGGATCTAATGATGTTGGCGCAACATATTTCGTTGATTGCCCAAGCAGTATTACACTCCCTAAGGGCAAAGATGAGCACACCGAGACATTAACTTTAAAAGATGACTTTGAGGTTGCTGATCTCTATGCAGCTATCGAGCTACAGATATTCTCTCGTGGATATACAATCAGCGGAGGTACTGCAACAGCATCGGGTGCTCGTTCACACACACTTCGTATCTATGACCAATATGTAACATCGGTTGCATTGAAGGGTAACGCTACCGAGGTTAAAGAGGGTGAGACATTCTCTTTGGAGGCGTCGATTCCTGTTGCCGCTGAGAGCGACGTGGTTGTAAATATCGTATACAGCGGCCAAGATTTCGCACTTACAAACCTACCTGAGGCTGTTATAATCCCAGCAGGTGAGCTATCTGTAGAGAGCTGCACAGTAACAGTTGAACCTGATGGAATCTACACAGGCGACATCGAACTATCACTCTCTTTAGCAACAACTTCTGAAGAGTTCCCAGTAGCTCTATCGGAGCTTACATTCAAGGTTAAGGATATTGACACTCCACTTGGTGACGTAGCGCAAGATGAGCGTTGGGTATATGACAATCCAAGTGTGATGTTCGTTTCGAGCGACAACAAAGATGCAGTAGACGCATGGGGCAAGACAAACTACATCCAGATGGCTAAGGGTGATGCTCACCCAGGTGAGTCACTCTCATCAAAGTGGAGTTTCTACACCTCTTTGGAGTTCCACAACATTGCAGCTTGCTACACCGAGGATACTACCTACGACACAAAACTTGTTAAGGGTCTTGCAGCTCAAAACACAGTTCTCTTTGAGGCTGTTGCTGCGGTACAAAACAATCGTTTCTCTACAATCACCGACGAGGGTAATTTGAATATGTGGGTGATGAAGGTTCCATCGACTACAACCTGTGCAAGCCTATCGGGCGAGAGCCGTGATTATGGTTCAGCGGCATTCTATTCCAGCAAATTTACTGCTGCTCAAGATGATGCAAGCAAATGTTGGGCTACAAATCTTGTTCGCATCTTGCCTGGTACTCGTGTAGAGACTCGTGCTAAGATCACAGGTCAGAAAAAAGGTATGAATATGGCTATCTGGTTGCAAGGTAATGCATTTAGTTCATTAGATTGGCCACTATATGGCGAGGTAGATGTTTTGGAGAATCCTGCAAGCAGCTCGACCGACAACACAGCACACTACACATTCCACTTGGGTAGCCAAAACGATAACACATATGCTAACCCAACAGCCTCTAACACCATCAACGAGATGAGCGGCTACAACATCTACTGGTTTGAGTATATTGATGAGTCGACAGTTGCAATTGGTGTGAACGGTCAAGAGATGAAACGTATCTCGAAGAGCGACTATCCTAACGCATCTTGGCCATTTGATTCAGCTACCAACCCATATGGTCTACACTACCTTCTTACGATGGGTGTGGCGAGCGATTGGGCTCTTGGATCGGTAACCGATGGTTGGGATTCAGGTTTTGCAAGCTACACAAACTATGCAAACGATCGCTTCAACGCAGATATCCCACGCATGGAGATTGACTGGATTCGTTACTACACAGCATCGAACTACGACGATTCGAAGCCAGTTAACACAATGAAATTATACTAAAATTATTTAGTTACACAATTTAGGGGCGGTATACACAACAAAATATACCGCCCCTGTTTTTAATCAGAAAGTTATGAAGATAGTGAAAAGAGTTTTAACCCTACTTCTCAGCATAGGTGCAATCAGCACAGCAATAGCGTCATCTGTTGTACCGATGCCAAAGCACTTTGTCACCAAAAGTACAGAACACTATTTTGAGTTTAATGCTCAAACAAAATGGGTTATGCCCAAAGATGATTCTCAAATACTATGGAGAGTTGTCGAGCCATTATCAAACTCTTTTGAAAGAGTCTCGGGATATCAATACCAAAGCACGACCAAAAGTGCTAAGAGTAACTTCGTAGAGGTAAAGATCGACAACACCTTAGCAGAGGAGGAGTATAAGATATTGGTGGAGAAGGATAATATCCTAATCGAGGCCGCAACACACAAAGGGCTATTCTATGCTCTACAGACAATACGACAACTACTACCACCTCAAATCGAGAGTCAACAGAGGATCGACGAAGTAACGTGGAGTCTACCACTTGTCGAGGTGAAAGATACACCATCGATAGGATATAGAGGATTCATGATAGATGTCTCACGATATTTCGTACCCAAGGATGATCTTTTAGAGATAATAGATGTGTTGGGTATGTTGAAGATAAACACCCTCCAATTGCACCTTGTCGACGACAATGGTTGGAGACTCGAGATAAAGAAATACCCCAAGCTGACCGAGATAGGTGCTTGGAGCGTAGATCGTCCAGAGTACTTCTCAGCACGTACAGGCCCCAATCCTGGTGAGCCAACAACAAAGGGCGGATTCTACACCCAGGAGGATATTCGTGAGATCGTTGCCTATGCTGCGCAACGTGCTATAGAGGTGATCCCCGAAATTGAGATGCCCGCACACACTATGAGTTCATTGGCGGCATATCCCGAGATGGCATGTTCGCCCGAGGGTAAATTTCTTGGTGTATTGCCAGGATATGTGGGTCATAACAACTACACTCCGACATATTGCGCAGGAAAGGATGAGGTATATGAGTTCCTCGAGGATATACTTCTCGAAGTGATGGATCTATTTCCATCGGATCGCATACACGTGGGAGGCGATGAGGCTCCAGCAATCTATTGGGCAGAGTGCAAGCACTGTCAAGAGATTATGCGTAAAGAGGGCTACACAGATCCTCACATGGTACAAAGTTACTTTATGAAGAGAATGGGTGAGTTTATCTCTTCAAAGGGTAAGATATTGGTAGGATGGGACGAGCTTGTGGATAGTCCAATGCCCGAAGATGCAATGATTGTTGGCTGGAGAGGTGATGGCAGTGGTGCATTCAAAGCTGGTGAGTTGGGACACAAGTATGTGATGGCACCTGCCCAGAAACTATACTTTATTCGCTACCAAGGCCCCCAATGGTTTGAACCAAAGACATACTTTGGCAATATCACGTTGGAAGATGTATATAAGTTTCAGCACCTTCCAGATGATCTTTCGGAGACAACCCGAGCAAACTTCATTGGCACACAGGCCTGTTTGTGGAGTGAGTTCGTAGAGAGCACTGAGGATGCACAATATCTAATATTTCCACGATTGATGGCTCACAGCGAAAACGCATGGTGTGATCAAAATGCACTCGAGTGGGATAACTTCTTGGGGCGCCTCGACAAAGTCTTGAAACGCTTCGATTTGATGGGAATACACTATGCACGCTCTATGTATAACCTCGACCACAAGATAGAGCCAAAAGATGGTAAGCTGGCTGTCAACATTAGTTCAATCCGCCCCGATGTCGAAATTAGATACTCCCTCAAAAACAACGTCGCTCAACCATACGATACACTATGGAGTGGAGAACTGCTACTCGAGAAGAGCACAACAATTGCTGCTGCAACATTTAAAGATGGTGTTCAGCTGGGGCAGACTCTTCTTTTGCCCATCTCATTCAACAAAGCCACGGCTAAACCTGTGACATGCGAGGGGGTGAAAGCGCCCGTACAACTCTTGGTAAATGGTCTAAGAGGAAGCGACAAGCCCTCCGATTTCGAGTGGTGTGGATGGTATCGTTCAAATGGTACTTTTGTGGTAGATTTGGAGCAGATCGAGAAGATATCTCACATATCGCTTGGCTCAATCATGGATAACACTTTGGCCATTGGTTTGGCAAAGAGAGTTGTCGTGAGCTACTCTACCGATGGCGAGAACTACACCACGCTATCGGATGAGATGCGCTCTCCTGAGCAATGTTTTGAGCAAGTTATAGCTAAGTACGAGTTGTTACTTCAAGGACTCGACATCGAAGCTCGATATGTAAAAGTAGAATTCGAGAACCCTGGAAAGATCACTACTCACTTGCCTCGTGGAGGACAAGATTGTTATGTATACTTTGATGAAATAATTATAGAATAAGAGATGAATCGCCACCTTGTTGCCACACTAATGGCCCTAAGCTGCCTTATCATAAGCAGCAGAGTATATGCGCAAGTTACAAATTATGCGCTCCAACTCTCACCTCAAAAGAGGTTAGAGACCATCTATCCCGTAAACATTGAATCTGAGTCTGCATACACTATACAGCTCTCTATAAAGTGTAATGTGTGGCAACAAGATGGCGTGATCTTCTCGTGCGGTGATTTCAGAATCGCACAGAGTGATGTGGATGGTATCTTAGATATAACTACCCCTCAATCACACACCCACAAACTATCGATTGGCGACCACAAAAACGAGTGGATACAATTATCGTTGGTTGCAAGCAACGAGGCTCTGAATATTTGGGTCAACGGAGAGTTGCATGATAGCTACAGTGGCAACTACAGGTGGAGCAACAAAACTATAGCCACCCTTGGAGGAGGCTTCACTGGCTGCATCGACGAATTAAGAATCTTTAGCGTCGCACTACAAGAAAACGAGTTAAGCCACTTCAATACATTAACTCATCACCACAAAAATTGGGATGATATGGCTCTATACTATAGATTCGACCATAGCACGCTCGAAGATAGAGTTGTAGATTACAGAGGCAACAACGATGGTCACATGTCAGAGGGTGATGTTTTGCGCACCAAGAATTGTGATCAAAAATCTAAATATATGGTGATCTCAGGTTACTCCTCATTTATCCGTCACAACGACAGACCTTTTATAGACAAGCAGATGCACTTGATGACCAACGATTTGATTATGCTCGATGCAATAGTCGATGGTCACTCTGGTCGCATATATATGCAGAGTGCCGAGAATGGAGAGCTGACACATGGGGCTAAATATTTGAAAACATTAGATGGCCGCCAAGGAGTCTTGAAACTCGATGGCAAAGGGTCATTGAACTATAACGACAACAATTTTGTAGATCTACACTACTTGAGTAATACCCTAAACTTTTCTACTTGGTTACGACTCGACAAGTGGCACCAAGGGGCCATGCTCTACAAAAAAGTAGTGGATGTACAAAATGGAGTCACCGTATCTCTAAGCAGCAAATCGAGAATGGGTCTTGAGGTGAGTCTCGAGGGTCAATCAATAAGCTTCGATAATGTATTAAAAAACACCAAGGAGTGGCAACACGTAGCGGTAAATATATTACCTAAAGATGGTAAAAGCGAGGTTAGCGTATATCTCAATAATAAATTGATGGCCTCGAAGAGTATCAACGAGGAGTTTATTATAAACGATATGGAGGCTACAACATATATCGGTTGTGGTATTGATGGAGCTCTCGACAATATTATCATTGGATCATCCTCACGCAACAACTTCGCCGACTACATGTCGGGCAAAAGCAGCGATCTGCAATTCCCCAATGGAGGAGCTTCAGGTAGTCAAGTATTGGGGGCTTGGCTCTTCGATTGTGAGCAGCGCCCCGAGCGTAATATAGCTGGATGGCAGAGTAAGATAGAACAGATACACGAGATCTATAGCGGATACACAGGATACAAAATCCGCTTCGGCATAATCACCCACACGGCAGACCAGGATGGCAACAAGATATGGTCTAAGAGCATCCTGAACGAGGCGTGGCGCACGACACTTAGCGCAGATGTAGCTCGAATCGCCAAACACTTCGACGGTGTTGACATCGACTTTGAGTGGTTGGACAACAATCCCCAAAATGAAGCGTGGCAGGCCTACGGTGAACTAATAAAAAGCCTACGTCAGGCTATAGGCGAAGATAAGGTACTTAGTGCATCGTTGCACCCCGTCTCTTACACTCTCCCACTCGATAGCGAAGTGATGGATTGCGTAGATTACATCACTGTTCAAAACTATGGCCCACGACACACATATCTCAAGATGGATAGATATGAGAAGTTCTTCGATGATGCCGTCAACTATGGTATTCCTCCACAAAAGTTATTTCTATCGATGGCGACACTCATCGTACGTAGCGACAACAGTGGTTTGGCTGTAAGTGGTTATAAGAATCTCAACTTCGATGGATTCTCGACAAGTACCAATCAAGCTATCTACAATGGCGTTCCATACACATTCAACAGCGTCGATGAGGTCATTCGCAAGATGGAGTTACTAAGAGCAAGAGGTAGCAATGGATGTATGTATTTCGATATGGGTAATGACCTACAAGTAGATCATCCATTTAGCCTTATTAGGGCTCTCAATAGCGTGATATCATCAAATGTGGACAAGGTGATATACTAATTAGAACTAACTAAAACAAGATAAAACAATGAACAAATTTTATAGAGATGTAACTCTCTCGCTTGGTGTAGCTTCTGCGGTGACATCGTGCGCCAATGTAGCCAAACAGAGCGACAATCTGAATATACTATTCATTATGACCGACGACCACACGGCACAGATGATGAGTTGCTACGATAAGAGATTTGTCGAAACTCCCAACCTTGACAGGATTGCCGCAGATGGTGTGTTGTTTACCAATAGCTTTGTTGCAAATTCTATTAGCGGCCCCTCACGTGCATGTATGTTGACAGGCAAACATAGCCATGCAAATGGTTTTACCGACAATACAACCTCTCGCTTCGATGGATCGCAACAAACTTATCCGAAGCTACTCCAAAAAAATGGTTACCAAACCGCAATGATTGGGAAATGGCACCTACACACCACCCCAACTGGGTTCGATCATTGGGCTGTAGTACCCGACCAAGGCGATTACTACAACCCCGAGTTCTATACAAGCTATCGAGATACGATCATCGTAGAGGGTTACCTAACAAACCTTGTCACCGATATGACCATAGATTGGTTAGAGCAGGTACGTGACAAGAGTAAACCCTTCTGTATGATTATGTCACACAAGGCTGTTCACCGCAACTGGATGCCCGAGACCAAATATTTGGAGTTATACGAAGATAAAATCTTCGATATGCCAACCACATTTTGGGATACATATGAAGGACGCCACGCAGCAGCTACACAGGAGATGTCTATCGAACATGATATGGATATTCTGTACGATCTCAAACTATATGACAAAGATGATACGACCTCGCCTCTAAAAGATTTCTTTGAGAAGGGTTACCTACGTATGAACAACAAGCAACGAGAGGCATGGGATAAATTCTACAACTCTGTTGCTGACGATTTCAAGGCTCAAAACCTCTCAGGACGTCAACTTGCCGAGTGGAAATATCAAAGATATATGCGTGATTATGCTAAAACCCTTCGTTCGTTGGACGATAGCGTAGGTGAGATTTTGGATTATCTCGAAAAGAGTGGTTTGAACGACAATACATTGGTGATATACACCTCTGACCAAGGATTCTATATGGGTGAGCACGGATGGTTCGACAAGCGTTTTATGTATGAGCAGTCGCTCAACACGCCTCTTGTGATGCGTCTGCCTAAAGGGTTTAATCGCCGAGGTGAGATCACTGAACTTGTACAAAATATAGATTATGCACCAACAATCTTAGATATTGCAAATTGCCAAATCCCAGAAGATATGCAAGGGCGATCACTACTACCAATATTGAGGGGGGAAACCACAGAGTGGCGCAAGGGTATCTACTACCACTTCTATGAATATCCTGCCGAGCATATGGTTAAACGACACTACGGAGTTAGAACAGAGCGTTACAAACTCATTAGATTCTACTACGACATCGAAACGTGGGAACTATACGACCTACAAAATGATCCCGAGGAGCTACACAACATCTACTCTAAGATAGAGAATCAAGGTATAATCAAAGAGTTGAAGATGGAGTTGGAGAGATTGCAAAAAGAGTATAATGTACCAAACGATTTAATACACAACTAAACACTATGAAGATCAGAAAACTTATTTTCGCACCATTATATATTTTGGGCACCTTGGTGCCTCTTGTGGCAGGAGCCACGGAGGAGCTACCAGAGTGGCAGAATCAATATGCTATTGGGCTCAATCGACTCAAGCCACACGCCTATGTGTTACCCTACCAAGATGCTCAGAGTGTCATCGATCGCAACATTGAGAACTCCGAAAACTACTTTTCATTAAATGGTGAGTGGGACTTCAATTGGGTAGTCAATCCAGATTTACGCCACAAGGATTTCTATAAAGTAGACTTCCCGACTGACAACTGGGGCAAAATTAATGTTCCTGGCAACTGGGAGCTACAGGGCTATAGCTATCCTATATATGTCAACGAGAGCTACGAATTCGACGATAAACTCTATGAATTCAAGAAAAATCCACCGTTTGTACCTCACGCCTACAACGAAGTAGGCTCATATCGTCGCACCTTCGAGATTCCCGAAGGTTGGGAAGAGAAACGTGTTGTGATAGCCTTAGAGAGCGTCGTGTCGTTCTACTACATATGGGTCAATGGTGAGTACTTGGGTTATAACCAACAGTCGAAGTGTACCGCCGAGTGGGATATCACCGACTACATCAACCATAAAGGCGAGAATGTAGTAGCAATTGAGGCTTATCGTTGGAGTAGCGGCTCCTATCTTGAGTGTCAAGATATGTGGCGCATAAGTGGTATCGAACGAGATGTATATCTATACGCCACTCCCAAGTGTCACATTGCCGACTACAGAGTCGAAAGCACTCTCGACACCCAAAGCTACACCAAGGGTCTATTCTCGTTAGATGTTGAGTTGGGAGGCGAGCAAGATGGTTCATCTATCAACTTCTCGCTTCTTGACAAAGATGGCAAGAGTATCTATTCTGGCAACTTGAGCCACAACGAAAGCCGCTTGGAACAGGTGGAACTCACTCAAGTTAAGCCTTGGAGTGCCGAGCACCCACACCTCTACACGCTTATATTGGAACTTATGAGTAGCAATGGAGAGCTTACCCAAATAACAGGTTGCCAAGTGGGATTTAGAGTGTCGGAGATTAAAAATAGACAATTGTGCATCAATGGACAGCCCATAATCATCAAGGGTGCCAATCGTCACGAGCACTCACAGGCGGGTCGCACACAGACTATGGAGATCATGCTCCAAGATATAGAGTTGATGAAGAGACACAATATAAATACTGTGCGCAACTCCCACTACCCTACCGATCGTCGCTGGTACGACCTCTGCAATGAGCATGGGTTATACGTTATCGACGAGGCTAACATCGAATCCCACGGAATGTTCTATGGTCCCGAATCATTGGCCAAAGATTCAACATGGTGGGCAACACACCATGATCGTCTCGAAAGGATGTTTGAGCGCTCAAAGAACCACCCCTCGATAATATTGTGGTCGATGGGTAATGAGGCAGGGAATGGCATTAACTTCGAACGAGGATATCAATATATGAAGAGCGTCGAGAGCACACGCCCTATAATCTACGAAAGAGCCGAGGAGAACTACAACACCGACATCTACTGCCGCATGTATCGCAGCGTCGAGGAGATCGAGACTTATGTAAATCGCCCCGATGTATACCGACCATTCATCCTCAACGAATATCTACATACGATGGGTAACAGTGGTGGCGGACTCAAAGAGTATGTCGAAACATTCGAGAAGCACCCTCTTTCGCAAGGAGGATCAATCTGGGATTGGGTAGATCAATCATTTAAGGAGTTCGACGAGAAGGGTCGTTGGTTTTGGAGCTATGGTGGCGACTATGGCCCCGAGGGGGTACCTTCGTTTGGCAACTTCTGCGCCAATGGTTTGGTTAATGCCGATCGTGTTCCATATCCACACCTAATTGAGGTTCAGAAAGAGTATCAGGATATCAAATGTACGCTCGAAGGCAAAACTCTAACGATAAAAAACTGGTTCCTATTCTCGAACCTTGATCAGTTCACTATGCATGCCGAGATAAAGAGCAGCGAGGGCACAGTGATCAAACATTGGAGTCAAAATATCGACTGTGCACCCCTCAGTAGCATCGAACTAACACTAACAGAATTGGAGTACGAGAACGAAGGCTCAGACGAGCTATACCTCAATATTAGATGGTATCGCAACCAAGCCTCGGAACTATTGGGCAAAGATCACATATATGCCTACAACCAATTTATACTTCCCTCAACGAAGAAGGCCTATCGAGCTACAATACCCAAGTCGAAGCAACACCTAAGTTTTGAGGTCGATAAGAGCACTGGTGCTATAGAGTCTCTCACCAAGGGTGACGACGAGCTACTCGTAAGCCCAATCAAGCTAAGCCTCTACCGTCCATACACCGATAATGATGGCCGAGAGAAGGTTATAGGAGAGAAGAGTTGGTCCAAAGCAGGCTTGGAGGATCTCACACAACGCACGATATCTATCGAGAGGAAGAAGCGAGGTGAGGTGGAGAGCAGAGTGGAACTTATTGGAGCCGAGGAGAAAGTAATTGGAATGGCACATTTCAACTACCGTCCAACAAGCAAAGGGGCTATTGAGGTCACTACATCGGTCACACTTGACACAGCTCTTGTCTATGGAGTTGCTCGCATAGGCCTCACCTTCGAACTCGACAAGAGCTACAATAAGGTGAGATACTTGGGTCGTGGCGAGCATGAAACATATGCCGACCGCAAGAGCTCAGGCTTTATCGATGTGTGGCAGACTACAGTAGAAGATATGTTTGTCTACTACGTACGCCCTCAAGCAACCGCCAACCGCACCGACGTACGCTGGTGTAGCTTTGCCGACAACGGTGGAAAAGGACTCTTTGTGAGCGCTCAACAACCATTTGAATTCAGCGCCACACCATATAGTGACAAGGTGATAAATAGCGCAACACACATCAACCAGCTTGAAGAGGGCAAAGGATCGACCATACACATCGATGCCCACCAATCGGGAGTTGGCACAGCCTCATGCGGACCTGGAGTCTTGCCCGCATACCAGTTAGTTGAACCACGATACGATTTCAGTTTCATACTTGCCCCAATGTAGAGGGCTCCACATATAAACAAGATATGGGCAACCTTGCGGGGTTGCCCATATCTTGTTATACGCCTAATTTTTAGGCTTTTTAGTCCTTACTATTCAATTGTGTTAACGCTTCCGAAGACCTTGCTCCACTGAGTATCGATAACATATGAACTTTGCAACTTACCCAAGCTATACTCAATAAATCCAGATGTAGTATACTCACCACAAGTTGTAAATAGACTGCTGATAGATGGGATGATCTCTATAGCCTCATAGTTCTTAGAACCTGATGGAACATATAGTTTTGAGTCACTCTTAGATACTCCCTCAAATGTATCTACCTCGATCTTAGTTGGGATCACCAATTTAGTAGATTGTGCGAAGAATGGTATCTCAACCTCCTTAACCTCGATTGCAGGAACCAAAAGTGGAGCTGCTTTTGCGTGAGACGTAACACTCTTGAGGTTGCTACAATCTGCAAATGAGCGGCTACCTATCGCCTTAACACTTGCTGGAAGCTCAATCTCGGCAATGGCTGTATTCTCAAATGCAGAGTTTCCGATGATAATCAAAGTTGATGGAAGAGAGTCCACAACTGCCAACTTAGTGAAATCCTTGAAGCCAGCAAAAGTTGAAGCTACAGCGCCATTGTGGCTATTGCTCTTAGTCATAGTGCTCACTAACGACTCCAACACATCGCTAATCTCGGTTAGATCATCAATGCTGAAGCTATCTACGAGGCTAATAGCATCCTCAATTAGAGCCTCCATTGCGCTAATACCATCCTCGAAGAGTGACAAATCACCACTCATAAGCTCATTGAATAACTCGGTTAGTTCACTCTCGAGATATGCAGCAACATAATTTATGGCAGCATCAGCAACATCCAATGATGTGTCGAATAGCACCTCCAGCAGATTGAGTAGTTCATCGGTGATAGCATCACTAATACCTACCTCGATAAGTGCTGGGATGATAGCCTCAAGATAGTCTGTCACCTCGCCAGATAGACCAACCTCCATCACAGCAGAGAATACAGTCGCAAACAACTCATTAACTACTGTTGTGGTTGTACTTAGGAATGCAGCCTCGAGGTTCGAGAGATCAACTCCCAAAGCATCCTCGATTGCCTCAATTACCTCTTGTGCTTGTAGGTAGTAACCGTTGATTGTTTGAACAACCTCGATAACACCCATGACTGTATCGTAGGTATCTTGGTCGATTATGTTGAAATCCAATGCGAAGTTAAGCATCAACTCTATCTGATCGGCATAAGCAAGAGCAGTCGATACAAGGTTCATGATGTCGTCGATCTCGTCGATGTCACCATTAGCAAGGTTCACAAGATTGGTAATTAGAGATGAGATATCATCAATTGAGTCGATCTCGCCCATACCAATGCTATCGAAGTAATCCTCGACGTAATCCTCCAAAGCGTTTTGTTGGTATGCTTGAAGTCCTGCTACAACTGCCGAAGTAAAGGCTGATTTAGCTGAATCGCTTGCAAAGCTATATGCAGTTGACAAACCAGCTTGTGAAGCTCTGTAAGCATCTACCAATGCCACTAACTCCGAATAAGTGAGTGATGTAAATGCAGACACCTTGTCAACGTCGCTTCCAACATAGCTATTGTAGATATACATTACAATTGCAGTAAGCTCGTCAGATGTGTCGTAGTATGCCTCCAAGTTGCTATCTTGAGCTGCAATAATCTGTTGAGCCAACAATGTTATTGTTGCATCGCTCAACAAACCAGTTGTATCCAACGCTTTAATTGCAGACTCGATCTCCTCTTGAGAGGTACCCGATACATTTGCCAAGATATAACTTGTTAGTGATGAAACTGTGCTATTGTTAGCATCGATATTAGCTATAACCTTGTTATAAAGTGATTCGATTGTAATGGTGCTATCACCCTCTTTTGCGTGGTATTCAAGAATATCAGATACATTATATATTAGAGTGTAGTCCAAAAGGGCAGTTGTAATAGCATCATAACTATTGCTTGTTGTTCCCAACCATACAGATGTAGTAACGCTCGTTACGGCAGCTGACAACGCTGCGTCGTAAAGTGCCAATGTAATAGTGCCAACATATCCATACTCAGTCTCAGAGTAGTCACGAGCTGCTGTAATTGCATCAGCATCGCTAACTCCTAAACTTGTATATGCGTAATAACCATTTATTAACTCTGCATCACTAAGATTTGTGTAGGAATAAGCCTTATATGCGAGAAGTATAACTTCATCACTATTATAGTATGAGATCGCACCATCAGCAATTGAACTACCAATATCTGAGATCGCTGCATTATAAGCATTTGTAAATGCTACCTTAGCTGCTGCTTGTACTATTGCTGCTTGATCAGCTGCGGTTGTACCAAGATATGCGATTGCTGAACTTAGGCTTACTGTCTTTAGATAATTGTAGTTGTAATATACACTGCAAGATGTAATTGCGTCGGCAATAGCACTCAAATCACTATAGGCTGGAGTAGAGATAATAGAGCTAATTATATAGCCATATACTTTATCATTGGCATCACTCACTGCAGCCTCAAATGCAGCCTTCACTGAGGTGTGCACATTTGCTACATATGTTGATACGTTGATATTATTCTCTTCTAAATAGTCAAGAGCTGTGTCTACGTCAATTGAGATGTTGCTTGTATACCAAGATGAAGAATATGAGTATGTGCAAGCACGAAGAGCTGTCTCAATAGAGGCATCGTCATAAGCAGCACCATATACTATAGACTCAACAACAGTTGAGACAGCGTTAGATGCAGCCGCCTCATATATAGAGCCAATTGAATCTTTAACACTTTGTAGGTGGTCGTCAATATCAGAAACACCTGTTGCAGTAAGATAATCAATTGCATATTGACCCTTAGATGTTGTTGTTGCGGTTGTTACTACGGATAACGCATAAGTAATAGATGAGTAGCTGTAGGATTTGTATGTATAGAAGTAATTTGATTCATTAGCAACAGCTGTCTCAATAGCTGCTTTTATATCACTATCTGATACGCCTGTAGTTTCACTTAATACAGATTTCGCTACTGTAGTAACGGCATCACTAATAAAATCATTGAACTCTTCCTCTACAATAGTTTTAACCTCTGCAATATAAGTGCTTACAGAAGTTCCAAGAGCGCTAACAGCAGCTGAGAATGTGATGGTCTCATTTTTATATTCTTTGGATAGAAAACTACCTTCTGTATAGTAATAAAGAAGAGAGCATGCCTCAAGAGCCGTCTCAATATCGCTATCGCCATAGTTGGGAAGTGTTCCATCTAAGATAGAAGCAGCAACACTATTTACAGCATTGGTTACAGTGTATCCATACTGGGTGCTACCTGCCGCACGAGCCATAATTGAATCAGAGCTATTATCAATATCTGCAATAGCCGAGGTGATAGCTGTAATTGTTTTGTCGTCGATAGTTGAGAAGTCTCTTGATGCAGCAATGCGTGAAGCGCCACTATTCGACAACTCCATCTTCTTGATCAATGTGAAGAGCGAAATCAAATCGTTGCGAGATGACGATGCGAGGATCTTATTGATCGATGCAATAGCCTCTTTTAGACCCTCGATATCACCCAACGATGTGAAGTTAGCATCGTCAGTAAAGGCGATCTTCACCAATGAAGATTGGCAAGCTGTGAGCAGGTCACCGTTGAGGCCATCAACCAATAGATTTGCAGCAGCACCATCGGCAAACTCAACCTTTGAGTATGCGAAGTCGCTGATCTCGAGAACTGTATCCTCGCCAAAAGCACCCTCTCCAACGTATAGTATAGTTGATGGGAGCTTGAAGTAGGTAAACGAAGGGGTGTTTGCAAATGCATACGCCTCAATCGCTGTGGTTGAAGCAGGCAAAATGATGCTCTCGAGAGCAGTATTGCCATTAAATGTATTCTTTGGAAGAGTCGCAAAGTCGGTCATCGAGAGATCAAGATCGGCAATACCCATCAAACCAATGAGCTTTAGATCACTCTCGCTGAGGTAGAATATTGCATCTCCCTCAGAGTCACCCGCATCGAAGTTGAGCGATGTAATAGCAGAGAGTGCTGCAATCTCATCATCTGTCAAATTGTCAACATCCTCGATGCTAAGAGCCTCTACAACGCTATTGGTAAGCGAACCAGCAGCAGTATCAGTCACTGTGATGTCGGCAACAATATCAGCAATCTTGATTACCAGCAACTTAGTGAACTCATTGCCCGATGTGTTAATAACGATCACCTTGAGGATGATTGCACTATCCTCCTCGAAGCCCTTTGTCAAGTTAACCAAGAATTGGTTGTTCTTGCTATCCATCGTTGGCTCATCTACGCCCCATGTGAAGTCGGCTCGAGTCATAGTCTCAGTCTCGTTGATGTCGCTACCTGTGATAGTAGCTTGGATTGCCGAGACTTGATTAGCAGATACTGGCAACGACATAACAACTGGAACCTCCGAAACACTGCGTGGAACGATGTAAGTTCCATTGGTGCTTGTTGTCAAACCGCTGATAACAGTGAACCCATTATCCATAAGGAGTGTGATTTGTGCACCAGTAGAGACGATAGTGATAGTTACAGTACCATCATCATTAACAGTAACGGTGATTGGTGTAGCTCCGTCAGCACCATCTTGGCCATCTTGGCCGTCGGCACCATCTTGACCATCAGCACCGTCTTGGCCATCTTGGCCGTTTAAGCCATCAGCACCATCTTGACCGTCGGCACCATCTTGGCCATCTTTTCCGTCAGCACCATCTTGGCCATCTTGGCCGTCGGCACCATCTTGACCATCTTGGCCGTCAGCACCATCTTGGCCATTTAAGCCATCGGCACCATCTTGACCATCTTTTCCGTCAGCACCATCATTACCTTGAGCCTGAACACCTGTGTCAGTTGATCCAATCCACCAGTTACCATCTTTAATGTAAGGAGTGTCGGCAGATGCCTGAATCATATTGCCGTTGCCATCGAGAATAGGCTCTCCATTGAGTGTCCAATAGAAGGTGCCATCAACCTCAATCACGGCAATCTCGGTAGAGATACCATCGGAAATAGTAATAGTTTGGCCATTTGAGAATACAATCTCATAGCCATCATCAGTTTCGTTCACTGATGATACCGCAACATTTGACTCTAATGCAACAATTAGAGTCTGAATCGTCTGCACGTCATTCTCGAGAGAGGTGATCCACGCCTCAATACTCTCGATACGGTTAATCAAATCTGTATCATCATACTCGGTTGAGCAGGACGAAAACATCAATGAAAAAGCCAATAACGTCAATAGAAAACATTTTTTCATCTGTGTAATAAATTTAGTAAGGTATAATAAAATTGTAAATATACTTAGGATACTTCCCATTGGGAACATATTAAGGTGGGTTCTAAATTCTAATTTTTTACCGCCAAATTTAAGACAAGAACCTGTAATATCCTAAATTGAAGCGTCTATCTAACCTCAAAGATAAAT
>JBCQWR010000004.1:0-87246 GCA_047171945.1 Rikenellaceae bacterium | reverse complement strand
TCCTTTAACCGCAGGTGTAATACACACCTGTTAATCTTTTGTTGTGTCAAGTTATTATAAACCTAATTTATGCACCCTTGCGTGGGGTGTGTAACTAATTTATTTACAGATGAAAAGATTATTTATAGTGGTCAACATCGACCGTTTTTTCCTCTCACACCGCAAAGCAATAGCACTCAGAGCACAGAGGGAGGGGTTTCAAGTTACCATTGTCACCAAGGATAGTGGAATGTTTGCCCAGATAGAGCAGCTGGGGCTTCAGGTGATCAATATGCCAATGAATAAGTCGGGGCGAGATTTGATAGAGGAGATTCAAACTTGCAACTTTCTCTATAAACTCTACTCGCTTCACCGTCCCGATATTGTACATCACGTGGGGCTGAAGAGTATCCTGTGGGGCTCGATAGCAGCCAAGAGGGCTGGTGTTAAAGGGGTGGTTAATGCCGTGAGTGGTTTGGGCGTATTATTTGCTGGTGAAGGTCTCTCGATCACCGCAAGGGTTATCCTGCTATCGCTTCGATATGCACTCAATCGCAAAAATGTAGCTGTGATATTCCAAAACCATGAGGATCGAGATCTCTTTGAACGCCACAGAATTGTCACCCCACAATCGATCTTTATGACCCGAGGGTCGGGTGTCGATCTCGATGAATATTGCTACACTCCCGAGCCAGTGAGCGATAAAGTGAGGGTGCTATTTGCCGCACGTATGGTTGTCGATAAGGGGCTATTTGTGTTGACAGATGCTGCGCATATGCTCAAAGATAGCTATGGCGATAGGGTGGAATTTATCTTATGTGGTGCTCTTGACGACAACCCTAATGCGGCCCAAAAAAGTGATTTGGATCGTGTAACAGATGGCGCCTATATCAAGTGGATTGGCCACTCATCTAATGTGCTGGCGGAGCTCCAAGCGTGCCACATATTCGCCTTTCCATCCTACTACAAAGAGGGATTGCCCAAATCACTCATCGAGGCTAATGCTGTGGGGCGACCTATAGTTACTACCGATAGTATTGGTTGTCGTGATGCTGTTGTCGATGGATACAATGGTTATGTTATCCCCATCAAACGTAGCGATCTGCTATCCGAGCGTCTTGCTGCTTTGATCGACAATCGAGAGTTGCGTATACGCATGGGGCTTCGAGCACGTGAATTTGCTGAGTTGCACTTCTCGATTGAGGATGTCGTGGCGGAGCATATTAAAATATATAATTTACTGATGTTAAATAAGTTATAAATTAATATTATGAAGGTTTTAGTAACAGGAGCGGCAGGGTTCATCGGGTCGTTTGTCTGCCGACGGCTCTTGGAGAGAGGCGATGGTGTAGTGGGTGTCGATAATATCAACGGCTACTACGATGTCGAGTTAAAGTTTGGACGTTTGGCCGCCCTTGGTGTCGATCGAACCGCTGAGCAGTGGTACAAACAGTGTGTAAGCGGAAAGTATCCGCAGTTTAAATTTGTGAGGCTCAATATCGAGGATCGAGAGGCTATCGAGTGGTTATTCATTAGAGAGGAGTTCGACCGTGTGGTAAACCTCGCTGCGCAGGCTGGGGTGCGATACTCCATCGAGAACCCCTACGCCTATGCCGATAGTAATCTAAGTGGCTTCCTCAACATCTTGGAGGGGTGTCGTCGCAACCACATTGAGCACCTCATCTACGCAAGTTCGAGTAGTATCTATGGGCTCAATGGGCGAGTGCCATTTTCGGAGAGCGACTCAGCCTCGCACCCTGTGAGCCTCTACGCTGCCACCAAACGTGCCAACGAGCTGATGGCTCACTCCTATAGTCACCTCTACTCGCTCCCCACCACGGGGCTGCGCTTCTTCACCGTCTATGGCCCTTGGGGACGCCCCGATATGTCGCCTCTGATCTTCTCCGATGCGATTCTCTTCGATCGCCCCATCGAGGTGTTCAATAATGGCGATATGCTTCGTGACTTCACCTACATCGACGATATTGTCGAAGGTGTGGTGCGCATAATCGACACTACTCCCCAAGCCAACCCTCTTTGGAGTGGCGAGAGTCCCGATCCAAGCAGCTCGACAGCTCCCTATAGGATCTACAATATTGGCAACTCAAACCCAATTAGGTTGATGGATTTTATCGAGGAGATAGAGCATGCGATAGGAAGAGAGGCGATAAAGATATTTCGTCCCATGCAGCCAGGTGATGTCTACCAGACCAATGCCGATACCACTCAACTTGAGGAGGCTGTAGGGTTTGCCCCTTCAACTCCTCTGCGGGAGGGGATCAAAGCAACTGTGGAGTGGTATTGCGACTACATCGAGCAGCAGCAGGAGCAAAACGCTCCTACAGCTCGAGCGACTCCTTGAGGCGATCAATCGCCTTTTGGGGGTTGCGCTCTGAGCTGAGGAGGTTCACAAAGTGGCTGCCTATGATGCCACCTTGTGCGTTTTGACATGCTGCATCGAATGTTGCTCTGTTCGATATTCCAAATCCAATCATGCGTGGATTCTTGAGTTTCATTGCGTTAATCTTATTGAAGTAGGCGATCTTCGAGGAGTTGAAATCGCTCTGAGCTCCTGTTGTTGCGGCCGACGAGACCATATAGATAAACCCATCGGTGTTGCTGTCGATCTCCTCTATGCGCTCCTCGCTGGTCTCGGGCGTGATGAGCATTATCACCTTGATCTCATACTGCTCGGCCCCTGTACGATAGTCGCTCTGGTAGTCGGCAAAGGGGAGGTCGGGGATGATCACACCATCAATACCACACTCAGAGCAGCTGCGACAAAACGCCTCAAATCCATACTGCATGATGGGGTTGAGATACCCCATCAAAATTAGAGGAATGGAGACCTCGGAACGGATGTTGCGTAGCTGCTCAAAGAGCTTTCTGAGCGACATGCCGTTGCGAAGAGCTTCGGTTGCTGCCGCTTGAATCACCACGCCATCGGCCATCGGATCGCTAAAGGGTATTCCAATCTCGATCATACTCACGCCATTGGCCTCGAGAGTCTTGATCACCTCTGTGGTGCCATCGAGCGTGGGTGCTCCAGCGCAGAAGTATATCGAAAGTAGATCTCGTTTGCCACTCTCGAAGAGTTGGTTTATTCTATTCATATCATCTATTTTTTTAATTGTTCCAAAAAGTTAGTTAATAGTTTAATATCTTTCACCCCAGGCTTCCTCTCGAAACGGCTGTTGAGGTCGTAGCCAGCAAGCATCGGGTGGGTGAACTCTCTTAGGCTGTTGGCGCTTTTTGGGCCAATGCCACCGCTCAATAGAAATGGAGTTGAGCCTCTATACTCCTCGAGTAGGCTCCAATCGAACTGCTCACCCGAGCCACCATATCCGCTGCATTTGGTGTCAAAAACAAAGAGGTCGCACACCGAGCAGTAGGGGGCAGTAGCCTCGAAGTTGAACCCCTCATCCACCGAGAAGGCCTTGATTAACTTGAATCCAGCATCCTTAACCGAGCGACAAAATTGAACACTCTCAGAGCCATGGAGCTGAATATAATCCAAAGAGTAGCTTCTGCCTATCTCCACGATATTGTCGAGCGCCTCATCGACAAATACACCAACTCTTTGAGCTCCGTGGGGTAGCGACGATGGCCTATGCTCAACATAGCGAGGCGATTTGGGGTAGAAGATAAAACCCATAAGATCGACGCCCATAGCATCTATGGCCGCAATATTATCACCCTCTCGCACTCCGCAAACCTTGAAAATCATAGCTATACAATTTTATCTATAAACAATTTTAGCGCCTCGCCTGGCTGCTCGGTGCGCATAAAGTTCTCACCAATGAGGAATCCTCGGTAGCCCACCTTGCGAAGGCTGCTCACAGTGTCGGGAGCCGAGATACCACTCTCCGAGACCTTTACAACACCCTCTGGGAGCTGCTCGATTAGGTTAAACGAGTTCTCGACATCGGTGTGGAAACTACCCAAGTTGCGGTTGTTGATCCCCACCATCTCGACCAAAGGGGTGATGTAGTGTAGCTCGCTTGGGTGGTGTAGCTCCAAGAGCACCTCGAGACCAATCTCGTGAGCTCTCGCTGTAAGAGAGTCGCAGAGCTCCTTGCTTAGTGCCGAGGCGATTAACAGAACGGCATCTGCCCCAACGACCCTCGCCTCGTAGAGTTGGTACTCATCGACGATAAACTCCTTGCGGATGATCGGAATGTTGACCATTGGGCGAGATACCTCAATATCGTGGAGCGAGCCGCCAAAGTAGGCCGTATCGGTCAAAATAGAGAGTGCCGAAGCCCCTGCTGCGGCATATGATGCAGGAATCTCAGAGGCCTTGGCCGACTCCTTGATCCACCCTTTGGAGGGGGAGCGTCGCTTGAACTCAGCTATGATTCCACTCTTGGAGGCGGCAAGTGCTTGGCTCATGGAGCGCACAGGTGGCAGATTGCGTGAGGCTGCCACCATCTCTTCGAGGGCAATCGAGGATTTTGCTCGCTCGACCTCCAAATATTTGTTTGCTACGATTTCGGTCAAAATATCTTTCATAACTCTGCTTCTGTTAGCTATTTAGTTCCACAAATTTGCGCAGTGTCGCCGCAGCTCGACCACTCTCAAGCGACTCACGAGCCTCGGCCAAACACTCCTCGATCGACTTCTCGGGGCAGCGCACGCCAATTGCAAAGGCGGCATTGGTGAGAACCACATCTCGTTGAGCCGCCGTGGAGCTACCATCGAATATCGAGTGGAAGATCTTGGCAGCATCCTCGGGGCTCTCGCCACCAAAGAGTTGACTCTCCTTGTAGCGCTCAAATCCGAGCGACTCGGGCGTGTAGATCTTCTCGTGGAGCGAGGTCGAGACCTTGAAATCGCTCGTTAGCGAGATCTCGTCATACCCATCGAGGCTATGCACCACAGCGTAGTTGGTGCCGCTTGCCTGATAGGTGTAGCTGTAGAGGCGCAACAGAGGTAGATTGTAGACTCCCAACAGCTGATAGCGAGGCTTCACAGGGTTGACAAGTGGCCCCAACATATTGAAGAATGTGCGAACCGCCAAGGCCTTGCGCACGGGTGCCACCGCCTTGAGCGCAGGGTTGAAGAGTGGCGCATGGAGGTAGGCGATGTTCGACTCTTCGATCGAGCGACGTAGAGTCGAGGCATCGGTTGTGAACTTCACACCATGCTGCTCGATAACGTTGCTGGCGCCACTCACCGAGGTTGCTCCATAGTTACCATGTTTGACCACCGCATAGCCAGCTCCCGCCACCACAAAACATGCGGCCGTGGAGATGTTGAATGTGTTCTTGCCATCGCCACCCGTGCCGACGATGTCGATTGGTGAGAACTCGTCGAGCTCGACAGGTAGACACATCTCGAGCAGCGCATCACGAAAGCCGCAAAGCTCCTCGATCGAGATGTTGCGCATTAGGAATACAGTAATTAGCGAGGCGATCTGTACATCGCTATACTTGCCCTGGGCAATATTTTGTAGAATGGCACGAGCCTCCTCACGCCCTAAGTAGCGGTGCTCGAAAAGATTATACAATATATTTTTCATCACTCTCTAATTTTTCAAAAAGTTATTCAATATTATTTTTCCGTGGGGTGTCAAGACCGACTCGGGGTGAAATTGCATCCCTCTGACGTTGTAGCGAGAGTGGCGTAGCGCCATTATTTGACCCTCAGCACTGCGAGCCGTAACCTCAATCTCGGCAGGTAGCATATCTTCGCTTACAACCCACGAGTGGTAGCGTCCCACCTCCAACTCTTCGTCGAGGCCCTCGAAGAGTGACTCCTTGGTGTCGACCTTGATTGAGCTCTGTACGCCATGGTAGACCTCGGTCAAATTCTCTAACTTCGCTCCAAATGCCTCGCCAATAGCTTGGTGACCCAAGCAGACGCCCAATATCGCTTTGGTGGGGGCGTAGCGCTCGATGATGGGGAGCAGTAGACCCGCCTCCGATGGGATTCCAGGCCCTGGTGAGAGTATTATCTTGTCGAAGCGATCCACCTGGTCGAGCGAAATCTTGTCGTTGCGGTGCACCTCCACATCTCTGTAGCCAAGCTCATTGATGGCGTGTAGAAGGTTATAGGTGAACGAATCGTAGTTATCTAAAAGTAGTATCTTCATTGCTCTAATTTTTAAGTTCTGTTGCCAAGTCGATAGCTCTCTTTAGCGCTCCCAACTTATTGTTCACCTCCTGCAACTCATACTCGTCGTTGCTGCGTGCTACCACTCCGCCACCAGCCTGCAACCACAACTCGTTGTTGCGGCTCACAAAGGTGCGTATGGTGATGGCTTGATTCAGATCGCCATTGAGCCCAATGAAACCTATGCAGCCGCCATAGGCGCCACGATTGTGAGGTTCGATCTCGCTAATGAGTTGCATCGCTCGCACCTTGGGAGCTCCGCTGAGTGTTCCTGCGGGGAAGGTGTCGATGAAGCTCTTGATGGGCGATGCCCCTTGGTTGAGCTCACCACACACACGACTCACTAAGTGAATCACATGGCTATAGTATTGAGGCTCCTTGTAGAAAAGCAGCTCCACATTGTGGCAATTGCGGCTCAAATCGTTGCGAGCCAAATCTACGAGCATCACATGCTCGGCATTCTCCTTGGGGTCGGCCAAGAGTGCCTCTGCCGCTTTGTGATCTTGTTGACTGTCGCCCGTGCGTTTGGTTGTGCCAGCGATGGGGTCGATGTAGGCCTTCGTGCCACTGATCTTGCAGTGGGTCTCGGGCGAGGAGCCAAATATGCGGAACCCTCCAAAGTCGAAGTAGAAGAGGTAGGGTGAAGGATTTATGCTGCGAAGTGCTCGATAGACCTTGAAGTCGTCGCCCGAGTATGGCTGAATAAAGCGACGTGAGAGCACTATTTGGAATACATCGCCACGCAAGCAGTGGGCTATGCCTCGCCTAACGTTGGCCTTGTGCTCCTCGTCGCTCAGTGTGCTGTAGCTCTGACCAGTTGTCGTGAAGTCGTAGGAGGCGTAGTTGCGATTGAGTAGCGTCTGCTCGATCTTGGCAAGGCCACTCTCTTCACCCTCGGCGAGCATCTCGACCAAGGTTAACTCATTCTTTATGGGGTTGAATTGCAAGATGTAACGATATAGAATGTAGAGTATGTCGGGAGCGTCGTTCACCTCGTCGCTACTCTCCTTTATCTCGATCTGCTCAAAATATTTTACAGCATTGAAGGTGGTGTAGCCATAAAGACCGCATATCTCGCTCTTCTGCCCCTTCACCTCAAATGAGGCTATAAATCTGCTTATCACATCCTCGACCTTGTTCTCTTCATCGAGGCTATACTCCCTTTTGGTGTTGTCGGGGTAGCACTCTGTCACCACTCCACGATTCACCCCAATCGAGGCCAATGGAGCCAAAGCGATATATGACATCGAGTTCTCGGCAGCGTGCGAGTCGGAGCTCTCCATGAGTGCCGATTGTGGGTAGAGGTCACGCACCTTGAGGTAGATGTTTACTGGTGTGTATAGATCACCCAATATCTTTCGTGTAGTGGTTTTATAGTTGTAACTCTTCATAAGTTAAAGCGATTTATAATTCTCTAAATATGTCTCAATATCTTTGTCACCACGTCCCGATACGGTCAACACAACCACATCGGTGGGTTTGAAGTCGATCTTTTTGAGTGCACCCAAGGCGTGAGCCGACTCCAATGCGGGGATAATACCCTCGAGTGCTGTGAGCTCGTAGGCTGCCTCTATCGCCTCGTCGTCGTTGACAGGCAGCACCGTGGCACGACCACACTCGGCAAGAGCAGCATGTACGGGGCCGATGCCAGGGTAGTCCAATCCTGCCGAGATTGAGTATGGTTCAACAATCTGGCCATCTTCGTCCTGCATCACAAAGGTGCGTGAGCCGTGGATAATTCCCATCTTGCCGATGCAGATTGTGGCAGCCGTCTCGCCACTCTCGACCCCCATTCCGCCAGCCTCGGCCAAGACGATCTTCACACGCTCATCGTCGAGGAAGTGGTAGATTGTACCTGCGGCATTGCTTCCGCCACCCACGCAGGCCACCAAGTAGTCGGGATTCTCTCGCCCCTCCTTCTCCACAAATTGGCGCTTGATCTCCTCGCTGATGACCGACTGTAGGCGTGCTACCATATCGGGGTAGGGGTGTGGCCCCACGGTCGAGCCGATGATGTAGAAGGTGTCGGAGGGGTGGCAGCACCAATCTCTAATAGCCTCGTTGGTGGCATCTTTGAGGGTCATGTTGCCCGAGGTGACAGGCACCACCGTAGCGCCCAACATCTTCATCTTCTCGACGTTGGTGTGTTGACGCTCCACATCGGTTTTGCCCATATAGACTACACACTCCATATTCATCAAGGCGCAGACAGTGGCTGTGGCAACTCCATGTTGACCAGCACCCGTCTCGGCAATGATTCTGGTTTTGCCCATTCTGCGAGCCAAGAGGATTTGACCAATGGTGTTGTTGATCTTGTGGGCTCCCGTGTGGTTGAGATCCTCCCGCTTGAGATATATCTTGCAGCCGTAGCGCTCCGAGAGTCTACGAGCCAAATAGAGAGGTGAGGGGCGTCCCACATAGTCACGCAATAGTGCGTGGTACTCGGTGAGGAACTCCTCGTCGCCAATGACACTAAGGTAGCTCTGTTGAAGCTCGCTCACAACTTTGTGGAGAATCTCGGGGATGTAGGCACCTCCGAATCGTCCGTAATAACCATTTGAATCTACTTGATAACTATTCATAATATAATCTATATGTTCAATTGCTTTTAAAAAAAGAGTCCTGCCGCAAGTTGCGACAGGACTCTTTTTTATAATTTTGTTGTTTTACTCTAATTATATATACATATGAGGCTGCTCCCTTACGATTGTCTGAATTGTAAGTGGCGCCACCAATATCTATTTGTTCTTGTAGAAAGCATAATTTATTTAACTCTTTTTAAATCCTTTTGTTTAACTCTTTTAATTCCCCACATCGGCAAATTTAGACAACAAAAATCTTAAAAACAAATATTTTTTAAACTTTTTTAGTAGGTGAAAAAAGTTGTAAAAAATATCACTTTTCTCGAAAGATGAAGATTATGAATAAATATTAAAACTATGCTTTCAATTAACGTGCAAAAGATAAAGAAGAGGTAACAGATCGAAAGTTTTACAGCTCTATCATCTTAGTTATCTTTTGTTTATAATTGTAGTTTTTTTTATTTTTTATTTTTTCATTCAAAAACAATAACTATATTTGTGGCAGAAGATTAAAGTTAAAGTACAATTTTTGCTATTATTATATGAATAACTACACTACACTACTGAGCGCCCTGATTATTATCTCTGAGACAAAATACCAGAAGTAAGAATGGCGTGTAGGCACAACTTTAATTAAAAAAATTTAAAAGACCTTTCTTAACTTAACGGTAATGAAAGGTCTTTTTTTACGTTATAATTTAAAACTAAATACTATAATACTTATGTCTGACAGATTATTTATTTTTGACACAACACTACGAGATGGTGAGCAGGTGCCAGGTTGCCAGCTAAACACCCTCGAGAAGATTCAAGTCGCCAAAGCACTCGAGGCGCTTGGAGTCGATGTCATCGAGGCAGGTTTCCCCGTCTCGAGCCCAGGTGACTTCCACTCGGTGGTCGAGATCTCGAAAGCGGTAACGTGGCCAACCATCTGTGCACTTACTCGTGCCGTAGAGAACGATATTAAGGTGGCAGGCGAGGCGCTCAGATATGCTAAGCATGGTCGTATTCACACAGGTATCGGTACTTCGGATCCGCACATCAAATATAAATTCAACTCCAACCGTGAGGAGATCATCGAACGTGCAGTGGCTGCGGTGAAGTATGCCAAATCATTTGTCGAGGATGTCCAATTCTATGCCGAGGATGCTGGCCGTACCGACAACGAGTATCTGGCTCGTGTGATCGAGGCGGTGATCAAAGCTGGAGCAACGGTTGTCAACATCCCCGATACTACGGGATATTGCCTGCCCGACGAGTTTGGTCGCAAGATCCGCTTCCTCAAAGAGAATGTCAAGGGCATCGACAACGTAACTATCGCCACCCACTGCCACAACGACTTGGGTATGGCCACAGCCAACACCGTCGCAGGTATCCTCAACGGTGCTCGTCAGGCGGAGGTGACCATCAATGGAATTGGTGAGAGAGCTGGAAATACCGCTCTCGAGGAGGTCGCTATGATCTTTAAGAGCCACCACGAGCTACATATAGATACCAATATCAATACTCAACGTATAAGTGGAATCAGTAGCATGGTCTCCAATTTGATGAATATGCCAGTGCAACCCAACAAGGCAATTGTGGGTCGCAACGCCTTTGCACACTCTTCGGGAATCCACCAAGATGGAGTGCTCAAAAATCGAGAGAGTTACGAGATCATCGACCCCAAGGATGTGGGAATCGACGAGAGCTCTATCGTGCTTACAGCTCGTAGTGGCCGTGCAGCGCTCAAACATCGACTCACCGTTTTGGGTGTGGAGCTCGACAAGGATCAACTCGACAAGGCATATGAGGCATTCCTCAAATTGGCCGACAAGAAGAAGGATATTAACGACGACGATGTGTTGATGCTCGTTGGCAAGGAGCGTAGTGAGAATGCTCGCATCAAGCTCGACTACTTGCAGGTGACCTCGGGTGTGGGTATCCGCTCGGTGGCAACCATCTGTTTGGATATTGCGGGTGAGAAGTTCGAGGCCTCTTCGTCGGGTAATGGTCCTGTCGATGCCGCTATCAAGGCCATTAAGCTCATTATTCGTCGCAAGATGCGTCTGCAAGAGTTCTTGATTCAGGCCATAACCAACGGAAGTGACGATATGGGTAAAGTCCACATGACGGTGCTCTACGAGAGTAACCTCTACCATGGATTTGCCGCCAACACCGACATCGTTGCAGCTTCGGCTGAGGCCTATATCGACGCCATAAATAAATTTGTAATTGTATAAAAGATTAAGCATGAAGACACTATTTGATAAAATATGGGATGCACACGTAGTAACGCAGGTCGAAGGTGGCCCCTCGCAACTCTACATCGATCGCCACTTCTGCCACGAGGTGACCTCGCCACAAGCCTTTGCAGGCCTTCGTGAGCGTGGCCTCAAGGTCTTTCGTCCCGAAAAGACAACCTGCTCACCCGACCACAATATCCCAACAATAAACCAGCACCTCCCTATCGAGGATCCTGTTTCACGCAAGCAGGTGGAGACCCTCACCGAGAATGTTACCGAGTTTGGCCTCACGCTTTGGGGCTTGGGACACCCCAAGAATGGTATCATCCACGTTGTGGGTCCCGAGAATGGTTTGACTCGACCAGGTATGACCATCGTCTGTGGTGACTCCCACACATCGACTCACGGAGCCTTTGGTGCGGTGGCCTTTGGTATCGGTACCAGCGAGGTGGAGATGGTCTTGGCCTCGCAGTGTATCTTGCAGCCAAAGCCAATGAAGATGCGCATTACAATCGACGGAGAGCTCGGCAAGGGTGTCTCGGCTAAAGATATGGCACTCTACATCATCTCGCAGATGACCACAGGTGGCGCCACGGGCTACTTCGTGGAGTATGCAGGCGAGGCTATCCGTCGTCTTTCGATGGAGGAGCGTATGACGGTCTGCAACCTAAGCATTGAGATGGGTGCTCGTGGCGGTATGATTGCCCCCGATCAGACCACTTTCGACTATCTCAAGGGTCGTGAGTTTGCCCCAAAGGGTGCAGAGTGGGATGCAGCGATGGCAGAGTGGAGTGAGCTCTATAGCGACGAAGATGCTGTTTTTGATAAGGAGATAGTTTTCAGAGCCGAAGATATTGAGCCAATGATAACATATGGTACTAACCCAGGTATGGGAATGGCCATCGGTGGCACCATCCCTTCGATGGAGAGCATCGACGAGAGTAGCCAAATCTCGTATGGCAAGTCGCTCGAGTATATGGGCTTTGCGCCAGGAGAGGCGATGTTGGGCAAGAGCATCGACTACGTATTTTTGGGTAGCTGCACCAATGGCCGCATCGAGGACTTTAGGGCTTTTGCCTCTATGGTCAAGGGTCACAAAAAGGCCGATGGAGTTGTTGCGTGGCTGGTTCCTGGATCTTGGGGCGTAGAGAAGCAGATCCGTGAGGAGGGTCTCGACAAGGTGTTGGAGGCGGCAGGCTTCGAGTTGCGCCAGGTGGGTTGCTCGGCATGTTTGGCGATGAACGAGGATAAGGTGCCTGCGGGTAAGTATGCAGTCTCGACATCGAACCGCAACTTCGAGGGTCGTCAAGGCCCTGGCGCTCGCACACTCTTGGCTGGACCAATGGTGGCGGCAGCGGCAGCAATCACAGGCAAGATCACCGACCCACGTGATCTCTTATAATCTAACACGAAAAAATTAGAACGATGATAGAAAAATTTAAAAGAGTTGTCTCGACCTGTGTACCACTACCGATCGAGAATGTCGACACTGATCAGATAATCCCAGCACGTTTCCTCAAGGCCACTACCCGAGAGGGATTTGGTGATAACCTATTCTACGATTGGCGTCGTGATAAGGATGGTAACTTAATCGAAGATTTTGTCCTCAATAACCCTCGCTACAGCGGTTCTGTGCTTGTCGCAGGCAAGAACTTTGGTAGCGGATCGAGCCGTGAGCATGCAGCATGGGCTGTGGGAGGCTATGGCTTCAAGGTTGTTGTCTCGAGCTTCTTTGCCGACATCTTCAAGGGCAATGCACTCAACAATGGAGTCTTGCCAGTGGTGGTGTCGGAGAGCTTCTTGGCGGAGCTATTTGCCCAAATTGAGGAGGATGCAGCGTCGAGTGTGACGGTGGACCTGGAGGCGCAGACCATCACCAACGACAAGAGCGGTAGGAGCGAGAGTTTCGAGATTAACCCCTACAAGAAGAGCTGTCTTTTGAGCGGTTATGATGATATTGATTACCTCCTGAGCAATCGTGATAAGATCGAGGCTTGGGAGGCAAAATAGATTTCGAAGTTTATGTATTTAGAGATAATGGACACCACCCTGCGTGATGGTGAACAGACCTCGGGTGTATCGTTTGTGGCTCAAGAGAAGCTCGGTATAGCACGCCTGCTGCTCGATGAGCTGAGAGTTGATCGCATCGAGATCGCCTCGGCACGTGTATCATCGGGAGAGGCGGAGGCTGCACGCTCGGTCTGCGACTGGGCTCGACGCAGTGGCTGCATCGAAAAGATCGAGGTGCTCGGCTTTGTCGATAATGGACTCTCGATTGAGTGGATCAAGGCAGCAGGTGGTCGAGTAATGAACCTCTTGGCCAAGGGGTCGCTCAAACATTGCGAGGGTCAACTTCGCAAGAGCCCCGAGGAGCATTGGGCCGATGTGAAGCACAATATTGAGTTGGCTCGTGAGGCGGGAATTAGCGTCAACCTATACCTCGAGGATTGGTCGAGCGGAATGATACACTCGCAATCGTATGTCTACGATATGATTGATTATCTGAAAGATGCCTCCATCGAGCGCTTTATGCTGCCCGACACATTGGGAATCTTGAACCCCTACCAAACCTTTGAGTTCTGTTATAAGATGGTGCGTCGATACCCAACTCTCCACTTCGACTTCCACGCCCACAACGACTACGATTTAGCGGTGGCCAACGCCTTTGCAGCGGCAAAAACTGGAGTCAAAGGTATCCACTGCACGGTCAATGGGTTGGGCGAGAGAGCTGGTAATGCACCACTTTCGAGCATCGTGGCGGTGCTGCACGATCAGCTGAAGGCTCGCACCAATGTCGATGAGACGAGGATCAACTATGTGAGCGATGTCGTGGAGTCATTCTCGGGCGTGCGGCTACCCGCCAATAAACCAATTATTGGTGAGTCAGTATTTACCCAATGCGCTGGAATTCATGCCGATGGCGACAATAAAAATAACCTCTACTTCAACGACCTACTCCCCGAGCGCTTTGGTCGCACACGAGAGTATGCACTCGGAAAGACCTCGGGTAAGGCCAATATCGCCAAGAACCTCGAGGCGCTCCACATCGAACTCGACGAGGCCTCGATGCGCAAGGTGACCGAGAGAATCATCGAGCTCGGTGATCGCAAGGAGCGAGTGACGCAAAACGACCTCCCCTACATCGTGGCCGATGTATTGAGCAATAGCCAAACCCAGGAGAATATTCAACTTCTGCACTATTCGGTCACTCTGACCAAAGGGTTGCGACCTATGGCCGTTGTCAAGCTCGATATCCATGGTGAGCAGTATGAGACTGCCGCAATGGGTGATGGACAATTCGACGCCTTTGTGCGAGCTATTCGCAAGATATATAAGGAGGAGCTACAGCTGAAGTTCCCAATGCTTACCAACTATACGGTCGACATCCCTCCAGGAGGTCGCACCGATGCCTTTGTGCAGACCATCATCACGTGGGAGCACAACGGCGAGAGCTTCAAAACACGTGGACTCGATGCCGACCAGACTGAGGCGGCAATCAAGGCGACACTAAAAATGCTTAACCAGATTGATGAAACAAATTAAAAAAATATAGAGATATGAATTTGAATATTGCACTTTTGCCAGGTGATGGCATCGGCCCCGAGATCGTAGATCAAGCCCTCAAGAGCGTTGAGAGCGTATGCAAAAAGTTTGGACATACCATCACAACCACCCACGCCATGGTGGGTGCCTGCGCCATCGACGCTGTGGGTAACCCCTATCCCGAAGAGACGCACGAGGTGTGTATGGCCTCCGATGCTGTGCTCTTTGGCGCTATCGGAGATCCTCGCTTCGACAACAACCCCTCGGCCAAGGTGCGCCCCGAGCAGGGACTTTTGGCTATGCGACAGAAGTTGGGTCTCTATGCCAACATTCGTCCTGTGACAACCTTCAAGCCACTTCTCTACAAGTCGCCCTTGCGCTCCGATGTGGTCGAGGGAACCGATCTAATGTGTATCCGTGAGCTCACTGGAGGTATCTACTTTGGTCGCCCCCAAGGTCGTAGCGAGGATGGCAACACCGCCTACGACACATGCGTCTACAACCGCTACGAGATCGAGCGCATTGTGAAATTGGCATACGAGTATGCCATGAAGCGCAACAAACGTGTCACCATTGTCGATAAGGCTAACGTTCTCTGTACATCTCGCCTATGGCGTGAAGTGGCGCAGGAGATCGAGAAGCAATACCCCGAGGTTGAGACCGAGTATATGTTTGTCGACAATGCAGCGATGCAGCTTATTCAGTGGCCATCTAAATTTGACGTGATGGTGACCGAAAATATGTTTGGCGACATCCTCACCGACGAGGCCTCGGTAATCACAGGCTCACTCGGAATGTTACCATCGGCCTCCATCGGCCTCCATACATCGGTCTTCGAACCAATCCACGGCTCATACCCACAAGCGGCAGGACTCAATATCGCAAACCCCGTGGCGACGATCCTCTCGGCAGCACTTATGTTTGAGTATGCCTTTGGCCTAATGGACGAAGGTCGTGCCATCCGTGAGGCAGTCGACGCATCACTCGAAGAGGGCATCGTAACGCAAGATATTGCCTCTCGAGGCTCTAAGAGCTACTCAACAAGCGAGGTCGGCGATTGGGTTGCTCGTAGGATTGTGGGGTAGTTTTTTGGTTTCTTACTGACTCCGTCGGGCGGGGTGCTCCCCGCTGAGCTGTACTTTTCCTTGCGCTTTTGGGCTTAGAGATTGCATCTCTAAGATTATAAGTGATAAAGCAGTGCCACAAATTTCTTTGCGCACCGCTTTGTCACTTATAATTTTTTAATGCCTTTGGCATTAAACCCTTTAGCGTGTGGCAGTGTTTTCAACCTATTACGTCATTCCCGACCTCCCCATGTGCGTCATTCCCGACTTGATCGGGAATCTACACATGAGACAATATATAAATAGTAGCAGCGTTTGTGGATTCCCGATCAAGTCGGGAATGACGTAATAGGGTTGAAGTGTCAGGGAATGACGGGCAACAAGAAGCACCTATAGATCGTGAGAGAGTGGTGCGGGCACCTGGGTGCTTAGGTCGAAGTTGCCCCATCTCTCTTCGATGGAGTTGATAGTCTCGAAGAGTGCTTCGGGGTCGGTGAGGGTGACCAGTTTGAGGCGAGTCTCTTTGAAGTTGGGCAACCCCTTGAAGTAGTTCGAGAGGTGTCGGCGCATCTCCAATATACCCACCTTCTCGCCCTTCACCTCGAGAGATTTGGCGAGGTGGTCACGAGCAATTGCTACACGCTCTGTGACCGATGGTTGGGGTAGTATCTCGCCTGTTGCGAGGTAGTGCTTTATCTCACGGAAGATCCAGGGGCGACCATATGTGGCACGCCCAATCATCACGCCATCAACGCCATAGCGGTCGAACATAGCTTTGGCTACCTCGGCCGAGTCGATATCGCCATTACCAATAATGGGGATGTTGATGAGAGGGTTGTTTTTCACCGCACCAATTAGGCTCCAGTCGGCCTCGCCCTTATACATCTGAGCACGTGTGCGCCCGTGGATGGTTAGTGCAGCGATGCCGACATCTTGCAGACGAACAGCAATATCTTCGATGTTTTTGGACTCCTCGTCCCACCCCAATCGTGTTTTTACGGTTACGGGGGTTTTGACGGCCTGCACAATTTGGCGAGTCATCTCGACCATGAGAGGCACGTCACGCATCATGCCTGAGCCTGCGCCACGTCCAGCGATCTTCTTGACGGGGCAGCCGAAGTTGATGTCGATAATATCGGGTGAGGCGCTCTCGGCGATGCGAGCTGCCTCGACCATGGGTTCGATAAGGTGGCCATAGATTTGGATTCCTACGGGGCGTTCACCCTCATCTATATTGAGCTTGGCTCTCGACTTCCAGGCATCACGGATCAATCCATCGGCCGAAATAAATTCGGTGTAGACCACATCGGCACCAAATCGTTTGCACATGTAGCGAAACGATGGGTCGGTGACATCCTCCATGGGTGCCAAAAAGAGTGGGCTTTCGCCCAACTCAATATTGGAAATCTTCATTGTCTCTACTCCTCCGACTGCTTCTCGCCCTGCTTTGGTAGCTCAAATGATGTGAAGCCAGCACGAACAAGGATGTTAAACCACGCAAAACACTTCTTCATGTCTGAGACGTGAACACGGTCACGATCGTAGTTTGGTAATACGGCAGCGAATGTCTCGACGATCTTGTCGTTCGACTCCTTGTGCGAGATTGTCTCTTTGCCGTCGGTATATTTATAGATATTTGTAAATACATCGGCAAGGGCAACATCCTCCTCCTCGGTAAACATCGAGATCTCGGTGAGGGTGCTCACACGTGATGTTGCCGAAGCGTTTGAGCGGCGGCCATCGAGCAGAGACTCCACGATTACTCCACGTGCAGATTGTGCTACATACTTATAAAGTCCTGGTTGTCCAGAGATTGCAAGGATATCTTTTAGTTCCATAATTATAAATTTGTTAAATTTGGCAACAAAAATAGTTAAAAATTGCAAGAATACATAACTTTGCTTTGGCAAACGCTCGAAAAGTTTATACCTTTGCGATTATGAATGAACAAATTGAGATTATACAGATAAATATTTCAGGTGTCGATAAGCCAGGAATGACCTCCTCGCTTACGGCAATTCTTGCTAAGTACGACGCCTTTATCCTCGACATTGGACAGGCCAATATTCACCAGTCGCTCACGCTGGGAATCCTCTTTCAGACCACTGCCGACAAGTCGGGGTCGATCATGAAGGAGCTCCTTTTCAAAGCCTCGGAACTCTCGATCTCTCTGCGCTTTACTCCCGTCTCGGAGGAGGAGTACGAAGATTGGGTGAGCCGCCAAGGTAAGAATCGTTATATCATCACCATGTTGGGGCGCAGAATAAACGCCTCGCACATCGCCAAAGTTACCCAAGCTGTGGCCGACCAGGGGCTCAATATCGACGATATTAACCGCCTAACGGGTCGTGTGCCGCTGAGCCCCGATAAACGTGCACCCAAGGCTTGCATCGAGATCTCGGTTCGAGGTTCGCTCTCCAATAAAACGGTTATGCAGGAGCAATTTATCGAGTTGCTCAACGATGGCATCGATGTCTCGTTCCAAGAGGATAATATCTACCGCCGCTGTCGTCGTCTTATCTGTTTTGATATGGACTCTACGCTTATCGAGACCGAGGTTATCGACGAGTTGGCCGATAGGGCTGGTGTGGGCGACAAGGTTCGTGCAATCACCGAGCAAGCTATGCGTGGTGAGATTGATTTTAGAGAGAGCTTCCGACAGCGAGTGGCTCTTCTTGAGGGTCTCGACGAGTCTGTGATGAAGGCTATTGCCGAGAATCTGCCCATTACCGAGGGGCTGGAGCGCATGATGACAATTCTCAAACGTGTAGGACTCAAAACAGCAATCCTCTCGGGAGGATTCACCTACTTTGGTAACTACCTGCGCCAACGATTTGGTTTTGATTATGTCTATGCCAATGAGTTAGAGGTTGTGGATGGTAAACTTACGGGACGCTATGTGGGGCAGGTGGTCGATGGCGACCGCAAAGCAGAGTTGTTGCGCTTGTTGTGTCAATTCGAAAATATCGATATTGAGCAATCTATCGCTGTGGGTGATGGCGCCAATGATCTGCCGATGCTCAACATTGCAGGTCTGGGTATCGCCTTCCACGCCAAACCCAAGGTCAAGGCGACAGCTAAGCAATCTATCTCGACTATTGGTCTCGATGGTATTTTGTACTTTGTAGGACTCAAAGATTCGTGGATCGAAAAGTAATTATATCACTCCTCTTCTCACTCTTCATGGTGGGCTGCTACGACTCATTCGATACTCTTGAGTTGGATGGTACCTTGAGCGATGTGGCTGAGGCTAATGCAACTATCGAGCATCTTCACGATCTCTACGCCTCGGGTACTCGAGTCATTAGAGAGGAGATTGTGGTGGAGGGTACGGTGAGTGCTAATGATGAATTCGGTAACCTCTTCAAGAGCTTTATAATTGAGAGTGATGGCTACGCTTTGGAGATTCTCGATGGTCTCTATGACTCCTATGTGAGCCATCCTGTGGGGAGCAAAATTGCACTTCGTCTCAATGGGCTTGGGCTCGATCGCTACTTGGGAGTGTTGCGCTGTGGCCTTGTTGCTCCCTCGACATCATACTATACGCTTGACTATATGAGCTCCTCGGCCATCGTTGACTACTATATCTATTTGGTTGATTTTGGTAATCCCCTCACCCCCTACGCCACTACCATCTCGGAGTTAGATGTAGATCAAGCGGGGCGACTCATAAGCCTCGATAGTTTGATGCTACACACTGAAGATGGCGTGGAGCGCTCTTGGTCAGGATATTCGCTTTTTCGCAATAGGGAGTTGGACTCACTGTGGTGCTATACATCGCCATATGCTGAATTCGCTGAGACGATGATACCGATGGGTGAGCTCTCGCTTAGTGGCATATTGGAGTTTGGGAGCACCGACTCTATGAGTGATCAATTTATTATAAAATTACATGGTGCGGAGGATTGTATATATTAACTTGACTCTGTCGCTACTTGTGGCGTGTAGCGACTCCACGAGGTTGTCGATAACACCTAATGTCGTATCTATCGCCTCGTTGCGAGATGTGGAGAGCTCCTATCGAAGTGTACTCATTGATGAGAGTATCGTCATTGAGGGATGTGTGGTGGGTAACGATAAATATGGCGAGTTCTATAACGTTCTAATTATTGAAGATGAGAGCGCTGCTGTGAGGCTTCTCTGCGATGGCGACGATAACTATCGCCAATATCCGTTTGGGTGTAGCGTAACGCTCCATTGTAGCGGGCTCTACCTCTTCAATAGTTATGGTTCACTCAGTATTGGAGCTGAGCCTACGAGTAGTTATACTCTCGACTATATTAGTTCTGAGAGGCTGGGGCAATATCTCAAAATCGATGAGGAGCAGTCTCTAACTTATCCCTCTCCACTCGAAATTAGTCTCGATGAGTTGACTCCACTCTATGCCTACCGATATCTGGAATTGAGTGAGGCTCAGATTGTCGATACGTTGGGCGTTGGAACCTTCTGTGCTCGAGATGACGAGAGTGGTCGCACGGTTGACACCTCGCACCTTATTGTTGATAAGAATCGAGATACCATCGCCCTCTTTGTGGATCGCCTCTGCCGATATGCCGATGCGCAGTTGCCTACCAAGGAGTGTGCTCTGCAATTTGTGGTTGACTACTTTGGTGGAGAGTACTCGGCAACCATCACCAATTCAGGCTACTATTAGCGACCGCCAAAGATATAGGAGCCGACCCTCACCGAGGTCGATCCGCACTCCATAGCCAATTTGTAGTCGCTCGACATTCCCATTGATACTGTGTCGAACTCCTCGCCAAAACGACCTTTGAGTCTCTCGAAGTAGGAGCGTAGACGTCTGAAATCGGCCTCTACGATAGCCTCCGAGTCGCTATAGGTGGCAATACCCATCACACCACGCAGATGTATGTGGGGCATCGACTCAAAGGCGCCACTCGAGATAAACTCCTCGAGATCACACCAATCCCACCCTGTTTTGCTATCCTCGTCGGAGAGCTGAATCTCGAGCAGACAATCTACTCGTCGCTCGATGCGTGCAGCCTCTCGCTCGATCACCTCAGCCAAGCGACGGGAGTTGAGCGACTCGATTATAGAGACGATGGGCAAAATCATACGCACCTTGTTGGTCTGGAGGTGGCCTATCATATGCCACTCAATATCACTCGGTAGCGCCTCACTCTTGGCCTTTAGCTCTTGTGGACGACTCTCGCCAAAACGACGTTGGCCACCTTGGTAGGCCTCGGCGATAGCCTCCGCAGGGAATGTTTTTGAAACGGCAACCAACTCCACCCCCTCGCTTAATGAGGATCTAATTTCATCTATTTTTGCTCTTATTGACATATTCACGCTATTAATAGGCACAAACTTACATAAAAAATTCCTATTTTTGCAATGACGAGAGATTTTAAACTTAAATTATTATATGATGAAACTACTCAAAAGAGCACTCGCAGTGGCGATTGCAACACTTTGCAGTTATAGTGCGGTGGAGGCCTGCACCAACTTTATTGTCACCAAGGGTGCATCGAGCGATGGCTCAATTATGGTGACTTATGCTGCCGACTCTCATGCGCTCTATGGCGCACTCTACCACACCCCAGCGGGACGTTTCAAGCGTGGTGCTATGTTGCCAATATATGAGTGGGATACCCAACGCTACTTGGGCGATATTCCACAAGTGCGTGAGACATACTCCACAATTGGAAACATGAACGAACACTCGCTTATTATTAGCGAGACAACCTATGGTGGTCGCCCTGAGTTGGAGGACACAACAGGTAAGATCGACTACGGCTCGCTAATCTATGTGACGCTCCAACGTGCCAAGACAGCTCGTGAGGCTATCGAGGTGATTGCCGATTTGGCCAACACCCACGGCTATATGTCGAGCGGTGAATCCTTCTCTATTGCCGACACCGAGGAGGCTTGGATCATGGAGTTTATCGGTAAGGGTACCGAGCTCGACGAGAGTGGCAACAACACTCGCAAGGGTATCGTGTGGGTGGCTCGCCGTATTCCCGATGGATATGTCTCGGGACATGCCAATCAAGCTCGTATAACCACCTTTCCGCTCGATGACCCCGAGAACTGTCTCTACTCTTCTGACGTGATTGAGTTTGCTCGCTCGATGGGCTACTTCGAGGGTGAAGATGCCGAGTTTAGCTTTGCTGATGCCTATGCGCCACTCGATTTTGGTGGAGCTCGTTTCTGTGAGGCTCGAGTGTGGTCTTTCTTCCGCACCGTGGCCGACGATATGGACCAATATGTAGACTACGCCATGGGGCACAATCTCGAAAATAGAATGCCTCTTTGGGTGAAGCCCAGCGAGAAGGTCTCACCCAAAACTCTATTCGATGCTATGCGTGACCACTACGAGGGTACACCAATGGATATGACAACCGATATAGGCGCTGGTGGCAACGCTCTGCCATATCGTTGGCGCCCAATGACCTTCGAGGTGGATGGCGTCACCTACTGCAATGAGCGTGCTACGGCAACTCAGCAGACTGGTTTCTGGTTCACAGCTCAGGCTCGCCTTGCAAAGGGTAGCGATATGGGTATCTTGTGGTTTGGCGTGGACGATGCTGCAACTTCGTGTCTTACCCCCATCTACTCAGTGTCGAATGTAGTACCCGAGGCGTGGGGCGAGGAGAGTGGCACAATGCTAAAGTACTCTTCGCAGTCGGCATTTTGGATCTTCAACCAAACTACCAACTTCGCCTACATGAACTACAACTCGATCGCTCCAGATATTAACACAGTGACCGATGCTTGGGAAGATCAAAAGCTCATCGAGGTTGAGGATGTCGATGCCGCTGCTGCTACCCTCAAAGGAGAGGCGAGAGTTGACTACCTGACAAAATATAGTGTCGACACGGCTCAAGAGCTCTTTGCTCGTTGGGGTGACCTCTTTGGCTATCTTATGACAAAGCACATGGATGGCAACCTCAAGGCGGAAAATGGTACGGTTCTCGACTACCTCGATGGTGATATGAGCTCGGCTCACTTTGTCAACAATGGCAATAGAGGCGATGTGCCCGACAAGATCTCGACTCCTGGTTACTCCGAGAAGTGGCAGCGTGCCGTGGCAAATGATAATGGTGAAATTCTCAAAATGGTTGAGTAGTTATGCAGTACGACATTATAGTAATTGGCGCTGGCCCTGGCGGATATGTTGCAGCAATCAAGGCGGCACAAGAGGGCAAAAAGGTGGCACTTGTGGAGCGTGGTGAGTTAGGTGGCGTCTGCCTCAATTGGGGCTGTATACCCACCAAGGCGCTGCTCAAGAGTGCCCAGGTATACTCCTATTGCAAAAATGCCGCCACCTATGGCGTCGAGATTGATGGTGCGGTGGTGCCCAATATGGAGTCGATAGTGGCTCGCTCACGAAAGGTTGCCGAGAGCATGAGTCGAGGTGTGAGCTTCCTGCTCGATAAAAATGGGGTGGAGGTGATCAAGGGTAGTGCTAAGTTGACACCCCAAGGTGGTGTCGATGTCGATGGGGTGGAGTACTCAGCCGAGAGTATTATCTTGGCCACTGGAGCACGCCCTCGTGAGCTGCCCAATATCCCCATTGATGGGGTGAAGGTTATAAGCTCGAAGCAGGCCTTGATGCTCGAAGAGCTACCCTCGTCGATCGTGGTGATCGGCTCTGGAGCTATTGGGGCGGAGTTTGCCTACCTCTACGCAGCGTTGGGCTCCAAGGTGACTATCGTGGAGTATCTGCCACACCTTATGCCGCTCGAGGATGAGGAGGTATCTAAAACTATGGAGCGCTCGTTCCGTAAGCTGCGTGCGCAGGTGCTCACCTCGACCAAGGTCAATGGGGTGACGGTAGATGACCAGGGGCTCTGTAGAGTCGAAATCGAGGGCAAAAAGGGTGTCGAGTATCTCTCCTCCGAGGTTGTTCTCTCGGCTGTGGGGGTCAAATCAAATATCGAAAATATAGGTTTAGAGGAGCTAAGCGTAGTGGTGGAGCGTGATAAGGTGGTAGTGGATCAAAACTATCAAACTTCGGTTGCCAACATCTACGCTATAGGCGACATTATCGCAACTCCAGCCTTGGCCCACGTAGCCTCAGCGGAGGCGATTCACTGCGTTGAACATATCTGTGGTCACGCTCCTGTGCCAATCGACTACTCGACGATCCCATCGTGTATCTTTACCTCTCCCGAGGTGGCTTCGGTGGGCCTTACCGAGGCTCAAATCAAGGAGCAGGGTATCGACTATAGCGTGGGTCGTTTCCCATTTACCGCTTCGGGCAAGGCTACGGCGGCAGGTGATCGTGATGGCTTCGTGAAGTTGCTCTTCGATGGTGAGCAGAGGCTGCTTGGAGCCCACTTAGTGGGTGGCAACGTCACAGAGCTTATCGCCGAGCCAACCTTGGCTAAGGCGTTGGGTGCAAGTGCCAAAGATATTGCCTCGACGATCCACGCCCATCCATCGCTCAATGAGTCGCTTATGGAGGCTGCCGAGGCAGTATTGGGTAAAGCTATACATCTATAAGCAAAATCTGTGAAATTAGTTTTAAATTAAAAGTAAAATATTATAGTTCATCCAATTATTTTTGTTATTTTTGTACAAAATATTTTATAAGTATGGCTAAAATTAAAGGAACAATAATAGTTGACATCGAGCGATGCAAGGGTTGTGCTGTATGTACTACTGCGTGCCCTCTTGATGTTTTGGCAATGTCGACAGAGGTAAATAGCAAAGGCTACTCCTTTGCAATGATGGCCAAAGCTGACCAATGTACTGGTTGTGCATCGTGTGGCGTAATCTGCCCCGATAGCTGTATCACCGTTTACCGTCAAAAATTTGAATAACACTATGGCTGAGAAAGAGGTAAAATTAATGAAAGGCAACGAGGTGATTGCTCACGCAGCAATTCGCTACGGTTGCGACGCCTATTTTGGCTACCCAATCACGCCCCAATCGGAAGTGATGGAGACCCTCATGGAGCTTCGTCCATGGGAGACTACAGGTATGGTTGTACTCCAAGCTGAGTCGGAGATTTCGTCAGTCAATATGCTCTATGGTGCCGCAGGTACTGGTAAGCGAGTGCTGACCTCCTCGTCGAGCCCTGGAGTGAGCCTTATGAGCGAGGGTTTGAGCTACTTGGCTGGTGCCGAGCTACCCTGTTTGATTGTTAACTGTCAACGTGGTGGCCCAGGATTGGGTACCATCCAACCTTCGCAAGGTGACTATTTCCAAGCCTGCAAGGGTGGTGGCCACGGCGACTTCCATATGATTGTGTTGGCTCCCGCCTCGGTGCAGGAGATGCACGACCATGTGGGTGAGGCGCTCGATTTAGCATTTAAGTATCGCAACCCAGCGATGATCTTGGCCGATGGTGCCATTGGTCAGATGATGGAGAAGGTGACCTTGGCTCCGCAACGTCCTCGTAAGAGCGATGAGCAGATCGCCGAGGAGTGCAAGGAGTGGGCTGCATGTGGTAAGGGCGATCGCCAAAACTACAATGTGATAACTTCACTCGAGCTCGATCAGGTGGATATGGAGAAGATCAACCTTCGCCTCCAAGCAAAATATGCAGCTCTCCAGAGCGAGGCTCGTGTCGAAGAGGTCGAGTGCGACGATGCCGACTACATTATTGTGGCCTTCGGTTCGTCGGCACGCATCTGCTCGGCAACAGTGGAGATGGCTCGTGCCGAGGGTCTCAAGGTGGGCTTGGTGCGACCTATCACACTCTACCCCTACCCCTACAAAACCCTCGAGGCATTGGCTGCACGTGGTGTGAAGGGATTCCTCTCAGCTGAGCTCAATGCAGGTCAGATGGTCGAGGATGTTAGATTGGCAGTCAACGGTGTAGCTCCAGTGGCGCACTATGGACGTCAAGGTGGTATGATGTTTAGCCCCGACGAGGTGTTGGAGGCTCTCAAGTCAAAAATTATCAATAAGGAGTAATATGGCAGTAGTTGAGATAAAAGAGGAGAATTTGGTCTATAAGAAACCAAAGCTCATAACAGATAGAGTGATGCACTACTGTCCTGGCTGTAGCCACGGTACAGTTCACAATATTATCGCCGAGGTGATCGAAGAGATGGGTCTCGAGGGTAAAACCATTGCAATATCGCCTGTGGGGTGTGCTGTATTTGCATACAACTATATCGCTGTCGATTGGTTGGAGGCGGCTCACGGACGTGCATGCGCAGTGGCAACAGGTGTCAAGCGAGTGCATCCCGACAAGATGGTCTTTACCTATCAAGGTGATGGCGACCTCTCGGCAATCGGAACAGCTGAGTCGATCCACGCTGCGGCACGTGGCGAGAATATCGTGGCGATATATGTCAATAACGCTATCTATGGTATGACGGGAGGCCAAATGGCGCCAACAACCCTTCTTGGGATGAAGACCGCTACAACGCCTTCGGGTCGTGATAAGCGACTCAATGGCTACCCCTACAAAATTGCAGAGATGATGGCGCACCTCGATGGTACAACCTTCATCACTCGTCAAAGTGTACACACTGCTGCCGCTGTGCGCAAGTGCAAAAAGGCGATCCGCAAAGCCTTCGAGAACTCGATGGCGGGCAATGGCTTCTCACTGGTAGAGGTTGTAGCAACATGTAGCAGTGGTTGGAAACTATCACCAACGGCAGCCAACGAGTGGCTTACACAGAACATGTTACCATTCTACCCACTTGGAGATATTAAAGATACAAAATTAGAGTAAGATGAAAGAGACACTTATAATAGCTGGATTTGGAGGGCAAGGAGTCCTCTCGATGGGTAAGATTTTGGCATACTCTGGTGTTATGCAAGACTTCGAGGTGACCTGGATGCCATCCTACGGTCCCGAGATGCGTGGCGGAACGGCCAACGTTACTGTAATTATCTCCGATAGAAGTATCTCTTCGCCCTTGGCTCATGAGTTTGATTGCGCAATTATCCTCAATCAACAATCTATGGAGAAGTTCGAGTCGAAGGTCAAAGTGGGTGGAACGCTCATCTATGACGTCAATGGAATCACCAACCATCCCACTCGTACCGATATTAACATCTACTCGATAGATGCTACGTCGCAGTGCGCCAAGATGGGTAATGCTCGACTATTCAACACCATGATCCTGGGTGGTTACCTCAAATTGCGCCCCATCGTCGAGATGGAGAACGTTATGACAGGCCTCAAGAAATCACTCCCCGAAAGAGCGTGGAAGTCACTCCCCCAAAATGAGGAGGCTATCCGCATCGGTGGCGAGATCATCGAGTGTAAGCATAAGATTTAGTGGGCAGGAGTATATAGTTTGAGGCAAAGGTCTCTTTGTCTCTCTCTTTGCCTCTCTCACGGCCCTAACAGCGGGCAATAGCTTCACGTCATAGGTGGCATTTAGTCCAATTTCGTCACTCCCGATTCGGTTAGGAGTCTACAAATCACCTACTGCTGAGCAGTTGAAAGAAGTCCGCAAGCTGCTTGAATCTCCTCGCCTCTTGAGGTGCGGATGGTGGTGTGTATTCCCTTCGATGTGAGTGTGTCACGGAAGCGCTCCATCTTCTCGTCGTCGGGTGAGAAGTAGGGAGAGTCGGGTATCTTATGGAATTTTATTAGATTTATGCGGCACTTCACACCGTTGAGTAGTCGGCAGAGCTCTCGAATGTGGTGGGGGTGGTTGTTTTTGCCACTCATCACAATATATTCGAATGATACACGGCGCTGTTTCGAGAAGTCGTACTCACGCAAGATCTCGATAATATCGGCTATGGGGTATGCCTTTTCGATTGGCATAATCTCGGAGCGCTCGTCGTGGTAGGGGTTGTGGAGGCTTATTGCCAGGTGCACCGATGTGTTGTCGAGCAGGCGGCGCAGCTCACGCCCCACGCCAGCTGTGGAGAGGGTGATTCTTGAGGGTGACCAGGCGTACCCCCACTTTGCTGTCATCACCTCGAGTGCTTGGAGTACGTTGTCGGTGTTGTCGAGCGGCTCGCCCATACCCATAAATACAATATTTGTCAGCTTCTCATATTCAGGAATCGATGCCACTTGGTTGAGTATCTCGAGTGGCGAGAGCGAGTGTTGCAATCCTTGTCGACCAGTGGCACAAAAGGTGCATCCCATGCGACATCCAGCCTGCGACGAGACACAGAGCGTGGCACGATCGGAGGTGGGGATGTATGCCGCCTCGATGAAATTTCCTTGCGAAGTTTTGAAAAGATACTTTTTTGTGCCATCCTTCGCCTGGCTAACTTTGAGCGGTGGGTAGAGCCCAATGGAGTAGTTCTCCTTGAGTGCGTCACGTCCTTTTTGGGCGATGTTGGTCATCTCCTCGATAGAGCTTACTCGCTTGGTGTAGAGCCAATTGGCGATCTGCTTAGCGGTAAATCGAGGTAGCGACAGTTGAGCGCAAATAGCCTCTAATTGAGTGATTGTTTTGCCATATAGAGGCTCTTTGTTTTGTAGCATCGTGTATTAAAATCTTATAATCAAAGGCAAAATTAGCTAAAAAAAGATATTTTTTTGTAGTTCAATACTATTTTTTTAATTTTTTATCACTATATTTGTGGTTGAATAGTGGAGAGTTGTGGGATTTATTATACTCTGAAGGTGTGTTAAACTTTAGGGTTTGTACAATAAAGCAGCTACTGCTCGGTGTGAATCGACTTAAGGAACAAATTAAAAACTCAAATAATGGAATTAAAGAAAACTCCTAAAGCTGACCTTAAAAACAAGAGAGGTCTATTGCTCGAAATCGGCTTGGTAATATCACTCGGCTTGGTGATCTTCGCTTTTGCCTACACCCCAAAAGAGCACCGCATTGAGCAGGTGGATTTGGACTATGGTCCAATTGAAGAGGAGATCACAGAGATCACTCGTCAAGATCAAAAACCACCAGAGCCACCAAAGAAGGTTGAGCTTAAAGTTATGTCTGACCTTCTCCAAATCGTAGACAACGACACTAAGGTTACAACTGAGGTTGACTTTGCTGAGTTTGACGAGGATACCGAGATCATCCAACAAGTTGAGATCGTTGAGGAGGTTATCGAGGATGACCAACCATTCCTTCGTGCTGAGACTATGCCTTCGTTCCAAGGTGGTGACCTTGTTACCTTCCGTAACTGGGTTCAGAGCCGTTTGAAGTATCCACAGATCGCAGCGGAGAATGGTATCTCAGGTACTGTAAGTCTTAAATTCGTCATCGAGCGTGACGGGTCACTTACCAACATCGAGATCCTTCGTACTCCAGACCGTTCTTTGGCCGACGAGGCAACTCGTGTGTTGAAGCAGTCACCAAAGTGGAGCCCAGGTATGCAGCGTAACAAGCCAGTACGTGTAGCTTATACTCTTCCTGTAGTCTTCAAGATTCAAAACTAAATTTGATTGAGAGGGTAGTGAGCCCTAACATCTACAAGAAAATTAGCATATAATTTGTAAGGGTATCTCTTTATTGGGATACCCTTTCTGTTAAGATATATAATATTTGGAAAATAGAGAAAATAAAAAGGAGAAGAGCACCGAGGTGCTTGTCCATCGCCCATACCGAGCTGTATTGGCAGCTGTTATTCGTGATGGTCAAGATCCCAAGGAGGTTAGTGACTTCCTCGACGAGCTCGATTTTTTGGCCGAGACAGCCGACATACGCTCTGAGCGTCGTTTCACGCAGCGACTCTCGCAACCTTCGTCACGCATCTACATGGGGCCAGGTAAGCTTCGGGAGATCGCCGAGTATTGCAAGGAGAATGAGATCGAGGTGGTTATATTTGATGATGAGCTCTCACCCTCGCAGACTCGCAACATCGAGAAGGAGATGCCGTGTCGCATCTTGGATCGTACACGCCTTATCCTCGACATCTTTATGCAGCGAGCACAAACGGCCTACGCCAAGACCCAGGTGCAACTTGCCAACTACGAATATATGTTGCCACGCCTCACAGGTATGTGGACCCACCTCGAGCGTCAGCGTGGTGGTACAGGAACCCGTGGTGGTGCTGGTGAGCGAGAGATCGAGACCGACCGCCGCCAGGTGCGCAACAGAATCAATAAATTGAAGGAGGAGCTCAAGAAGATCGACCGTCAGATGGCTGTGCAACGCTCCAATCGTGGTTCGATGGTGCGTGTGGCGCTGGTGGGATATACCAACGTCGGTAAATCGACCTTGATGAACTTGGTCTCTAAGAGTGAGGTCTTTGCCGAGAATAAACTCTTCGCAACGCTCGACACCACTGTGCGCAAGGTGGTATTCGATAACCTCCCTTTCTTGATGTCCGACACGGTGGGCTTCATCCGTAAGCTCCCCACTCAACTTGTTGAGTCGTTCAAATCTACCCTCGACGAGGTGCGTGAGGCCGATCTTCTGCTCCACGTGGTTGATATCTCGCACCCTGGTTTCGAAGATCAGATTGCGGTGGTCAAACAGACGCTGGTCGATATTGGGGCGGGCGACAAACCTGTATTCTTGATCTTCAATAAGGTCGACGCCTACACATACATCAAAAAAGATGAGGATGATTTGACCCCATCAACCAAGGAGAATCTATCGCTCGAAGATTTGAAAAAGAGTTGGATTGCCAGTGAGAATACCCCATGTATCTTCATCTCGGCCATCGAGAAGCTCAACATCGAGAAGTTCCGCACAGACCTCTACGGTATGGTGCGAGAGATCCACTCGGGAAGATTCCCATTCAACAATTTCTTGTATTAACGTTCAACCCAATAAAATATAAGATCATGCTACATATTTTGTCCGCCGAGAACTCAGTGTTAGGAAAGTTTATCGCTGAGATTCGAGATCGAGAGATCCAAAAAGATTCAATGCGCTTCCGTCGCAATTTGGAGCGTATAGCCGAAATTACAGCCTACGAAATTTCGAAGGTGCTCTACTATAAGGAGCAGACGGTGGAGACCCCTTTGGGTGAGGCAGCTGTGGCGATGATCGACGACGATATTGTTGTGGCAACTATTATGCGAGCAGGATTGCCCTACCACCAAGGCTTCTTGAACTACTTCGATAACGCCTCCAATGCATTTGTTGCGGCCTATCGTAAGACCCACAAAGATAGCAGCTTCGAGGTGAAGGTGGAGTATGTGTCGTGTGGCGACCTCGAGGGTAAAATCCTCATCTTGGTAGACCCCATGTTGGCTACTGGCGCCTCGCTCGTGTTGGCTCATAGAGCTCTCTGCGAGAAGGGTGGCGAGCCCAAGCATACCCATGTGGCGGCAGCTGTAGCCAGTGAGCAGGGCATCGACTACGTCAAGAAAAACATGTCACGTTCAACAACCACCATATGGGCTGCGGTGGTCGACGAGGAGCTCACCTCAAAATCCTATATCGTGCCAGGAATTGGTGATGCTGGAGACTTGGCCTATGGCCCAAAACTATAATTTATGATAAGATTAACAAAAGAGTTTTCATTTGAGTCGGCTCACGCACTGGAGGGTTACGACGGGGCGTGCTGTGAGATTCATGGACACTCATATCGACTCTTTGTCACTGTGAAGGGGGAGCCCTGTTGTGACGAGCAGAGCCCAAAGTGTGGTATGGTGATCGACTTTGGTGATCTGAAACGTGTTGTGAACGAGCAGATTATATCTCGCCTCGACCACAGCTTTGTGATGCGCCGCACCCCTGCCGCCGAGGCTCTCTATGAGACTATGAAATCTCAATTTGCCAATGTGCAACTTGTTGACTATCAACCTACATGCGAGAATATGCTCTCGGACTTTGCATCACGCATCGCTCCTCGACTACCCAAGGGTGTGGAGCTCTACTCGTTGAAGCTCCACGAGACTGCAACATCCTATGCCGAGTGGTATGCAAATGAAAATTAGAGATGCGTCATCCCCGACTTGATCGGGGATCTACACAGGCGATATTAGATAATGTATTAAGTTAAATATGTAGATTCCCGATCGAGTCGGGAATGACGGTGATTATATTAACGCATCAGCAATTATTAAACAAATTAGATGAAAAGACTTTTTTTGATCGATGCCTATGCGTTGATCTTTAGATACTACTACGCCTTTATGGGGCGTCCCATGCGCAATAGCGAGGGGATGAATACCTCGGTGGTCTTTGGCTTCGCTAAGTTTCTCCGTGAGATAATCTCCAAGGAGTCCCCCGATCTGTTAGGTGTGGTCTTTGACCCTCCTGGCGGATGTTTCCGTCGTGAGATCTTCCCCGCCTACAAGGCCAACCGTAGCGAGACGCCCGAGGATATTATCCTCTCGGTGCCCTACGTCAAACGACTTGTGGAGGCTATGTGCATCCCCGTGTTGGAGGTCTCTGGCTATGAGGCTGACGATGTCATCGGCACCCTCTCGGTGAAGGGCGAGGCGGCAGGATATAGAGTATATATGGTCACCCCCGACAAAGATTATGGGCAGTTGGTGACCGATAACTGCGTGATGTATAAGCAGAAAGATAACGCAGTTGAGATCGTCGACAAGGCTGCAATCACCTCGAAATATGGAATCGAGGATCCTCAAGAGGTGCGAGATATTTTGGCAATTTGGGGCGACTCGGCCGACAATATCCCTGGAGTTATGGGTATTGGCGAGAAAGGAGCCTGCAAGTTGGTGCAGCAGTGGGGTACCATCGAAAATATAATAGCCAACGTTGGGAGCATCAAGGGAAAGCAGGGCGAGAAGATTGCCGCAGCGGCATCGGAGTTGCCTCTCATGAAGCGACTCACCACCATCTGCCTCGATGTGCCCATCGAGTTCGACCCAGCGTCACTTGCCATCTGCTCCCCCGATCTGGAGCGTCTGAGGGCACTCTACCTGGAGCTCAACTACACCTCCTTTGTGCGAGAGATTGATGCTAAGCATGGAGCACCCACCACCGCTACCGTGGCGGCAGCACCTGCACCCACGCAGGCTGCTCAAGGAGATCTCTTTGGTGCACCTTTGGCGCAACCAACCTATGAGGCAGCGCAGGAGTTGCCCTCTCAGGCCACTGAGCAGGAGTTGTTGACAATTGAGACAACGCCACACAACTACATCTTGGTTGACAACAGAGCATCGCTCGAGAGCTTGGTTGAGGAGCTGATGGGTGTTTCCCAATTCTGCTTCGACACCGAGACGACAGGTTTCGACCCCTACTGTGATCGTATTGTGGGGCTCTCGATTGCTGTGCGACCATTCGAGGCGTGGTATATCCCATTCTCGCCCAACAACCAGGCGGAGTATGCCGATCTGTTGCGCCCTCTCTTTGAGTCGGAGAGGATTGATAAGATTGGCCAAAATATAAAGTTTGACCTTATGGTGATGCGCCGCATAGGCATCGAGGTGAAGGGGCGCTTGATCGATACGATGATTCTTCACTACCTGCTCGATGCGGAGTCTCGCCACAATATGAACTATCTGGCGGAGAGGTATTTATCATATAGCCCCATCGCTATTGAGACTCTCATTGGTAAGGGTGCACGCTGCCTCACGATGGATCAGGTGGCGATTCCAATAATAAAGGAGTATGCTGCCGAGGATGCCGACATCACGCTACGTCTCAAGGAGGTGCTCTTCGAGAGGGTGGTTGCTGAGGGTCTCGAGGAGCTCTACTTCACCATCGAGGAGCCGATGATCAGGGTACTTGCCGACATCGAGTTGGAGGGTGTGAGGATCGACTCTCAGGCGCTTGCGGAGTATGCCAAGGAGCTCAACATTAAGCTCATAGCACTCGAGCAAGATATTCGCCGAGAGACGCAAGAGCCCGCTCTCAACATCAACTCACCACGCCAATTGGGTGAGGTTCTCTTTGGTAAGATGAAGATCGCCGAGAAGCCAAAACTCACCAAGACAAAGCAGTATTCGACCGATGAGGAGTATCTCCAAAGCTTCGCTAAGGAGCATAAAGTTGTTGAGATGATCCTCGAGTATCGAGGTGTGAAGAAGTTGCTATCGACATATGTTGAGGCTCTGCCGCAACTTATAAATAAACGTAGTGGTCGAATTCACACCTCATATAATCAGGCGGTTACAGCTACAGGTCGCCTCTCGTCGACCAACCCCAATCTCCAAAACATACCTATCCGTGACGCATTGGGTCGCCCCATCAGAGCCGCATTCGTTCCATCCGATGACAATCACCTTATCCTCTCGGCCGACTATAGCCAAGTGGAGTTGCGACTGATGGCTCACCTTAGTGGCGATGAGGCACTTATCTCGGCATTCCGCAATGGCGAGGATATTCACACCGCTACAGCAGCGCTGCTCTTCTCGAAGAGCCTCGAGGAGGTGACCAGTGATGAGCGACGCAAGGCCAAGACGGCCAACTTTGGTATTATATATGGTATCTCGGCCTTTGGCCTTAGCCAGCGTTTGGATATTTCACGTGCCGAGTCGAAGTCGATCATCGAGGGATACTTTGAATCCTATCCAGGTGTGAAGCGATATATGGATTCTGTGGTGGAGTCGGCACGTGCCGATGGCTTTGTCACAACGCTCTTTGGGCGTCGCAGGTATCTGCGAGACATCACATCCCGCAACGCTGTGGCACGTGGCTTGGCCGAGCGCAATGCTATAAATGCGCCAATCCAAGGTAGTGCCGCCGACATAATGAAGCTTGCGATGATCGCTATTTGGCGCCGTTTCCAAGCCGAAGGGATCGCCTCACGCATGGTGATGCAGGTGCACGATGAGGTTGTGATAGATATGTTCCGCTCAGAGCAGGAGCAAGTTACAAAGATAGTGACTGAGGAGATGGAGCGTGCCGCCTCGCTCAGTGTGCAACTCTTGGCCGAGGCTGGCGTGGCCGATAATTGGCTTGATGCTCATTAGGTTTCTTACGGACTCTGTCAACCTATGGTTGCCACCACACATCAGTGAGGTGAAATCTCTAAGCCCTTCTCGCAAGATAGTATACACCAGTGGAGGTGTTTTTTCCGCCCGACGGAGTCAGTCGTAAACTATAATTTTTCGTGCGTTTGCCCTGCTCAGTCAGTAAGAAACCAACAAAGTCAGCAATAAAATTAAAGTTTTCCAAAAAAAGTTTTGCTTTTCCAAAAAAACTACATATATTTGCAGTCGCTAAAGAAGCAAGCCCAGGTGGTGAAATTGGTAGACACGCTACTTTGAGGGGGTAGTGAACATTAGGTTCGTGTGAGTTCGAGTCTCGTCCTGGGCACTAAAGAAAAGGTTAGATGGTTGATTAATAACTATCTAACCTTTTTTCTTGGGAAAATGTCAGCATTTGCAAAAAGAATCATCTTAGGTACTGTATAGCTATCACACCATGCTGCAAGGACCAAAAAAATCGGAGAGTACCAAGTATTGGCAATCTCCGATTTCATAAATATCTATATTGGATCGATAAACCTTATTGGTTCAAGATCTCCAACATCTTAACAGCTGCTGTTGCCACTGGGGTACCAGGGCCAAAGATTGCTGCTGCGCCATCCTTGTAGAGTTGATCGTAATCTTGAGCAGGGATCACACCACCAACGATAACGATGATATCCTCACGGCCCAACTTAGCGAGCTCACCAATGATTTGTGGCACAAGAGTGAGGTGACCAGCAGCGAGTGACGATACGCCCACAACGTGAACGTCGTTCTCTACAGCCTGCTTAGCAGCCTCCTCGGGAGTTTGGAACAGTGGGCCCATGTCGACGTCGAAACCTATGTCGGCATAACCTGTTGCTACAACCTTCGCTCCACGGTCGTGGCCATCTTGACCCAACTTAGCGATCATAATACGTGGCTGACGGCCTTCACGCTTAGCGAAGTCTGCGGCCATCTCCTTAGCCTTTTCGAATTGAGAATCCTCTTTCACCTCTGAACTATATACTCCTGAAATTGAACGAATAACCGCTTGGTAACGACCTACAACAACCTCGCAAGCGTCCGAGATCTCACCAAGTGAAGCACGAACCTTAGCCGCCTCAACAGCAAGTGCAAGGAGGTTACCCTCACCCGACTTAACACACTCGGTGATAGCCTCCAATGCAGCCTTAACTGCCGCCTCATCACGTGATGCACGAAGAGCGTTCAAACGCTCGATCTGACTTAGGCGAACCGCAGTGTTGTCTACTGCCAAGATGTCGATTGGCGCCTCTTTCTCCAAACGGTATTCGTTGATACCGATGATCTTCTCGGCACCTGAGTCGATACGAGCCTGCTTGCGAGCCGAAGCCTCCTCGATACGCATCTTTGGAATACCTGTCTCGATAGCTGCTGCCATACCGCCAAGCTCCTCAACCTCCTCGATACGAGCCCATGCTTTGTCGGCGATCTCCTTGGTTAGAGTCTCGATGTAGTATGAACCTGCCCATGGGTCTACCTCACGGCAGATGTTGGTCTCCTCTTGGATATAGATTTGAGTGTTACGAGCGATACGAGCCGAGAAGTCGGTAGGAAGTGCAATCGCCTCGTCGAGGGCATTGGTGTGGAGTGATTGGGTGTGACCCAACGCTGCACCCATCGCCTCGATAGCTGTACGAGCTACGTTGTTGAATGGATCTTGCTCCGTGAGTGACCAACCCGAAGTTTGCGAGTGGGTACGAAGAGCGAGTGATTTTGGATTCTTTGGATCGAACCTCTTAACGATCTTAGCCCACAACATACGTGCAGCACGCATCTTAGCGATCTCCATAAAGTGGTTCATACCGATCGCCCAGAAGAACGACAAGCGTGGCGCAAATGCGTCGATCGACATACCTGCGTTGACACCAGCACGAAGATACTCCAAACCGTCGGCCAAGGTGTAAGCGAGCTCGATGTCGGCCGTAGCACCAGCCTCTTGCATGTGGTAACCCGAGATTGAGATTGAGTTGAACTTAGGCATATTTTGCGAAGTGTACTCAAAAATATCGGCGATAACCTTCATCGAGAACTTAGGTGGATATATATAGGTATTACGAACCATGAACTCCTTGAGGATGTCGTTCTGGATTGTACCTGCCAATTGGTCGAGGGTACAACCTTGCTCGAGTCCTGTAACGATGTAGAATGCAAGGATTGGAAGAACCGCACCATTCATAGTCATCGAAACCGACATCTTGTCGAGAGGAATACCATTGAAGAGAACCTTCATATCCTCCACCGAGCAGATCGACACACCCGCCTTACCAACGTCACCTACCACACGTGGGTGGTCGGCATCGTAGCCACGGTGAGTAGCGAGGTCAAACGCTACCGAAAGACCCTTTTGACCTGCAGCCAAGTTGCGACGGTAGAATGCGTTAGACTCGTCGGCAGTCGAGAAACCTGCATATTGACGAATTGTCCAAGGGCGCATCACATACATCGTTGAGTATGGTCCACGAAGGAATGGAGCGATACCTGCTGCATAGTTGAGGTGCTCCATACCAGCCAAATCCTCGGCCGAGTATGCTCCCTTAACTGGGATTTGCTCTGGAGTCAACCACTCACCTGCGGTGTCGCACTTGCCTCCATTATGCTTTGAAGCGCAACCGCATGTCGATGCGATGCCTTCATATTTTAGTTCTGAAAATTTTGCTCTCATAATTAGATGTTCATTGCTTTAAGGTACGACTTCAAAGTCTCGAGCACATTGCTCTTGACGCTAATAAAGTTGCTGATTCCTTGCGCCTCCAACTCTGCGGCACACGCAGGAGCACCTGCAACAACCAAGATAGCCTTATCGCCCAAAAGCTCCTTAGCCTTTGGTGCCAATGTAGCGTAGTCGTCGTCCGACGAGCAGATCACAACGATCTCAGCCGAAGCAGCCAAAGCCGCCTCAACACCCTCCTCAACCGAAGAGAAGTATGTATTGTCGATTGTGCGGATACCAGCACAAGCGAAGAAGTTACAAGCAAACTGCGAACGAGCACGAGCCATGCTGAGGTTACCACAAGTTAGCATAAATGCCTTTGGCTCCTTACCCGAGCGGTCAACACCCAAACGCATAGCCTCGAATGCCATAGCTCCACGGTATGGAGTGAGGCGATTCTCCTCTGAGCACTCACGCTCCACAGCGCACGAGCACATATCGGCCGCAGCAACCTCGGTGAAGTTGGGGTATTGGTTAGCACCAAGAAGCACCTCACGACGTGTTGCGATGTTCTTATCTTTGGCAGCTGCCGAAGCCTTAACGGTCTCTACGACGTAACCTGAGTTGAATGCAGCTACGTAGCCACCCTTATCCTCAACCTCGTTGAACTTAGCCCAAGCCTCAGTTGCGATGCTCTTTGTAAGATTCTCGATGTAGTATGAACCACCTGCTGGGTCAACCACTTGGTCGAAGTGAGACTCATGTTTCAAGAGAAGCTCAGCATTGCGAGCGATACGCTTCGAGAACTCATCGGGAGTCTCAAACGAGGTGTTGAATGGAAGTACCTCGAGCGACTGAACGCCAGCGATAGCGGCACTCATTGCCTCGGTTGTACCACGCAACATATTTACGTAGGGGTCGTAAGCGGTTTGGTTCCACTTAGATGTAACAGCGTGGATAAACATCTTCGCTGGACAAGTTCCCTTTGGAGAGTATGCCATAACGATGTTAGCCCACAACATGCGAGCTGCACGAATCTTGGCGATCTCCATAAAGTAGTTTGCCGAAACCGACAACGAGAAGCGGATCTTGCGAGCAACAGTCTCGATTGGGAGCCCCATCTCGGTGAACTTCACAAGGTAGTCGTGACCAGCGGCCAAGGCGAATGATAGCTCCTCGACGATTGTTGCGCCTGAGTTACCAAAGTTGTGAGCGTTAACCGTGTAGATCTTCATGTGTTTGTACTCCGCCGAGCGAGTGATAAGTGCCGCAACAGTCTCGAAGCACTCCTTGCCGTCGCCACCACAGCAGTATGCACCGCCGAGCGAGAGATCCTTAACGATTGGGTCGATGCCAAAAGCAACACGAACGTGCTTCTTGTCGAGCCCCTCCACTGCGTCGAGCTTGTCGAGCAGTAGGTTAGCGGTCTTAGCCAAGCATTTGCCGTTGAAAACCACCTCAGTTTTGGTGAGGTCGATGCCAGCAATAAGTGTATCGAGCTCGTCTGCCGAGAGAGCCTCGCTTAGGCAGAAGCCTACCGAGTCAACACCCTTCGATAGGATGTCGAGAGCCTCAGCCGACGCCTCCTTGACACACTTAACCGAAACGGTTTGGTGAACACGCCAGTTGTTCTTTTTGCCGATTCCACGAACGAATGGGAATTCACCCGCCGCAGAGCCTAAAAATTCAATACCTGCAAGATCTTCAGCACGGTAGTAAGGACGAACGTTGAAACCTTCGGCTGTTCGCCAAACCAACTTGCGTGCATAATCTGCCCCTTTGAGGTCTTTGTTAATTACCTCTTCCCACGTTGCGGTTGACACCTCTGGGAACTCAGCAAACAACCTCTCTTGATTGGTCTTTGTCATAATATATTAATAGAATTAGTGATTGTTCATTAATTTAAGCGCATAAAGATATAAAAAAAAATAATATGTTGTTATTCTTTTCACAAATAATTATTAATGAATCTTAAAAAAAGATTACAATCATCTCTCAGAGCCTCAACGATTCAGAGAAAATTGAGTCTCGAAGGAGAGTCTCGCCGAACTTGGTATCGAGGTTTCACCTTACACTTTTTTATGGCAGTTTTTGCTCGATTTAGCCTATTTCATAAAACTACTGTTAATTAAATAACATTGATATTTTTACCACTTTTTAGGAAAACATGGGTAAAATTTCGAGGCAACTACACAAAAAACAGTAGAAACCGCTAAAAAGATGTTATTTTTTCATAAATCTTCAATTTTTTTATTTTTTATCGAAACAACTTTACCAAATAATTCATACCTTTGCAGCATCGGATTGATGATAAAAACTCACAAATTGTAACCATTTGAGCTGAAGAGTCATTGATCCTACCTAAGTATTTAGAAATTACTAATTATATAAAAAGATAAACTTATGTCACAACTTAGATTCAAGATGGTCGAGGCGGCCATCAATCACAAAGCGGTAAAGGTAGATGCTCCATCGAGCAACCCTTCTGATTATTTTGGAGAGAAGGTCTTTAACAAAGTTGCAATGCGCAAGTATCTCAACAAAGAGAGCTATCTTTCAATGATTGACACAATGGACAACGGTACCTCTCTCACTCGTGAGGTTGCAGACTCTGTTGCAGCTGGTATGCGCCAATGGGCATTGGAGAATGGTGCTGACCACTATACTCACTGGTTCCAACCTCTTACAGGTGGTACTGCCGAGAAGCACGACTCATTCGCAGAGCCTGATGGTCTTGGTGGCGTACTCGAGGAGTTCTCGGGCAAGCTTCTTGTTCAACAAGAGCCCGACGCTTCGTCGTTCCCTAATGGTGGTATCCGCAGCACATTTGAGGCTCGTGGATATTCGGCTTGGGATCCAACATCTCCAGCATTTATCGTAGGCACTACACTCTGTATCCCTACTGTATTTATCTCATACACAGGTGAGGCACTCGACTACAAGACTCCACTTTTGCGCTCTATCTCGGCTGTCGATAAAGCTGCCGTTGATGTATGTCGCTACTTCGACAAGAGTGTAACAAAGGTTCACTCATACCTCGGATGGGAGCAGGAGTACTTCTTGGTTGATGAGGCTCTTTGGGCAGCTCGTCCAGACCTTATGCTCACTGGCCGTACACTTATGGGTCACGACTCAGCTAAGAACCAACAGCTCGAGGATCACTACTTTGGTGCTATTCCTGAGCGTGTTATGGCATTTATGAAAGACTTGGAGTATGAGTCTCTTAAGTTGGGTATTCCAGTTAAGACTCGCCACAACGAGGTTGCTCCAAACCAATTTGAGCTCGCTCCAGTATTCGAGACCGTTAACATCGCTAACGACCATAACCAACTCTTGCTCACAGTGATGGATCAAGTGTCACGCCGTCACAACTTCCGTGTACTATTCCACGAGAAGCCATTCAAGGGCATCAACGGTTCGGGTAAGCACAACAACTGGTCACTTGGTACCAACACAGGTGTCAACCTCTTTGGACCTGGCAAAAACGCAAACGAGAATCTTCAATTCATCACATTCCTCGTAAATACAATCCACGCACTCTACACTCACAACGGTTTGGTTAAGGCATCTATCATGAGTGCTACCAACGCTCACCGTTTGGGCGCCAACGAGGCACCTCCAGCGATCATCTCAACATTCTTGGGAACTCAGATCTCGGCGGTACTCGACAAGATGGAGGAGAGCGTAGAGAACGACGACATCCGTTTCGACGCTAAGAGCGCATTCCGCATGAGCGGTATCGCACACATCCCAGCGTTGCTTCTCGACAATACTGACCGTAACCGTACATCACCATTTGCATTTACGGGTAACCGCTTCGAGTTCCGTGCAGTGGGCTCTTCGGACAACTGCGCTGACGCTATGATCATCCTCAATACTGCTGTTGCTGAGGGTCTTATCAAGTTCAAAGCTCGTGTTGACTCGAAGATCGAGGGAGGCAAGAAGAAGGACAAGGCGATCTACGAGACACTCAAAGAGATGATCGTAGAGTGTAAGCCAATCCGTTTCAACGGCAATGGTTACTCCGACGAGTGGAAGGCTGAGGCTGCTGCACGTGGTCTCGACTGCGAGACATCGACTCCACTTATCCTCGACCGCTACCTCGACGAGGCTGCTATTGCGATGTTCGAGACAACAGGCGTTCTTAGTAAGATCGAAGTTGAGGCTCGCACCGAGATCAAGTGGGAGACCTACACCAAGAAGATCCAGATCGAGGGTCGTGTACTTGGAGACCTTGCGATGAACCACATCGTACCTATCGCATCGAAGTATGAGTCGGTTCTTCTCGACAAGGTATACCGCATGGCTCAGATCCCAGGACTCGACGCCTCGGCAGATATCGCTCTCATCAAGAAGATCCAAGATCATACAGCATCGATTCAATCACTCACTTTAGAGATGATCGAGGCACGTAAAATCGCCAACAGAATCGAGTGCGAGAGAGAGAAAGCTATCGCATACCACGACACTGTCGCTGCGAAGTTCGACCTTATCCGCAAGCATATCGACCGTCTCGAGGAGATCGTAGATAACCAAATTTGGCCATTGCCAAAGTATCGTGAGCTGCTCTTCATTCGATAAGCAATAACACACTATAAAGAAGAGGGTGACCATCAAGTTCAAAGCTTGATTAGTCACCCTCTTCTTTATCATAGGTCATCTACAGTTTATCCGCTCTTAGCTTCTCGATGTAGTTACTTATGCGGTTGAGCTGCGAGGGGATGTTGATACCCTGTGGACAGTGGTGGATGCACTCTCCGCAACCGATACATCTATCAGCTTGGCGACGTGTGGGGATTGCTCGATCGTAGCTCACGAGATATGCTCGACGAGCCTTACGATACTCATCATCATCTCTACTACTCACCACCTTACCTTCGTTTACGCACTTGTTGTAGTGCGAGAAGATACCAGGAATATCCAAGCCATAGGGGCAGGGCATGCAGTAGAGACAATCGTTGCAATCAACTGTAGGATAATCGGATAGCAACTCTGCCGTCTGCTCAATAAATTCAAACTCATCCTCACTCATTGGCTCAAGAGGCGAATAGGTTGCCAAATTATCCTTGAGGTGCTCCATGTATGTCATACCGCTAAGCACCGTGAGGACACAGTTGTGCGATGCCGAGAAGCGGAACGCCCACGAGGCGATACTCATCTCAGGCTCACGACGCTTCAAACGCTCGTTGATATGGTTGGGCAGGCTCGACGCCAAGCGACCTCCACGGAGGGGCTCCATCACCATCGCCTGAATATTGCGCTTATCGAGCTCCTGGCATAGATACTCAGCATTGACGTTGGCTCCCGTAGCGTGGCGCCAATCGGCATAGTTGAGCTGAATCAGCACAAAGTCCCAATGCACCTCTTCGTGCATAGCCAAGATCCAATCGAAGGTCTCGACATTGCCATGGAATGACCATCCGAGGTTGCGGATACGGCCCGCCTTACGCTCCTCGATCAAGAAGTCGAGCATGCCACTATCTATAAATCGCTCATTGAAACTCGATTTGGTGCGACCAACACTATGGAGCATGTAGTAGTCGAAGTAGTCAACTTGAAGTCGCTTGAAGCTCTGGTAATAGAGGTTTAGCGAATACTCCCTAAATGCTGTTGGGTCGGTATTATATTGGCTCGACATTTTGGTGCCGATAAGGAACTTATCACGTGGATAGCGGCTCAAGGCCTTACCCACAGCCTCCTCGGACCACCCCTGGCTATATGGCGGTGCAGTGTCGAAGTAATTGACACCGTGCGCAATAGCATAGTCAATAAGCTCCTCGACAGCCTCCTGATCCACAACACTCTTACCTGGTTCGGGGTTCTCTAATAGAGGCCACTTGGTGCCTCCATAGCCTAAAATTGCAACTTTATCTCCCTTGGTCGATACTCTTGTAGTGAGCTCACCCTCGATCTTTGTGCTACTCGAGGCGGCGCCACCTTTTGACTTTGAGCCGCCACCGCCACCGATGCAGCTACCTGCGGCAGCTGTTGCCAAAGTTGCAGCACCCATTATCTTTAGGAACTCCGAACGCTCCATCTTTTTACTATTTTTACTCATCTTCTCGACTCTATTAGATAGTTATGTGACGATTATTACCCTCGACATAGATTGCACTAAAGGGGGCTGCTGGGCAGAGATTCTCGCAAGCTCCACACCCCAAACAACGCTCGGCATTGACCGACGGAATTTTGCGTAAAGATGGATTGTCTGGATCCATCGGCACCATGATAATAGCCTCCGAGGGGCAACGTGCAGCACAATTTCCACAATCGACATCGTCTCTCACAACGACGCAATTCTTCTTGATCCAGACAGCTCGCCCCACCTGAATAGCGCTCTTCTCCTCTCTCGAGATGGGGCTAATAGCGCCTGCGGGGCACACCTCGGAGCACTTGGTACACTCGGGACGGCAATAGCCACGCTCATAGGAGAGCTCGGGCTGCATCATGCGACTCAAAGAGGCCGATGGTCGCAGCACCTTATTGGGGCACACCGAGACACAGAGCTGACATCCCGTACACTTCGAGGCGAAGTTCTTGGGACTCTTGGCTCCTGGAGGTACAATATGTTGCTCTCGCTTAGGGACTTTCTTGTCGACAATCACCGCATAGCCGCCATCGACCTTGCCTGTAGTCTGCGCCTTAACTGCCGAGGCGGCCAACACAAAGCTCGAGGCCAAGAAGGCCTTGCGCCTACTCTCATCCACTCTCTGCTCCTCCTTGGCCACACCTCTCTTAGGGTGGCCATATACGATAGCACCCCTCTTGCAGCTCTCAAGGCAGTTGAAGCATGTCACACATCGTGTGTAGTCTATCGGACCACCCTTGGGTGCTATGCACGAAGATTTACACTTGCGCTCACACAGACCGCAACCATTACATTTTTCGGTGTCGATATATGGCTTGAGATAGGAGAATTTAGCTAAGTATCCCAAGATAGTACCCACGGGGCAGATCGTATTGCAGTAGGTGCGACCACCACGCCATGCCAAAATTGAGATCACAACAAAGCTCACGGCCGAGACAACAAGGGTCGCTACGCTCTTGATCCACACCTCGTGGTGATAGAAGAGGTAGCTATCGGCACGCTCTGCAAAGTGAGCCACAAGGTTATTACCCCACTGCCATAGAGGGGCAAAGAGATTCGAGGCGATACGACCATAGGAGCTATAGGGGGCAAGTAGCGCCACCACAGAGCCCACACCCAAGATGAGCGACACAACCAACAGCGCCACCATCGCAAAGCGTAGCCACACCAAATTTTTGGAGTGCGTAAAGCGGAACTTCTTACCCTTGCCAAGGGCAGCAAAGCGTGACACCACATCCTGGAATATTCCCAGAGGACATATCACCGAGCAGTAGAGACGCCCAAAGATGAGCGTCAAGAGAATCATGAGCAGCACCACGCCAAAGTGAAGCCCTAAGAGCGCAGGTAGGAATTGCACCTTGGCCATCCACCCAAAGTAGAGGTGCAACGTGCCCGTGAAGTCCAAGAAAAGTAGAGTTACAACAAGGAAACTCAAGGCTGCAAACACTACCCTAATCTTTCTTAACATATTTTTTCTATTAAAGTGAGGTTAGTTTGACCCATATTTCGCCAAGGTCAATACAAAGATAGAATCTTTTCTTTGATTTGCAAAAATAAAAATCTTACGGCCCTTCTTACGGCCCTTCTTATTGCCCTAACGGCGGGCGGCCGCCAAGCTAAGCTTGGATCCAAAAACTTCGTTTTTGACTTTGTGGGACACTGATTTTGTGGCGGGCTATGCCCACTTACGATATACCTCTTATAATAAGTTTATGAACGCAAGCGCTCAACACTTATTATAAGAGGTATATCTATGTCAACCTATCGGTTGTCATCACATAATCAGTGAGGTGCATGTCGCTTTAAATAAGTCTATTACGTCATCCTCGACTTCACCACACACGTCATTCCCGACTTCACCATACACGTCATTCCCGACTTGATCGGGAATCTACACAAGAGAGTGTATCGAGTTGTAGACCCCAGATCAAGCCTGGGGTGACGATGATATGTATATTATTCTGACGTAAATAATATAATGCAATCTCTAAGCCCAAAAGCGCAAAAAAATACGCACCCGTGGGAGTGTTATCACCACCCGACGGAGTCAGTAAGAAACCTAAAACTCAGCACTTCGAGTTCCTGCAACAATGTCGGAAGGAATCTCGTCGACCAAAACAAAACGCTGGATGCTACCGCTCTCGGCACCAACCCAGGTCATACTCTCGAGGGTGAAATCCTCGATATAATAATACTCAGACCACTCCTCGGAGAAGTTACTTGTGTAGTATCCATTGATATATTTGCGACCGTTATCATCCTCATCGATAACAAAAGTTCCCACACTTTGGTGTGAGTATGCCGAGTCAAAGTTATCGTACATGTCGAACGAAAGATCCTCATGCACCAATGCGATATAGAGGTAGATATCGTCATCGAGGTCGATTCCCTCGATCTCTTGCAACATCCACACACCCTCCATGTTGCGAGTGTTGATAACGGGTGCGCTCACCGTTGGGCTCTGCTCCTCGTCACTCTGACATGACACTGCTCCCAACAGGAGAGCTACCACTGCCACTATACTTTTTAATTCTCTCATTTTTATCTAAATTTTATCTCTATTACACTATTGAGAGGTGATGCTCCCACCCCATCCAAAAATATTTTGAAGTCTCTCGCCTGGCCTTTCCACATCGATGGGTCTAAAGTAACAACAATATCAAATTGTTGATGTGCAGTCACAGTAGAGGGTTGAGTGCTAAGCGTCACCCCCGAAGGTAGCGAACCAGCCAAAGCCCTAATATTCAACTCATTCTCACCACTATTATATGCTAAAATTCGCTCCACTTGACGATTCGAGACACCTCGAAAGAGTATCTCCTCGCCTTTGAGTAGTGCAACGCCCTTGGCATGAGGAAAGCGGCCGCTCATATCCGACGACGACTCCACATAACCACCCACCGACATCTTGGCAGTTGGGGCACTCTGAGAGAGATTGGTGTAGAGTAACACCCTACGACTCAAACGCCCTGGATAGCCCTTAGGGTTATAGGTGAACTCCACTTCGAAGCTCTGCCCAGGCAATATTGGCGCTGTGGGATACTTTAGCTTTAAACATCCACAATCGGCCGTAGCTCGCAGAATGATTAGAGCCTCCGCACCTCGATTCTCGAAGTTGAAGCTACCCTCAACGACTCCCCCATCCTCACTCACACTACCAAGATCATAGTGAAGGCTCTGAGTATAGAGTACCTCGCTACCCTCGGCCAAAGTGGGGTTGGATATTTGATCCAACTCCTCACGAGTGAAGGTTGGCCTCTGCCCTTGAGCGTATTGCACACCAAGGAGCAGAGCGCAAAGCGCCAGAAGTCGATATGTGGATATTAGCTTTGCCACCTCATTTTGTTCTACATCCAGCCGCTACCAGAGGTATTGTTGACAATTACAGTTATAACTTGCTCGATGCCACCTGCCGTGATAGTAACTTTAGTTGAACCTCGCTCTACACCCTTAATTGTGAGAGTTGATCCATCCACCGAAACCTCGGCAATAGAGCTATTGGCTGCTTTGGCGCCAAACGAGATCGACTTATCGACAAAGTATACCGAGAGATCGTCACTCACCACTGCACCAACACCCACCGTGTAGTTGGGCACCTTGAATTCAGCACCTACATCGCTGCCCTCGATGAGTTGAAGGAACTTCGAGGCGTTAATAAGTCCCGTGCCCATCTTTCCTGAGAACTTGGTCAAATCGAGCAGATCCTTTTGGGGGCTATACTCGTCACCTGTTCCAGCCGAATAGTAATAAAACTCTTTATTACCAACCATATAGCTATCAATTTCATCGGTCGACTGCATCAAAAGATCCTTGATGCTCTCAGCCTTGATATGTTTGTAGTTATTGGCAGCGTGCGAGAGTCCCAGCGCCACAACGCCCGAGACCATTGGGGTGGCCATCGAGGTTCCCTCCATATAGCCATAACCACTCTCTGAGAGCAATGTAGGCATTGTCGAGAGTATCTCACCCTCCTCATGCACGTAGTAATCTCTATCACCACCTGGAGCGGCAACAGTAGAGTTACCACCATAGTTGGTATAGATTGATGGGGTGTAATCGGCAGCAATGGCTGTTACACACACATAGTCACCGTAGTTGGATGGGTATCCTGGAAGTGGTGCCGACTCGTTACCAGCCGAAAAGACAACAACGCCACCATCGACAACCCCATTGGGTGAAGATGCATTGTGGATGAAATAGTCGAATGCCTCCTTTAGTATACCAAAGGCGAGAATATAATCCTCATCATTCCCCACGCTACCTTGACCCGTAATCATAGATGCCTCCGAGGAGTTGAGACCCCAACTACACTGCAACACCACTGCGCCATTGTCGGCAGCATACTTCACAGCCATAGCCTGCTCGAGAGTCGAGGCACTTGAGTAACCACTAAAGATCTGACACGACATGATTTTGATGTTATCACTACCACCTGCGATACTTGCAACACCCACGCCATTGTTGTTCTCAGCTGCAATAATACCTGCTACGTGAGTTCCGTGACCTGTGTCGTCGCCATCTAATGCAAGACGCCCATGCCCAAATACAAAGTTGTATCCATGAAGATCATCCTCGTAACCATTGCCATCAGCATCGGTACGCTGGTTAAGTGCCTCACCTTCGTTGACCCACATACGATTAACAAGATCGGGGTGCATATAGTCAACAGCCTCATCGAGTATCGCCACGATAATCTGCTCATCTGAAGCGCCTTGGCTCTTAGCGTAGATATCCCACGCCTGCTCGGCACTGATGTCAGCTCCAGCAATGTAGCCACCATAGCCCGTAGTGTAGTCGCTATCGTCGCCTCGATTGGTCAATCCCCATTGGGCGCCATAGAGAGGGTCATTTACCCCTGCCCCCTCGACAGCCAAAACTTGTTGGTCGGTGTAGGGGACAGCCGAACGACGCTCACTATATTGAAGTGAACTCATATACTCCACCTTGGTCACACACTCGAGTGAAGCCCACTCAGAGGCCACCGAGGTAAGTGAAAGCGATGGATCAAAGTCGATCACATACCATAGGTGCATGCCACTCTCACGAGTGATCTGCTCTCTACGACTGTCGATTGGAAATACCCTCCTAAGGCTCGTTGCAGAGAGCTGCTCGAGTTGCTCATCGATCACCATCACTCCAGAACGAGTGACACTTTGAGCCTGGATTGCCTCCAACTCATCGCCCATCGAGTCGGTGAACTTCACAAGGATCTGACCCTTGGTAGCCCCCGAAGCATCTCCGATTATTGGTGCTTGGCTCAACGTGGGCATCTCGAGCTCCATATCGACACTCTTATGACACGCCCCTGCAAGAAGCAGCGCTGATAGACCAATTATAATTTTACTATTTATCATATTCATAACTATTCTCCTTAAAATATCTTGATAGAGCTACTCCTCTACCTCCTCATCGCTAATCTGTCCCATCACCTCGGCCCAAAATGGGAACTCATTGTAGTAGTATTGGAAGCTACTTGGCTCATTGTCGAAACCTGCCAAAACTCCCTCTCGATTACGCCCCTCTTGGTTGAAGATAAGGGTGAAGGCGTCGTAGAACATCAAGTTAGGGTGGTATAGAATCCACTCGGGGAGATCTCCCGTAAAGCGGTTGAGGTTCAACCTTAGATCCGTACAGTTGGGCAACACTCGTGGCACACGCAACAAGATGTTGGCGCCGCTAAGGGTGTCGCTCTTCTCGATCTGCTCTTGAGTGTAGGTTGGCATATGGTCCATCGTTGGCAACTCACCATAGTTATAGTTGTAGCTCAACGAGAGTGATTCGAGATTATCCCACTCAAAGAGGCGTTCCAAATCATCGGAACTCATCTCGAGACCAATATCACCCACGCCCTCCGATATTGTCGAGAGGTCGGTATAGTAGGTAAGTATATTTCCCGAGAACGAGAGTGAAGTAAGACGAGGGAAGGTGGTAGGGTTGATCTCGCTGGGGATCGTTGCAAAGTGATTTGCAGCGAGCGACAACGACTCCAAACGCTTGAGGTTGGAGAGTGTAGGCTCAAACTCATGAACACCGCATGCAAAGAGCGTAAGACGCTTTAGCTGCACAAGTTCACCTAAACTCTCACCAAAACCGATCTCCTTGAGCTCGTGGTTGGTATTTGAAGAGAAGTCCAAATCGACACAATGTTTGAGGTAGCGAACCTCATAGGGGATATCCTCTTCGGTATCAAAAATATAGAAGAGGGCGCTCTTGACACGACCCAAGACCTCTGCTTGGAGCTGCTCACGAGTATAATCTTGATACTCCTCATCGGTTAAACGATCGTCGAGATAGCCACTCAACTCCGAGTCGGTAATCTCCCACAACTCCACCGAAGACCAATTCTTCATCGGTTCGCTGCTATCGAATGCGAAGTATGAATTTATGTTACGTGCGATTGCCAAAAGTGCCAATGAATCTCCCTCGATGGTATTTGGAATCAAATCACCAGCCGCCTGAGAAATAGGCAGTTGCACCTCTATCAACTCACCATCGTCGCTGGAGCGTAGTTGCAGAATACAATCACGATCCGAGGTTGGGTTGGTGTGGTTACTGAAGTAGACCTGCAATCCCACGTTACGAGGACGTGCACCACGATCGAGTGAGTAGTTCTCAACCTCAATGTCGTCGATCCATGTTAACTCCGAGAGGTTGACAATCTCGAAATCGACATTGGTCGAGAGCTCCACATCGAAGTAGCGCTCGTCAAGGTTAGCATAGTTGGGCAACGTCACTGAGCTATCCGACAGGATGTCGATTGAACGGGGGAATCCCTCCTGCTCGACAGTAATTAGATCGCTCTCATTGGTAGAGGTATAGGTGATACGCACATGCTCACTACGAAGATTATTCATTAGAGTCGAGTCGACAACAAGCTTACACGAAGCACTTCCAACGCCATTGGCTGGTGTGATGAGGATCCACGGAGCATCGGTAGAAGCGACCCAGCTATCGTTGGTTTCAACCTTGAAACTTACACTCTCGCCAATAGCGGGAACCACAATCGTTTGCCCCGTAAGCACTGGTAGATCGTCGTCGGTGATATCCACTTCAATATCCTTTTGACACCCCACCATAAACAGCACGGTGAAGAGTGAGGCGCTAAAAATCTTATATATTACTAATTTATTCATTCTCAACTCAATTAATTTGTTATTCCCAAATATGGGCAGTTTCTAATATCCTGCGTCTTGTCGTAGTACAACATATAGTATCCAGCCTCAATATAGTCACATACGCCTGATAGATCGATCGAGATATTTGGATTGTCCGAGATATCCAACATATAGATCATATATGAGATGGTATCATCGACTGTACGCAAGTCGTTGGAACCCAAGTAGAGAGCTCTTAGACCAGTGTGGTTGTAGACTCCCAAAGGCCACTCCTTCATAATACGGTTTCCATCGGCGTCACGCTGAGCACGGAAGATAAATACCGTAAGCATAGGCGAATAGAGAACGTTGTAGGGGAAGTGATCAAATCGATTATAGGATAGATCCACTCCATATAGGAATGGAAGGTTGTTACCATAGAAGTCATTGGGGAGCTCTTCAATCTGGTTGAATTGTAGATCAATTGAACTGATAGTATAGGAGTACTCATAGACGAAGCAGTTCTCGGCAAATCCCTTGATATTGTTGTAGGATAGATTGATCGTACTGATCACCGAATTAGACTCAGCGAAGCCTGCTGGATACTCCTCAAAGAGGTTATTTTGCAGGTTAAGAGTAGTCACATTGACACCCTTGAAACCCTCGGGAAGCTCCTTAATCTTGTTGTTCGAGAATGAGAGAGACTCTATTGGAATCTGAGACGAACTAAAGAGGTTAGGGAAGTTCTCCAACTGGTTATAGTCGACACTCATACTCTCTAAGTCATCGGTATCGCAGAAGTCATCAGGGATATAACTAATTTTGTTATCACCCAAATAGAGTTGAATAGGGCGCAACGTTGGCATAGACTCCACAACCTCGATATTGTTCGATGCAAAGTGCATCAATCCCAACGAGCTCATATTCTCGAGGCACGATGGCAGGATCTCAAGATTGTTATTGTAGCAATAGAACAACTGCAACGACTCCGCCGCAGGACTCACCGACATTTTCTCGATAACCTCCAATATTTGTGGGGCACCCCACTGAAGATTCTCACTGATGTTGATAGTCATAAGTGACTTTGGCAGAAGCTCAAACAGCTCTGGCACGGTAGTCATATATGGAAGGTTGTAGAGCTCCAAGAATGTAAGGTCAGAGAGTTGCGCTATCTCGACAGGAAGCTCCGTGATAGTTGTGTTAGCAATATAGATGGTCTGCAACTTCGAAAGACCTCCAATGCTCGATGGAAGCGAACGAAGATCACTTGTGATCACGCCACTCTGCACATCGCTACGCATCATGGGGTTCTCGTCACGCTGTGAGGGTGTGTAGTAGCCCCCCGTAGCTTCGATGCCTCCAGGGATCTCAACGCCTGCCTCCACATAAGCCATTCTAAGCTCTGGCGAGATGGCAGCAGCAATGACATCACTCTTGTCGTAATAGAATCCTCCAACATTCTCATCACTGTGTGTTCCAATGTAAAGCTCCGTGAGTTCAGTGAGCTGACCCAACTCCTCAGGCATGTGGCCACGTACACCAAAATCACTCAAGTTGAGCGAAGTGACACGACCATTGGAGTTGATGAATACTCCTGGCTGGTCACCCCACATATCGATATCCTTGTTGAAATCCCAGGTTACGCCAGTCTGATAGTTAACACCTTGGTAGTACCAATTCTCACCATCGAGAGCCTCCCAAATTGCCTTCAAAGCTCTATAATCTTGGATATGATCCTCCTCCTCGCTAAGCACAAGAGGCACATCGATACTCTGCTTATAATCCTCACTCACAGTAAATGAGCAGTCGATAATATCGGTAGCTGGGCTATTAGCAAGCCACGCTTTGAGCGAGCTCTTGAGGCTATATGAGTCGACACTCCAATCGCCAGATGGGATATTGATATACTCATCTGTAGTGAGCACAGCCGCCTGGTAGACATTACCATCTTCGTCACGCTCATAGTTGATGCTATAGGAGACTTCAATATCGCTCATATCGAAGGTCTGGTTATATTTATCCTTGAGAGTAAGCGACACATAACCTACCGACGAAAAGAGGTAGAGATCAACATCGTCAGAACGAGTCTCATTATAGAAGTTCTTGGTAAATGTAAAGTTCACATTGCCATAGTGTTGAGCATCGAGATAGAGCGAAGTAACACTAAGCCCCCCATCGACCACGTCGATCTGCTCGCCACTGCCGTAGCTCGAGTAGAGAACCTCGTCGAGGCTATCGTAGAGGATAAAACTTGCCACCTGATAGCTACCTATCAAGAGTTCCAACTTATCGCTACGTAGTCCATACTCCGCATTGGCCGTATCGTAGGCCGACAAGAGGAGTGTTTGTGTAATTGTAGAGTTTCCCATCGAAAGGGTCACTCTCACCTTTTTTGCATCGTTCAAATACTCAAGTTCGTCTACGGCACGTGTGTCGCTCTCTTTGTAGAGTTTAAACTGTACGTAGCCATAACCACTACTCACGCTCTCCTCGGGGCTCTCTGTACAACCGACAAAGAGCACCGCACCAAGGAGCATAAGTAGAAGCGATTTGAACATATTTAATTTATTGATCATCTATCTAATAGTATAAAATTATTGTGCTGCTGTCACAGTTACGTGGAAGATATAGTCGTAGAGAGTGCTACCCTCATTCTTGAATACCACATATCCCTCAATTGGGTATGATGTAATTGCAGTCGAATTAACAGTGATTTGGAATGAGCCACCCATATACTCATAACCCAACCACGATGAGTCAGACACAGTAACCTCACTTGTATCTAAGTTACCCACATAACCACTCGCACTGATCATCGCCATAGATTGTGCCGATGGGTAGTCGTAGGTGAGGTGGTAGAGGTTCGATGGTGACTCCACCAACTCGATATAGCTATTGTACCAGCCATGTGTATCGCTCAAGAATTTAAGTGAAGCACCTGTAGCCCACTCGCCATAGACAAACGAGAATGCCATAGCTGAATCATCCTTAGGACCACCGTCACGAGTAACAACACCAAACTTAAATGGATCCATCTCCTCGTATAGCTTTTCGATTGTGCCGAACTCATACCAGAGGTAAGACTCCAATTGGTCAATATCGTAGAGCTCCATTGATGATGGGAATAGAAGAATTTGAGCCATCGCTGGATCGCCCGCCTGCGAAGTCAACTCGTAGGTATATTTTATGAAGTTACCATCTGCCTCACTATCAACGATCTCGAGGAAGAACTCGCTGCTCTCATAGAGGAAGTCATTATCGGTTAAGATCACCTCATCCTCCTCATACCAACACTGCAAAAGGAAACTGTCGGGTGCCTGGTCGCCATATGTCATCACGGTAAACGATACCGACTCCGATGTCTCATACGACAGGCTATTGGTGATAAGTCCCAATGCATCGAAATCAACCGAGTTGTTGATAATGGTGTAGCCGTCAAGCACAAAGATCTCATTGCTGCAATCCTCAACATGAAGCTCAAAATCAACATAGATCTCGCTATTGGCCTTACTCTCGATACGCATATTGCCCGACTCAGCTGTTGCTGGGTAGTTGTTCATATCGGCATAGAGAAGTAGACGAGATTGAACTCCTGCCTCTCCCGATAGAGTTAACGCTTGAGCATCGAACCACTCTGGGTAGTCGCTGATAACCCAATCAAATGGAGCCTCAACGGTGATGATATTGATAAATTTGAGAGCTGTTTCTGACCACTCAAGAGTAGCCTCACTTACAGCAGCCCCACTATCGGCCGCAAGAATTACGAAATCCGCTGCACTGAAGCTTGATTTTTGGATTACCTCAACTACAGCCTCACTCTCATCACCAATCTTGAGGGTGATAATAGCGCTCTGATCCTCAGCGAGAGACTCCTGTGGAGTGATCTCAAGGGCAACCGTCACACTCTCTTGACCTGCAGGACCCGAGATTGTAGATTGTGTTGCACCATCATAGTTAAATTTAACCCACGATTGATCGGCACTCATGCTCCACATTTCGGCTGGCACAAAAGTGATTGAGATCTCTTGGTCGGCGCTATAGGTATAGCTCTTATAATCAGGGAAGGTGATCTCTACATCTGGTGTAGGTGTCTCAACATCCACATCTGTATCTTTATTACATGCCACCAAGGCGAAAAGCGCAACAAAAGCGCAAAGTAATCTTACATCTAATAACTTTTTCATTGTTCTCTATTTTTTAATTATTATTTACACTAAAAATCATCAAATCCCTCACGGAGAATTATCTCAGCCTCCTCGTCGCTAATCCACTCAAGGGCATTGAGGTAACCACTCCCGAGAGTACCACCACCATCGCCCTCGGCATAGATGTCAACATAGAAGAGAGCATATTTTTGACACATGTTGTAGAACGATGTGTAGTTGACACTCTGCTGAACTCGGAGCCATCCATCACCTAATATATACTCAAAGAGGTTACGCACGCTATAGATGATCTGCCCACCGTCGATCTCCAAGGCTGGAGAGAGAGGGTCGTCGGTATTGAACCTAATGCGCACATCATAATTGTCTCGATAGATATCACTCTCGGAGAATGGGTTGCGTAGAATTACCGTATTCTCAGCATCGGGGTCAACATCGACCTTAACCAAGCGATACCACTCATAGAATTGCTCATAGAGGAACATCGACGATAGAATAGCATAACCCTCAAATTGGTTGATATCGAAGTCACACACCTTGACAAATGAGATCTCTACATCTTGAGTCTCGGGGTTGAGTTCCGAAATATATTTGTCGGGCACTACCAATCTTAGCTGGAGGCCCACCGAGTCGGTTGGTGCGAAGTTCTCCCAGATACCCTTCACTGCCACCGAGCTCTTGGTTTGACCCGCAGGGATTGTGAAGTTGTATGAGGGAAGGGTGTAGTGAATACCTTCGATTGCCGAGCTATTGGCTGCGACAACCTCCACTGCAAAGTTTCTATCGTAGCTCACCGAACGTGTGGCAGCAATATTAAGGTCATAGGCAGCATCGGAATCTTGGTATACTGGGCAGTAGAGAGCCGTATCGGCAAAACCAATGAGATCTCCTCCCACATATTCTATCTCACTATCGGTGGAGCAGTTTACCAACCACACCGATGTGGCTGCAAATAGCGCTGTTGTGATAATTTTTCTAATATTCATAACTAATTGTATCCTTCGTTTTGTTCAATTTGTGATGTTGGAACCTCAATCTCGTGAAGAGGAATAGGCCATACAAAGCGGTAGTCGCCCGCCTCAATCGAGAGAGTGTTACCCGACGCAAGAGTGCTGTTCTGCGCCTCACGAGTGAAGCCCATGTTCCAACGCTTGAGGTCGGTGAGACGGAAGCCCTCCATATAGAGCTCCTTAGCTCGCTCCTCGGCAATCTCCTCGAGCCAGTTATCAGCCGTGATCGATGCTTGACCATAGGTCGAGTAACGAGCTGCACGCAACTTCGTAAGATCGGATGCTGCATTTGAGTACTTAGCCATCTGCGCATAGGCCTCAGCACGAATTAGATACTGCTCCGAGAGGCGGAATGGCTTAGGCTCGTTGACATAGAGGATGTTGAGTGCCAAGAACTCTTGATTGCCCAAATATTTGATCAAACATGGCCACGAGAGGCCGTGATCGTAGCCTGTAGCGATGGTTGCAAAGAATGTCGAATAGCGCTGATCGTAGTAGTCGTAGGCATTGAGCACCCACGCCGATGGCACATAGTCGGGATAGTAGTTAACGTAGTCATAGTTGAGGAATACACTTCCCAAAGCTCCACCATAGGAGGTTGTGGTGTAGCCCACTCGCCAGATGATCTCCATACCCATATCGTAGTTCCACATATAGCTATAGTAGCTCATAGAGCTGTCGATATACTCATTGGTACTCGAGAGCGAGAATGCCCCATCGTCGATAACCATTGTCGAGTACTCGATAGCCTTCTCCCACTCCTGCATGTGGAGATATACACGTGCATAGAGCGACTCCACAACGCTGAGTGTGAAGTACTCGGCACCGTTGACACCCTCATCCTTGATGTTGTCGTAGGCAACCTCGAGATCCGAAAGGATCAATTCGTAGGTCTCTTTGAGCGATGCTCTCACCGCTGGTGCGATCTCGGTGTATGTTGTCGAGATCACCATACCCAACTGCTCATCGGCTCTTTGGGGGTCGTAGGCCTCGCAGTAGAGACGAGCGAGCTCCGAGTAGGCCAAGGCACGTGCGAAGTGTGCCTCACCAATATACATCTCGTAAGTGCCCCAATCCTCGTCGTCGAGCAGAGTGCTCTCGATCGAAGGGATCTTCTCGAGTAGGTAGTTACAGCGACCAATAATTGTATATAGTGCGCCATAGACCGACTCAATGTCGCTGTTGTCGGGGCGAATATCCCACGTCCAGCTCTGGCCATAGTTGTTGGAATTACCCGTCACACCATGCACCAAATCGGACTGGATGTCGGAGGCCAAGACCATCGAACCACTATAGAGTGACGAGCTCTTGAAGCCAGCATAGATACCATTGACGGTTAGCTCTGCGTCGATAAGCGAGGTCATCGCATCCTCCTCCAAGAGAGCATCCGCAGGGAGCTTCTCCAGACATGATGTAAGGGAGAGTGTGATAGCAAAAGCTAATAATATATATTTCAATCTTCTCATTATCTTATGTTACTTAAATATTGTTGCTTTTTTAGAATGTTAGGTCAAGACCAAGTGTATATTGACGAGAGAGAGGATAGACCGCCGAGTAGGTGTTACCCACGCCCTCGGGATCGAGCCCTGTAAAATCTGTTAGAGTCCACAAGTTTTGTCCCTGCACATAGATACGCATCGCCGAGAAGGCCTTGGTGCGCTCAGCCCATTGGCTTGGCAGAGCCCAGCTCACGGTCAGGTTCTTGAGACGCAAGTATGAAGCATCCTCCAAAAGACGAGTATCGAACTCCATCATCTCGCCATAGCGAGGAGTGTCACTAATGTCACCTGGCTCCATCCAACGGTCGAGCAGAACACTCGATTGGTTGAAGGCCGAGAAGCGACCATTGCTCTCATCGAAGTAGCGGTCATTGTTGAGTACCCAACGATCGGCAACCCAACTAAATTGTGCATTGAGCGAGAGACCCTTCCACGCCAAGGCAGTTCCAAAACCACCCTGCCAAGGTGCGTTGTACGACTTGTTGACCAAGACACGATCTGAGGTCTCCATTGAATTAACGATGTTGCCATCCTTATCATACCATTGAGCATCTCCATTGAGTGGATTGACCCCAGCAAAGCGGTTCATATAGAACGATCCCACGGGTTGTCCCACTTTGAGGATAGTAGCAGTACCACCATCGTCGTAGGTATCGACACCGTTGTAGAGCTCTAAGATCTCGTTGTAGTTATATGAGAAGTTAGCCGAGAGCTGCCACGAGAAGTTCTTGGTACGGATAACACTCAACTCGGTGTTGAACTCGACACCTCGGTTGAGCATAACTCCCACATTTTGCCACTCATAGGCGATACCCGAGTTTGTTGCCATTGAGGTTGGAACCAAGAGCAACATATCTGATGTGAGTTTATTGTAGAGCTCCACATCGAGATTGAGGCGATCGAACATCCTTAGACGGAGTGCAAAGTTACTTGTCCAAGTGCTCTCCCATGTCAAATCGGGACTCGCCTTTTGCGAAGGGGCCAAACCTGCACCACCAACATAGTCGATGCCACCACCAACCAGAGCCAACGAGGCGTAGTTACCAATCTCGGAGTTACCCGATGTACCAGTACTTAGGGCAATTTGAGCCGAGTTAAGCCACGATATACTCTTCAAGAAATTCTCCTCTTTGATATTCCACATAGCACCCACACTCCAGAACTCACCCCAACGGTTGTTGGCGCCAAAGCGACTCGAGGCGTCAGCACGAAGCGAAAAATCTACATAATATTTGTCGATGTAGCTATACTCCACCCTTCCAAAGAACGACAAGTAGGAGTAAGATGACGAATAGTCGCTCCACGAAGTGGCACTCGTACCATTTGTAACCGATGTCAAGAGATCATTTTTTTGGCCAATGGTCGAAACCGAGAGAGCCTCATATTGATTATCAACCCACTCTTGACCTACCAATGCTGTGATGTTATGGATATTGTCAATATTGTGGATATAGGTTGCTACGTTGGTGATTGCTTGCGAGACCTCGAGATCTGAACCACGTGCTGCATATCCCGACTCATTGTTGGGTAGGTAGCTTGGCATAGATTGGATGAGGGTTGTACCCATCAACATATCGTAGCTATATTGTGAACGAATGGAGAGATTCTCGATTGGACGAGCCTCGAGATAGGGGACAAACATTGCCTTATATTTGGTACGCTCCAATGGGTTGTTCTTAGCCCACTCTAATGGATTCTCGTTGGTTCCCAACCACGTACCATCGTTGATCGAGGCCAACGATCCATCTGCATTGTAGGGTGAGTAGTAGGGCAACATGAAACGTGCCGCCGAGATTGGGGTAACTAATGTGTAGGAGCCTTGATCCGACTCGGCATAGTTCTCAACCGAAAGCATGGAGTTGACACCCAACTTGAGCCACGACGAGGCACGCACATCAAAATTGGCACGCATACCAGCACGCTGGAAGTAGGAGCCCGTAGCAATTCCCTCTTGATCGTAGTAGTTACCCGACACAAAGTAGTTAACACTCTCCGTAGCACCGCTCACCGAAAGATCGTAGCTTTGAAGTGGCGCCTGTGAGTTGAAAACCTCCTCGGCCCAGTTGACGTCGATTTGACTCAAGGTATCGTAATCTTTACCCTCATCGAGACCTATTTGTTGTTCGAAGAGTATACGCTCCTCGGTATTCATCATATCCCAATTTCCATATGCCATCTGCGAGAATCCCCACTGACTACGGAGTGTGATTTGAGGCTTTGAGCTAAATTTACCTCGTTTTGTGGTGATGATAACCACACCATTGGCTGCACGTGCACCATAGATCGAGGTTGATGAAGCATCCTTAAGCACCGAGATATTCTCAATGTCGTTGGGGTTAATTGTATTGAAGTGACTCGACGAGATTGGTGCGCCATCGAGAATGAATAGAGGTGACGAGCCCGAGTTGATCGAGTTGTTACCACGTATAACAAAGGTGGCTGCTTCGCTGGGATCTCCCGATGGCGAAACTACGCTTAGACCCGTGACTTGACCTTGGAGTGCTTGATCGAAGCTGGCCGTAGGTACATTCTCCACCACATCACCATGCACTGTCGAGACAGATCCTGCCACAGTACCCTTCTTGCGGACACCATAGGCTACCACCACCAACTCATCGAGTTCATTGGTATCGCTCTCCAAGATAATGTTGAGAATATCCATCCCCGCTTGCACAGCAACGAATTGACTCTTGAGACCAAGATAACCAAACTCAAGCACCTCGCCCTGTGAGACTTCAATAAGATATTCACCACTCTCAGTGGTTGCCACGCCACGCATCGTTCCTTGAACCATTACAGTAGCCCCAGCAATTGGCATTCCATCCTCTGCCGAGGTTACTCTTCCGCTAAGTCCAAATTGCGACTGCGCACTCAGTTCAAGCAGAGAGAACAGCTGGACCATGAGAAGGACAAAACAAAATCTTCCCATTCGTAAATTAATTTTCATTCGCAAACTTTATAGCCCCATTTCTGTAAATTTTAGCTCACGTTTTGGGGTAAGGGCGCATTGACCCCAAACATGCCTGTTATTTGAGGACAAAGGTAGACAAGAAGTAACACAAAACAAAAACTAAATCAACGATATAAGGTAAATTATAAGCTAAATAGCTTACGATCAGTAAAGAAATTTACCAGAAATAAAGACTCACTGTAACATTTTTAAAATCATAAAATTACAATCTGAATTATTTTTCTAAAAACGATGCAGTATTTACCAGCCTCATGCATTTGTAATGAGATGTGCTTTCGAAAAGGCGTAAGTTACTCACGCCCCATACGACTTCCCACAAGTTCGATAACATAGATCAATAGAAAGCCAACAATGGCCATCAAAATAGCTAACAGCAGTTGCGAACTATTGGAGGTGATAGCCTCAAATTGCGCTGGCCAAAGGTTGCGCTCGACCAGTGGCACCATCTCGCCATGTGAGTTAAGAGTAGTCTCAACAACCTCCTTCCATGGCCAAACTTTATTGAGCGATCCAATCATAAATCCCGTAAGCAGCGATACGGTGGCAGTGTGAAAATTATTGAGTAGCCACGATAGAAGATGTGAAAAACTAACTATACCCACCAAAGCACCAGAGCCAAAGAGTAGAATGGTGACAATATCCACACTACTAAGCGCACCCAATATATATAGGTATTTACCCATAAGCAGCAGTATGAACGATCCCGAAATTCCTGGCAGGATCATAGCACATATAGCCACTGCGCCACACAAAAAGATAAACCACCAATCGGTAGGAGTTTGTGCGGGCGACAACACAGTGATAAAGTAGGCCAAGGTGGCACCCACCACTATCGATAGTGCCGAGATAAGATTAAAGCTCTTAACTTGCCTAAATACCAATATCGAAGAGGCTATAATAAGCCCAAAGAAAAAAGACCATACAAGAATAGGGTGCGAAGCTAAGAGATATGTCATCACCTTAGCCAAAGAGAGAATCGAAAGCCCCACGCCACAGAAAACCGCCATAAGGAAGTTGCCATTGATCTTTTGCCAAAATTCAACAAAACGAAGAGTTAAAAGCATCTTAAGAGCCTCCAAATCAATATTCTTAATCGACCCAAGAAGTTCCTCGTAGATACCCGAGATAAAGGCTATAGTACCTCCCGACACGCCTGGAATCACATCTGCTGCACCCATCGCCGCACCCTTTAGCACAATCGCCACATACTCCTTGACTCCTCGTCGACTCCCTTCTACTGTTGATCTCATAACTCTTCCCTTCAAAATTTGTTGTCGCAAATATAGAACATTTATGGCTTATATACAAACTGTTTGGTTGCTTTATATGAACCTATTACTCCACGAGCTCCATCTCGCTCACCAGGTGTTTAGCATCGAGTATCTCCTCGAGAGTGAAGAGCACGTAGCGGATGTCGACCGAGATGTTGCGGCAGAAGGTGGGGTCGAAGGCAATATCGCTCATTGTTGAGATCCATGTGCGGTCGAAGTTGATACCTACCAGCTCGCCATTGGCATTGATAATGGGGGAGCCTGAGTTGCCGCCTGTGGTCTGGTTGTTGGCCAAGAAGCATACGGGTACGCTTGTGCGGCCATCTATCTCTACGCCCCAACGTCCGTAGTCGGCTGTGGAGTAGATCTCACGCAGCGATTGTGGGATGTCGTAGTCATATATCTCGGGATTATCTTTGGCGATTATTCCGTCGATCGTTGTGAGGTGTTTGTGGTACTCGCCATCACGATACTCATATCCGCCGACCGATCCGTAAGCCACACGTAGCGTGAGGTTGGCATCGGGGAAGAATGAGCGTGTTGTGTCGAACTCACGTAGTGCCTTGAGGTAGGGACCATACCACTTCGAGATTGCGGGCATGTCGCTTAGGTTGCGACCCAGGCGTGTGGCGGTGTATGGTGCAAATATCGCAAGGAGCTGAGCCATAGGGTCTTCGCTCTTAATCTGGGCCACTGCCTCCTTAGAAGTTGCTGCCGCTGTGATCTTGTCGAGCGAGGTGAGGGTCGAGTTCTCGAAGATGTAATCTACATACTCCTCGATGGTGCCGTGACTCTCACGCAGGGTGATATACTCTGTGGGGATCTCCTCCATGCGAGCCTCCAACTCCTCCAACATCGCCACTGCAATATCTCGATCTATCGAGAGCTCATAATCTTTGAAGAAGAGCTCCAGGCGTTCGATGTTGAGTGGGTAGCTGAGGCGTAGAAGTACCGAGCCGAGCTCGATTGCACGAACCGATTCGGTGCAGAGCTCATAGTTGAAGTATGTAGGTATAGAGGCTGCGTAGGCCACCTTCATCGAATCTAAGAGTGAGCTGTAGTCGCTCTGTGAGGCTGCCCATGCGGCAAACTCCTGCTCATAGGCCTCCTTCTTCTCTACTGTCTTGAGGCGTTTGAGTCCCAGAGCCTCGCCTTGCCACTTCTTCCAAGCGTTGGCAATTGTGGCGTGCTTCGATGCATATTTGATTCTCACCGCTGGATCGGCCTCTTGGGCTGCTGTGATGATCTCGAGACGTCGTGTGCGAAGGTCGATCTTCATGGGGTCGGAGACTCTTTCGGTGTATGCCACAGCGTCGGCCGTGATATATTGTTGCGTGTTGCCAGGGAATCCATAGATCATGGTGAAGTCGCCCTCCTCGACACCCTTTGTCGAGATCTTGAAGTGGTGCTTGGGAGTGTATGGCACATTCTCCTCGGAGTAGGGGGCAGGCTCATTCTGCTCGTTGGCGTAGATTCTAAAGACCGAGAAGTCGCCCGTGTGACGAGGCCACATCCAGTTGTCGGTGTCGCCACCAAACTTACCGATTGATGATGGTGGTGCCGCCACTAAGCGCACATCGTCGAACTGCTCATATACAAATAGGAACCACTGATTAGCGTAGTAGAGAGGCTCCACCGAGCAGTGGTAGCGACCATCCTCAGATGCCGCTTTGATAATCTCTTGAGGTGTTGTGCCCGCCTCAATTTGGGCCGTTACATCCTCCATGCGTACCAAGAATCGCACATTGAGCGATGGGTTGGGGAGCTCCTCCTCCATTGTCTTGGCGCTGAAACCATTGGTGAGGTAGTCGTGCTCCACTGTCGAGTGGCTCTGGATTTGACCATAGCCGCAGTGGTGGTTGGTGAGAATCAACCCCTGCTCCGAGATGATCTCGGCGGTACATCCACCACCAAAGAGCATTACGCCATCTTTCATCGAAGCCTCGTTGATGGAGTATATATCATCGGCCGTGAGCTTGAAGCCCTTGCTCTGCATGTCGCCAATGCGCTCACTAATTAAACTTGGTAGCCAAATTCCTTCGTCGGCCACTGCTGCGAGCGACACGATCGCACAGCTGAGAGTTAATATTATCTTCTTCATCCTATAAATTTATTTAATTCAACATACAATCGTTGTATGGGAAGCCCCATAACATTATAAAAAGAGCCCTCGATCCCCTCGATCCCAATATAGCCGATCCACTCCTGAATACCATATGAGCCAGCTTTGTCGAGAGGTGAGAATTGCTCCACGTAGTGCTCTATCTCCTCCTCGGTGAGAGTGGCAAAGTGCACTAAACTCTCGCACGAGAAGCTCTCGCTCCTCTGCTCAGAGCGTAGCACAACACCCGTAATAACCTTGTGGCTGCGTCCCGAGATCTTGCGAAGCATGGCGCACGCCTCGTCTCGATCTTTGGGTTTGCCTAAGATCTCGCCCTCACATATCACCACTGTGTCGGCCGTGATGAGGATTTCGCTCGAGGTGAGCTCGCAAGGGTAGTTGTCACCCTTGAGCTTGGCCAAAAATTGTGGTACCTCGCTGGCGGCCAAATCGGCAGGGTAGTGCTCGTCGACATGGTAGCATACCACGCTGCATGGTAGGTTGGCACCCTCCATCAAGGCTCTTCGACGTGGCGACTGTGATGCGAGCACTAAGCGTAGCCCCAACTGCTCTAATTTATCAAATAGTAACATTTTATTTTATATCGAAGTTTAGTAGCTCACGTCCTTCCAAACGAGCGGTGATGTTGTCGCCAGCTTTGACTGCACCAACTCCCACAGGTGTTCCAGTGTAGATCAAGTCGCCAATTTTGAGGGTTACAAATTGCGAGACGTAGCTAATGATCTCATCGACCGAGAAGATCATAAGTGATGTATCTCCCCTCTGTCGCACCTCTCCATTGAGCTCCAATTCGAAGTGTAGATTACCTATATCGCCACCCAACTCCTCGAGCGAGACGAAGGTTGGTGAGATGGCTGCCGAGTGGTCAAAAGCTTTGCACTGCTCCCAAGGCAACCCCTTGCGGATAGCCTCACCCTGCAGGTCACGAGCTGTGAAGTCGATTCCAAGAGCCACCTCGGAGTAGCAGCGAGAGGCGAACTTTTGGTCGATGCACTTGGTCACACGGTTGATCTTGATGACCAACTCGCACTCGTAGTGGAGGTCGTTAGAGAATGATGGGATGTAGAATGGGTCGTTGTTGCGCAGTAGTGCCGTATCGGGCTTCATAAAGTATAGTGGCTGCTCGGGTTTTGTGCCGCCATCGTCGAGCTCGGCAATATGTTCGTCGTAGTTGCGACCAATGCATATTATCTTCATAATTATCTAATTTTTAAGTAGTTCAACCATCTTCTTGGCAAAGCGACCACTTGCGCCACTCTCACCAATTATTGCACGCAGCTCCTCGAACTCTCGAAGCATCTGCTCTCGCTGCTCGCCACCCTCGACAATCTCCCTTAGGGAGTCAATTGTGGGCTGGGCATCAAACGAATTTTGTATGATCTCTCGCACCGCTTCACGCCCCAAGTTGATGTTTACCAGCGATATGAATTTAGTGTGGATGAGTAGTGGACGAAGCAAAATAAGGATCTTGCGCACACGATAGACCACCACCTCGGGTATCCCCAATAGTGCCGTCTCCAGGGTCGCAGTACCCGAAGTGACTACGGCAGCCTCGGAGGAGGTGAGTAGCTCATAGGTTTGATCTACTACCAGCGAAATGTTGCTGCCCTCCAATACTCTGTCGTACTCCTCACGCTCCAACCACGAGACCCCTGCCACAACAAATTGATGGTCGGGGAACTCCCTCGATACCGATACCATAAGTGGCAAATTTGCTCTGATCTCGGAGCGCCTGCTGCCAGCCAAGAGCGCAATGATGGGCTTTGAGCCAAGTTCATTCTGCTCGATAAATTGCTCCTTTGTGGGTAGAGCCTCGATTTTGGAGGCCAATGCGTCGGTGATGGGGTTGCCGCAGAAGTGGGGCTCGATGCCTCGCTCTGCGAAATATTGCTGCTCAAATGGGAAGATTATAAATAGCTCGTCGATGTAGCGACGCATAGCCTTAATTCGTCCACTGCGTGACGCCCACACCTTGGGTGCGATGTAGTAGAATGTTTTGAATCCCTGCTCCTTGGCAAATCGTGCGATCTTCATATTGAAGCCAGGGTAGTCGATCAAAATCACCACATCGGGGGCAAACTCCACAATGCTCTCTTTGCACTCCTCCAACTGCTTGGAGATGGTATTTAGGTTGTGAAGAACCTCAATCACCCCAAAGAATGAGCTCTGGCGGTAGTGCTTCAATAGGTTCTCGGAGCCTCCAACCTCGGCCATGGAGTCGCCACCCCAGAATCGAAACTCGGCGGCTTTATCTTCGGCCTTGAGGCCCTTGATGAGGTTTGCTCCGTGGAGATCGCCCGAGGGCTCTCCTGCAATTAAGAAATATTTCATCGCTATCTATTTCAATAGATCGGGACGTAGACGCTCTGTGCGCTCATAGGCCTGATCCTCTTTCCACTTGTCAATCGCCGCAAAGTTACCCGAGAGCAACACCTCGGGAACCCTCCAACCTCTAAAGTCGGCTGGTCGTGTGTAGACTGGAGGCGCCAAGAGGTTATCTTGGAAGCAGTCGGTTAGTGCCGAAGCCTCGTCGCCAATTGCACCTGGAATGATGCGCACCACCGAGTCGACGATGATGCAGGCGGCCAACTCGCCACCCGTCAAAACGTAGTCACCAATCGAGATTTCACGTGTTATAAGGTGCTCTCGGATGCGGTAGTCGATCCCCTTGTAGTGGCCACACAAAATTATTATATTTTCGAGTGTCGAGAGTCTATTGGCCTCATGCTGGTTGTAGGTCACTCCATCGGGTGACATATATATTATCTCGTCGTACTTTCGCTCCGATTGCAACTTTTCGACCACTGCAAATATTGGTTCTGCCTTCATCACCATACCCGCCTCGCCCCCAAATGGATAGTCGTCGGTGGTGCGGTGCTTGTCGGTGGTGTAGTCACGAATGTTGTGTATCACTACCTGGGCAAGCCCCTTCTCCTGAGCTCGTTTGAGGATTGATTCATTGAGTGGAGAGGTGAGTAGTTCGGGGACTACTGTGAGTATATCTATGCGCATAGTTGAAAATCTATAAAGGTCTAAAAATAATATCTTTGCCGCTCATCTCACTTAGCTCAACCTCGAGTCCACCTTGTAGAGTGAAGCCTCGGTAGTTGAGCCCCATGAAGAGCTCGATCATCTCCTTTCGGCTCTCGCCACCGCTCTCGAGTAGCACAATGGGGCGAAAGCGCTCGATTAGGGGGAGCATCTCTGGTAGCACAACACTCTCGTATCCCTCGATGTCACACTTTATAAGGTCGAGACGTTGGAGCGGCATGAAGAGCTCGCTGCCACGTTGCATGATTGCGGTGAACTCAATAGCCTCGCCACTTTCGCCACTCTGCACAAAGTTTTGCCCTGTGCCGAAGTAGCCTTGCGAGGCTACCGTATTGTTGGCCATTGTGATGGTTTTATTCTCACGCCCCAGAGCCACATTCATCAACTCCACATTGCGGCATCTGCGAGTGTTGCGGTTGAGCACCTCGAAGATTGGTGGCACAGGCTCCACGGCGTAGACCTTGCCCTCGTTGCCCACCAGGCGAGATAAGGTGCGAGTGTAGTAGCCCAAGTTGGCTCCAATGTCGATCACCACATCACCCTCATGCACTAAGTAGCCAAGGTGATAGATATACTCTACAGACTCCTTGCCTCGACCCCACCCGAGGCGCAGAAGCATAAAGAGCATGGAGCTAACCACCCTCAAGTAGAGCTTGAGGGGAAGTAGTCGATATAGAATCTTGTGAAGGGCTCTATTCATAACTATTTGTAGTTTACTTCGGAGTTGATCACCTCAACAATAAATGGGTTGTAGAGCACCTCGTGGCCAATTGTGGAGCTGTGTCCGTGGCCTGGAAAGAACTCCACATCGTCGCCAAGCGTGATGAGGGACTCCAAGATTGATCTCATGATCCATGAGTAGTCGCCACCAGGTAGGTCGGTGCGACCGATAGACTCCTTGAAGAGGGTGTCGCCCGTGAAGAGCACTCTCTGCTGAGGCTCAAATAGCGAGACGTGGCCAGGGGTGTGGCCAGGAGTGGGGATAACCTGTAGCGTGGTGTTGCCAAAGGTGATCTGCTGCTGCTCCTTTAGGTCGATGTCGATTGTGGTGGGCATGGCGCCAACCTTAACTCCATAGATCACCGAGCCTGGTGTGGAGCTGTCGAGCAGGAATTTATCCTCGCTCGAGATGGCAAACTTAACTCCATACTGCTCACGGAGCGCCTCAACCCCCATCACATGGTCGAAGTGGCCGTGGGTATTGATCGCCAACTTTGGGGTTAGCCCCTTGTCGGTAATAAAGTTGAAGAGTGCTTGATCTTCACGCTCGTTGCAGTTGCCTGCGTCGATAATGGCGCACTCAAGAGTTTCATCCCAGAGGATATAGGTATTCTCCCCAATGGGGTTAAATTGTAGTGATGCTATATTCATAATTTTATAAAGGTCTAATTTCCTCCACAAAGTTACAAAAAATATTTATGATGCCACTAATAATATAGTATAAACTTAGCCTTGACTCTGTAGGTGAATTTTATATCTTTCGCCTCAAGTGGAGTGCTATCAGCGCTTGGTGCCGACGAGTTGGCCGAGGCGGCGTAGTAGATGGTGCGTGGGGTGTAGTTGGCGGCTGAGCTGTCGTTGCTCATATCGTAGATGTAGAAGCAGTTGCCGAGTCGTTGTCCGAGCGTGGTGGCCAACTCTTGGGCAGCCTGCTGTGCATTTAGGATTGCGGCATTGCGTGCCTCTACCTTCGCCTCGTGAAGTCTGGAGCTCTCGGCACTCTCGAGGTATACTTTAGATATATATAGCTTGTCGAAGATCTCGAAGGCAGCAAGAAGCGACTCGGCAGATGTCAGTTTGAGCGTATATCCCACAGCTGAGTATGCCTCCGAGCGCTTCTCAAATTTTGAGTTTAGGGTTGTCAGTTTGAGCTGCTCCTCGATGTCAACTCCTATCTTTCGGAGCTCCTTGATCATCGACTCCTGCTGCTTGGTGGCCGTAATGCGCCCCTTGCTATCCCCTTCGTCGATGGTTATTGAGATGTTAAAGATGTCGGGCGTAAGTATAACATCGCTATAACCTGTCACCTCAATAAAATTTTGAATTGAGGTGTGGTTTTCTGTCTGTGCTGAGAGGTTAACGACACACAATAGTGTTGCTATTACCCCAAGAAATCGTCTCATAATATATCTATTTTTTGTTTAACGCTTCGGCAAAGCAGTGGCGACATATTGGTTCATAGGTCTCCTTCTCGCCCAATACAACTTGCGCCTCGTCGGTAGATAGGCGGTGCGAATGGTGTGCCAAATTACCACATTTTACACATATAGCATGCACCTTGGTTACATACTCGGCGGTGGCCATCAACTCGGGCATAGGGCCAAAGGGCTTACCCAAGAAGTCCATGTCGAGACCTGCGATAATCACCCTCACGCCACCGTTGGCCAATTGTCGGCAGACATCCACCAAGCTACCATCGAAGAATTGAGCCTCGTCGATTCCCACCACCTCAACATCGGAGGAGAGCAACAGAATATTTTGAGGCGACTCCACAGTGGTAGAGCGAATGGAGTTGGCATCGTGTGAGATCACATTCTCTTCGGAGTAGCGCACATCGATGCGTGGCTTGAATATCTCCACCTTCTGGTTGGCAAATTGCGCACGGCGCATGCGGCGGATAAGCTCCTCGGTTTTACCCGAGAACATCGAGCCGCAGATCACCTCGATCCAACCCTTTTTATTTGCATTCTCTAAAAACATAATTTATCTTATTTTTTACTCTTCACATCTAATTATACGAGCTCCAATAGAGTTAAGGCGCTCGTCGATTTTACTATAGCCTCGATCAATTTGATCAATATTTTGGATTGTGCTCACTCCGCTGGCGGTCATTGCGGCAATCAGTAGCGCCACGCCTGCACGAATATCGGGCGAGGACATGCGTGTGGCACGTAGCTGCATCTCGTGGTTGTGGCCAATTACCGTTGCACGGTGAGGATCGCAGAGGATAATCTGGGCCCCCATGTCGATAAGTTTGTCGACAAAGAAGAGGCGGCTCTCGAACATCTTTTGATGGATCAACACAGAACCCTTGGCTTGGGTTGCCACCACCAAGAAGATCGAGAGTAGGTCGGGGGTGAGGCCTGGCCAGGGAGCGTCGGCTATGTTCATGATCGAGCCGTCGATAAATGACTCGATGCAGTAGTGGTCATATTGTGGCACGTAGAGGTCGTCACCTCGCTGCTCGGTGTGGATTCCCATGCGAGCAAATTGAGCTGGTATGATACCAAGGTTTTCGTGCGAAACGTTCTTTATAGTGAGTGCCGAGCGGTTCATCGCCGCCATGCCGATAAAGCTACCCACCTCGATCATATCGGGAAGCATAGTGTGCTCGGTGCCACCGAGTGACTCCACACCGTCGATGGTGAGCAGATTGGAGGCGACACCTCCGATCTTGGCACCCATGCGGCAGAGCATGCGGCAGAGCTGTTGGATGTAGGGCTCGCACGCTGCATTGTAGATTGTGGTGCGCCCTTTGGCCAAGACGGCAGCCATGATGATGTTGGCGGTGCCCGTCACCGAGGCCTCGTCGAGAAGCATGTAGCAACCCTTGAGCTCCTTCGCCTCGATCGCAAAGAGTGAGTCGCTCGCCTCGAAGTTGAAGGTGGCCCCCAACTTCTCGAAGCCTATAAAGTGGGTGTCGAGCCTTCTGCGACCAATCTTGTCGCCACCAGGTTTGGGTAGGTAGCTCACACCAAAGCGAGCCAACATTGGGCCAAGAATCATCACCGAACCACGCAAGCGGGTGCAGCGACGACGGTAATCCTCGCTGTGGATGTAGTCAAGGTTGATCTCTCGAGCACAAAGCGTGTAGCTCTCGGTGCCAATTTTGTTGACCTCGACCCCCATCGCTCTTAGGAGTTCGAGTAGTTGGAGTACATCTATAATCTGTGGCACATTGTGTAGCGTCACTCTCTCGGGGGTGAGTAGTGCTGCACAGATAATCTGGAGCGCCTCATTCTTAGCGCCCTGGGGTGTGATCTCACCCGAAAGAGGGTGCCCACCCTCGACTTTGAATATTGCCATAATCTCTATATTTTGTATCAAAGTTACAAATTTTATTTTGAATGACCTAATCTAATCTTTCGCTAATCTCACCTTTTTGAACTAAAAAAGCTAATTTACAGCTAAAAATTAATTATTTTTATGAAAAAGTTTTTGAGAATGATTTTTTTGTTTTACCTTTGCACTCCGTTAGCTACGTGAATAACTAAAAAAAACGATAATATTATGTCTACAAAAAGAACCTATCAGCCATCACGCAGAAAGAGAATCAACAAGCACGGATTCCGCACCAGAATGGCTACTGCTAATGGCCGTAAGGTGTTGGCTGCTCGTCGTGCAAAAGGTCGCAAAAAATTAACTGTTTCTTGCGAGGCAACATTTAAGTATAACTAATCGTTCGCCACTTCTTAGTGGGGTAGACAATTAGGAGCTTAGCTCGAGTAATCGAGTGAAATAATTATAGTAAAGGGGAGATGATATATTCATCTCTCCTTTGCTCGATACATTTATATATCTACATATTTACATCTGTTTTTAAAGTCTCTATTTTATTGACACAAACTTAAATTCTAAATAATATGAGAAGTTATAAATTTTTAGTTTTCTTCTTAGCCATAGCAGCACTACTCTTTGTTGCATGCGTTGAGAATTCTGAGACCGATGAGGTCGATTCTGCCACTCCACTTACAATATCGAGTGACTATCTTAATTTGGAGACCGATGCCGATAGTGCTATAACGAAGGTCTCATTCTCGTCACTTCAGCCATGGTCGGTGACAATTGACAATAGCTCAAAATCGTTGAGCTGGGTCGAGGTGTCGCCACAAAGTGGAGATGCTGGCGAGGCAACTATCACCTTGAGTATTGAGCCAAACACCCTCTTTGAGGATCGCTACGCAGGCATCTATATCAGCAGTGGTGAGCAGGTAGAGGAGATTACTCTATGTCAGTTAGCTGCTGTTGAGTCGATGGAGATTAGCACCGAAAGCTGCGAGGTTGCGGCAGTGGGTGAGAGCTTCGAGGTGGATGTTACCGCCAACTGCCAATGGTCGCTCGGTGATCTTCCCGAGTGGATTTCGGTAGATCCATTGAGTGGCGAGGGTGATGCGACGCTGCTTATCACCTGTGAGCCCAATGAGTTGACCGATAGTCGTGAGGCTACATTGACATTCTCGGCAGGAGAGCTATCTCGGCAGCTTCAAATATCGCAGGCGGGAGCTGTGCCATTTGTCGAGATAGATAAAGAGGAGATTGTGATGAAGGCCGAAGGCGAGAGCGTATCAATTGATGTTATATCTAACTATACGTGGTCTATAGGCGATCATCCTGAGTGGATCTCGGTAGATATAGTTTCGGTAGATCCATCGAGTGGATATAATGCAACAATGCTTATCACCTGCGAGCCCAACGAGCTGACCGATAGTCGTGAGGCTACGTTGGTATTCTCGGCAGGAGACTCTACAGCAGAGTTGAAGGTATCTCAAATCGGAGCCGATCCATTCGTCTCTCTAAGCGTAACTGAGACCAGTGTAGATGCCGATGGCAAGAGCTTCTCGCTCGATGTTACATCTAACTATAAATGGAGTGTAGGCGATCTTCCCGAGTGGATTTCGCTCGATCCATCGAGTGGCGAGGGTGATGCGACGGTGGTTGTCTCCTGTGAGGCTAATGGCGATACCGAAAAGCGTGAGGCGACAGTAGTATTCACAGCCGATCAGAGCAGTGCCACACTAACCATTACGCAGATTGGCTCCAATCCAACTATCGCTATTGACTACAAAACAAAGAGTGTATCGTCGATAGGTGAGATATTCTCGCTATATGTTATCTCGAACTATATCTGGAGTGCCGATAATATACCCGAATGGTTGACGCTCGATCCATCGAGTGGCGATGGCAATGCAGAGATCACTATAACTTGTGGCGTCAATGAGTCGATCGAGAGCCGTGAGGCCTCTATAATATTTACTGCGGGCGACGACTCCGAGACTCTGGTAATTGAGCAGGAGGGTGCCGAGCAATATATTGAGCTTAGTCGTTATGAGCTATCTGCGGCCTCTCAAGGTGAAGAGTTCACCATTGACCTAAGTTCAAATGGCGAGTGGACAACTACAGCCCTTCCATCGTGGGTATCGCTAACACCAACTCAAGGCGATGGCGACAAGAGTCTATCTATTGTGTGTCAAGAGAATCTATCTACTTCATCTCGTGAGGCGTCAATCACCTTTGCTACGTGTGATGACTCCAAGGAGCTGAAGATCGAGCAAGAGGGTTGCGATCCAATATTTGATATTGATGTCAACTCGTTGAGTGTTGCCGCTTCGGGCAATACATTTACAATCAACGTCACCTCTAACTGCGAGTGGTCGGCAAGCAATAGCCTAAGTTGGGTTACTCTAACCCCATCGAGTGGTGAGGGCGATAGCCAAGTGAGCGTTACGTGCAGTGAACAGACTGATGTTGAGAGCCGCCAAGGTGTGGTGACATTTAGCGCCGAGGGGATAGAGCGTCAGCTGACTATTGTACAAGATGCTGCCGAGAAGACGATCTCTCTTGATATATATAGCAAGTCGATTACATATGAAAAGCAGTCATTTAACGTGACGGTAACCTCTAATAGCAACTGGACGCTCCAAGGTGTGCCAAGTTGGATGAGCGTCACCTTGACAAGTGGTAGTGGTAGTGGTAGTAGCAATTTGTCAATATCGTGTAGCAAGAATGATACCTCCTACGAGCGTGAGTCCACTATCACCTTCAAGACCAATGATAATAGTGTTGAGTTAGTGGTAACTCAGGGTGTTAGTGTTGCGATGAGCCTTGAGGCGGTAGATGATCCATATCCCGACCAATATGACTCTTTCTTGCGTCGTGTTCTTGGTTTCCAATTTACAGCTACATGGTGTGGATATTGTCCAAATATGATTAAAATTATTCATACATTCAAATCCAGTGAAATGGGTGATCTTGCCTATATTGTCTCGGCGCATGGCTCCGACAGTATGGCCTGTGATGAGTCTTATCAATTGATGACTAATTTTGGAATTACAGGATTCCCCACCATTATGACGGGTGGATTGAGTAGCGAAGACTCATTCAAGAATTACTACTACGAGTATTGCATCAATCAGATTACAGCCAATGAGTCTGCCTCGGTGATCTCGGCAAGTTCGATGGTTGACTCCGACAATATTTATGTTAGAGCCGACGTCAAGGTGGGACGAGATGCTACTCTCGGTATTGGTGTGATGGTGCTCGAGGATGGAATCTACGCTGCGCAATCTAACTACTTTAGTTCATCTGAGCTCGACCTTACAGGTATAGATATCAATACCCACAACAATGTGCTTCGTGGTGCTTCGGTATCTGACTCCAAGATGTATACAGCGTTGGGTGGAGTGTCGGAGAATAAAAAAGGGGAGACATACACCTACAATTGCCAGTTCGATCTATCGGATCTATCTATCGACAACATCGACAACTGCCATATCATAGTATACACTTACGATGCAACATCATATAGTAGCTCAAGTGCATACTCTAACTATGTGGACAATGTTATTGATCTCCCTGTAGGAGGCTCCAAGGCGTATGAGTATGATGATCAAAGTGCGCTTGCTCCCCAAAAGGTGCAATCGACAGTAAATAGATTTAATATATCTGTAGAGCCGATTAGATAGCATCGCTCTAAACATAAAAAATGAGTGTGACTAATAGGCTTAAAAACTTATTGGTCACACTCATTTTTTGTGAGTTATGCGAATTAAGGTTTGAGCTTCGCTAAACCAAATTCGGCTATTTATTGTCTTTTGACCCCATCCCCAAACCCCTTCCCTAAGTGGAAGGGGCTTTGTCGAGCGGCTTAAAGCCACTCTCCTTAGTGGAATGCGAATTAAGATTTTTCAAACCTTAATTCGCATGAGTTATAATGCTCTACTCGATCAATGTCCAGTCGAAGTAGAAGATCTTTGGTTTGCCGTAGTCGCCATTCTCGTCTACTGGTATTACCACCAATCCAAATGTCTCGCTACCAAAGTAGTTGTTGCTGATTGTTGCATTGGTACTTGAGTATGATTGTGAGATCACCGAAGTGGCAATGCTCTCGGCTGATTGATTCATTACGCTCGAGAGCTCAGTACACTTATAGAGATAAGAGACCGCTCCATTTGACATCGCTACATTTACAGAGACATATGCAGCACCATATTGAGCATTGTAGCTGTAGCTATCCATCAAGAGTGCTACGGTTGCCGAAGAGCTGTAGTCAGGCTCGGTGGTCATATACTCGGTGGCTTTGACCGATGTCATTGAGCCGTCGGCTGCCACACCTACTGTGTAGAGAACATACGATGCTCCAATGCTCAAGTAGCTCTTGGTGATAGAGAGCTCGTTGTTGGTTGCCGAGGCTACATCGACCGAATATGATGTGTTGCCTGCCAAGATGTAGTTGTTGAGAGCGCCAACCACTTCGCTCTCGGTGAGTTCGCTGTAGCTGCCTATAGCGTTGTTGTAGTAGTATATCTTCTCGCACTTGTCGCCAAACGTGAAGTTGAATTTGGCCGTTGTCATGCTTGGATCGACAGAGACCCCATACTCAATTGTATCGTCAATAGTTAGGTTCGAAGTAGAGGCACTTACCGAAGAGATGTTACCAACTAAACCACTGTCGACAGCAATGGCGAAGATGTAGTAGTCGGTGTTGGCATTAAGTGAGCTAAATGTTTGAGTTATAGTCTCTACATCGACATAAGCGTAGAGGCTACTATCATACTTCTGGAATGGTGTAGCTGTGTTGCTTGTGAACCAGTTGCTTTGAGAATCTAACCAGCTGCCGATGTCGCCATCGCTCACCTCGCTTGCCTCCACAATGCCGTAGTAGAATCTATTGGTGTTGCTGCTTTGGCGAGTGAAGTCGACCGTGATTGAGGCAAAAGTTGCCTCAGTGGTAGATATTGTGATGTCGATGTCAGTTTGGCCAGCTTGAGGGTACTCGGTCTTAAATTTGATTGTTGCGGGTGCCTCCGAGAGTTGTGTGGCTGTGGTGATGGTGTTGCCCCAATAGCTCTGTGTTGTGATGTCAGAGACTGGAGCGTAGGCAAATGTGTAGTTTGCATTTGCGGTGAGTGGAGCGTCGTATGAGGTCACCTCGTAGTGTCCGCTCTCGGTTACGATGGTTGTTGATCCATACGAGATGTCGGATGTGAAGTAGCTCGAAGCGTAGTTGGTTGTCAAATACTCGTTGAATGCAACACCGTCGCACTTGTCGGAGAGGATCTCCAAATCGAATGAGGCACCAAACGAAGTTGGGGTGAAGTTGGTGATTGAGATAACGTCATCTACCACGATTATGGTATTCTCTTTTGTGGTGAAGTTTAGTGTTTGGGTATCGCCACGCACTGTGCCGTCGGATGAAGTTGCATAGGCCTCTACTATGTATGGGGTATTCTCCTCGAGGTCGTATAGGGTGAATGTCACCGAGTAGCTTCCGATGTAGTTTGTCTGCGATGTCCAACTCTTGGTTACGGTGTCGGCCTCACTGCTTTTATAATAGGTGTAGTATATCTTCGAGTAGTAAGTTGAGTTGGTATCGTTGTATGAGGCTACGATCTGCGAGGTGGAGTAGGTCAAAGTGCCCTGACTTAGCGAGATGCTGTAGGCCTCGGAGATCTCTATGTCGAGTGTCGAGAAGTCGAGTGTGAGAGTCTCACCCACTACATCACCGTTGGAGGCGTAGATCTCGAATGTGTAGTCTGTGCCCACCTCGAGTGAGGATAGAGGCATCTCCATTGATTCCGATCCTGTTGTCATGATTGGGAATTGGGTGAATGTCTTTGTTACGCTCTCAGCCTCGGCGCTCTTGTAGTATGTGAAGTTTAGCATCGTCACATCGCTGTTGTAGCCAATTGCAATGGTCGCAGCGGTTTGAGCGAGAGACTCCTCCACGATTGAGAGTGATGTGATCTGGGGCGAGAGTGTGCGATCATTTGTTGTGAATTCTTTGCTAACTACTTCGCTCTCACACTCTTCGTATTGTGCGTAAAGCTCTACGACATACTCTGTTGAGGCTACCAAATCCTCCAGCACGATCTTCACTGGAGTAGACTCCTCATCGCACACCACCTCACACCACTCTTGTGGTGAAGCTGCACCATCGGCCTTGATGTAGTAGCTATATTGGATTGTTGCGGCATCGCTGTAGCTTACTTCAAGGGTGAGCGAGGTGTCGCTACTCTCCTCGGCCAAGAGCTTCACTTCGCCAATAGAGGGGTTTGTTGTTGTAAATGTTACCGATTTTGTTGCGCTCACCTCATCGCCATTGGCTGCATAGAACTCGGCAGTGTAGTTGGCCGTTGAGCTGAGGTTGTTGAATGTCACCTCGATTGTGCCATCGGCATCGTCGAGATCAATCACATCCCAAGAGGTCGAGTCGTCACTCTCGAAGCATCTGTAGTAGAGCTCTGCGGCCTCCTTGTATGAGACGCTAAAGCTCTCAGAGGTGGTGGTGCTCTTCGAGGTGATCTGCTCCACACTGCTTAGTGTTGGATTGGCTTTTACTACTGGTATGTCGACCTCTTCGGCGGTCTCATTACAACTTGCAAATGCAAGTGTCACAGCTAACGAAAATGCTGTTTTTGCGAAAAAATTTACTCCTCTTTTCATAAAAAATATTATAATTTAAGTTTCGTCAGATGGTACATTGCACCCCAGAATCTGAGGTGTTGAGGTGCGCAAGTTATAAAAAAAAGTTAATATTTTTACTTTTTTCTGATTTTATTGTGCTGTTGATAAGCAAAATAGCAAAATTTCATAACATTTTTTTATCTATACCTCTTTATATTATGGGGCAGATCTTCTGTTTTTTTTGATATTTTTTTGTATATTGCAACTCACTTAAATCTATATGTCTAATCTAATTTAATCGGGAGGATATCTTATGTTTGATGCCTTAAAATCTATTACCAAAATATTTCCATTTACAACTCTTTTTGTGCTCTCTCTCTTTGCCGTTGATGGACTCTTTGCTGTTCCAGCATCACCCAAATTGATCAAGGTGACACAAGATGATGGGTCGACAATTGTGGTGCGTATGCAGGGTGATGAAAAATTTCACTGGATATCAACCGAAGAGGGGTATGCTATCACCAAGGTAGATGGCTACTACTACTATGTCAATTATACGACCCAAAATGAGATGGTCATCAGCCGACAACGTGTGATGGTTGATGGCATTTTACGTCGTCCCGATGGGACAATTAAAAAACCATCCGAAGGTAGGGTGTCTCCCATAATATCATCACCTGCAGCACGGTTAAAAACACAGCAGCCTATTCTGCAGACTTATAAATTTAACCTTTTAAACAGAGGTGGTTGGTAGAGGAAAGAGTAAATTTAGTATGTGTAAAATGTTATTTTATAGAATATTTGTTGTATATTGCCAAGCGTTAGGTAGGTGCAATCAGTGAGATATTGATCGATTGAGATATGTTAATCTGTTAGTATACAATGTTTTGATTGAGTGATTTTCGGGTATTAGCATCCATCACAGTACAACTAATAATCTATAAAAACAACTAATTTATGTTAGATTTTACAAAAACTTACGCACGCATTGTAACTTTTTGTGTAGTTCTCGCATTTTGTTTTGTCGCTGCCAATGAGGCCTATGCAGTTCCTGCTACGTCTCGTTTGGTAAAAGTGATGCAAGATGATGGTTCAACACTGTCGATCCAGCTCAATGGAGATGAGTATTTTAACTGGAGAACAACAGAGGATGGCTATGCTGTAGCAAAGGAGAATGGCTACTACTACTATGTAAATTATACCTCTGATGGTAAGATGGAGCTAAGTGGTCAACGTGTGATGGTCAATGGCGCTCGCCGCATGCCCGATAGCTCGATAAAAAAGCCTGTGATGGGTTCGATTGTTCCCAACGTAACTACCCCTATGATGAAATCGAGGGCTTTGTCAGATAGCTCCGATAGCGGATTTCCAAGCCATGGAGATGTTAAATCGGTTGTTATTTTGGTTCAATACTACGACGTGAAGTTCACCGTGAGTAACCCCAACGAGGCATTTACCAACCAACTCAACGAAGAGGGATACTCTGTGGAGGGTGCCGTAGGTAGTGCTCGTGATTACTTCTATGCCAACTCGGGTGGCCAGTTCCGTGGACAATTTGATGTCTATGGTCCCTATACTCTCAATCAACCTCAAGTCTACTATGGTGGCAACGACATCTATGGCTCGGATCTTCGTGGCCAAGAGATGATCAAAGAGGCGGTGGAGTTGGCCGACAAAGATGGCGTGGACTTTTCGCAATATGATCTCGATGGCGATGGCAAGATCGACAACGTCTTTGTATACTACGCTGGTCGCAGCGAGGCCGAGGGTGGTGGCTCAAACTGTATCTGGCCCCACAAGTGGAATGTGGCAAGTCAACCATCTTTCGATGGTAAGATCCTCGACGTATATGCTTGTACTTCGGAGTTGCGTGGTAGCGAGACCGAGGAGCCAATCATCGCAGGTATCGGTACCTTCTGCCACGAGTTTAGCCACGTCTTTGGTCTGGCCGACCACTACGACACCACTGGCGATAGCGACGGAACATCGTATGGTATGGGTAACTATGACCTTATGACCAGCGGAAGCTACAACAACGACGGAAACACCCCTCCGCTCCACACCGCCTTGGAGCGTATGATGATCGGTTGGCTCGATCCCGAGGAGTTGGATTCAGCTCAAGATATCACCTTGGCCCCAATTAGCGAGGGTAAGGCCTATATGATGTCGACCGATATCGAAGGTGAGTTCTTCCTATTCGAGAACCGTAACCCCGAGAGTAGCATCTGGGAGCAGTATATTCCAGGTAGCGGACTTATGATCTCGCATGTGGATCAATCATCTACCTACCAAACATATTGGGACAACAATTACCCCAATGGCAACCCTTCGCATGAGTGTTATCGCTACATCATTGCAAGCAACGTTGCTTGCGACTACTATACTGGTTGGGATGGTATTCCTTACCCCTTTGTTAGCTCAACCAACTCGGCACTCAATAACAATGAGTGGACTCCAAACTCCACCCCAAAGTCTACAAGTTGGTCTCGTAGCGTGATGCCATATCAACTTACAGATATTGCTAAGGTAGGACAAAATGTAACCTTCACAGTATCGGAGGCTCAGATCACACCTCTCTCGGGAACCGTAACTGACACCTATGGCAATGGTATCGCATCGGCAATGTTGATGTTGACCCACTCGAGTGGTGCACCTTCATATCCTGGCGTGACCGACGAGCTTGGTAATATGGTATTCTACTCAGAGAGTATTGATAATGGCACTTACACCCTCACCGTTACAGCTGATGGGTATGCCGACTATAGCCACACCTTTGAGTTGGCTCAAGGTGAGATCCTCGACGTTGTGCTCTTCTCGGAGGCGCAAAACCGCATGGTGGAGCTCAAATATCACAATAGCATATACTCTCATGGATTGGGCTCTTACGACTCATTCCGCCCAATGATGGTTCTTACTGCCGATATGCTCAAAGAGCACGTTGGTCGACTAATCGAGGAGGTGCGTTACTATGTTGTATCGCCTTTCGAGGGTCAAATAATAATCCAACCTGCGCTCACTGGTTCGGGCTGGGGCTCCGAGGTATTTGTCCTCGAAGAGGGCCAAGTGGGTTGGAAAACAGCAAGCTTTATCGATCAAGATATTATGATTGAGCCCAACACCGACTACTATGTTAAGGTGATGGTGATGACCTCGTCTGATGTTAATCCAGCTATTGGTATGGATACCGATACATCAGGTCAATATTATGGCTACTCTAATCTCGTAGATATGATGTGGGGTGATCCCCTCTTAGTCAATGAGGCCTCGGAGTTGGATGGTAACCTTATGATCTCGTTGGCTCTCTCGGAGGAGTGTGCCTATGTAGCTCCCGAGAGCTTCAACATTATGCCATCGCAGTCCGAAGGTATCAGCCTATCGATAAATGAGGTTGTACAGATCAATTGGACGGCAACACCAGCCAATGGTAATGCCGCTTGTAACTGGGAGAGCACCAATAGTGATGTTGTTACCGTTAGCTCGAGTGGCGCAATATTTGGTGTTGGTGAGGGTGTCGCAACAGTTATTGGACGCTCTGTACTCGACCCATCTGTTCAGATGGTTATTGATGTTGAGGTTGTAGAGCATGAGGCACGTGGTAAGGGTCGTGTGGTTAAATTCAACACCGAAGAGGGTGTTGGCGACATCACACTGCAACTCTATGCAATCACCCCAACTGCGCCTGTAAGTGCACCATCGGCCGCTACAATCGAGCTACTCAAGAGTAGTGATCTTACTCAATATTACATCGATATGAGTAGATTCAAATCTACATCGGTGGATGACGAAGATGTGATTACTGTGGTTTCGGATCAAGATGGATACTATAGCGTCGAGGGTTTGCTCACAGGTTGCAAATACCAAATCGTCTTGACTCAAACATCGGATGACCCTTGGACCTCTCGCTCACAGGTAACCTCCACTATAATGGGTGCCTATATTGAGGGTGATGACTCCACGATCAACGACCTTGGCAACTTCGCGCTCTTCGAGAACGACATGTATGGTGCTAAGCGCTACTCATACTATGAGGGTTCGCCCGACCTTGCCGCATTTGGTGACAACACTACACCGCTAATGTATGCTATTAAGTTCCCAGCATCTTCGTTGGTGGAGTCTATTGGTGAGGAGATCACATTTGTTGATGCCGTTGTCTCGTCGCTATTGGATGCCTATATCGAAGCTTACATCTATAGCGAGAAGAATGGTGTGATGGAATATGTTGCTGGAGCATGTACACCCGAGCTTAGTGAAGATATCTCGGATGGTATACGTACATTCCAATTTGTCAATCAAGATGCAGCTATAATCCGTCCCGAGACCGACTACTACGCATGTATCAAGATGATGGGTTATATGGGTACCCAAATCGACCCCGACAATATGTATGATGGTCTTGGAAACCTTATGTGGTACAACGATCGTTGGGTGACACTCAACGAGATGAATGCTCCATATTACGCTAACTGGCAGATTGCGATGTATACCCACCCACGTGAGATCGAGCCTGTTACGGCTATCGCTGTGGCACCTGCTGTAATAGGTACAACGCCCTACGTGGGAGTTGACTATGCGCTCTCGGCTTCGGTATATCCAGCTACTGCTGCCTACGATACAGTAGAGTGGTCGAGCTCCGACGAGGAGGTGGCAACAATAGACCAAAAGGGTAATTTGACCATCCTCAAGGAGGGCGAGGTTACATTCCGTGCAACCAGTGTTACATATCCCGATGTATATGGTGAGTATACAGCAGATATTAAACTGCTCCAAGGTGTCTCGGGTGCGGTGATTAATAGCGATGGCAACCGTGTCTCAAATGCTACTGTTCACTACTATCCTACGGTGATGACTCAAAGTAAGGTGGGTGCGCTCCAGAAAACTATCTATACTCGTGTTGAGGGTAGCGAGGGCTACTCGGTGGAGAGTGACGCCTATGGTGAGTACTATATTGATCTTGAGCCAGGTGTATATGAGGTTGAGGTTAAGTATGATGGGTTGATCGACTATCAAGCTGTGGAGAGTGTAGAGTACGGTATGAACTACAGCACTATTGTTATGTATCTCTATGTTGAGGCTCTTTCGGACTTCTTAAGTTGGTCTGTACCACAGATAGATGGTGCATTTGGTGATGAGTCATACAACTTCGTTCCATTTACTCGCTGGGACTCTTCGACAGAGATGCCTGATCAGGTGGGACGTCAAATCACACGCCTCAAGGCGCTTGTTATTGGTGGCGCAAATATTCGTTTTGTGATATTTACTGCCGAGGCTGACAAATACCTCTACTACTCCGATCTTATCGAGGTTCCAGCGGATGCTGTTCAGATGGTCGTTCATGATTTGGATATTGAGGATTATGTTACAATCGAGGCGGGTAAAGAGTACTGCATTGGTTATGAGGTCTCTAACTACTATTCGGACTATAGCCCAGCTGTAGTGTCGATTGGTACAGCAACTGTTGCAGGTCGCAGCGATTGTATTATCTATCGTAACGAGCCTACCGACCTTACAACGCTCATTGGTGAGGATAGTGGTAGTTGGGTTATAGGATTCTATACTCAAGATGAGGAGCAGATCAAGGGTCTCAACGTCACTGTAGGCCAAAATGATGCCGTTGCAACATGGAATCCTGCCTCTTACGAACAATTCCGCTTGACGTATGGTATCGACGGTGGCTCTGAGGATAGTGTAGATTTGACCGATTGCAAGTATGAGTTCACCTCGTTGGAGTCCAACACCAAGTACAATATCAAGATTGAGGCGAGTGAGGATGGTGAGAACTATGTTGAACTACTCACATCGTCGTTCACTACACTCGACAAACTCTCAACGATTCCATTGGTGATGCTCGAGGCGTATGATGGCTATGTGGCGGGTGAGATACTCAACCTCAAGAGCCTAAATACAGTATCGACCGATAGCGTAGTTTGGTATGTCGATGGTGAGCAGCTGCCACGCAGCATGATCATCTTGGAGGCAGGAAAGCATAAGATTCAGTGCCGTGTTACACGTGGTGCTAAATCGTATGTGACGACCCGTTATATCAATGTTGTTGAACAATAAAATATATAAATGATTATGAAAAAGATATTATTATATGCGCTTGTGGTGGCATCTGCTGCAATGACTTTCTCATGTAAGAAAGATGATACCCAGATAAATGAAGCTAACAACGCCTTTGAACTTGAGCAGTTCCTTGCTCTCTCGGAAGATTCGGCGGCACTCTATTGTGGCTCGGGAGTCTCTATCGCCGTAGATATTGAGACCGACCAAATTGCCTATGCCGATGATCGTTCGGTCTATATGGTTTCAAATATGGATTGTACCCAAAACTACACTCTCAATATCGATGGTGAGTTAGAGGCAGAGCAGAAGGTTATGGTGGAGTATACATCTATGGGCTACGATGCTATCGAAGAGTCGGGTAGTTCTGAGATGTATGTCGCTAAGGTCGATGATCAAGCCAACATGGTTTGGTTGTGGGATAGCGAGAATATGATTGGTTTTATAATGCACTTTGAGCCAATCGAGTAATGCCTTATGCGATAAGGGCTTATAGATTTAATCTATAATATTGTATAGGTTAGTGAGTTGAAGCAAATAGATTTGCACAACCCGCTAACCTATACTTTTTTTGGTAGATTAGGTTCAAAGAGGTTCATTTTGGTGTTGAGCATTAAGAATCTGTTTAAGTTTTTCTCGCTAAAATTGTTAAGAGAGATGTTGCTTTAATTTTCTCTCTTTGTGCGAGGCGCATAGCAATAGCTATGTAACGAGTGCAAAAAGAGAAAAGTGAAGTGACAGATCCTTAACAAATTAGATGAGAGAAATTCAAACAGATTCTAAGGGTATTAATCTACTATTTGCCAATACAGTAGTACTCAATATTATGCTCTTTTACCTCGTCGGCATCGTAGATATTACGTCCGTCGATGATAAGAGCTTTGGTCATCGATTTGTGGAGTACACCCCAACTGGGTAGTCGGAATTGGCGCCACTCGGTCAGAATGAGGAGAGCGTCAGCGTCCAAGGTTGCGTCGTACATATCTGAAGCGTAGCGAACTACATCACCTATTCTGCGCTTGCACTCTGTCATTGATACTGGATCGTAGACGCTTACCTCGCAACCTGCGTCTCGTAACATTTGGATTGTTACGAGCGATGTTGCCTCACGCATGTCGTCGGTCTCAGGTTTAAATGCCAAGCCCCAAATTGCGATTTTTTTGCCTCTTAGCTCGCCACCGTAGTATTTGCTTAGTTTGTTGAATACAACTATCTTTTGATGATCATTTACCTCCTCGACAGCTTTCAATACGCTCATAGTGTAGCCCTCTTTCTCGGCGGTTTTGATGAGTGCTTTAACATCTTTAGGGAAACAGGAACCGCCATATCCGCAACCAGGATACAAGAATTTGCTACCAATACGAGTGTCAGATCCGATTCCCTTGCGAACCATATTTACATCTGCGCCGACGATCTCGCACAAGTTTGCGATGTCGTTCATAAATGAGATACGTGTAGCGAGCATTGAGTTTGCAGCATACTTAATCATCTCAGCCGATGGAATATCAGTGAAGATCACACGGAAGTTATTCAGCAAAAATGGACGATAGAGTTTCGTCATAAGCTCCTTTGCTGCCTCAGATTCGACACCAACGACAACACGGTCGGGGGACATAAAGTCCTTGATCGCTGCACCCTCCTTGAGGAACTCAGGGTTTGATGCCACGTCAAAGGGAATATCCACGCCACGAGCATCAAGTTCTGCTTGAATTGCAGCTTTAACCTTCTTAGCCGTTCCAACTGGCACGGTTGACTTTGTGACCAACATCGTATACTTCTTGATATTTTGTCCGAATGTCTTTGCCACCGCCAGAACATATTGTAGATCAGCCGAACCATCTTCATCTGGAGGGGTTCCAACAGCCGAGAAAACAACCTCGACATCGTCGATAATTGATGTTAAATCGGTCGTGAAGTTCAAGCGACCATCTCTGTGATTTCTCAAGACCATCTCATCTAAGCCTGGCTCATAAATTGGAATTTTACCACTTAGAAGCGAATCAATTTTGCGTTGGTCTATATCAACGCATGTGACATTTACACCAACTTCTGCAAAACATGTTCCCGACACAAGACCCACGTAGCCTGTTCCTACTACTGCAATTTTCATAAATTATTGTATGTTTTATCTATTATTCTCAACTTACCACCTGCCACTCAAGGCGGGTGATCTCCTCCTCTACAAGATCTGTGCCTGCCTGGACCTCAATGATCTAAAGGTCGGTCACAGCCTTTACAGCCTGTTTTAGACCCTCGCCATCTACAAATGTCCAGATATCCTCTCGCTCGTTGTGATATTGGTAGCTGATGTTGCACCCAGCTTCCAATAAGGGAGTAAAACTTAAGTTGCTGTAAAGGTATAAAAAATATTACTTCACTCCAAGCTAAGCTATATCTTTATTACAAGGTCTTAGAATCTGTTTAAGTTTTTCTCGCTAAAATTGTTAAGAGAGATGTTGCTTTAATTTTCTCTCTTTGTGCGAGGCGCATAGCAATAGCTATGTAACGAGTAGAAAAAGAGAAAAGTGAAGTGACAGATCCTTAACAAATTAGATGAGAGAAATTTAAACAGATTCTTAAAATATGTGTCCATTGTGGTCTGCCACGGGAGCCAAAAATAGTATGCGACTGGAAGTGTGGGGTAAACATCAAAGAAGAACTCGCTAACCATTGAAAAATCAATGAGTTAGCGAGTTGCATTGTGCCCCCCATGAATTACATAAGTGGCTGTTGTGTTGTAAATATTGAACTCTTCGCCAAAGTATAGACAAAGTTATTTATATCTTTTATTAAAGGCATCCAGCGGAAGAGGAGTAGCCTCTCTCTCTGGTAGTTGTATTGAGTTGATTGCAGCTGTCGCTTGCAGATATTCATCGAGCTCCTCCACCAAGGCTCTTGCCTTTCGTTGCTGAGAATCAATTAGATTGTTTTGCTCGGAGATGTCGCTATTGAGATTGTAGAGCTCAAAGGATTGATCTCGATGGAAGTAGATCAACTTCCAACCCTCTTTATTGATTGTCGATGATGGTGAGATTCCGCCATCGACAAAATCTGGACCTAAGAACTCTTCACCCTCGAAGCGGTATGGCAGATAGAAGAACATACTTCTCTCTTGTTGACTCTTTGGTGCCTTGCCTGTAGTGAATAGAGGCAGTAGGTTGTGCCCATCAACAATATGTTGCGCAGGGATCTTTGCCTTGGCAAGAGCTGCACAAGTTGTGTAGAGATCCTCGATCATCACTGGCGCATCGCTCACTACACCCTCTTTAAATTTGGCTGGCCAATAAGCTACAGCTGGTACACGTACACCACCCTCATATGCCGACGCTTTACCGCTTCGTAGTGGGTAGTTGTGTTCAAATGAGTCATATAGCGATTTCTTATCTCTAAAGAGCACCCTGCCACCATTATCCGAGTAGAAGATAACCATTGTGTTGTCATCTATCTCGAGACTCTCTAACGCTGCAAGAATTGCACCTAACGAGGCATCGACACCACTAATCATACTTCCATATTGATCCTCACTTGCCGAGAGTCCATCATCAATATCGTCGAAGCGATCCATAAACCTCGAGTGTGGCTGCACTGGAGTGTGAACTGCAAAGTGAGCTAAATAGAGAAAAAATGGTTTCTGCTCCTCGACGGCAATACCCATCTGCTCGATTGCAACCTCGGTTAGAGCATCGGTAAGGTGGGTCTCAGAGCCAAAGTAACGCTCCAGGCCAACCATCACATTATCTTCGCCATCACGAGATTTACCTTTGCGAGTAAAGTTATCTTCGGGCAGAAAGCTACCTGGTGCACCCAACTCGGAGCCTGCTATATTGACATCAAAACCAATATCTGAGGGTGAAGGTGCATCACTCTCATATTCGCACAGGTGGTACTTGCCACAATGGATAGTCTTGTAACCTGCTCGCTGCAACTGCTTGGGTAGTGTGATACGGTGGTCGAGTGGGTGACCCGCCTCGATTTCGAGCGTACCACTATTGTTGACCGTTGGTGTGTAATCACCCGTAACGCCATTGCGGATACTATTTTGACCCGACATCAATGAGGCTCTCGATGGCACACTTAACGCCTGAGCATGTGCATTTGTCATCATTATGCCTCTCTGAGCCATCTTCTCTAAGTTGGGCGTACTATAACGCTCATTATACTTTGTCTTTTCGCCCGAGATTGGTAATGAGGTGTCATTCCAACCAAGGTCATCGACCAAAAAGAGTATTATATTGGGTCTCTCTTGGGCTTGGAGCGTAGCAACTCCCACAATGGAAGCTGCTATCGCTGTTGTTATCTCTCTTTTCATCTGTAAATAAATTAGTTACACACCCCACGCAAGGGTGCATAAATTAGGTTTATAATAACTTGACACAACAAAAGATTAACAGGTGTGTATTACACCTGCGGTTAAAGGAT
>JBCQWR010000003.1:0-98792 GCA_047171945.1 Rikenellaceae bacterium | reverse complement strand
GCTAAATAATCGACCTCGTAAAAGGCTCGGATACCTCACGCCAAATGAAAAATTCAAACAAATATTAACTATGAATTCAGTTGCATTTGCAGGTTGAATTCAGCTTTTATTTAAACAACTTAAATGATGAAAGATAGCATATATGAGCTTCTCGAGGGTATCATCCATCCCGAGACCGAGCAGGGAGTCGTCAGCAGCGGCTTTGTGGAGAGCCTCGAGGTTGGCGATCAGAAGATAACGCTCACTCTCCGCTTCACCAAGGTGAGAGACCCCTTCGCAACCAAGATCAAGAACCAAGCAGTGATGCTTATTGAGGAGCGATACCCCGAATTCAAAGGCTCCGTCTTGGCCATTATAAAGGAGGGAGAGCACAACCAAAAGGCAAAACCCAAAGAGGCACCAACCGCCACTGGCGCAATAGCCAATGTCGTGGCAATATCGTCGGCCAAGGGCGGTGTGGGCAAATCTACCGTGACGGCCAATATGGCAACAACACTCCGTGACATGGGTTTCAGAGTGGGTATCCTCGATGCCGACATCTATGGCCCATCGCAACACAAGATGTTTGGATTGGAGGGTTTCGCACCCGAGGCGGTGTTGGAGGATGGCTTCGATTATATCATCCCTGCCGAGGTTGACGAGATCAAACTTATGTCGATCGGCTTCTTCGTGAATCCCTCCGATGCACTTATGTGGCGTGGCGTGATGGCCTCAAATGCCCTCAAGCAGCTTATCCACCAGACGAAGTGGGGTACCCTCGACTTCCTCTTGATCGACCTACCTCCAGGAACTGGCGACATACACCTCTCGCTACTCACCGAGCTCAAGGTGTCGAGCGCTGTGATTGTCTCAACCCCCCAACAGGTCGCCTTGGCCGATGTTGTGCGTGGCGTCGAGATGTTCCGCCATCCACAGGTCAACATCCCCATTGCGGGCATCATCGAGAATATGGCGTGGTTCACCCCAGCTGAACTTCCCGACAATAGATACTACATCTTTGGACGTGACGGTGCTGCAAAGTTGGCCGAGGAGCTCGAGATCCCACTACTTGGCATAATCCCCATCGTGCAATCAATCATGGAGTGTGCCGATGCAGGAAAGCCTGCCGCAACGCTCCACCCCCAGGTGAGCGAGCACTACAGCGCAATTGCCGAAAAGATCATAAGTAACACTCTCAAGAGTGTATAAAAAGAGGATGAGGGTGGCCTGTTGTGGTCACCCTCATCTTTACTATTTTATAGAGATAAAACTATCTTCTACGTCCGCCAAATTTTCCTTTTGGTCTACCCTTTGAGTGATCTGAGCCCCAAGAGTTGTCGCCATTTGACTCAAATACTGACCAGTCGAAACTCTCGGTCGACATTACCGAAGGAGTGCGGCGCTCGCCATTTCCACCACGGCGCTCTTCGTTGCGACGTTCCTCGCCACGGCGATCATCACCACGACGCTCACTGCTGCGACGCTCGCCACCATCGAATCCAGCGAAGCGATCACGACGATCACCACCAAAATCACGGCGTGGGCCACGATCCGAACGGTCATTGCGGTCACCATACTCTCTGCGACGTGGGCCACGGTCTCGATCACCTCGATCACCACGGTCACGACGCTCACCGCCAAAGTCACGACGAGAGCCACGCTCACGACGATCACCACCACGATCACGACGAGAACCACGGTCGCCACCCTCACGGCTATCGTTGGTGATCTCGGCAAGTGGCCTTCCACGAACCTCACCCAACGAGTGAACGATCTTCTCAGCCTCGGTAAATGGCACAGTTACAAATGAGTAGCTCTCCAAAACTGCCACATCGTCGATCTGACGATCTTGCAATCCGCAACGCTCCTTGATCATATCGACAAGCTTGCGACCAGTATATCCGTCACGCTTACCTACCGCCAAGAAGAGGCGAGTGGTACCCTTGCGGTCAACCGAGAAGGTGCGAATTTCGGGATAGTTCGACTCATCGAGTTCCGAGCGGAACGCCAAGCGGAGGAGTGCACCAAGTGCCACCTCGGGTGAGTAGAGCTCCAAGAGGTCTGCAACGATCTCATCTTGATCCGAGTAGTTGTCGTTTGTGATAATCTCACGCAGATCGTTCTTGATCTTGTTACGCTTCATCGCCACAATATCTTGAGCCGATGGTAGCTCCTCACGCTTGATCTCGACGTTGATGTCACGCTTCATAAAACCGAAGCTGCGCATCTCGCCTTTGGTGATAAAGGTGATTGCAGTACCCTTGTTACCAGCACGGCCAGTACGACCAATGCGGTGAACGTAGCTCTCCGAGTCTTGAGGCAAGGAGTAGTTGATAACGTGAGTAAGGTTGTTGACATCAATACCACGTGCCGCCACATCGGTAGCCACCAAGATGTTGATGCTCTTCTCACGGAATTTGCGCAAGATCTTCTCACGAGAGGCTTGCGACACATCGCCATGAAGTCCATCGGCGCTATAGCCACGCTCGATAAGGCGGTTGACAGTCTCGTCAACGTTGTTCTTTGTACGACAGAATACGATTCCGTAGAAGTCGTTTTCAATATCTATGATACGAGTAAGTGCGTCGAACTTATCACCCTCACGCACCTCGAAGTAGATCTGCTCCGTGAGGTCTGTTGTGAGTTGACGTCCTTCGACTTTGATGATCTCGGTGTTGCGCATGTAGCGGTCCGAGAGAGAGACGATACGTTTGGGCATAGTAGCCGAAAAGAGCATCACCCTACGATCTTCGGGGGTGTGACTCATAATCTCCTCGACATCCTCGATGAAGCCCATGTTGAGCATCTCATCAGCCTCGTCAAGTACTAAAAATTTGATATTACCCAATTTAAGGGTTCCACGACGTATGTGGTCGAGTGTACGACCAGGGGTTCCGACAACAATATCAACCCCTTTGGATAGTCGACGTAGTTGTTCGCTCATTGCTGCACCGCCATAAATTGCGGTGATTGCGAGTCTTTTTTCAGAATTAAATGATTGTAGCTCTTCTGCTGCTTGAATTGCAAGCTCACGAGTAGGTACCAAAATAATAGCCTTTACTCCCTCCTCGCTGCGCTCAAGCCTCTGCATAATCGGCAAGCCAAATGTTGCCGTCTTTCCTGTTCCAGTATGCGACTGTGCGATAAGGTCCTCTTCGCCCTCCAATAGGCGAGGTATTACCAATGATTGAATCTGTGTAGGGGTCTCGAATCCCTTTGCCTTGATAGCGTTTAGCATCTGATCGGTCAGACCTAACGCTTCGAATTGATCTTCTAAATTTGTCATCCTTTAATATTTTCGGGGCAAAGATACGACAAATATTTGGATAATTACACATAAATCAAATAATTAGACAACTTTGGCACCAAAACTACACAAAGCTCATCTGCCCTCGAGAGCTTCTGCGTGAGGAGAGCTCGCACTCCACCACACCTGTCACCACGTCGGCTGCATCGTGCCAACGGTTTGAGCGAAAGCTACGTCGGTAGGTGGTCAGATGGTTGGCCAACTCGGGCCACCGCTGCTTCCACCCCTCGGGCATATAGATGTTTTGGATCACCGTGGCGGAGTTCGAGATGATGCGAGCCTCCTTGTTGGCGCTCTGGTGAAACCACTCCACTTTAACCGTGGGGGCCAACTTCGCCACGGCTCGAGCAAACCCTCGCCCTCCGTTGTTGCTCTCGATCTTGGCGAGTGAGGTGGCAGCATCGAGCAACATATTTGCCACGAGGGGCTCACTTATCTCCATCGGCTCACGAGTGTAGACCACATCGGTGATGTAGATCTCGCCCGAGAGCGATGTGGCGTAACATATCGAACAGAGATAATCGTCGCCCGTGTCGGCCGTATCGGTGTAGTTGGCATGCCTCATTATGTTGCGTGGTAGCGAGGCATATGTGCGGAAGTTATCACCATAGAGAAGCCCCTCACGAGCCGAAGGGTGCCCCTGGTACATACACTCAAATCGAAGCGGATCGAGCGCACGCTTCTGCAACAGTAGCTCACGGCTCTGCCTCGAGGGCCAGAGTGCGCAATCTATCTCTCGAGGATCTATCGGAGTGGCAGGCGAGCTCTTTATCGCCTCCAAATTGAGGTAGAGCCAACACTCGGGTGGGGTAGCATCGAGCTGCTCCCACCTATGCAGAGGCTCCCACTGCTCCTTCTGGCAGATCGAACCTATGAGATCCTCCTCGTGCCAACGTGTAAATACGATCAGCTCCGAGGAGGAGTTGTGGGTTCGAGTTCGCACAACCGATGTATACCACTCGAGGCAGTTCTCACGGATGAGTGGCGAGGAGGCCTCCATAGCATCTTTGTAGAGGTCGTCGAGGATGAAGCAGTCGACACGATTTCCCGTGAGAGAGCCCTCACGCCCCACCGAGAGAAGCGACCCCTCGTGGTCGATTATCTCCACCTCCTCGGCTGTACGGATGTAGTTGGGCGGCTTGGCACCTCGCTTGATGGTTGTCTGCGGAAAGATCTCGCCATACTCCTTCGACTCCAAGATACGCTGCACACGACGGTTGAATTTGCAGGCCAGCGAGGCGGAGTAGGAGGCAATAGCCACCCTCAAGTCGGGATTGAGCCCCAGCAGGTAGGAGGGCAGTAGTGTTGTCGCTCCAAGGCTCTTGCCATGTTGTGGTGGCATGGTTATTATAAGTCGTCTGATTCGCCCCTGCGCAAAGGCCTCCAAAATATGGTAGTAGGCCACATGAAACTCCTCGAACTCAATAAAGGGCATCACACTCTTCGAGTAATCGACAAGCGACGGAGGAGCAACTAACGGCATACTATTTGTTTTAGAAGATTGAAATCAAAGTCGTTGAGTCTCTCGCCATCCTCGGTAAAGGAGTGAAATTCCCACCAAATGGGGAGTATGTTCGAGATCTCTGCTACGCTTCCGTCGATGGCATGCTGCATTGAGTAGTAGACCATTAGCGTCGCTGAGAAGGTGTAGTCGGCCTCACTATCCTCAAATAATATGATATCTGAGTAGTAGCTACGACCATCTATCTCTTCTACAAGAAGCTCAGCGAGCCTCTCATAGAGAGTTGGATTAATTGTTAACATATTGTATCGCTTTTTTTATAAAATGATTTGATTTTTGCAAATTAAATTATTAACTTTGCAGATACAAATATAGATCAATATTTTGATTTTAACAAATAAAAGTTCAATATTTTAATTATTCTACCGTGAAAGCAAGACTTAGAATTCTCCGCAAGGAGCTTGGAATGACTCAAGAGCAGTTAGCTCAACGTCTTGGAGTGGGCAAAGCAGCACTCTCGATGATTGAAACAGGTAAAGCGAGTCTTTCGTCACGCAATATCAACATTCTTATTCACGAATTTAACGTCAACCCCGAGTGGATAGAGGAGGGTAAAGGCAAGATGTTTAACGCCATTCCCGATGTTAATAAATTTATGTTGCGCACCGACAACGCCCTTCCACTCCAAAGCGTACCCCTCTACTCGATTGAGGGCACCGCAGGGTTAGTACCTCTATTTGCCGACGACTCGCACAATGAGCCTCTCAACTATATCCATATACCAAACCTTCCGAAGTGCGATGGTGCAATATATGTGGTGGGAGATTCGATGTATCCACTACTCAAGAGTGGCGATATAGTACTCTACAAACAACTATCCGATATCAGCGATATCTTTTGGGGCGATATGTACCTCCTCTCTATCGACATAGATGGCGAAGAGTACGTCACAGTCAAATACATCCAAAAATCTAACCGTGAGGAGTTTGTAAAATTAGTGAGCCAAAATCCCCACCATGCAGACAAAGAGATTGCAATGAGCCGAATTCGTGCCATCGCTTTGGTGAAAGCGAGCATCCGCATGAACTCTATCCGATAGACGAGTCTTGCGCCACTGCTGAGTTTTACCCTTTATGCGTCATTGCTGAGTTACCCCATCGTGCGTCATTCCCGACTCGATCGGGAATCTATAAACGCTGCTACTATACCAATCTCTATAGCAGAACAAATTCATTTTATTCTACTATAGAGATTTTTTTATTTCATAGCTCAAAAAGAGCTATACCCCAAAAGCGCAAAAAAAGTACGCACCCGTGGAGGTGCCATCTCCACCGCCGCCTGCGCAAGGCAGTCCGAAACGCACTGCAAGAAAAGCACAGAACGAAGCGCACAGAACGAAGCGCACAGAACGAAGCGCACAGAACGAAGCGCACAGAACGAAACGCACTGTAAGAAAAGCACAGAACGAAAGGTTACCCACGTACCTGAGCAGCGCACTTAGTCTCAAATTGGCGTTGGATGTTGCTCATTGTCTTTTCGATCACTTTGTCGGTGAGGGTTTGGTTTTTATCTTCGAGGATAAAGCTTAGTGCGTATGACTTCTTCCCCTCGGGGAGCTTATTGCCTTGGTATACGTCAAATAGTGAGACGCTCTTGAGGAGCTTTTTCTCGGCTTGGAGAGCCACTTGGCGCAGTGTCTCGAATGAGATATTCTCGTCGATGAGTAGCGCCAAGTCACGTTTCACCTCGGGGAACTTCGAGAGTTCGCTCACGGTGATCTTGTGCTTGCGGGTGCTCTTCACGAGTGCATCGAAGTCGAACTCAGCGTAGTATACATCTTGCTTTACACCAAGCTCTTTGCAGAGTGCTGGTGCTACGATACCAAGCTCGACAAATGTTTTTGGCCCTTGGTTGAGTGATATTCCCTCGGCGAAGATGTCGCTCATGGTCGAGCTACTCTTGAGTGAGTAGATGTCGATTCCAAAGCGGCTCAATACCCTCTCGACAGCTGCACGCAGGGTGTAGAACGATGCCTGCACCCCCTTTTGGTTCCACGAGGCTCTCTGAGCAACTCCCGTCACAGCTATTGCGAGGCGGTAGTTCTCGGAGTATGGCGCAAGGATCTTCTCGTCGCTCGCAGCCTCGGGGTTGTAGTAGTAGCAGTTGCCGAACTCATATATTTTGAGATCTCCATTACGACGGTTTGCATTGAGCTCTACGGCCTCCAAGGTGTTGAATAGTAGTGTTTGACGCATCACGTTGAGATCCGAGCTAAGCGGATTGATGATCTTCACGCAGTTGGCCGCAGGGTAGGCGCTCAAAGAGTCGTAGTAGCTCGATTTGGTGAGCGAGTTAGACATAATCTCGGTGTATCCTACTGCCGAGAGCATGTCGGCTGTCATATTCATCAGCTTGCTACGGTCGGGACGTGGAGCGTATGATATAGTCGATTTTACGTGTGTCGGAATCTCGATGTTGTTGTAGCCGTAGATGCGCAAAATATCCTCGATGAGGTCAGCCTCACGCTGCACATCGACACGATATGGAGGTACCGCCACGCTGAGTATCTCGCCCTCCTCTCGCTCAATCTTGATCTCGAGCGCCTCGATGATTGTGCGTATTGTGCTGCTTGGAATATCCTTACCGATTAGCTTACGGGTGCGATCCATCGAGATCTCGAAGCGAAAATCCTCAATTGGAGTGGGGTATATGTCAATCACCTCGCCCACAATCTCGCCTCCTGCCAACTCCTTGTAGAGCAGCGCCGCACGCTTGAGGGCGTAGATCTGCATATTGGGGTCGATGCCACGCTCAAAGCGGAATGAGGCGTCGGTGTTGAGTCCAAATCGCTTTGCGCTCTTACGCACCCACACAGGGTTGAAGTAGGCCGACTCCAAGAATATGTTGACTGTGGAGTCGCTTACACCCGACTCCTCGCCACCAAATACTCCAGCTATGCACATAGGTCTCTCGGCAGAGCAGATCATCAAATCCGATGAGGTTAGCGTGCGCTCTACTGAGTCCAAGGTTGTGAATTTGGTACCCTCGTCACATGTTGCGACCACCACCTTGCCGCCCTCGATCTTGTCGGCATCGAATGCGTGGAGGGGTTGCCCCAACTCGAAAAGTATGTAGTTGGTGATATCCACCAAGTTGTTCTTTGGGGTGAGGCCAGCGGCACGCAGGTCGTTCTGCATCCACTCGGGCGATGGTGCAATCTTACACCCTTTGATCGTTACACCAGCGTAGCGAGGTGCCGCCTCGGTGTTGCGCACCTCCACCTCTATAGCCTCTTGGGTTGCGTCGGTTGCGAAACCCTCGACACTTGGATAGTTGAGCTCGAAGGGCTTAGCTGAGCTCTTGAGGTATGCCGCCAAGTCACGAGCCACACCGATGTGTGATGCAGCATCTACACGGTTGGGGGTGAGACCAATCTCAATGAGGAAATCATCCTCAATGCCGAAATACTCCTTGGCAGGGGTGCCTACAACAGCCTCTGCGGGGAGCTCCATGATACCAGCGTGCGAATATCCCAATCCCAACTCATCCTCGGCACATAACATTCCGAGTGACTCCACGCCACGGATCTTCGAGCGCTTGATCTTAAACTCCTCCTCCGACCCAGTAGGGTAGAGCACAGCGCCCACAGTGGCACAAACCACCTTGAGACCTGCACGACAATTCTCAGCACCGCAGACGATCTGAAGCGAAGCCTCCTCGCCCACATTGACTGTTGTGATGTTGAGGTGGTCCGAGTCGGGGTGTGCCTCGCATGTGAGAACCTCGCCAATGACGACCTTCTCTAATCCACCTTTGATTGTCTCGATCTTCTCGAAAGAGTCCACTTCGAGTCCAATGTCAGTTAGTGTCGATGCGATCTGCTCGGCCGAGAGGTCGCACTTGAGGTAGCGTTTAAGCCAGTTATATGAGATATTCATTTTGAGTTAAAATTATTTTGTCTTAAAAGTTTCGAACTACAAAGTTAACAATAATTAAGGTAAATATTGCAACTATTTTGTACCTATATATAGAAAAATCATACCTAAGATGATAAATAGTAGGTCGAGAGCCTTGGCACGCAGGTTCTTCTCACGCAGCAGCATAGCACCACAGGCAAACGAAACCACCACCGAGGAGCGGCGTACCATCGAGACCACCGAGATCATCGCCTCGGGATTGGAGAGTGCATAGAAGTATACGAAGTCGGCACACGAGAGCAGCACCGAGATGGCGGGGATTGCCCACGACCACCTAAAGGGTGTTGTGCTGCGGCGTCGAGGTAACCATAAGAGTGCCACCACAATACCCATCATCACAAGTTGGTAGAGGTTGTACCAACTCTGCACAAAGATTGGCGAGAGCTCCCTCATGATGAACTTGTCGTAGAGGCCACTCACAGCACCCATTGTGGCCGATGCGGCGAGCAACAGAATCCAACGATTGCGCACGAAGTTGATCCCCTCCTTGCGCCCCGAAAGGCTGAGCAGGAATAGCGAAAATATCGAGAGCAGCACTCCAGCCCACTGCCACGCATTGAGCCGCTCGCCAAAGAGGAGCATCGCCCCCACCAAAACCATCACTGGGCGAGTGGCGTTGATCGGCCCCACGATTGTGAGCGGAAGGTGTTTGAGCGCAAAGTAGCCGAAGATCCAGGAGGAGAGCACGATGGCCGACTTGATGATGACCAATGCGTGGGCATGCCACCCGAGCCTCTCGACATAGAACATCGAGCCGCTAAAAAGGTCAAACCCTGCCTCCGCACTCACAATAAATGGAGCGAAGAGCAGGGTCGAGAAGAGTGTATTGAGCAGCAGCACAGGGAGTACTGCGTTATCTTTGAGCGCCGTTTTTTTGGCTACATCATAGAATCCGAGAAGTGCTGCCGACAAAAATGCGAGTAAAATCCACATCTATCTATTCGATCTGGTCGCTATATACTGCCGCAGGTAGGTCGTGGAGGTTGTAGCGTGAGGCCATCGACATGCCGTAGGCACCAGCCGACTTGAGTGTCAAGAGGTCGCCACGCTTGCTGCGCTTGAGCGAGACATTCTCATCGAATACGTCGGTCGACTCGCAGGCGGTTCCCACAACTGTATATTTGGTTGTTGCCTCCTCCTTCGAGGTGATATTTTCGATATTGTGGTAGGAGCCATACATAGCAGGGCGAACCAACTCGGTCATCGAACCATCGACGATAAGTAGGCGACGTCCCGTAGCTGTGGTCTTGTTGAAAAGCACTTTGGTGATAAGCTCACCGCACTCGGCAACGATCGAGCGACCAAACTCGAAGTGAACACCACGATCGCCCACCTTGAGGTAGTTATTGACGATCGAGAAGAGCGACGCAAAGTTGGGAATTGGCTCATTCTCAGGAACATCATAGTTTACACCAAGGCCACCACCAACGTCAATAAAGTCGAACGAGAAGCCCAACTTAACGAGGTTTTCGACAATCACATTGACCTTGTTACACATATTCTCGAATACGTGCAACTCACGAATTTGAGATCCAATGTGGAGGTGCAGACCGATGATGTTGAGACCCTCCAACTTGAGGATCGACTCGGCATTCTCCATCACCTCTTCATACGAAATACCAAACTTACTGTCGGCTTGACCCGTGTCGATACAGTGGTTGGTACGTGGGTCGATGTCGGGGTTTATGCGTAGTGCAATGTTGGTCACCTTGCCCTTGCGACGAGAGATCTCGTCGACAACGGTTAGCTCCTCGATCGACTCGCAGTTGATTGCCAAGATCTCTTGGTCGATGGCATATTCAATCTCCTTGTCACGCTTACCTACGCCAGCATAGACAATCCCTTTGGGGTCGAAGCCGCACTCTATCGCCTTGCGCAGCTCGTTGCCACTTGCGCAGTCGATGCCCAAGCCATACTCCTTGATCGCTTCCAAGATACGGTCGTCGTAGTTGGCTTTGATAGCGTAGTGAACTGTGTAACCATATCTTTTAGATTCATATACCACACTCTCCAAAGTTTGGCGCAATAGCCCCATATCGTAGAGATAGAATGGGGTCTCGAATTGTTGCAGTTTATCTGCAATGTGTCTACTTATCATATATTTGAGTTTCAAAAAATTTTGACAAATATAGTAATAAATAATCTATTCTCTACAAATATGTTGATAAATCACAATTATATTGCTATTTTTGTACAATTATTTAGCACAACAAATTGATTTATGAATCTACGCAATATTACCATACTTATCCCACTGCTGCTGCTCTCGCTCTCCTCGATGGCGCAGGAGTCTCTTCGCACTCAATTCACCACCTACCCACTGCGCAAAGATGCCGAGGTGGGCGATGTGAGCGCAAGTGCCAACTACATAGCCTTCGCCCCTCAATTCATAGAGGCCGAAGAGGGGGTGAGGTTGGCGCAACAGAGCTTCGAGGTGTCGCAAAGTTGGGTCGATGCCTCGGCCTACCTCCACATTGAGGGGGTTGGCGCAGGCTATACTCTCTGGATCAATGGCCGAGAGGTGGCCGATTGCAACGACAGCTACTCGCCCATCGAGTATGAGATCTCGAGATTTTTGAGAGTGGGCGAAAATGTGGTCTCGATACTCCTCCACCCCTCAGCGTTTGCTCAGCTGGAGCAGGGCATCGAACCCATCAAGCGTGAGATATTTGAGGGTAGCTACATCTACACCCAAAGCCGTCTCAAGGTGCTCGACTACTCGTTGGAACTCACTAAATATGAGGAGGGTGGGCACCAACATGGTCAGCTTTTTATCGACGTGGTGGTCGAGAATCGCTTCAACTACGACGAGACGATCGACGTAGGTTTCGACATCTACGACCCATCGGGCAAGCTGCTCGACTTCAGCTCCTCGGAGGTGACCCTTGCGGGTGGCGCCACCGACACCATCCGCTTTGCGCCATACCTCTACGGTGCCGAGAAGTTCCTCTGGGAGCCCTCCAAATCCAAAATGGTCTGGTCGGGCGGCCGCCAAGTGAAAAAGTATGAGGATCAACCCCTCTACACCGTGATGCTCTTTACTCGTCGCAACCGTGTGAGTAGCGACTACATCCCCTTCAAGGTCGGCTTCTTTGTGCCCCAATATGCCGATGGCAAGCTCTCGATAGATGACCGTGAGATCTTCATAAGTAGCTACCCCTACAGCACCACAGGCGACAAAGCCCAAAGCGAAAAGGAGCTCAGAGCGATCAAAGATAGGGGCTACAATACCATCATCCCATCGGTGCCACAACCCATCTGGTTCTACACCCTATGCGACAAAATTGGCCTCTACGTGATCGACCAAGTGGCGATTAACGCACTCGAGGCATCGAAGGATAAGAGCGTCGGAGGTAGTCCCTCGAACGATCCAGCACTCCTTGGCGAGTATCTCGAGCGTGTGAAGAGAGCCTACTACCGCACCCGCAACTTCTCGTGCGTTGTGGCATACTCATTGGGTGGAGACTCGGGCAACGGATACAACATGTATAAGGCATACCAGTGGCTTAAGAGTGTCGAGGAGCGTCGCCCCATAATCTATACAGGTGCGGCTGGCGAGTGGAATAGTGACCCCCTAACGATCAGATAACTATGAATATAGAGCTACTCGTGGTGGGGAAGACCGACTCTGCGCTAATCGAAGAGATCGTCTCCAACTATGCTAAGCGTGTGAACCACTACTGCAAATTTTCGATCACCACACTCCCCGACATCAAAAACACCAAGAGCCTCAGCATAAAGCAACAACGCTCGGCTGAGGGCGATATGATCCTGCGCCAAGTGGTGGATAGCGACTTTGTGACGCTGCTCGATGAGCGTGGCACCGAGTACCGCTCAGTAGATTTTGCATACTGGCTCCAAAAGCGGATGAATAGCGGTGTGCGCCGCCTGCTTATCGTCATTGGAGGCCCCTACGGTTTCTCCGACGAGCTCTACGCACGTGCCAACTCCAAGGTGTCACTCTCCAAGATGACCTTCTCCCACCAAATTGTGCGAGCTATATTTGCCGAGCAGATATACCGTGCATTTACAATATTGAAGAATGAACCATACCACCACGAATAGCCCTGTGCCGCTCATCATTGTCCTCACTTCCAACACCCTAAGTAGTGTGGGACTGCGTGATATGCTCACCCAAATTTTGCCATTTGCCTCGGTGAAGATATGCGACGGAGTGGAGGAGCTTCAATTAATCGACCCCTCCGATATATTCCACATATTTGTCTCGGCGCAGATACTTCTCGAAAATATATCTCTCTTCGACCCCCTCCACTCAAAGTGCATCGTCCTCACAAATGGTGTAGGCAACGCCCAAGCACTCCAAGATTTTCACCAAATAGATACTCTACAGTCGGAGAACTCTCTGATAGATTCCATCCGCTCACTCCACACACATGCACATGGTGTTGCTCCATCCGCCACCATAAACCACGATCGAGTGGAGCTACTCTCACCTCGTGAAATAGAGGTCGTGAGGCTCATCGTAGAGGGTCTTATCAACAAAGAGATCGCCGCACGCCTCGATATTGGCGTCACCACAGTAATCACACATCGCAAAAATATCTTCGAAAAATTAGGAATTCACTCCGTGGCAGGATTGACTATCTATGCCATTATGAAACGGTATGTTGAGATTTAATTCTATTTTTTTTTGTACCTTTGTTTCCATGACATCACTATTTAACAATATCATATTTGGCCCCGTACACTCTCGACGTTTAGGGCTTTCGCTGGGCGTTAACCTATTGCCCACACACTCCAAGCTATGTAATTTCGACTGCATCTACTGCGAGTGCGGATGGAATGCTGAACGTCGTGGTAGCGGCGCCTTCAACACCAAAGAGGAGGTCACAGAGGCTCTCGAGGTGAAACTCAACGAGATGATTGCGGAGGGTCAAATCCCCGATGTGATAACATTCGCTGGAAATGGAGAACCTACACTCCACCCCCACTTCGAGGATATTATAGACGAAACAATAGCTCTACGCAATAGATTGGTCCCCTCAGCAAAGGTTTCGGTGCTCAGTAACGCCACCCGCATAGCTCTCCCAAGCGTGCGTCGAGCCCTCAAGAGAGTTGATAATAACATCCTTAAACTCGATAGCGCCTCAACTAAGGTTGCTAAAGATATAAATCAACCTCAAGGAGCATACTCCATAGAGGAGGTGGTTGACAATATGCTCCTATTCGAAGGAGATCTTATTGTCCAAAGCATGTTCCTGCGAGGCGAGTGCAACGGTCAAATTATCGACAACACTACAGAAAGCGCCATAGAAGAGTGGCTCCAACTAATCAAGAAAATTGCCCCCAAAGCAGTGATGGTATACTCTATAGATCGTGATACGCCATGCAAAACCCTCGAGAAAGTTGAACGTGACGAACTGCTTCAAATTGCTCAAAAGGTAAAAAATATAGGCATCGAGTGCTCTGTGGCTTAATGAGCGCTTCTTGGTATGATTGAGCGTCACCCCGCCCCATGTCACCCCCGACTCCGCCCCCATGTCATCCTCGATTCCGACCCATGTCATCCTCGACTCCGCCCCATGTCATCCCCGACTCGATCGGGGATCTACACAAGATAGGGCTTATAGAGCTTTTAGGTCAAGCTTGGACCAGCGAATAGAATAGAGCTTAAGATTAGCTAAGGACGATATTTTTCTCCTTGACCATTTTGCGCATATTAATAAGGGCATATCTCATTCTACCGAGGGCTGTATTTATGCTAACGCCGCTTTGTTCGGCGATATCTTTGAAGCTCATGTCGTAGTAGTATCTCATCTTCACCACCTCTTGTTGCTCCTCGGGGAGGAAGTCGACGAGGCGGCGAACGTCGTCGGCAATTTGCTGATGAATTATTTTATCTTCTATTGGCTCTGTAGAAAATTTGAGGGATCCCAGAACATCGTATCCAGCCTCTGATTCACCAATTGTATTTGAGCTTTTCTTAGAGCGGAAGTGGTCAATAACAATATTGTGGGCAATTCGTAACACCCACGAGAGGAAGCGGCCATTATCGGTGTATCGACCTTCGTCGATTACTCGTACAGCCTTTATAAATGTCTCTTGAAATAGATCCTCCGTAAGGTCATGATCCTTCACCATCATACGTATATAGCTACGCACACGTGGCGAGTGACGTTCAATAAGTTGGGAGATAGCACCTTTTTCACCTGACTGATAGCGATTAAGTAGATCAGAATCACTTAACTTTACATTCATACTCTTTAATATTTAATTATTACTTAGAGTAGATTTTCTCAATAGGCAAACAGTGGTTTAAAAAGGTTAATTTTGTAATATTAACACCATTCGTGGTATTAATTATAGCGCTAAGGTATGCAAAAAATATTTATTGTGCAAATCCTAAGCTATTTTTTTTGCAAATGAGCTACACTCTGCTCAGCTTCATGCAATATTCGTGCCAACTTATTACTGCTTATTGAGTTTCTATAGAATATATGAAGTGTTGCATTGATATATTTTGCATGTAAAAAACATGGCAAACGCACGAGAAATAGAGTTCTATACTACTCTCTTACTGCCCTTGCAGCGGGCGGCCGCCAAGCTAAGCTTGGATCCAAAAACTTCGTTTTTGACCTTTTTTTTTGCACTGATTTTGTGGTGGGCTTTGGCCCACTGCGATATATTTATTAAAATGAGCTTATGAAAATAAATTTTCAACGTTCATGTTAATAAATATATCTATGCCAACCTTTCGGTTGTCATCACATAATCAGTGAGGTGCATGTCGCTTCACGTCATTCCTGACCTCCCCATGCACGTCATTCCCGACTCGATCGGGAATCTACAAATTCTGCTATTTTGTATTGTCTCATGTGTAGATTCCCGATCAAGTCGGGAATGACGAAATAGGTTGTAACGCTGCCACACGCAAAGGGTTTAATGCCAAAGGCATTAAGCCCAAAAGCGCAATAAGGTATAGCTCAGCGGGAGCACCCCGCCCGACGGAGTCAGTAGTAAACTATAATTTTTCATGCGTTTGCCCTGATGCAAAAAATAGGCGTACCCCAACGAGTACGCCTATTTTTATAGAAAATAAGATTAGAATATTCTGAATGATAGTGTGGCCGAGATGAAGTTTCGGTCAAACGATGTGTCGAAGATATTGCTGCTGCTGATTGTATTTCCTGAGCTGCTTTCGGCATAGAATAGTGTGTACGGGGTGTAGTTTTGGTGGAAGCATTGGTATGCTATGTCGAGCGATGTTACAGCTGAGAATTGCATTCCCACACCAAATGTAATGTATGAGGAGTCTGTCGCTACAGGCGAACTATAGAAGAGTGACTCATCTTTGATCATTGAGCTACTCACGCCACCTCCAGCACGTATAGCTACATTGGGAAGAGGCTTCACCTCCATACCTACACGAATGGTGTTTGTAGGTTGGTAGGAGTTCTTATATGAGAGTTTGTAATCTTCGGTGGTGAGATCTCCTGGGGCGTTGAATACTCTAATTGCATTGTACCATTGGCGCTCGTAGTCGACAGAGATTATGCCGACGTTACCCACCTGGATTGATGCTCCCATGAGCAGTTTGGGTGCTGTGCGGAAGTTCCAGCTATACTCATAGTTGTCGATAAATTGTGGAGAGGAGCTCCAGAAATTCTCCACTGGAGTTAGGTCGGAGTAGTTGCCAAGGATCTGTGTTTGAGTCGAGGTCTCATATGTGCGAGCCAAGCTGTAGTATGTTGGCGAGTGGAATGCCACTCCAATCCTAAGAGATCGTGTTGGGCGGACAATTAAACCGAGCTTGAGGTTGTATCCCGAGCCACTAAGGGCTGTCTCCTGCCAAATGTTGGTGTAACTTGCTTGGTAGTCAAGAGGATCGGTCGCCGATGCCGATGCATAGGCGTATCCCTCATCGGAGTAGTAGTTATACTCCTCTTGGTAGGTGTACTCAGTGGTTTGGTTAATATCTTGAATTCCAAACGTTGCACCAAAGTAGAGGTAATTACCCACGTTGCCACCCAGCGAGAATGAGTATTCATCGGTGCGACCACGCTGCAACACCTCGAGGGAGCTCAACACCGAGGCATTGTGACCAATGGTGTTGGTGCCCCAACCGCCATTAATGGGGTCAAGCAGATATGTCTTATAGGCTGATTGTGCTGGCCAGTAGTATGGGTTGTTGTCATAATCCATGGCTCCATTGGACGATGGGTAGATAGAGGCACCATCGAGCTGATTCATATATACATCAGCAATGGAGGGTATAAGAGCATCCGTAGAGGGGTCGTAGATATTCTCCGACGAGAACGACATGCGAGTGTTATAGTCCGCCAAGCGGTTGTAGGTTATAGCTCCATTGAGCGCTATAAGCGACCCTCGGCTATTCTCCTTGAGGGTGAATGACGCCCCCATGTTTGCAAACGAGAATGTAGTTTTGTTGTTACCTATCCACGAAGGAACTCCCGAGTTGATCGCATTAGATGAAGAGACCATTGGGGTGATCGATATCATCTCTTGGCTGAACATACCCAATCCTGCTGGATTGATAGTTGTTGTCGAGAGATCGGCACCAAGCGAGGTGAAGGCACCACCCATCGCCATAGCACGTGCTGTGCCAAATACCTGAGTTTGCGAGAGTGTCGCAAAATCTGTAGGCATCATGATATCGTGATCGAGCACAATGCCACCATAGCTTTGGGCCTCTATTTCGAGTGTAGTGAGAGTTGCTGCCGCTACCAACAGCGCTATGTGAGCTAAACGTTTCATATCTATTCTTTTTTTTACTTTTAATAGCCCACAAATTGTATTCCAAATTGTGGGCTATGAATTGTTGTGAATATCTATCGTGAGCGAGATGATCCACCACCCGACGAGCTTCGAGAGCTACCGCTGCTACTGCCACTACTTCGAGTGCTGCTGCCGCTACTGAAGCTACTGCGTGAGTTGCTGCTGCCGCTGCTGAAGCTACTGCGTGAGTTGCTGCTGCCGCTGCTATAACTGCTACTACGAGAGTTGCTTGACGACGACGATGATGATGATGTTGCTCTTGAGTTTCTCGACGACGACGAATCTGACGACGACGAGGAGCTTGAGGTGACACTCGTGCGAGGATTTACAACGGTGCGAGAGTAGCTTGTAGCTCTACTGTGAGAGTTGCTGTTAACCGTTCCACGAGTATATCCCGATGATGATGTTCCACGAGTGTATCCCGATGATGTTCTACTCGATGTTCCTTGTGACGAAGTGCTGCTTATGCTGCCTCGAGTATTCGATGTACCACTGATGGATGTGCTACGATTTGACGAGCTACCCGAAGTTGGGCTTGTGTAACTCGATGCTGAACCACGAGTCGATGCGATAGATCCACGAGTGGAGCCTGAGCTCGACGCTCCAGGTATATATTTGTTGTTGCTACTCGAGCCTCCAGCACGGGTTGTGCGGTAGTAGTCACGGTTGCTATATTTGTTGGAGTATCCATAGTGGTGGTAGTGGTGAGGGTAGAACGATGGTGAGTACCATGGATCGTAGAATGGACGGTAGCAGAAGTTCCAGTTCCAATATCCCCATGAGTAGTGGTTATAACCATACCACGAGTAGTAGTAGGGGTTGTAGTACCACGATGAGCGCCAACGAGGAGAGTAGAAGGCGTAGTCAAAGTAGGAGACTGGCCCCCAATAACCAAACATAGATGAGGTGTAGATGGGTGATACATAGACATTGTCGGCAATAATAACCGTACTTGCTGCGGGGTCGTAGGCATCGACATAGACCACGTCACCACTGCTACTAAGGTTGTAGTAGCTATCTGGAAGTACATAAACCTCGTTATCAAATTTACTCAATAGGCTTGAGTACTTCGTGTCGTAGTCGTTGCGAGAGTATCCGCTCTCTTGTAGTTGGTTACCTGCGTTGAGTGCATTCCACTCGGCAGCCAACGCTTCGGCCTCTGCTTTGCGAGCCTCCGCTTCAGCCTTGCGAGCCTCCGCCTCGGCAATCTGTCGTTGATATATAGCAGTTTGGTTGTGAACCCCATATAGGTCATCACCCCATCCTGTGGAACTCTGGTAGAGTGTCGAAGAGCAACTGTTAGCCAAAAGAACTACAGCCGCCAAAATTGCTATTAACCTAAAATTTTTCATATCCTTGTCGTTTTACGTTTGACATCGTTTTTTAATTATTTCCTTCGTAGATCATCCCCTCCCCATCCTACTCTGAGAGGTGTCAACCTACACCTATATATTAAACGTAGAGTAGTCGTAACTTATTTTGTGTAAGTCGACACCACCCCAAATCTACTATATGTGCAAATATATAAAAAAATATGCCAAAAAACAAGCGGTGTTATTAAAAAGTGAGCATGTTACCCTATTTACGTCATCTCCGATTTTTTTTCTTCTTGCGTCATTCCTAATTGAGTCGGGAATGTCGTACCACTGCCACTCGCTTATGGGTTTAATGCCTAAAGGCATTAAAAAATTATAAGTAGTAAATAGTTGCCACAAATTTCTTTGCGCAACTATTTGCTACTTATAATCTTAGAGATGCAATCTCTAAGCCCAAAAGCGCAAGAAAAAGTACAGCTCAGCGGGGAGCACCCCGCCCGACGGAGTCAGTAAGAGAGCTGAAACTAAGAGAGCTATACTCTAAAAGAGATACTTATCGCACTTAACCTTAGTGACCAGGCGGTGAATATCTTGCCATGCGTCGTCGCCAAATGTTGTGCCGACCACCTCGATAACTTTTCCTGCGGTGATTGCGCCAATTGTACCGCACTGACGTAGTGAGAGTCCTTCGCACATACCTGCGAGGAATCCTGCGGCGTAGAAGTCGCCCGCACCAGTTGTGTCTACTCTCTTGGCTGCAGCCATGATACCCACGTGTACCACCTCGGAGCCTTGTTTGATCAGGGCCCCTTTGGTTCCGATCTTCACGATTGAGAGCTCGCACATCTGCGAGATATATTGAAGGGCGTTGAGAGGCTCCTCCTCGCCTGAGAATACACGAGCCTCATCCTCGTTGGCGAAGATGATGTCGACGTAGTCGCCTACCAAAGAGCGTAAAAAGTCAAGATTCTCCTCCACTACATTGAAGCTTGCAAGGTCGATAGCGACTTTGAGCCCAGCTCCCTTAGCCATCTTGGTAACATTCTCTATAAGAGCATGATCTTGCACTAAATAACCCTCAACATAGAGGCAGTCATAACCATCAAAAACGGTCGACATAATCTCGGTGTGAGTCAACTCGAGTGCTGCGCCGAGGCTCGTTGCCATTGTGCGCTCACCATCATTTGAGACCAGCGATATGCAACGACCCGAGCGGTCGAGACCACGGAAAATCACAGGTTCGATACCCAAGTTGATGAGTGCCTGCTCAAAGAAATCACCTGTTTTATCCTTGCCGACCTTGCCGATGAATCCCACCTTGGAGCCCAATTGAGCCATTGCACGGATGGTGTTGCCAGCCGAGCCACCGAGTGAGAGCGAGTAGGGTAGTCCCGCTACGCTTTTAGCGATGTCGTTTTGGAATTCGGAACTTACGAGTGTCATCGAGCCCTTAGCTAATTTATACTTACCGAGCACTGTGTCGCTCTTGAGGTTGACGAGCATATCCGTCAGGGCATTACCTATGCCTATTACACGCTTCATTTATTGTAGTTTCAGTTTACATCGATAGGATTCGCACCAAGTCAATATCCTCTCGATCGATTGTTTCATTATTTGAATGGTTTATAGCTTTGAAGAATGGCACATAGACCAAATCGCCACGCTTGCTACCGATCATAACGTTGCGTTGACCCTCACGGAGAGCCTCGATAGCCTTCTCGCCCATGCGTGAAGCGAGGAGACGGTCAACAGCTGTTGGGGTTCCTCCACGTTGGATGTGTCCCAAGATTGTTACACGAGCATCATATTGAGGATACTCCTTCTTGACACGCTCAGCCAAGCCAAAGGCGCCACCTGTTTTTGGGTTTTCGGCAACCAATACGATAGCCGAGTTCTTACTCTTGCGGAATCCCTTCTCGATAAGCTCGGCCAATTGGTCGACCTCGGTCTCCATCTCGGGGATTATGGCAGCCTCGGCTCCCGATGCTATCGCTCCGTTGAGTGCAAGGTAACCTGCGCAGCGTCCCATCACCTCCACAAAGAAGAGGCGTTCGTGGCTCGAGGCGGTATCACGCAACTTATCGACACACTCCACAATGGTGTTGAGTGCCGTGTCGTAACCAATGGTGAGGTCGGTGCCGCCCAAGTCGTTATCGATGGTGCCTGGGAGTCCCACGATAGGTACGTTATACTCCTCGGCAAATATCTTGGCGCCAGTGAGCGAACCGTCGCCACCAATCACAACGAGTGCGTCGATGCCTGCGGCAACCATATTATCGTAGGCGATCTTGCGTCCTTCGGTAGTCTGGAACTCTTTACAGCGAGCAGTCTTGAGGATCGTACCTCCCTGTTGTATGATGTTACTTACGCTTCGATTGGTGAAATCTTTAATCTCGTTAGTTACCAATCCTTTGTAGCCTCTCATAATTCCTTTAACGCTGAATCCATGGTAGATTGCAGTACGTGTTACAGCTCTAACTGCTGCGTTCATTGCTGGGGCATCACCTCCTGAGGTTAGCACTCCTATACATTTGATTGTCATTGTACAAATAATTTATATATTTAAACGCACATTATCGCCCAAAGTTAGTAATAATTTTTATCAAACTACCTTTTATTCAATGATTTTTTTAGAAGGAGCTCTTTTGGTAGCTCTCAAAAAAATCGATCTAAAATAAAGATAGTCTAAAATTAATTTAGTAACTTGCGGCAATTTATAATGTTAACTTGTGAAGTTTATGAAAAAATTAGTTGCAGCACTACTTATTATATTGGCCACAACTGCCTGTATGCCAGACGATCAAACGACCTACTCCGATGAGTCATCATCGATGGATCAAACCTTTCAAGAGTCAACAAAAGATTAGATTAATGTTGTCGAGCTGAGAATCTGTTTAAATCTCTCGCAAGCAATTATAGCGAGAAAAACTTAAACAGATTCTGAGATCATCGAAAAAATTGCTCAAAATTTGCATCTCAATTAAGAATATCATTATAAAATGGAGTTAGAGACGCATCATCTTTTATATGCACTTGTGCTAACCCTCTTTGCAGGTTTAGCAACAGGCATAGGTAGTCTCATTGCGCTTGTGGCACGCCGAACCAACAAATCGCTGTTGGCCTTTTCGTTGGGTCTTTCGGCAGGTGTGATGATATACGTCTCTTTTGTCGAACTCTTTGCCGAGGCCTCCGAATCGCTTTCACTCTCCTTTGGTGAGCAACTTGGGGCTCTCTATACTGTGGTGTCATTCTTTGGAGGCGTTGCTATAATTGGACTTATCGACTTTTTGGTCCCTTCGGCTGAGAACCCCCACGAGATGCGTGGAGTGGAGCAATTTGAGAAGGGTGAGAAGGGTGCCAAACGACTCAAGCGAATGGGGCTTATGACGGCATTAGCCATCGCCATACACAACTTCCCCGAGGGTATCGCTACCTTTGCAACAGCCTACGAGGATCCTTCGTTGGGTTTGGCTATCGCTGTGGCAGTAGCTATCCACAATATACCCGAGGGTATCGCCGTCTCGGTACCTATATACTACTCCACGGGAAGTCGCAAGAAGGCCTTTTGGTATTCGCTTCTCTCGGGTTTAGCTGAGCCATTGGGGGGCTTGATGGCCTACCTGATCCTTATGCCGCTGCTCTCCGAAGAGTTTATGGGGGTGGTACTTGCCGCAGTAGCTGGCATCATGGTCTACATCTCGGTCGATGAGTTGTTGCCTGCGGCGCATGAGTATGGTCGAGAGCACACTTCAATTCTTGGATTTATCTTGGGCATGGCCATTATGGCCATAAGCCTAATATTATTAATATAAAAAATTATAACTGCCCAAACTATTTATGCTCAACCTTATTCTACTTATCGGAGGACTCCTCCTTATATTGGGAGGTGCCAACTACCTCACTGATGGCTCGGCAGCGCTGGCCAAACGCTTCAACATATCGGAGTTTGTAATCGGAATGACGATTGTTGCAGTGGGTACATCGGCTCCCGAGTTGGTGGTAAGTACCCTGTCGGCACTCAAGGGGAGTGGCTCCATGGCTATTGGTAATGTGGTGGGTTCCAATATTTTCAATACTTATGTAATCTTGGGAATCTGTGCATTATTTTCACCTGTGGTACTCACCAACCGCAATATGAAGATTGATATACCTATGGGTATTTTGGTCTCTACGATATTGTTACTTGTCTGCTTGGGAGGTACTATTCAGCGCTATTTTGGTGTAGTTATGTTCTTGATATATATAGCTATAATGGTCTCGTCGATCAAAGGCTCGAGAAGTAGTATCGAGCAGGAGAGCCAATCCGATGAGGTTAAATCTATGCCGTTGTGGTTGTCGCTGGTAATGACTATCGGTGGTTTGGGAGCCCTCATTTATGGTGGCAACATCTTCCTTGAGGGGGCAATCAACATCGCCAAGGCGAACAATATTCCCGACAATATCATCGCCATCACACTACTGGCTGGAGGTACCTCGCTGCCCGAATTGGCAGCCTCGGTGGTGTCGCTCATCAAGGGTAAATCTGATATCGCATTGGGAAATGTCATAGGTTCCAATATCGCCAATATCCTCTTGGTGCTTGGTGTGAGCTCCACGATTACACCACTTGCGATGGGTAGCATAACACTCTACGACATCTTGGTGGTTTTGGGTGGATCGCTAATAATTTATATATCGGGCTTCACCTTTGGCAAACGCCAAATATCGAAGATCGAAGGTGCATTTATGCTGCTGGTTTATGCCCTCTACATGTGGCAACTCCTTGTCTAATGTTTTGTGTGGTGAGGTAAATTTATCACTCATCATTGTGTAATATTCATCAAAAAAAAGGCGATAAATCGAAATATATTTGTTAATTTTGAACTCTGAAAATAATTGAGTTTAAGATATGGCAAATGATTACAATCCGTCACGAAGGAATAGAGAGTCGTTCGAGGCGATGACTGAGGGTGCTGGAGTGGTGCCGCCACAGGCTGTAGAGCTTGAGGAGGCTGTTTTGGGTGCATTGATGTTGGAGAAAGATAGCATCATTGCAGTGCAAGAGTTCGTCTCGCCCGACGCCTTTTACACCGAGCAACACCGCACGATCTATAAAGCGATCGAGGAACTCTCGGCTGAGTTGAAGCCTATCGACCTCTATACGGTGACCGACAAACTGCGATCCAATAGAGAGCTCACCAAGGTGGGTGGCGCCGCCTATCTCGCAAAGTTGACCCAAAAGGTCGACTCGGCGGCCAATGTGGAGTTCCACGCCAAGATCATTGCCCAGAAGTATGTGCAGCGTGAACTTATCCGTTCGGCCTCCGAGATCCAAAAACGATCCTACGACGAGTCGACCGACGTCACGGAGCTCATCGGTTTTGCCGAGGGCGAGATCTTCAAAGTGGCCGAGGGTCACGTCAAGCGCTCGGTGCTCTCCTCCAAAGATATCTTGGCTAAGGCCTTGGCTCAAATCGAGGAGGCAGCAAAGAATAAAAACTCATTCAACGGAGTCCCATCGGGCTTTGTCGACATCGACAAAAAGACCCTCGGATGGCAGCTCAGCGACCTTATCATCGTTGCGGCACGCCCCTCAATGGGAAAGACCGCCTTTGTCCTTACGATGGCTCGCAATATGGCCATCGACTACGACCAGGCGGTGGCGCTCTTCTCGCTCGAGATGTCGTCGGTGCAGCTTATGATGCGTCTTATTGTGGGTGAGACGGGTATCGGTAGCAACAAGATCAAGACAGGTGACTTGACTTCGGATCAGTGGCGCCAATTAGAGTCGTCGACCAAACCACTGGCCGCAGCACAGCTCTTTATCGACGACACCCCATCGCTCTCGGTCTTTGAGTTTCGCTCGAAGGCTCGACGTTTGAAGATTCACCACGACATTAAGATAATAATTATCGACTACCTCCAACTTATGACGGGTGGTGGCGACAACAAAGGCAACCGTGAGCAGGAGGTTTCGTTCATCTCACGTACACTCAAGGCTATCGCCAAGGAGCTCAACGTACCGATCATCGCCCTCTCGCAGCTAAGTCGTGCTGCCGAGATGCGTGGTGGCTCGAAGCGACCTCAGCTAAGTGACCTCCGTGAGTCGGGTGCAATTGAGCAGGATGCCGATATTGTGGCATTTATCCACCGTCCCGAATATTATGGAATTCACCAAACCGAGGATGGAGTGCCCACCGCAGGTATGGCCGAGATCATCTTGGCAAAGCATCGTAATGGAGAGGTGTGCGACGTGCCGTTGCGCTTCATTAAGGAGCAGGCCAAATTTGTCGACATCAACCAATTAGATATTCCGCCAAGCGCAAGTTTTGGTGGTGCAACCCAATATGAGGATTTCGCCAGTAGCTCAAATAGCTTCGAGGCGCCAGCACCAGCTGTGCCACTTCAAAGCAACGAGTTTGATATCTCCCCTGTCAAGGGTAATGACGAGGCGCCATTCTAAATTAAACGAAAGAGGGAGGATGCGATGTTTGTAAAGAGTTATGCTGGTGCGATTGTAGGTATCGATGCTGTCGAGGTTACCGTCGAGGTGAATTTGGCCGAGGGTGGATTGGGTCTATTCTTGGTGGGATTACCCGATAATGCCGTCAAGGAGTCGCAGGAGCGTATTCGATCTTCGTTCGAGAACTCCTCACTGCGGTTTACCTCCAAGAAATTGGTGGTCAACTTGGCGCCAGCCGATCTTCGAAAGGAGGGTTCGGCCTTTGACCTGCCGATAGCTGTTGCTATCTTGGCGGCCACCTCACAGATCAGCGATGAGATGTTGGAGGGGTCGATGATTTTGGGCGAGCTCTCGCTCGATGGATCGGTCAAAGGGATCAAAGGAGCCCTGCCATTGGCCGTTGAGGCTCGCAATAGAGGGCGTAAACGGATATTCTTGCCTCGTGAGAATCTCGCTGAGGCGGCTGTTGTCGATGGTATCGATGTGGTTGGGGTCGACTCCCTGCGCCATATTGTTGATATGCTCAACGGTTATCAACCCCTCGAAGTAGCTCAAGTAGAGATGGTAGCCGAGGAGGTGAGTGAATCGCTCTTTGCCGAGGATTTTGCCGATGTCAAGGGTCAAGCGCAGGTTAAGCGTGCGATGGAGATATTGGCCGCAGGAGGTCACAACGCTGTGATGATCGGCTCGCCAGGCTCGGGTAAGACAATGTTGGCACGTAGGCTCCCTTCGATTATGCCACCACTAAGCACTGAGGAGGCTTTGGAGACCACCAAGATACACTCGGTGGCGGGTAAGCTCGGCATCACTAAAGGGTTGATGCACTCACGACCATTCCGCTCGCCGCACCACCTCACCTCGCAAGTGGCACTCATCGGAGGTGGGCAATCACCTCAGCCAGGCGAGGTGTCGCTCTCACACAACGGGGTGCTCTTTCTCGACGAGCTGCCCGAATTTGGGCGCAACGTCTTGGAGGTGCTGCGACAGCCACTCGAGGAGAAGCGCATAACAATCTCGAGGGCTCGATATAGTGTCGAGTACCCCGCCAACTTCACCTTGGTGGCCTCGATGAACCCCTGCCCATGTGGCTACTACAACCACCCTGACCGTGAGTGTAGCTGCTCACCAGGTGCTGTTCACCGCTATCTCAACCGCATATCGGGGCCTCTATTGGATCGCATAGATCTCCACATTGAGGTGACCCCCGTGTCGATCAGCGAAATTAGCCGTGAGAGGGTCGAGGAGTCGAGTGCTGAGGTGCGAGAGAGAGTCATAAAGGCTCGTGAGGTGCAAGCTAAGCGTTATCGAGATATCGAAGGAGTTTATACCAACTCAATGATCAACAGCAAAATGATAAGAGAGTTTTGCCCCCTTGACTCTGCTGCACGCCGCATGTTAGAGATGGCAATGGAGCGACTGCACCTCTCGGCAAGAGCCTACGACCGCATAATCAAAGTGGCCCGCACGATAGCCGACTTGGCAGGCGAAGAGAGTATCACGGCAGCCCACATCTCGGAGGCAATCTCCTACAGGAGCCTCGACAGGGAGCAGTGGGGTAGGATAATGTAGATAGTAAAAATGGTGAATTAATTAGAACTTATATGTCAAAATTTAAATTTATAGATCTTTTTGCTGGTATTGGCGGTTTCCATATTGCTATGCATAGGCTTGGTGGTGAGTGCGTTTTTGCATCGGAGGTAGATAGTAGTGCAAGGGTAACATATGAGACTAATTTTAGAAGTATTAGCCCTGTGTTGTTTGATTCTGGTCTGTTTAATGATGATATACGAAATATATCACCAGAAGAGATACCTGATTTTGATGTTTTGTGTGCAGGGTTTCCTTGTCAACCTTTCAGCCAAGCAGGTCAAAAAAGAGGATTTGAGGATAATCACAGGTCAGAGAGAGGAAATCTTTTTTTTAATATTGCGGAGATAATTGATATTAAAAGACCAAAAGCATTTTTTCTTGAGAATGTTAGAGGTTTAGTTGCCCACGATAATGGTAATACAATAAAAGTTATACGTAACATTCTTGAAAATGAATTAGGTTACTCGGTATATCTTAAAATTGTAAATGCATCAGATTATGGACTACCTCAGCGTAGACCTCGTGTATTTATTGTCGGCTTTAGAGATGAGGGATTTCTTAAATCGTTTGATTTTCCAGCTCCAACGAAACTTAAATATACTATGAGTGATGTTTGGGGTGGTAAATGTTCTCGTGATATTGGATTTACATTAAGGGTAGGTGGTCGTGGTAGTAACATTGATGATCGTCGGAACTGGGATAGTTATTTGGTGGATGGCGAGGTTAGGCGATTATCTCCGATTGAAGGTAAGAAGATGCAGGGATTTCCTGATGATTTTTGGCTTCCATCAAGTATTGTGCATGCAATGAAGCAGCTCGGTAATAGTGTGGCTATTGATGCTGTTGAAGCTGTTGGACGAAGCTTAATTAATCATATAATGCAGATAGATACAAATAAGGTAGATGTTATGAAAGAGACAAAGAATAAAGGTGAATGGAGCGAACTGTATGTTTTTGTGCAGACATTGCTTAATAGAGAGATACATCTTGCAAATAAAGATCTGTCTGCAAAAGATGACACAATTAAAATAGCTAAGGTTACGACACTCAACAACACAAAATCGTACTTCGTTAATGACTCTTCTGAGGTAATTATTAAAGATAAGGAGTCCAATATTGAGGTAAATAAAGTTGATATGACTGATTTAATAACACCAGAAGTATTAGAGACGCTCAGAGATAAAATTAAAGAGGGTAGAGGCACTTTTGAGATAGAAGATTTTGAGGTGATTCAAGATGCTTTAGGTTTATCTATTGTGAAGGGAGGTTCAAGTAGTCAAAAAGCCGATATACTATTTGATGTTAAAACTGACAAATATGAGGCGATAGATGAGGGTTACGGTATAAAATCATATCTTGGTAGCAATCCTACACTATTTAATGCATCAGGCTCTACTAATTTTATATTTAAAATTAATGGATTAGATGAGACCAAAGTAGACGAAATAAATAATATTAAGACCCGAACTAAGATAGTAGATAGAATGTGCGCCATTGAGGAAAATGGTGGCCGTTTTGAATATATCGGAGCAGAAAATAAGAATCTAAATCTCAATTTGCGAACAGTTGATGGAGATATGCCAGATCTTGTAGGTAAGATGTTAATGTGCTATTATAAGGAGAGAATATCTGCCGTAAAACAGATTGTGGAGTATATCTGTAAGGATGTTAATAATGATGAATTATTGTTAGTCGAGATGAAGATAAAACGGTTGTTGTTGGATATACTATTAGGCTTTTTTCCTGGTAAAAGGTGGAATGGAGAGTATGCTGCCAATGGAACTGTTGTTGTCAAAGAGAGTGGGGAGAGTGTTGCTTTCCATATAATAGATCAAAAAGAGTTCAAAGAGTATCTATTTGAGAATATTAAATTTGATACACCATCTTCTACACGTCATAGATTTGGAAGAATCTATATGGAGAAGGAGGGTCTCTACTTTAAATTAAATATGCAGCTTAGATTTAAGTAATCTAAAATATTAATTTTTTGTAGCAAAGAGAGTTGTTTAAGATGATAATTAAAGATATATGAAACGAGTAGTAGTATTAGGTGGAGGCGTAAGTGGTTATGGCTCTGCGATATTGGCCAAGAAGGAGGGGTTTGAGGTTCTCCTTTCGGATCGTGGTGCCCTTTCGGGTGATGTTGTTGAGAGGCTCGAGCAGTGGGGGGTTTCCTACGAGCAGGAGGCTCATAGTGAGGAGCTTATCCTCTCGGCCGACATTGTGATTAAGTCGCCTGGTATTCCCGACAAAGTGCCTTTGGTGCAGAAGATCATAGAGGCGGGGATCCCCGTGATCTCCGAGATCGAGTTTGCTGGGCGCTATGCCGATCGCTCCAAGATGATCTGCATTACGGGCTCCAATGGCAAGACCACCACCACCTCGCTCATCTACCACATCCTGCGTGAGGCTGGTTACTCGGTGGCCGTTGGTGGTAATATTGGCGAGAGCTTCGCCTACTCGGTGGCCACTGCCGCCTACGATTGGTATGTCTTGGAACTTAGCTCGTTCCAACTCGATGGCATGTATGACTTTAGGGCCGACATCGGGGTGTTGCTCAACATTACACCCGACCACCTCGACCGCTACGACTACCGCTTCGAGAACTATGCAGCCTCCAAGATGCGCATTGTGCAGAATCAAGGCGCCGAAGATTACTTCATATACTTTGGTGCCGACAAGGCGATCACCTCGCAGATGGAGGGGTTGCCGCTACCTCAGCACTGCTTGAGCTTTGGCAACACGAAGAGTCAAATGGTGGAGGCGCAAGTGGGCGAGGCGAGGGTAAGCTTCGAGGCTTCGAAGATGCAGATTACGGGTCAGCATAATATTTATAACGCCGAGGCGGCAGCTTTGGCTACCTTGGCCGCTGGAGTAGCTCCAGAGGTGGTGGAGCGTGCAATCTGCTCATTTGGAGCGGTGGAGCACCGCCTACAGCCGCTTGCCGAGATCGGTGGGGTGCTCTACATCAACGACTCGAAGGCCACCAACGTCGACTCGGTGTGGTATGCTCTCGAGGCGATGACTCGCCCTGTGGTCTGGATCGCAGGTGGCACCGACAAGGGTAACGACTACACTCCGCTCAAGGAGTTTGCCGCAGCCAAGGTGCACACTTTGGTCTGCATGGGGCTCGATAATGCTGCCTTGGAGCGAGAGTTTGCGGGGGTTGTCCCCTCGATCGTCTCATGCTCTTCGTTTGAGGAGGCTATGACAGCAGCCCATGGTGCGGTTCATGGTGGAGATGTTGTTCTTTTGTCACCTGCGTGTGCCTCATTCGATCTCTTCAAAAGCTACATCCACCGTGGTGAGTGCTTCTCGGCGTGGGTCAATAAACTTAAAGATGGGAGGATGAGCGATGGCAATAGCTAATAGTGAAGGAGGTTCACGCTTGCCTCGTTTGATCTTTGGAGATAGAGTGCTGTGGGTTATTGTAGCGATTCTTTCGATCGTCTCAGTGTTGCTCGTATTCTCATCTACAGCTAAGATGGCCTACGATGTTACCGAGTCGGCCTCACCCTTCAAGTATCTCTTCTTGCAGCTCGCCTTTCTTATCTTTTCACTGGCTGTGATGGCTGTCATGCACCGCTTTAGTGTCAAACTTTATAGCACCTACTCGTGGCATATCTTGATAATATGCATACTTCTCACCCTCTATGCCTACTTCAGGGGTAGTGCCATCAATGGCGCTGCACGATGGATTCCACTGGGGCCAATCAACATCCAACCATCCGAGGCGCTCAAAGTGGCCATTGTGTTGCACCTCTCGGTGATGCTTACTCGCAACCCCAAGCAGATCAAGAACCTAAGGCTTGTGCCAGCGCTCAAGAAAGGCAGCAAAGCTCTCAATAAGAGAATACTCAACGAGGGCATGATCCCCATTACGATCCCGATATTTGCTTCAACTCTGGTTATTTTGATGGCTCACACCTCCTCGGCAATGGTTCTCTTTGGTGTCTCCTTGGTGATTCTCTACCTTGCGGGGGTCAGATTCAAAGAGATATTGAAGGTGGTGGGCTATGCAGCTCTCTTTGCTGCCCTCTTCTCGTTTTTGGGATTGGGACGCAGTGGTACGGCTGGCGGCCGTTTGGATACATGGGTGGATACATGGACCTCAAATAGAATGGAGATTCGAGTTGATGACATCTCCGATACAGAACGCTCGATGGTGGCTATTCAAAATGGCGGGTTTGGTGGTGTTGGCGCTGGTCAAAGTTCGATGCGAGTGGAGATGATACACCCCGAGAGTGACTACGCCTTTGCATTCTTTGTCGAGGAGTATGGTTTGATACTCTCGATACTGCTGCTGCTACTCTACATCTGGATATTTTTTAGAGCGATGTGGATATTTGAGCGTTGCAACGACCCATTCCGAGAGCTGCTTGTCTTGAGTTTAGCCTCGCTGATACTTCTACAGGCACTGCTCCATGTTATGGTGTCGGTAAACTTCCTTCCCGAGACGGGGCAGATATTGCCACTTGTCTCACGTGGAGGATCGGCTCTATTTTGCACCTACATGGCATTTATGTTGATGCTCAGCATTAGCGCCAAATGTGAGGAGGAGAGCAAGTTATAAAATTGTCAATTAATTGTGGATAACTATTTGTGGATAATGTTGACTTTTAGTAAAAAAAATACGAATTTTGTGACATTGCTTTTGATATAAATAATAATAATAAAGAATATAAAACACTATGAGTAAAAAAGTTACATCAGTAACACAGGCCGAAGTAAGCTACAATGACGCTGTTGCAGCCTCCAAAGAGTACTTCGTAGGCGATGACCTCGCAGCAACAGTTTGGGTGAGTAAATATGCCCTTAAAGATTCATTTGGAAAGATCTATGAGACCTCGCCAAAGGATATGCACAACCGTATCGCATCGGAGATCGAGCGCATTGAGCAGAAGTACCCCAACCCCATGAGCTACGACTCGATCTTCGAGCTGCTCGACCACTTCCGCTATGTGATCCCTCAAGGAGGTCCCATGACAGGAATCGGTAACACGCTCCAAGTGGCGTCGCTCTCCAACTGCTTTGTGATCGGTCACAAGAACCCTGCTGACTCCTATGGTGGAATCTTCCGCATCGACGAGGAGCAGGTGCAACTTATGAAACGCCGTGGTGGCGTGGGTCACGACCTCTCGCACATCCGCCCTTCGGGAAGTCCCGTCTTTAACTCGGCGCTCACCTCGACTGGTATCGTACCATTCATGGAGCGCTACTCGAACTCTACTCGTGAGGTGGCTCAAGATGGTCGCCGTGGTGCACTCATGCTATCAATCTCGGTGAAGCACCCCGATGCTGAGTCATTTATCGATGCTAAGACTGACATGGGCAAGGTGACTGGTGCCAACGTCTCGGTGAAGCTCGACGATGAATTTATGCGTGCCGCAATTGGCAACACTCCCTACCGTCAACAATTTCCAATCAAGGCCGAAAATCCTAAGTATGAGAAGGATATAGATGCCAAAAAATTGTGGGATAAGATCATCCACAACGCTTGGAAATCGGCTGAGCCAGGTGTACTCTTCTGGGACACCATCATCCGTGAGAGTATCCCCGACTGCTATGCCGATGAGGGTTTCACAACGGTCTCGACAAACCCATGTGGTGAGATCCCATTGTGCCCCTACGACTCGTGCCGTCTCTTGGCTATCAACCTATTGAGCTATGTTGAGAATCCATTCACAGCTGAGTCGTCGTTCAACTTCGACCTCTTCAAGGGTCACATCAATCGTGCTATGCGCATGATGGACGATATAATCGACCTCGAATTAGAGAAGGTGGAGCAGATCATCGAGAAGATCGCCACCGACCCCGAGGATGACGACGTGCGCCGTGTAGAGCTCTCTTTGTGGCAGAAGATCCGTGAGATGGCTCTCAAGGGTCGTCGCACAGGTTTGGGAATCACCGCCGAGGGCGATATGTTGGCCGCATTGGGACTTCGCTACGGTTCGGACGAGGCTACCGCTTTTGCTGTGGAGATCCAAAAGACTTTGGCCATTGAGGCATACCGCACATCTGTTGTAATGGCCTCGGAGCGTGGTGCATTTGAGGTGTTCGATGCCGCTAAGGAGGTGGGTAACCCCATGATCGAGCGCATCAAGGAGGCCGATGGAGCTCTCTACGAGGAGATGCTTAAGTATGGTCGTCGCAACATCGCAATGCTCACCATCGCCCCAACAGGTACTACATCGCTAATGTCGCAAACAACATCGGGAATCGAGCCCGTTTTCCGCCCCGTATACAAACGTCGTCGCAAGATCAACCCTTCGGACAAAGATAAGGTCGCTACATTTGTCGACGAGACTGGCGAGAAGTTCGAGGAGTACTACGTATACCACCACAACTTCGTGAAGTGGGCCGCCGCAGCTGGCTACGACACATCGAAGCTCGCCTCAATCTCGGATGATGAGCTCGACGCAATGGTCGCTGCATCGCCCTACCACAAGGCTACAGCCAACGATATCGATTGGGTGGCTAAGGTGAAGATGCAAGGTGCAATCCAAAAGTGGGTAGACCACTCAATCTCGGTCACTGTAAACCTCCCCAACGACGTGAGCCAAGAGCTTGTGGCCGACGTATATCGTACAGCGTGGGAGTGCGGATGTAAGGGAATCACAGTCTACCGTGATGGATGCCGTGACGGAGTGTTGATCGAGAAGGGAAGCAAAGCTGCTGAGAATGCCCCCAACATCACCAAGAGACCACTCTCGATCCCTGCCGACGTAGTGCGATTTAAGAATGGTAAGGAGGATTGGATCGCCTTCGTGGGTATTCAGCACGACCGCCCATATGAGATCTTCACAGGTAAAATCGAGGAGGATGCTCTCTACATTCCACCAAAGATCACCAACGGCTTTATAATAAAGGTGCGTGAGGATGATGGCAGCAAGCGCTACGACTTCCAATACAAAGATAGATATGGCTACACCAACACCATCGGTGGCATCTCTCGCCTCTTCTCCGAAGAGTTCTGGAACTACGCCAAACTTATATCGGGCGTATTGCGCCAAGGTATGCCTATCGAGAGCGTCGTGACACTTATCGACTCACTTCACCTCGACTCGGAAAGCATCAATACCTGGAAAAATGGCGTTGAGCGTGCCCTAAAGCAGTATATTGCCGACGGCACAAAGTGCAAAGGAAGCTGCCCAAGTTGCGGCCAAGAGGAGATGGCATACCAAAATGGCTGCCTCACCTGCATGAGCTGCGGATACTCTAAGTGTGGTTGATGAATTAATGCCTATTGCGTTTGCCCATTGCGTTTGCCCTGGGCAAACGCAATAAAAATAGAGTTCTACACTACTCTCTTACAGCCCTTGCAGCGGGCGGCCGCCAAGCTTAGCTTGGATCCAAAAACTTACGTTTTTGATCTTTATTGCACTGAGCGTGTGGGGCTTTGCCCTACGATATATCTCTTATAATGATCTTTTGAAAGTCTCCTTTCAACGCTCATTATAAGAGATATATCTATGTCAACCTATGGTTGCCACCACACATCAGTGAGGTGAACCTCGAGAAGGGTTTAAATGTCGTTAGACATTTAAAAAATGTATAGGTTAGCGAGTTGAGGCAAATAAATTTGCACAACTCGCTAACCTATACAATCTTAGAGATGAAGTCTCTAAGCCCTTATCGCAAGATAGTATACACCAGCGGAGGTGTTTTTTTCCGCCCGACGGAGTCAGTAATAAACTATAATTTTTCGTGCGTTTGCCCTATTTGCCCTGGGCAAACGCAATAAAAATTATAGTTTACTCCTCGTCACGGCTCTGCGAGATGCTATTTTTGACATCTGCAAGGTCTATCAACTTGTTGACAATGGCATAGATGGTGAGTCCCGAGGGGCTATGTATCTGTAGCTTTCCAGCGATGTTGCGGCGGTGGGCTATCACCGTGTGGGTCGAGAGGCAGAGCGAGTCGGCAATCTGTTTGTTTGTCATGCCTTTCACCACGCACACTATAATCTCCTTTTCACGCTGGCTGAGCTCCTTGCGTCCCTCCTGCTCTTGGTTACCTCTGGTCACCTCGAGTAGGGTGTCGACTATTGACCCCACACCATCGTAGATCGAGAATGAGGCGTCGTAGCTCTTGATTGTATTGGGATCGGTCAAGACGCTATGTAGAGCTACAATCTTGAGATTCTCGTTACCCATTTCGACTTTGAGTTGCGATGGGAGGTATATCCCTAAGTGTAGAGGGTTGATTATAAGTAGGTCTGGTGTTACCCTAAATGTGGTGGTCGAAAGCGTGGTGATGTCGTTCAACTCAACTATGTCGGCACTCAACGATGTCGATTGCTGAAGAAGCGAGACCAAACCATAGCGAATTATTGCAGATGGTTCAGCTATAACTATATGTAGAGGTTTGGCCATTGTCTTATCTTTTTTGAGACTCCAATATTCTCATTGTGGGAACCAGGAGGTGGTTCTCAATAGAGTTATGTGACGCTAAATCACGCTCGCATGAGAAGATGTCGTAGAGTACCGTGTTGAGTGCATTGGTTGTCTTTGCGGGGTAGTACTTGATTAATATTCCCTTCAACTCCGAGAGCTTAGACTCTATTTTGTCGTGGTGACGGCTATAATCGTCAATGCTGTATTCGTTGTCGGTTGATCCGTTTAGCATTGAGTTGATGTAGGGGAATAGGGTCTGCTCCTCGTAGCTCATATGGTTGTTTACCTCGGCTACGTATTCGTCGTAGTAGTTCAATATCACCACTGCAACGTCGCCGCTATTGTTCAACGCCTCGACAAGCTCTTGCCTAATTGCTGGTAGGCGATACTCGAGGAAGTAGGAGTGTGAGTTGTGGAGGTATTCGGTTAGTGACGAGAGAGATACCTTTTGGTAATCTATATTAGGTGTAGCGCCTCTTTCGACACCCGCCACCAATACATTGACCACAGCCAAAAAAGTATCAATATCGACTCCACTTTTGAGGCATGCCTCGCCAATAGTTTGGTCACCAACGCCTAAGTCAATGCCAAATCGGCTCATCACCAGAAGCATTGGGTAGTTGTCGCAGATAAGATCGCTCATCGAGTCGCCAGAGTGGTAGACCCCTACTTTATACATAATCATACTCTAAAATTAAATCTTTTGAAGGTGTTGCAATTTGCCCCTCTTGGCCGAAATGGTGATGGTCAAGAGGTTGAATTTGATACAAATGTACATAATAAAATCTTAATACACAAGCGCTCGAAAAATTAGAGTTTACTACTGACTCCGTCGGGCGAAAAAAAACACCTCCGCTGGTGTATACTATCTTGCGATAAGGGCTTAGAGACTTCAACCCTTCTCGAGGTTCACCTCACTGATGTGTGGTGGCAACCGTAAGGTTGACATAGATATATCTCTTATAATGAGCGTTGAAAGGAGACTTTCAAAAGATCATTATAAGAGATATATCATAGGGCAAAGCCCCACACACTCAGTGCAATAAAGATCAAAAACGCAAGTTTTTGGATCCAAGCTAAGCTTGGCAGCCGCCCGCTGTTAGGGCAGTAAGAGAGTAGTGTAGAACTCTATCTTTCGTGCGTTTGCCTGACAACGCCCCAGTACTATTTTGATATCTAAAAATAATTGACTATTTTTGTAAAATTAGATAATTTAGGGAAGATGGTTATATCAGAGAATAGTATATCGATGCTCAAAGAGCTACTTTCGTCACCTCAGGGGCGAGAGATTGTAATTGTGTCGCACACCAATCCTGATGGTGATGCCATTGGTTCGTCGCTCTCGTGGGCTCGTGTATTGCGCAAATTTGGACACTCAGTGAGTTGCATAGTCCCTAACAAATATCCATATTTCTTGGGATGGATGGAGGGCGTCGAGGAGTTGATAATCTATAAGGATAACCCCGAGAGGGTCTCGCAGATTGTTAATAGTGCCGAGATCATCTTCTGTCTCGACTTCAATGCTCTCTCTCGATTGGAGGGGTTGGGTGATGTTATTGGTGCTAATAGTGGAGCTAAGCGAATTTTGATCGACCACCACCTCTCGCCCGAGGAGGGTTACGACCTCCTCTTCTCGCACCCCGATGCCTCGAGTACCTGCTTTGTGGTCTACTCCATAATTGAGTTGATGTGGGGAGTGGAGCTTATAGATAAGAGTATCGGTGAGCTTCTCTATGTCGGTATGATGACCGATACGGGGAACTTCTCATTTTCGTTTCTTACCCCTGCTCTCTATCGAGCTTTGGCTGTGTTGGTCGAGAAGGGGATCGATATTCCTAAGATTAACTCGCAGGTATACAACTCTTTTAGCGAAGACCGTGCTCGTCTCTTTGGCTATACCATCGCTCGCAAGATGTCGATAATTAAGGGTGGCACAGTGGCCTACATGGCTCTCACTGAGCGTGAGATGCGCCGTTTCAACTTCCAGCAGGGCGATAGTGAGGGTTTTGTGAACTATCCGTTATCAATACAGAAGATGAAATTCTCGGTGATATTTATCGAGCACCGCAAATTTATACGTATCTCGTTCCGTTCACGTCCTCATATTGATGTTAACCTTTTTGCTCGTAAATATTTCGATGGTGGTGGACACAAGAATGCCGCAGGAGGAAAATCATATCGCACGATGGAGCAGACCATAGCGCACTTCCTGCGCTCTATAGATGAGTTTGCACGGGATGGAGGTCTCGACGATTAGGTCGTAGCGAAAAAAATGAGGATGGCTTTCAAAAAAAAGCCATCCTCATTTTTTATAACTCTAAAGTTGGAGTCTCTTAGAATTTGTAAGTTACACCAGCAGAAAGAGATGCGATACCGTAACCAAGCTCAGCGTTGATAGCCCAAGTGTCGTTAAGGAAGTAGTTGGCACCAATGTGAGTAGTGTAGATAAGACCACCTGTAGAAACTGAATATAGGTCAGATACAGAGTCGTCATCCCAGCTTCCGCTTGCTACGTTGTAACCAAGGCGAAGACCAGCATAAAGATCCCATTTGCTGAACTCAGTGAAGTGGAAGTTACCCTCAGCTGCAAGGTAGATATTTGAGTAGGTGTACTTGTATGTTCCAAAATCTTCGGCATAAGAAGAGAAACCTACGAAACCACCAAGACCGATAGCCATGTTGTTGTCGCTACCTATATCCCACATACCCTTCTCGTAAGATACACCGATTGGAATGCCGTAACCACCACCAAGACCGACAGTTGCAGAGATGTTTTGATCACCCTTAGAGAATGTTTGAGCTGATGCAGCTGATGCCATACATAGTACTGCGGCAGCTAAAAGAAAAATTTTTTTCATCTGTTTATTTGTTTAAATTAATAAAAAGTTTTATACTTTTTTGTAACTGATTACCATCTATTTTGTACCAAATGACATCGCATATATATATTAAAAAATCTATTAATGCAACTTTTTGCAACATTAAATCGGGGTGTGCATTTTGTTTGAAGGGAAATGATGTATAATTTTTTTAATAAATCCTTATGAAATAGGTCTGTGAGCTATATTTATGGGGATGATGTAGTTCAATAAAAAAATAAGACGACAAATCGAGCTCAAGCACAATTTGTCGTCCTATTAATAGGAAAATCTCTACTACTTATTAGTTGCAGCAACCCTCGTCGCAACCGCAATCGCCGTCGCTACATCCGCCACCTTCGCCGCAGCCACATCCGCAACCGCCCTTTGGAGCCAAATCCTCTGGAGTTACGTCACGAACTGAAACTACCTCAACCTCGAAGTTGAGAGTCTTGCCAGCCATTGGGTGGTTGAAGTCCATCTTAACGGTCTCCTCACCGATCTCTTTAACCATTCCGTACATCTGTTGGCCATCAGCCGAAGACATAGGCAATACGTTGCCAACAACTACCATATCGGCAATTTGGCCGCTCTCGTCACAGAAGATCGAGCGTGGAAGATCTACGATAGCCTCTGGGTGGATCTCGCCATAGCCCTCGCCAGCCTCGATTGTGAAGGCCACCTTGTCGCCAGCCTCCTTCTCCATGATAGCCTCCTCGAACTTAGGAAGGATCATGCCTGAGCCTGTGATAAACTCCAATGGTGCTCCCTCTTTTGATTGGTCAGCTACTGCTCCGTCAACGGTTAGCGTATAGTTTACAGCAACCATCTTGTTCATTTCTACTTTCATCTTTATTATTTTTTATTTGAAAAATTTTTGCAAAGGTACGATAATTTATTGACAACGACAACATAAGTTCCTGTCGCCATATCCTCCGTCGATCTTCGAGACGTAGGGGAAGAACTTCGAGCGACGCACCCACTCCAATGGGAATGCTGCCGCCTCACGAGAGTAGGGGTGACTCCACTCGCCACAGATCTCAAATGAGGTGTGGGGAGCATTTACCACGACGTTGTCCGCCTCGCCTCCAATCGCCTCACACTCGGCCTTGATCGAGCGGATGGCCTCGATGAAGCGATCCATCTCCTCCTTGCTCTCACTCTCGGTGGGCTCTATCATCAACGTTTCGTGAACTGGGAACGAGAGGGTAGGTGCGTGGAATCCATAATCCATCAAGCGACGAGCTACATCGCCACAGTCGCAGCCGTAGTCACGCTTGAAGTTTGTCAGGTCGAGGATTAATTCGTGACCCACAAAGCCACTCTCGCCACTATAATATGTTCTGAAATCATCTTTGAGCACTGCCGATATGTAGTTGGCGTTGAGTATAGCCATCTCGGTTGAGCGGCGTAATCCCTCCTCGCCCAACATCTTGATGTAGCCGTAGGTGATTGGCAACAATAGTGCCGAACCCCAAGGCGACGACGAAACGGCTGTGATGCCACTCTCGCCTCCCGTTTGAACCACCGAGTGCGATGGGAGGAACTCAGCCAAGTGCTCAGCGCAGCATATTGGACCCACACCAGGGCCACCACCACCGTGTGGCATGGCGAAGGTCTTGTGGAGATTGAGGTGACATACGTCGGCACCGATGTAGCCTGGCGAGGTGAGTCCCACCTGAGCATTCATATTGGCACCATCCATATATACCTGTCCGCCAGCATCATGCACAGCGTCGACGATCTCACGTATGCGGCTCTCGAATACTCCATGGGTCGATGGGTAGGTGACCATCAAACAACTCAGCTCCGAAGAGTTAGCCTCTGCCTTAGCTTTGAGATCCTCCACATCGATGTTGCCCTGAGCGTCGCACTTAACCCCCACGATCTTCATCCCTGCCATTGCCGCCGATGCTGGGTTGGTGCCATGCGCTGAGTCGGGAATGAGCACAATATTGCGGTAGCCTTGGCCACGACTCTGGTGGTAGGCACGAATAACCATCAACCCTGCATACTCGCCCGCAGCACCCGAATTGGGCTGGAGCGAGCAGGCTGTAAAGCCAGTGATGGTTGCCAAATCACGCTCCATCTCTCCGATCATCGCCAAGTAGCCACTCGCCTGCTCCTCGGGGGCAAATGGGTGGATATTCTGGAATCCTGAGAGCGATATGGGCTGCATGATTGAGGCTGCATTGAGCTTCATCGTGCAGGAGCCGAGTGGAATCATAGAGTTGGCAAGTGATATGTCACGCAGCTCGAGACGCTTGATGTAGCGCATCATCTCGCTCTCGGAGCGGTAGCTGTTGAAGACCTCCTCGGTGAGATACTCCGAGGTGCGTAGAAGAGTCTCGTCGAGTGACACCTCTGTTGCCATCTTCACCTTTTTTGGCTTACGACCCTTCGCCAGGGTAAATATCTCGACCACCTCTTCGATCTCCTCGGGTGTAGTCACCTCGTCGAACGAGAGGCGCACACGACTCTCCGAAGGGTAGAATAGATTTATCTCACGCTCCAAGGCGAGCGACTGCACTACAGCTACCTCGGCCTCCACCTCGATCGTGTCGAAGATAGACTCTGTGGTTAGGTTGTAGCCCAAGGCCTTGAGTGCCGCAGCTACGCTGAGTGCCGCAGTGTGGGCCGTGGTGGCAGCACGACGCAACCCCTCGGCGCCGTTGTAGACGCAGTAGAAGCCCACCATCGAGGCCATAAGAGCCGAGGCGGTACATATGTTGGATGTTGCACGTTCACGCTTGATATGCTGCTCACGCATCTGGAGTGCCATGCGGAGCGCCTTGTTGCCGCAGCGGTCGACCGAGACTCCAATTATGCGGCCTGGAATGTTGCGTTTGTAGGCCTCACGAGTAGCCATATAGCCTGCCGAGGGGCCACCAAAGCCCATTGGGAGACCCAAGCGCTGAGTTGAACCAACAGCAACGTCGGCACCCCACTCGCCTGGCGCCTTGAGTAGCGCAAGAGAGAGAGGGTCGGCCACAGCTGTGACCAATGCCCCTGCTGCATGGGCACGCTCGGTGAAGGCGGCGTAGTTGTGCACTGCACCATTGGCGGCAGGATATTGCACAATTGCACCAAACTCCTTGCCCGAGAATTCGTAACTCTCGAAGGAGTCGATGATAAGTTCGATTCCATAAGGCTCGCTACGAGTGAGCAGTAGATCGAGGGTTTGAGGAAATATATTCTCATCGACAAAGAGGAGGTTGTGACCCTCCTTGACAGCGGCACGAGAGCGAAGAGCGAAGAGCATCAACATCGCCTCGGCAGCAGCGGTAGCCTCGTCGAGAAGCGAACAGGAGGCTATCTCGAGCCCCGTGAGCGAGATGATTGCGGTTTGAAAGTTCAAAAGAGCCTCCAATCTACCCTGCGAGATCTCAGCTTGGTAGGGGGTGTAGGAGGTGTACCATGTAGGATTCTCCAAGACGTTGCGGCTAACTACAGCTGGCACTGCCGAGGGGTAGTAACCCATGCCGATAAATGAGCGATACTGCTGGTTGCTTTGGGCCAATGCGCCAATGTGGGCTGCAAATTGGTACTCGCTCATCCCTTCAGCATCGAGCGCCAAGGGGTGCTTGAGTCGGATGTTGGAGGGTATAACCTCGCTAATTAACCTCTCGAGAGACTCTACTCCAATTGCCGAGAGCATCTGCTCGATCTCTTCGCTACGATTGACACCAATGTGTCGTGACGAAAATTTGTCAAACATAAATTCTGTTTTTATTTTTAGTTGTATTAGTATTTAAAGCTGCTGCCACCAATAAATTCACGCAGAATCGAGGTGGGCGGAATCTCCGTAGGGCAGATCGGTGCAAAGTTATCGAGGAAGCGCAGTAGTCTGCGTGCCTGATCATACTCGGGCACAGTGTTGGGCACCTCGTGCAAGATTGGTTCGGCAAAGGAGCGTATCACCGAGATCTCGTAGAAGAGCGACGAGTTGATAATCACATCGGCCTCCTCCTGGTATGGGAATATGTGACGCTCCTCGCCTCGACGCACGCTGCCCCATCCCGAAAGTGTATCTATGGCGCTCTTGCCTCGTTGGGTGTAGTCTCGAGTGAGACGACGTAGGAGCCTGTTGTCGGAGGTCGATATGCGTGAGAGGTTGTCCATCGCCACCGAGGTGATGCACGAAACGTAGATCTTATACTTGAGCTCATCGCCAATTACGGGAGTCAATGCGGGGTTGAGTGCATGGATTCCCTCGACGATAAGTATCGACTCGGGTGTGAGCGTAAGTGGGTTCTCGTGCCACTTACGGGTGCCGCTAATAAAGTCGTAGCGAGGTATTGCTACGCTCTCTCCTGCAAAGAGTCGTTTGAGGTGGTCGTTGAATTGTGCAATGTCGATCGCCTCCAACGCCTCGAAGTCGTACTCTCCATTCTCATCTTTTGGGGTGTCGCTCCTATTGACAAAGTAGTCGTCGAGCGAGATCAAGACGGGGTTGAGTCCCAATACCTGGAGATGGATACCAAGTCGCTTTGCCGTGGTGGTCTTGCCACTCGACGAGGGTCCCGAGATCAGCACCATGCGACCTCCCGTCTTAACGTCGGCAGCGATGGCATCGGCCACCGTCGAGAGCTTCTTCTCGTGGAACGCCTCGGCGATCTTGATGAGTTCGCTGCTGTCGCCTCCCAACACCTTGCCGTTGAGCTTTCCCACTGTTGGGACACCCATTATATTGACCCACGACTGGTACTCTCGGAAGATGTCAAAGAGCTTCTCTTGGCGAATCACCGAGCTAATTGTCGAGGGGTTGTTGCGCTGAGGTAGAACCAATAGTACACCTTTGTAGTAGGGGCTAATATCGAATAGGTCGATGTAGCCACTCGAGGGGGCCAGCGAACCATAGAAGTAGCCATAGGTCTTACCAATTTGGTAGAGTACGCTATAGAGGCGTGGTCGAGTATCGAGCAGCTCCACCTTGTCGTTGTAGCCCCTTTCGAGATATATTTGGCGCACCTCGTCGGTGGGGCGCTTGGAGCGGATGATAGGCAGGTCGAGAGCTATGATCTCACGCATGCGGCTCTCGATAGCCTCGATCGTGGCTGTGGTGAGATGCTCCATGCCGTCCACCTCGCAGTAGAAGCTGTTGTGACCCAACGAGTGGCGTATTCTTAGGTGGCACTCGGGGAAGAGATCCTCGACGGCCTTCTGCATAATAAAGGATAGGGTGCGCTCATAGACTCGAGCCCCACTAAAGGAGCTGCGATCAACAAACTTTACGGTGGCGCTCTCGAAGAGTCGTGTGTTGAGCTCTCGGAGTCGATTGTTGACATATCCAGCGATAACAGGGTATTGATTTTTGATGCCTATTATCGAGGCCACTTCGCCTATAGTGCTCCCTGCATCAACCTGATAGCTCCTCGAGCTATTGCCGCATATAACTGTAATTTTGTTAACCATATTCTTATAACGCTTTATCTATGTAAAGGTATATATTTTTTGATGATTATATCTAAGAATCACCAACTTTTTTTTCAATTAATTATCGTATCTTTGCCACAAATAGATTAAAATATAAAGTTATGTACAGATTAATTAAACTCGGACTACTTTTTAAACTCGGACTACTTTTAGCACTATTCGCATTTGTATTTCTCTCTCAAAGTTGCCACTTTGGCTCTCGAGATAAAACATTTGTGATCCTATCGACCAACGATATGCATGCCCAAATCGACAAGTTTCCTGCGTTGGCTACCGCCATCGAGCTATGTCGTGACACGGTCGATGTGATCTTGGTCGACGCTGGTGACCGCTGGACAGGCAACGCCTATGTAGACTTGGTGGAGCACTACACACCCATCTACGAGCTTATGAATCATCTCGACTACGACGTTACGATATATGGCAACCACGAATTCGATAAGGGGCAAGCCTACCTTGCTACCTCTAATCGTCAAGCTCAGTTCCCAATTATTGGGGCCAACATCCTCAGCGACACCACCACATTTCCGCAACCTGCACCTCACTACATCGTAGAGGTCGAGGGCAAAAAAATCGCCTTCGTGGGTGTTGTGGGTAACTACGAGGCTAATGGGCACCCCTCGGGTAAAGATGAGAGTTATGAGGGGCTCACCTTTAGCGATCCTCACACTACGGCGGCTCAATATAGTTACCTGGCCGAGGAGTGCGACATGCTTGTATTGGTTAGCCACTGCGGATTGGAGCGTGATGTGGAGTTTGCTCAAAGCCCCCTTTCGGAGGGTTACGACCACATCATCAGCGCCCATAGCCACGACACAGCAATAGAGACCATTGGAGGCAAATTGATCTCACAAACAGGTAGCCGACTCAAAAATATTGGTGCCACAACGGTTACAATTACCAAGCGTGGCGAGATAAAACTCTCTCACTGCAATGTGCCCTTGGCGGACTATGCGCCCGATGCTGCCATTGCGCAGATTGTCGACAATTATTACCATAATCCTACGCTCAATGCACCAATCGGTAGCGCCTCGCAAACATTTATGGAGAGTGGTGTGCGCAACCTCTTCGCTGAGACTATACGCAAGCGTGTTGCGGCCGATGTTGGAATCTATCACGCAGGTGGTGTGCGCATCGACACTATTCCCGAGGGTGAGATCAGCATGGCAACGGTCCTCAATGCCGAGCCATTCAACTCCTACATCGCTACAGCGACAATGAGTTGTGATGAGCTCAAGAGTCTCATTATGGCTAAATTTAATGATAAGCTCAATGTGGGTGAGTCGCACTATATCGACATCATCGCAACGACCCCATATGTGGTTCTAACGGGTGCCGATGGCGACGCCGTCGATGTCATCTTCCCCGAGCTCGATCCCGAGAAGCGCTACGTGGTGGCGATGGGTGATTACATCTTTAAGACCTACTCGTCGCTCAACTATAGTAAAGGAGGCATCACCGAGACTCTAATCACAACCACTCTCGAAGAGCATATCAAAAAGTTGGGGGTGATCACACCCAATGAGCAGGTTTTGCAGAGTATTGAACCTCAGTAGTAACAGCTTTTATTTAGGTGGCCTGCTCAATAATTCAGATACTACGCTCTATAATCAATGGAAGAGTCCCTCTTCGAACTCTCGGAGAGGTGGAGTTGCTTTGTGATAGTAGTGGGGAGGTGATCTATAGTGTCGGAAATAGCGCTATCCTCTTCTCGTTTTGGTATCATCAGAGGCGGTATAGGCTAAAGTGCTACACCTCGAAGAGCTCTCGTCGCACTCTCATATATGGTTCAAAGCTCCTTGTCGACGAACTCTATGTTCCTCACGAGGGGGAGAGGGGTGAGTGGATAGATATTCTACTTGAACCATGGATAGAGGGTGCCACCCTTACTCAATGTATCGAGCAGCACGCTACAAACTGCGCAAGGGATGAACTCTTGTCGCTCTCGAAGCGCTTCGATGCTTTGGCTCTCGATCTACTCTCGCAGGAGTGGGCTCATGGCGATATCACCTGCGAAAATATCATTGTCGATAATGAGGGGGAGCTCCACCTAATCGACCACGATGCTAACTATATACCTCAATTCGAGGGGCTGGAGAGTCACGAGTTGGGTACGGCAGCCTATCAACATCCTCTACGTAGTGTGAGCCACTTCGACCGCTCGATCGACGATTATTCGCTTGCGCTAATCTCGACATCACTCTCGCTTCTTGCCATTGAGCCTCAACTCTATGATTATCAACAAGGGCTCGATGGATTACTCCTCGAGCCCCTCGAAATCATGCAAGAACGATCGGCAATCTACACCGAAGCGCTACAACTCCTCGCTAAACGAGGAGAGCCCATTTCGTACAATATCGCCAAACTGCTTCGCTCTCAGGAGGTCACCTTACCTACACTCCCCCGCCTTCTTCGCTACAAAGTTGAGGGCGCACACCTATCGGCGACACCCACCACCATCTTCTGTCGTGATGGACTCTGGGGCTATCTCAACCAATTTGGACGAGAGGTGATCCCACCGCTTTTCGATTTTGCACTCGACTTTAGTGAATCTCTGGCTGCGGTGAGGATATCCTCGTGGTGGCACTATATCGATTCGAGAGCTCGAGTAGTGGTCAATTGCAGCGACTACATCTCACTCAAGAGTGTCAGCCAAGGTAGAGGCAGGGCGCAAACGAAGAGCGGTCAGTGGCAAGAGATAGATATAAAGTAAAGCTCTGCTACTGCCGCACCGTGTTGTAACACCTCTTAAGAAAAAGAGAGTGGATGCAGCAGACACTACCTTTTAGAGTGCACCTTAGACATTGTAGCTCCTTTATGGAACTCTTGGAGTAGTTCGTGGTATTCGGTGTAGAGTAGGATCTCGCTTTCGACGTTATTTTGATTCCATTCATTCCAGCGCTCTTTGAGCTCTGCTGCGAGTTCGGAGTTGCTCTCCACTATGTCGTTAGCCTCCGAGACATCCTCTGTGAGGTTGTATAGTTGAGGAGTATCTTGTGGCTTCGATTGTACATATTTCACTCTATCTGAAGATAGCACAGCCCATTTAGCACCATTGGCACCACGCCAACATAGTGTCTCGTGTGGAGCTCCACTCTCCTCGCCCGAGATAAATGGGATGAGGTTGACTCCCTCCATTGCGTTACCCGATGTTGCATCTGCGCCAGCGAGCTCTACAGCAGTGCGAGATACGTCGATGGTGATTACGGGGTTGTCGTATGTCACACCACCCTTGATCTTCGAGGGCCAGCACGCCATAAATGGGATGTGGATACCTCCCTCGTAGTATTGACCTTTGCCACCTCTGAAGTCGCCATTGTCGGATCCATTGTGGGCGCTATAACCTTGACCTTGAGGGCCTCCATTGTCGCTCATGAAGAAGATTATGGTATTCTCGTAGAGGCCATTGCGCTTGAGGCTCTCGACCACTGTTCCGATGCCACGATCCATCACGTCGACCATTGCTGCATATACTCGACGCTTATTATCCTCGATATGAGAGTATCTCGCTATATCTTCCTCGGGTGCTTGAAGAGGGGCGTGAGGGGCGTTGTATGCCACATATAGGAAGAAGGGGTCGTCGGCATTGTTGTCGATAAACTCGGCAGCCTTCTCGCTTAGGGCGTCGGTGATATATCCATCGAATGTTGCAGGTTTGTTGTTCTCGATTAGAGGTTGATAGTAGGCCTCACCCACAGGGATGCTTAAGTCGATCTTGAAGTAGTCGTGGCCACCACCGAGGAATCCATAGAAGTAGTCAAATCCACGGTTGTTGGGGTGGAATGGGAGCGCAGCACCGAGGTGCCACTTGCCCACACCGCCTGTGGTGTAGCCAACCTCCTGTAGTCGAGCAGGGAAAAGGGTCTCGTCGACACTAATTCCGAGTTCGTAGTTTGCTGGGTCATAGGCTGGATTCTCTTCAAATCCGAAGCGTTGTTGGTGGCGACCCGATAAGATTCCTGCACGGCTTGGTCCCGAGAAGGGGTGTGTGGCATAGCCCTGGGTGAATACCACTCCCGAGGCAGCTAAGGCGTCGAGGTTAGGTGTTTTGATGTCGGTGGCGCCAGTAAATCCAGCGTCGGCATAGCCCATGTCGTCGGCCAAGAAGATGATGATGTTGGGGCGTTCCGATCTGTTGGTGCTCTCGGCATGAGCTCCCATAAATGGAGCAAAGGCCAATGCATTTGCACCAATTAAGTAGGTTACTTTGGTGTTAAGATTCATAATTTTTTATTTGGTTTGGTTTGGTTCTTTTTTACTCCATTTGGTGGAGTCGTGATAGGTAGAGATTCTCCTTGGAGCGCATCGCAGCGGCATCCTCCTCGCTTTTGTCACCCTGGCCGCAGAGGTGCATCACCCCGTGTACCAATACTCGGTGCATCTCCTCGAGGGGTGTGGCACCATAGAGCGAGGCGTTGTCGGCCACAGTCTCGATGTCGATGAAGAGCTCCCCCGAGATCATCTTGGCATCCACCAAATCGCTGTAGTCGAATGTGATGATATCGGTGAAGTAGTCATGTTGGAGGAACTCACGATTGATCTGGAGTAGTCGCTCGGCGGAGCAGAATATTACGTTGATCTCACCTAAGTCAAATCCCTCTGCCTTAGCTGATTCCTTGAGCCATCTGCTGATCTTACGACGCTCTGTAAAGCGATAGCTACAGCTATCAAAATTGTATCTTATCATATCATTAACTATTTTTTGAAGCAATCCGAAGCCTTCATCTTTTGCGATGGTGATGGTGGGTAGATTCCAAATATTATTTTGTATTCACTCTCGAGAGAGATTATATCGACCGAAGCGCCAACCTCTCCTATTGTTTGATTCTTCTTTACAGAGCTATTTTTGGCCACGCAGACGCTGCGCAAACCAGCATAGGAGGTGATATACTCTCCATGAGCCACATATATATCATACTTTCCTGTGATCCTATTCTGCTTGACGTCGACCACTTTACCCTCATATATCGCCACTACGGAGGCCCCTGCACTACCCACAACCTCGGCCATATTGTCCATATAGCGTTTCACACGACCTCCCGAGACTGGTAAAGTGAGGTTCGATGTCGAGGAGCTGAAACTGCTACCCTCGGAGTTTCCCTTTGAGAGGCGTCGCAGCTCTTCGAGAGCTGTCGAGAGCTTCTGTTGTTGTAGGTTGTTCTCTTGTAGGGTTCTCTTCTCTTTTGCCGTCATCGTTTTGATGCTTTCACGTGCCGAGTATATATCTTGTTGTAGTCGAGATCGTTGTTGCGATATATCATTGATTGTGGAGTCGAGCGAGGCTTTGCGATCGAGGAGTATCGCTCGAGTGGAGTCTACCTGTAGTGAGAGTGAGTCGATCGAGGCTATGCGTTGTTCACGTAGCTGAGCCACTCGCCGAATATTGGTTATGCGACGAGCGACATCGCTGAAATCTTTCGAAGAGAAGATGTAGGTTAAGAAGTTGTTGTGGTGATAGTTGCGGTAGGCCTCACGCACCATTTGAGCATAGGCCTCTTGCTCATCCGTGAGCTTCTCTGTGAGCGATATGCTACAACTGTCCACCATCACTATCTCCTTCTCAAGGAGATCTACCTGCACCCTTTGAGCCTCCAAGAGTCTATTGCGTTGCTCCACCTGTGTGGCCAACTTTTGCACCTTGCTCTCGGTTGTGCTGCGGCTCTTGCGGAGTGTCGAGATGCTCTTTTCGCCCTCGGCAATCTCTCTTTTGAGAGCCTCTATAACCCTCTTTTGGGTATCCACATGGCTACTCTGAGCCGATAGATTGAGGGCTAAGAGTAGTGTGGTAAGGGTTAGTAGTATGGCTAAGGGTCTATTCATTAATCTTCTATTCTCTATTTGAGCCGCTGTTTTCGCTCTTCGATTATTGTGGCATCGTAACCCAACTTGAGAGCTTTATCGTAGTATACTTCGGCCATGAAATTCTCCTCGAGGGCGGCTAATATCTCACCATAGTGAAACTGGATCTCGGCACTCTGCGTGGTGTCGAGAGCAATCACTTGGCGCATTATCTTTTTGGCCTCGTCGTAGCGCCCCAACTCGTAGAGTACCCAGGCGTATGTATCTAAGTAGGTGGAGTTACCCTCCACCAAGGCGATGGCACGCCCTGCCATATCCAATGCACGCCCCAAATCACGCTGCTCGAGCGAGAGGAAGTAGGCGTAGTTGTTGAGCACTAATGCATTGTTGGGGTATATCTCGAGCGCCTTGTCGTAGGCGCTGTAGGCTCGTTTCATTTGGCGCTTTGCCTTCGAGCTATTTGGGTTTTCGAGGAGACTCTTTTGGTGGTATATGTCACCAATGGAGCCCCAAATAGAGCCTCTGAGGGAGTCGGTGGGTACCATATTTAGCACCTCTTTGTAGCTCGCTATCGCCTCATCGAAGCGCTTGGTGTAGGCGTAGAGGTTGGCCATCGAGAGGCGTACTTTGTGTTGTTCGGGAAAGAGCTCGATGGCACGTGTGGCGTAGAGCTCCACTGAATCTATTCGCTGCTTGTAGCTCTCGATGTCGATTATCGTTGCGTAGTAGTCGTATTGAGGTGGGGTGTCGGCCGTATGTTTTTTGTAGAGATCGAGCGCCTTGTCCAACTCGCCCGAGGCGATAAGGTGGTTGGCGTAGAGATCTATCACTCTCTTCTCGGTGGGGTATAGTGAGTAGAGTTGAGTAGCTAACTCATTGATGAAAAATAGATTGCGACCATAAAAAGTTCTGTCCGATGTGAGTCGTGTGAATGTTGCTATTTTGCTCTCAAGGCTTTCGTTTTCGAGTGCAAATATTCGTTGCATGATCGAGAAGTAGGAGACAAAATTCTCCTTCTCGGCATAGTATTGAGCTAAAGTTCCCAATATCGCAGGTGAGGTTGGATCTATGGCAAGTGCCCTCTCGAACTCCACCATAGCCAACGAATCTTGCTGAGTGGTGAGGTAGAGTTGCGCCAAGACCATCCTATTTTCGGCTACGTGGGGCTCTATTATGGTGAGCTCACGAGCCTCCTCTATCGCTTTGTCACGCTGATCGGTGGCGAGCAGCAACTCACGACGCATGGAGCTTAGGTTGCTGCTTTTTCCTGTCCGCATCTCGGCCGAGTCGAGCACCGAGAGCGCTTTGTAGGGCTCCGATGTCTGGTTGTAGAGCATCGCTACCACTATATAGGGATTTAGATTTTGTGGCTCTCGCTCGATTGCTTCTCGATAGAGCTCGATTGCTCTCGAGTAGTTGCCATTGATGGCCAATATCTGGGCATAGGAGTCGCTATACCACTTGTTGAGCGAGTCCAAAAGATAGGCCTTTTGGGCGTAGTGGAGCACCGAATCTCTCGAGGAACGACGTGAGGCGAGTAGCTGCGAGAGTAGGTAATATGCTGGTGCATAGGTGGAATCCTCGGCAATCGAGAGTCGATAGAGACTATCGGCACCCTGCCAATCGTTGTAGATTTGAACACGCTTTTGGCCATCGGTGGTGAGCTCCACGCCACGCCGAAGTGGCAGGGAGTCCTGCTCGCTCTCCTTCACCCCAGAAACGTAAGATGCCCCCTTAGAGGGTAAAAAACCCACTAAGAAGAGCATCATAAGTGATAATATTGCTGAGAGTCGTCTCATTCTATTTTTTTTTAGTTACAACGTAGTCTCATCCCAACTTATTGGGTGAGGCCTCCTAAAGTGCCTTGTCGAATTGACCAAGGAAGCGGACGTCGTTCTCGAAGTAGAGACGTAGGTCACGCACTCCATAGAGCAACATGGCGATACGTTCAACTCCCATACCAAAAGCGAAACCGCTATATTTAGTTGAGTCTATGCCGTTGGACTCCAATACATTGGGGTCTACCATGCCACAACCCATAATCTCCAACCAGCCGCTGCCCTTGCAGACGTTGCAACCCTTGCCGCCACACAACACACACGAAACGTCGACCTCGGCCGAAGGTTCGGTGAATGGGAAGTAGGATGGACGCATGCGGATCGTAGCGCTCTCGCCAAATATCTCCTTAGCGAAGTAGAGGATCGACTGCTTCATGTCGGCAAACGAAACCCCCTCGTCGATGTAGAGACCCTCGATCTGGTGGAAGATGCAGTGTGCACGGTATGAGATCGCCTCGTTGCGGAATACTCGTCCTGGGCAGATTACACGAATAGGTGGTTTCTGCTGCTCCATCACTCTCACCTGGATCGACGAGGTGTGGGTGCGAAGAAGGATATCGGGATTCTGCTGAATGAAGAATGTATCTTGCATATCACGTGCAGGGTGCTCGGGCGGAAAGTTGAGCGCCGAGAATACGTGCCAATCATCCTCGATCTCGGGACCATCGGCCACCGTGTAACCCAATCGAGCAAATGTCTCGACGATGCGGTTACGCACCAATGAGATGGGGTGGCGAGAGCCAAGCGACTCGGCGCTACCTGGGCGGCTCATATCCTCGATTGATGTCACCGACGAGTCGTTGCCGCTACCCTCGATAGCCTCACGTGCTGTGTTGATCTTCTCTGTGGCAATATTTTTGAGAGCATTGAGACGCTGCCCCAACTCACGCTTTAGTTCGGGTGCAATTCTCTTGAACTCATCCATTAGAGCGTTTAATTCGCCCTTTTTGCCAAGCACCTTGATGCGCATATCTTCAACTTCGGCGGCTGTCTTTGGTTTGAAATCCTCTAATTGCTTTAGAAGATTGTCTATTTTTTCGATCATAACTTTGGTTATTGTCTATTTTTTCACTACTTTTCAAGCGTGAATAATGAGTTAATCATATTTTACCAATGCAAAGTTATAAAAAAGTTGCGATATGTTGAGATGTTTGACATTTTTTCTTACTCTGTTTTTACTATCGTCATCAATAAACGCCTCTGCTCAAAGTGTAGGAGTGGTCTTAAGTGGTGGTGGTGCTAAGGGTCTTTACCATATCGGAGTGCTCGAGGCACTCGAGGAGAGTGGTATTCCTATCGATTATGTCGCTGGCACATCGATGGGCTCCATCGTTGCAGGCCTCTATGCCGCAGGATACTCTCCCGCCCAGATGCGTGAGATAGTCACCTCGGGTGAGATCGAAGGTTGGCTCTCGGGGCGTATCGACAGTAGCTATGGCGCCTACTATCGCCAATATCGCAACATCCCATCGCTATTTAGTTTGCGCCTCGATACTAAGAGCTTTGTCCCTGTCGAAGAGGAGGTTACAAAAAATAGTATCAACACCGATATGGTAGATGTGCAGAGCCCCCACTTTCGACCATCGCTCTACTTACCCAATAGCCTCATCTCGTCGACCCACGTCGATCTGACTTTGAGCCGTCTCTTTGCGGCAGCCTCCGAGAGTGCTAAGGGGGATTTCGACAACCTTATGATCCCCTTCTTGTGTGTGGCCAGTGATATGCGTAATCATCAAGCGGTAGTGCTCACCAAAGGTGACTTGGGTGAATCAATTCGTGCCTCGATGGCGATCCCAGTGGCATTCAACCCCATCAAGCGTGACTCGATGGTGCTCTTCGATGGTGGCATCTACGATAACTTTCCGTGGCGCCCTCTGCTCGAGCGACACTCGCCCGACATTTTAATAGGTTCTATCTGTACGGGCGGCAACACTATGCTCACTCCGTCGAGCTCGCTAATAGATCAGGTCTTTGCCATCTCAACACAGAAGAGTGACTACTCGCTGCCCGAGGGCAATATCACCATGCAACGAGATGTCCCTGTGGGAATGCTCGACTTTGCTAATGGTGGAGCGGTGATTGATATGGGCTATGATGATACAATGGCACAGATAGATGAGATCAAGGGGCGAATCAAGGAGCGTCGTGCCGCAGAGTACTACGATGCTCGTCGTGCCGACTACCTCGAGGGGGTTAAACCTCTGATCTTCGAGGAGTATGAGGTCAATGGACTCACTACCGAACAGAACCTCTACGTGCGAGATTTCCTCCACACTTCGAAGCGTCGTCGCAACATTCTCCAGCGTGAGATGCCATTCGAGGAGTTGCAAGAGAATCTCTATCAAATATTATCGAGTGGCGACTTCTCGACCGAGTATCCCACCATAAAGTACAACGAGATCTCGGAGCGCTATAAGTTCTTTATCAATCTCGATACCAAGCCGCAACTCAAATTGACGATGGGTGGCCACCTCTCGTCGACCGCCTTCAACCAACTCTTCCTCTCGCTCAACTACCAAGAGGTGAAGCGTGTGGCTCAATCCTACTACGCCGATCTCTACTTGGGAACCTTGGCCACAAGTGCTATGATTGGAGGTCGCACCGACTTCTATATCAAGACGCCACTATTTTTCGATTACTACTACTCATTCTCGTCGCTCAACCTCCAATATACCAACCTCGGTAACCTCACCTCGGTGACCAATAGTGAGAGTGTTAAGACTCGTGATAACCACCTTTCGGTGGCGGCAGGAATCCCCATCTCTCGTCGTAGCCTGCTCACACTACGACTCAATGGCGGTTTGAGTAACTACTACTACGATACCCCAACCGATGAGAATATATCGGGCGAGCTGAGCGAGAATCAATACTATGACCGTACTCGATTGCGCTACTTAGCCTCCAAATTGGAGTACCAACGCAGTACTTTGGATCGTTTGGCCTATCCTCAAAGTGGCTCTAAATTGGAGCTTTCGGCAGTAGCGGTAAATGGTTCTGAGCGCAATTATAAAACTGTCTATGGCAGCTCGGTTGCATCCGACGAGTACTCTCAACGGTGGTTGGGTGCACGCCTCAAATATGAGAAGTATTTCACACCACCGAGCGATACGTGGTTCTCGTTGGGGCTAAGTGTCGATGCTGTATATACCAATCTCCACCAATTTGGAAACCCCACGGCGACGATGCTTATGATGCCTTCGTATCAACCCGTGGTGCACTCTCAAATGATTTTTATGCCCGACTACTCCTCCGATGCCTATGTGGGCGTGGGTGTGGTGCCGATATTCAACCTTATGCCCAATATGCTCTTTCGCTTGGGAGCCTACGGCATGTATCGCAACACCTACAAAATTGAGGGCGTCGACGACCTGCTACTCAGTAATAAGCCCTACCACTACATTGGTGAGACAACGCTGGTCTACAACACCACTTTGGGGGCTATAAGCCTATCGCTTACCAAGTATGATTTTGACAATTGGGATAACCTCTACTTTACTTTTGGCTTCGGTATCCCAATATTTGCACCTAAAGGAATATTTTATTAAACACAATAGATAAAAATGAGACCATTTAAACAATTTATACCCACTCGCCTCTACTTTGGCTCGGGTGAGGTCAATCAACTCGGCCGAGTGGAGCTCCCTGGCCGCAAAGCTCTAATCGTAATCTCGGCAGGCACCTCAATGCGTAGGTTTGGATACCTCGACAAGGTGACCTCGCTGCTCAATGGGCGTGGTGTCGAGACGGTTCTATTTGATAAGATTCTGCCCAACCCCATCAAGGACCATGTGATGGAGGCCTCGGCTCTCTGTCGCCGAGAGGGTTGCGACTTTATCGTTGGATTGGGCGGCGGCTCGTCAATCGACTCGGCTAAATCAATCGCCATAATGGCATGCAACGAGGGCGACTATTGGGACTATGTGGGCGGTGGCTCAGGCTTAGGTAAGGCTCCAATAGGTGGCGCTCTGCCTGTGGTAGCGATCACCACCACGGCTGGTACAGGTACCGAGATTGACCCATGGACGGTGATCACCCACAACTGCGAGAAGGTGGGATATGGAATCGAGGCAACCTTCCCCGTGATAAGTATTGTCGATCCCGAGATGATGCTCTCGGTGCCATCGAAGCTCACCGCATACCAAGGCTTCGATGCCTTCTTCCACTCTGCCGAGGGGTATATCGCCTCGTGCGCAACTCCCATCAGTGAGCTCTACTCGCTCAAGAGCATTGAGCTGATATTCAAGTCGTTGCCTACGGCTGTGGCCGATGGCTCCAATGTTGAGGCTCGTGCCGATGTAGCCTTGGCCAACACCTTGGCAGGGATGGTGGAGTCGACCTCGAGCTGCACCTCGGAGCACTCGTTGGAGCACGCACTAAGCGCCTATCACCCTGAGTTGCCTCACGGTGCGGGTCTTATCGCCCTTTCGGTTGCCTACTTCAAGCGCTTTATTGAGGTCTGCCCCGAGCGCCTTGTGGCGATGGCTTCGGCTATGCGAGGCGAGAAGTGCGATAAACCTACTGACTTTATCGAGGCACTCGAGGAGCTCCAAAGGGCGTGTGGCGTAGATCAAATTGCACTCTCGGAGTGGGGCGTTGAGCCAGCCGAATTTGAGACTCTTGCACGCAATGCACGCTCCACGATGGGTGGACTCTTTATGGCAGATCGCTGCGACCTTACTCAAGAGGAGTGTGTGGCAATCTATGCCGAGTCGTATAGATAACATATTGAATGGTATAGAGATAATAACATAGTTTTAATAAAAATAAGAGAGATATAGAAATAAGATAAAATAAGATTTAGCTATTTATTCGCACACTCAAAACGACCAAAAAATTGACGCAGAATAGATAGACGAAGTCTTTGCTGTATACACCTATGGCATGGACTCGTCTGTTTGCGTCGTGGGTGCTTGGTCGTACCTGAGTGTGAAACATTCGAGTTTCATGCCATATTTGTCGCTACTCGAAGTGTTTATTACCCAAAAAAAGAGTATCTGATGACCCAAGACAAGAGCAAAACAGCAACAGTATTATCCTCGAAGGTGAAGCGACCAACCCCATTATCACTTCGAGAGAGAGTTCGAAAAGCGCTAACCTATATGTTAGCTGAGGGGTTTGATACATTTATATGTCCCATCGAACAGAGTGTGGGGCGTACAGTTGCTGAGTTGGTTGTGCGACTAAAGATGAATAATCCACAAATTAAATTAGTGGTGGTATTTGAGTATTATCGCAATGAGCTATTTGCTCAATCTCTTGTCGAGCAGAATAGCTACATATGCAACAAGGCAGACGACATACTTTATGCCGCTTATGAGTGCGTGAGAGGGATTCCCTCATCTATAGAAGAGTATGTTATCGTTCGCTCCTCTGCCGTGATCTTGTACCAAAGAGAACCCTCATTGGAAGAGAATTATATCTTGGAAGAGGCTCTTCGGGAGTGCCGCACAGTACTTCGAATTTCGGCTCACGACGGTGGTAGGTCTACCTCTCCACCACGGTAGATTTCACCGAGAGGTGGTCGGAGAGAGATCCTAAACCATAGTTGTGGCTATCGACTACATATGTTTGAGCCTTGAGGCCTCGAGTAAATATGTGGTCGATTGCCATTGCTTTGGTATTGTGGTGAGGAAATCCAATGTATGATGGCTCGGCCGCTGCCACCCAATATGAGCTGCTCGAGAGTAGCGCATAGTCAAACGACTCGAGAATTGGGCTCAGTGAGCTATTGTAAACAGGAACGTTGAAGTCACCCACCAAGAGAACTCGACTCACGCCAAACTCCTCACAGAGAGAGTCGGCAAGTTCGGCAATAGCTTTGGAGCTGTTTACACGTGCCTCCACCCCCACATGGTCGAAGTGGGTGTTGATAAATAGGAGTGGCTGACCATCGGTGCGACTCTCCAATAGAGCCCATGTGGCGGTTCTGTGACACGCAGCATCCCACCCCAATGAGGGCACCGAAGGGGTTTCGGAGAGCCAGTAGGTACCCCACGAAGAGAGGATGAAGCGATCCTTTTTGTAGAAGATGGGGGTGTACTCTCCGCCTCGTTTGCCATTGTCTCGACCCACTCCAACCCAGTCGTAATCTTTGAGGTGAGAGCTCAAGTAGCGCACTTGCGATGAGAGCGCCTCCTGGAATCCGATGATGTCGGCCCCATCTATCTCCAGCTTTGTGATCATTCGATCTTTGCGCTCGTCCCAGCGATATTGACCATCGCTATTGGTGTTGAGGCGTATGTTGTAGCTCATGACAGTTGTTTGTGCCATCGAGAGGGTGGCCATCGAGAGTACTGTGAGTAGTAGGAGTATCTGTTTCATGGTTTTATCTTCTATTTTTTTGCAAGCTCCTTGATGTATAGGTGGTGGATGATACCATCGGCAAGACCCACCTTGGGTACCACAATCTCATCGATCTTGCACGCCTTGGCCACCGTCAAGAATATCTTCATCGCTGGGGTGATTACATCGGCACGGTAGGTGTTGAGCCCCATATTGCGCAATCGCTCCTCGTAGCTCATCTCGTTGATCTGGTTGTAGAGCAGCTTGAGTTCGATGTAGCGGATAGACTCTCTATCCTTCTTTGAGAGGAGTTTGTGCACCTTGTTGATGTTGCCACCCGAACCGATAATCGCTACTGGGTGGTAGGGTAATGCCACCTCCTCCAACCATCTTTTGAATCGTTTGTGCTCATTTTTGTCGACCGCATCGCTGATCGTACGTACCGTACCCAATCTAAAAGATTCGGAGGTAGCACGTTTGTTGTTGCTATAGATAGTCACCTCGGTGCTGCCGCCACCCACATCGACATAGAGATAGCTCTCACGACGATCCATAAGTCCAGCCACGTCGCCAGCCTCGAATATCGTCTTGGCCTCCTCCTGCCCCGAGATTATCTCGATCGAGATTCCGCTCACCTTGGCGATGTAATCTACTACCTCGGCACCGTTGGAGGCTTCTCGCATAGCGCTGGTGGCACAGGCTCTAAATTTAGAGACTTTGTAGGTGCGCATCACGTGGCTAAAGGCCTCCATCGCCTCGCAAAGACGTTGGCGCTTGTTGGCACCAATCTCCCCCTTCGTAAAAACATCCTCACCCAAACGGATGGGAACACGCAAGAAGGCTGCCTTTTTGAAGGCAACCTTATCGCTATTGTCGACATAATTTATAACCAACCTTATGGCGTTGGATCCTATATCAATTGCAGCTAAAGTCTCTTTCATGGGTTCATATTTTCAAAAAATGAGTATAGTTCATCTTGGCTTCTGAGGGGCTCCCTCTTGTTTGAGATGTAGTCGTTGAGGTAGGGGGGAGCCACCTCTCGGGATTTCACATTATCGTGCCACTCTATTTTGAAGTAGTCGACTAAGGTGGCGTGAATATCCTTGGAGAGTATCGGTACTCCCACCTCCACCCGTCGATTGAGGTTGCGGGTCATCAGATCGGCACTGAGGATATAGCTTTGAGGCTTACCTCCATTGTGGCAGATTATCATACGTGCGTGCTCGAGGTATTTGTCGACGATGCTACGCACCTCGATATTTTCGCTTTGCCCCTTTACCCCCGCCTCGAGGCAGCAGGCACCACGTATCAAGAGCTTTATCTTCACCCCTTTGCGTGAAGCTTTGTAGAGGAGCTTGATCATCTCGATATCGGTGAGCGAGTTGAATTTACCGTAGAAATATGCCTTCTTGCCACTCTCGGCCTGATCTATCTCTCGCTTCAATATCTCTTCGATCTTGTCACGCATGTAGTATGGCGAGACGATAAGATATTTACATAGAGGGTGTTTGTGGGTATTCTCCAAGAAGTCAAATACCTTGAGCGCATCGGCAGCGATATTCTCGTTTGCCGTCAACAATCCGAAGTCGCTATATATGCTACTTGTATTCTCATTAAAGTTACCTGTGCCAACGTAGGCATATCCACGCATAGTGTTGCCCTCACGACGCTCGATGAGTACCAACTTACTATGTACCTTGAGCATCTCCTGACTTGTGATCACCTTCACTCCACCACGCTGCAAGATATCGGTATTGTCGATATTCTGCTCCTCGTCGAATCGAGCTTTGAGCTCCACTAAGGCTGTCACCTGCTTGCCATTGGCCGCAGCGTTGAGCAGTGCACTAATCACTTTGGAGCGTGAGGCTGTGCGGTATAACGTTATATATATTGAGTGAACCATTGGGTCGATTGCCGCCTCACGTAGCAGATCGATAAAGTGGTTGAAGGTGTGATAGGGATAGCTCAGTAGTATATCTTTGCGCTTGATTACCTTGAGGATGCTATCGCTTGGATCTATATCGGGATGGATCAAGGGTCGTGGACTGCGGCTCTCGAGTGTGGGGCGCACCTTTGGGAACTTCATCAAGTCTCGCATAAGGTGGTAGCGACCACCAGCCTCGACTTGAGCCGATGAGTTGAGTCCAAACTTGCGGATTATGGTGTCTCGCAGATCGAGTGGCATCTCCTTGTCGTAGATGAGTCGCACGACACGACCTCGCTCACGGCGTGATAGACCCTTAAACATCTTCTCGGCGATGCTCTTCGAGACATCGTCGTCGAGAGCCAACTTGGCGTCACGGATCACCTTGAAGGTGTGAGCCGAAATAGTGTCGTAGCTAAACATAAAGAAGATATCGTCCAAAAAGAGGCGAATGATATCATCCACAAAGATGATGTCGGTACGACCCTCAACCGATGGTAGAACCACAAATCGAGGTGAGGCGTCGCTCACGGGGATCTCGATTACGGCATAGCGTGTGGTATGCTTGCTGCTCATCTTGACGGCCAAATATATCTTGCCATCGGGTAAAAATGGGAGCTTGCTGCTCTTGCGCATGATCACAGGGCCCAAGCGCAACGAGAGTACCGAGAAGAAGTACTCTCGACAGAACTCGGCCTGCTCCTCGGAGAGTTGATCTTGGTTGATTACGTAGATCCCCTCACCCTCGGCCTCCTCAATTATTTTGCGGTATGTCTTTCGGAATTTATCTTGCGAGGTGCTCATCTTCTCGTTGAGCAGCGAGAGCAGCTCCTCGGGGCGATAGCCGCCACTCATTGTGGGCTGCTCACGAAGACGCATGGCGCTGTAGCGCATCAAATTACCTATCCTCACCTTGATGAACTCATCTTGGTTGTTGGAGAATATTCCCAAAAATCGTAGACGCTGCAAGAGAGGTACACTCTCATCTTGAGCCTCTTGTAATACTCGCTCGTTGAACTCCAGCCAGCTTATCTCTCGATTGTAGATTGATCCCATAGCGACTTATATTTTAGTAAGTTCCTCTATAAATATCTTCTCAGCAGAGCTCACCCAAGCGTGAAACTCTTCATTATTGCTGTTGTGTTTGGGTATGTAGTTGGCCAATCGAGCCAAATCAAAATATTTTGATGTGATACCCACACCTGCGGCAGCGGCATCACGAGCATTTATATGTTGCTCGATGTGCGCAGGGATCATCATCACCGCCTTACCCAGGTAGAATGCCTCGCAGACCGACTCAAATCCTGCTGTGGTTATATATCCTGCTGAGCCTGCCATATACTCAATAAATTTGCGGTCGTTGATGCGATGTAGCCACAACCCCTCGACCACCTCCTGCTCCTCGGGCTCGCCTGCCTTATCCCAAAATAGGTGAATTTTGATCTCGGGGTGTGAGCGTTTCCACTCGAGAATCTCGCCGAGGAATGCTGGGTTTAGTATATATCCCAAAATGTAGTCGCCCGAGGTGGGTTCCAATTCAAAGATCTCGGGACGAAGTAGGGGTGGTACCACCACCACATTCTTGCGGAATGTGCGCACCCGTCGTCGAGGTAGGTCGTAGAGCGAGAGCGCCAAGATCTTCTTGGAGCCATGCGAACAGAAGTTATTCATCGTCGACATCATCCACTGCGCCTGCGAGTTCTCGGCTCTATGCTGATATTGAGGGTGTTCCAACATAAATTGGTGGGCTATGCTCACAACAGGAGTCTTTATACGGTGGAAGATTGTTGTAACGCCCATCAATAGCTCATAGAAGTTGACCACCACATCGGGCTTGGTGGCACGGATGCGTGAGGCGATCAGGTTCATGCTTTTGAGCCACCTTACATTGTGTGTTGGTTGTGAGTTATTGATGATGCTACGCCACATGCGCCCATGCTTGCCCCCATTTCCATAGTCGAGAGCTGGCGAGGAGTAGCGTGTGATGGGTGCCTCGATCTTGTCGATGAAAAATTGAGGCAGTTCACGGTTGGAGCACTTGCCAACCAGCACCTCTACCACTTGGTGGCCGTTGCGACGCAGTATTCCTGCCAAAGTTATAGATTGAGTCATGTGGCCACGACCCTCTCCTTGGATTACAAATAGGTATTTCATGACTCTTTATCCTCCTTTTTTGACTCTTTAGGTTGAACATATTGTAGAGACCAGTTGCCATCGAAATCTTCGACCAAGGCCGAGAGTGATTCAATCCAATCGCCCGAGTTGAGATACTCGACACCTCCAATATCCTTGATTTCGGGGCGGTGGATATGTCCACATATCACCCCTTGACACCTCTTTGCTCGAGCCAATTCGGCGAGGTTCTCCTCAAAGTTGCTAAGTTTAGAGACCGAACTCTTTACACGCTGCTTGATTCTCGAAGCAAACGAGACATAGGGCTTGCCGCTTTTGGTGCGCACAAAGTTGAAAAATCTATTCAACATCAGCAACATCGAGTATCCAATGTCGCCCAATTTAGAGAGCCACTTAGCCGACGTGGTGACATTATCAAAAATGTCGCCATGGAGCACAAAGTAGCTGCGATTGCCACTCTTGAGTATATAATCTGTTACAATGGTGATGTTTGCAAATTTTATGGGCACGATCCGATCTAAGAAATCATCATGATTTCCTTTGATATATATCACATCGGTGTTGAGCGATATGTCGAGCACAGCTTTAATGAAGGCAGTATGTCTGCGTTTCCACCTCTCTTGGCTGCCTCGCATAATTGCCCATCCATCTATTATATCGCCACAAAGTATAAGCTGCTCGCAACTATTCTCCTTGATGAATCGTGTAGCCTCTTTGGCTGCCGACCACTTCGATCCTAAGTGAACATCGGAGATAACTATACTCTTGTATCTTTTTGGTTCATTGCTTGTTGACATGTCTATCTATCCAAACCTTTATATTAATTTCTCAAAGATAATTAATATTTGTTAAAGTGGTGTTAAACTCCCCAACAAAATAGAAGGCGTGGCGCTAAAATGTTTTGAATAGCACCAAAGAGAGTATCTTTTGTTGTGTTTTTTTGTTCCCGACTTTTCCATGTGCGTCATTCCCGACTTGATCGGGAATGACGAAATAGGTTCATATAAAGCGAGGTTCACCTCACTGATGTGTGGTGGCAACCGTAAGGTTGACATAGATATATCTCTTACTAATGAGCGTTGAAAGGAGACTTTCAAAAGATCATTAGTAAGAGATATATCGTAGGGCAAAGCCCCACACACTCAGTGCAATAAAGATCAAAAATGTAAGTTTTTGGATCCAAGCTAAGCTTGGCGGCAGTTCACTGCAAGGGCAGTAAGAGAGTAGTATAAAGCTCTATTTTTAGTGCGTTTGCCTGCCAAGAAGAAGCCACAATTTGATATATCAAAAAATAAATCGTATCTTCGCATATATAACCTTTTTTTAAAACCAATAAAATCAGCAGACCAACATGAAAAAATTTAACCCAGCACTAAAAGGATTTATGGCCGTTGCACTCTTTGCAATGGGCTTTAGCTGCTCGTCGGAGCCACAAGAGAAGATCTTCTCGAACGACACCTACATCAAGATGGGCTCTCCAGCAGAGGTTGTTATCCCCGAGGGGTACACCGCAATTGCGGCCAACACCTTCGAGAATTGCGACGATATGATCTCTGTCGTGATCCCCTCTACCGTCACTTCGATTGGCTCGAAGGCCTTCTATAGCTGCGATGGCATCACCGAGGTGATTATCCCACAAGGAATCGCCACAATCCCCGACAACTGCTTCTACGGCTGCGATGGTTTGACCAATGTGCGCATCCCAAGTTCAGTTACCACCATCGAGTTCAACGCATTCCATGGTTGCGAGAGCCTAATGAAGATCGCCATCCCAAGCTCAGTTACAACTATCGGCAAGGATATTTTCTCGAATTGCGAGGATGGAATCCAAATTTTGGTTCCTGCATGCAGCCCCCTCTTCGAGGATTTCAAGGCTGAGTATGGTGACTGGATCGTAACAGCTAAATAGTCAATACGATGTTTGGCAGTAAGAAAATAGGGCTACTCCCCAAGATTATCCTTGCGATCTTCTTGGGTGTGGTATGCTCACTCTTTTTGCCTATCCCCATTGCTCGAATCTTCGAGACCCTCAATTCGCTCTTTAGCAACTATTTGGGTTTTGTGATTCCGCTCATTATCTTGGGTCTTGTGGCTCCAAGTATTGGTGATTTAGGCAGCAGAGCTGGTCGGTTACTTATCATAACGACCCTGATCGCCTACGGTAGCACAATCTTCTCGGGCTACCTCTCCTACTTTATCTCTACCTCCTCTTTTCCCTATATCTTGGCTGGCGAGAGTATGGCCTCGCTCGATGTGGCAGGCAAAACAGCCGTTGCACCCTACTTCACCGTTGAGATGCCTCCGCTACTCTCGGTAACCTCGGCGCTGGTCTTGGCCTTTGTTTTGGGACTTACGCTGGCCAACTGCAAGGGGCGTGGCGAGACTATCGCCGCAACGATCAAGGAGTTTAAGGATCTTGTGATGATTATCATTGAGAAATCTATCGTGCCGCTGCTCCCCATCTACATCTTTGGAATCTTCCTCAAATTGGGTGTCGAGGGTGAGGTTGCCACCGTCTTGGGGCTCTTCATCAAGGTTATCGCATTGATCTTTGCAATGCACATCGGTCTGCTCCTGATCCAATTCTCTATAGCGGGTGTTGTGGCCAAGAAGAACCCACTGAAGGCTCTCGTCACTATGATACCAGCCTATCTCACGGCACTTGGTACTCAATCTTCGGCCGCCACTATCCCAATCACACTCGAGCAGACTAAACTCAATGGGGTGCGTGACGACATCGCAGAGTTCGTTGTACCACTCTGCGCTACTATACACCTCTCGGGAAGTATCCTTAAGATTGTCGCTTGCACACTGGCCATTGCCTGGACTACGGGTATGGCGATAGATATTGAGCTCTACACCTCCTATATCCTTATGTTGGGTATAACGATGGTTGCCGCACCAGGTGTCCCAGGAGGTGCAATTATGGCCGCTTTGGCGCTGCTAACATCGCTCTTGGGCTTCGATGAGACGCAGTTGGGTCTTATGATAGCGCTCTATATAGCTATGGATAGCTTCGGCACGGCGGGTAATGTTACGGGCGATGGCGCCATTGCACTGGTTGTGAATCGACTCGTTAAAGGTTAGTCTATTATTTTTTTTGAAACGCATGGCTCTAAACTCCGATATTAAGTTTGTGGCAGGTGTGGGTGAGGCTCGGGCGAAGTTACTCGCCTTGGAGTTGGGAATCCACACCCTTGGCGATATGCTCTACAACTTTCCATTTCGCTACATCGACCGCACACAGATCTACCCCATAGCACAGGTGGGAGCCTCCGAGCAGAGCTTGGTGCAGATCCGTGGGCGAGTTATTGGGGTGAGCTACATGGGTGAGGGTGCCAAGCGTCGCTTTATGGTGAGTGTCGCCGATAAGAGTGGCACAGCTGAGCTGTTGTGGTTCCACGGAGTGAAGTGGATCGAGAAGCAGATCGAGGTGGGGCGAGAGTACCTTATCTTTGGTCGCCCCTCGCTCTTCAATGGGGCGCTCTCGATGGTTCATCCCGAGGTGGAGACGATCGAGAAGGCCTTTAGCCGCAAGGCCGAGAGTGGCATGCAGGGGATATACTCCTCCACCGAGAGGCTCTCCAAGTCGCTCGGCAACAAGGGGTTCTATACGATAATGTGCAATCTGTGGCCACTCGTCGAGCGTGATATTGTCGATCGCTGCCCTCAATATATTCGTGAGCGCTACTCGCTACTCTCGCTGCGTGATGCCCTCTACAACATCCACTTTCCGCAATCGGTGGAGCTTATGGAGCGTGCTCGTTATCGACTCAAATTCGATGAGTTGCTCGGAGTTCAGCTCAATATTCAATCTCGTCGCACGGTGCGAATGAGCAAAAACAATGGATTTGTATTTAGCCGTGTGGGGCCACTCTTCAATGAGTTCTTCACCACTCGACTCCCCTTCTCACTCACTGGGGCGCAGAAGAGGGTGATCAAGGAGATACGTCAAGATAGCGTCTCGGGGTTCCAGATGAATCGCCTGCTGCAAGGTGATGTGGGTAGCGGTAAGACCATCGTTGCTCTTATGTCGATGCTGCTCGCTGTCGACAATGGATTCCAGGCGGCGATAATGGCTCCAACGGAGATCCTTGCACGTCAGCACTTTGCGAGCATTAGTCGCATGTGCGAGGGGCTCGATATAAATATCGCTATCCTTACGGGAGCCTCCAAAGCCAAGGAGCGCAAGGCCTCGCTCTCGGGTGCGGCCGATGGCTCGGTCAATATCTTGGTGGGGACCCACGCTCTTATCGAGGATAAGGTTCAATTCGCCTCGTTGGGCTTTGTGGTGATCGACGAGCAGCACCGCTTTGGTGTGGAGCAGCGAGCAAAGCTCTGGAACAAGAATGAGCAGCCGCCCCACATATTGGTGATGACCGCAACCCCCATTCCTCGCACTCTGGCAATGACTCTCTATGGCGACTTGGATGTCTCGGTGATCGACGAACTGCCACCTAATAGGCGCCCTATCAAGACGATGCACTTCACCGACTCGGCTCGATTGCGAGTGCAGGGTTTTATGCGTGAGGAGATTGCCAAGGGGCGCCAAGTATATGTGGTCTACCCTCTGATTAGAGAGTCCGAGAAGATGGACTACAAAGATTTAGAGGATGGATATGAGTCTATTTCACGAGATTTTCCACTTCCGCAATACAACACCGCCATCTGTCACGGCAAGATGAAGCCCGTGGATAAGGAGGAGTCTATGCGCTGCTTCAAGAGTGGCGAGGCGCAGATCATGGTGGCCACCTCGGTAATCGAGGTGGGTGTCGATGTGCCCAACGCCTCGATTATGGTCATTGAGTCGGCCGAGCGCTTTGGCCTTTCGCAACTTCACCAGCTGCGTGGTCGTGTGGGGCGTGGTGCCGAGCAGTCGTACTGCATCTTGATGTCGGGCGACAAGCTCTCACGTGAATCTCGCAAGCGCCTCGAGGCGATGTGCGAGACCAACGATGGTTTTCGACTCTCGGAGCTCGACCTGGAGCTGCGTGGCGCTGGTGACATCAACGGAACGCTCCAAAGTGGCGAGGCGATAAGCCTACGCATAGCAAACCCCACACGTGACGTGGAGCTGCTCACCCTTACTCGAGAGGTGGCTGCAGCGATTATTGAGGTGGATCCTCGCCTCGAGAGTGATCTCCACCAAGGGCTCAAAGAGCTAAAGAGTCAATTCTCGGGAAAAGAGTCGATCGACTTCTCAATGATCTCGTGATGCTGTTTTGGCCTTGGTGGGTCTAATATATAGACAATGAAGAGCTGTTTATCTATGTCAACTTATGGTTGCCACCTCACATCAGCGAGCTGAATCTCGATAAGCACAAAGCGCATAAAAAGAAAATCAATTACAAAGCAATAAAGTTTCTTGGGTATACGTTGTTAGATTGAATTAAGTAACAAGGCCTATGGAAAACATCGACAACAAGATTGAAAACAGCACTCCAGAGCCCACTGACCATGATTTAATGCTCAGTGAGGTTTACCAGGATGATGTTGAGTTGTTATATCTCGACTGTTGTTTTGGGGAGTTGATAAAGAGATAGTCTATCTATTTATCGCAATATGCGCAGTGTAGAGCACCGTCGGCAGCACGTTTAGCAAGGCTGTCGACATCTTCTGTTGCGGTGATACAAGAGGGGTTAAGACACTTATAATCACCCTCAATAAGCTCGGGCGAGTAGTGGGGTATTGTTTTGGGGGATATCCCCTCATTCCACTTTAGGAGGCTATATATCAATGCCATACGAACAAATTTACCATTCTCCACTTGACGGAAGTATGCGGCACGAGGGTCAGCATCTACCGAGCGGGTGATCTCGTTGACACGAGGCAGTGGGTGAAGGATAGCCATCTTCTCCTTTGCTGTTGCGAGTTTTTCGGGCGATAGGATAAAGCTATCTTTGAGGCGCTCATACTCTGCACGATCGGCAAAGCGCTCACCCTGCACACGAGTCATGTAGAGCACATCGAGCTGCGGCATAGCCTCCTCGAGCGTTGCCACCTCAACAAATTCAATCGACGAGTTGGCTACCTCCTTGTAGACATACGAAGGGAGCTTGAGCTCCTCAGGGGCAATCAAGATCACCTTGATCGACGAGAATCGAGCCAATGCCTTGATGAGCGAGTGCACCGTGCGACCGTACTTCAAATCACCACAGAATCCAACAGTTAGCTCCACCAAGCGGCCCAGCTCATGTTTGATTGTCAAGAGATCGGTGAGGGTCTGCGTAGGGTGCGAGTGGCTGCCGTCGCCTGCATTGATCACAGGGATCTTGACATATTGCGAGGCAACAAGAGGTGCTCCCTCCTTGAAGTGGCGCATGGCGATAATATCGCAGAAACACTCCAGCACACGTGTGGTGTCGGCCACCGTCTCACCCTTCGAGGCCGATGATGAGGCGGCATCGGCAAAGCCCAATACGGTACCTCCCAACTCCAACATTGCAGCATTGAAACTCAATCGGGTACGTGTACTTGGTTCATAAAATAGCGTAGCTAACTTCTTGCCTTGGCACACATTGCTATACTTTGATCGGTTAGCTATGATATCCTCGGCGGTCTCGATAATTTGGAGAGTTTCAGCTACTGATAGATCGGTGGGGTCGATTAGGTGACGCATGGTTTTATTTTGGTTGGGTGTTTATATAAAATAAATGGTGAATTACTCTCATAATCCACCATTTATAAATTCAATTATTAGATTCCTTCGCCCATAACAGGTATTGGCATGGCAGCATATATACCATCTTCCAACTTCTTACGTACAGACTTAAAGGCCTCGATAGTGTAGTTAACATCCTCGAGTGTATGAACTGCCGTTGGGATCACTCGAAGGATGATCTCGCCCTTAGGTATCACAGGATATACCACGATCGAGCAGAAGAGGTTGTGATTCTCACGAAGGTCAACTACCAAGTTGGTCGCCTCGTTTACGCCACCCTTCATATATACTGGAGTCACAGGCGATTGAGTTACACCAATCTCGAAACCATTCTCAGTGAGGGCACTCTGCAAAGCGTTGGTGATCTCCCACAATTTAGTTAGATACTCGGGGTGAGCTTTGATAAGCTCGAGACGCTTGAGAGCACCTATAACCATAGGCATTGGGAGCGATTTAGCGTAGAGTTGCGAACGCATGTTGTAGCGGAAGAAGTTAACGAGCCACTTAGGACCAGCTACAAATGCTCCGATACCTGCCATCGACTTAGCGAAGGTGTTGAAGAGAACATCGATCTGATCGGTCACACCAAAGTGCTCGCCAGTACCACGACCTGTAGCACCCATTGTGCCAAATCCGTGAGCATCGTCAACAAGCAGGCGGAAGTTGAACTCTCCCTTAAGAGCAACGATTTTGTCGAGGAAACCCAAGTCGCCCTTCATACCGAATACACCCTCGGTGATTACCAACACACCACCACGTTGCTCCTCGGCAAGCTCCGAAGCGTGCTTTAGTTGCAATTTGAGCGACTCGAGGTCGTTGTGACCATATACAAAGCGCTTGCCCTTGTGCATGCGCAAACCGTCGATGATACATGCGTGAGCCTCAGCATCGTAGACAACAACGTCACGAGCTGTAAGTAGACAATCGATGATCGAAACCATACCTTGGTAGCCGAAGTTGAGAAGGAACGAATCCTCTTTGCCGACAAACTCAGCCAACTCACGCTCCAACTGCTCGTGGTACTTAGTTTGACCACTCATCATGCGAGCACCCATCGGTGCAGCCATACCAAAAATAGCAGCTCCCTTAGCATCAGCCTCACGCACCTCGGGGTGGTTAGCCAAACCAAGATAGTTGTTAAGCGACCAGTTAAGCATCATCTGACCACGGAACATCATGTGAGGTCCCAACTCACCCTCCAACTTAGGGAAGGCGAAGTAACCATGTGCCGCACCCATATACTGTCCAATAGGACCGCCCACATTTTTCTCGAGGCGTTCAAAAATATCTACCATTGCTATATCTATTATTATTTATTTAAAATTTCGATCTCACGAACATACAAAGTTATAAAAATTCTGCAGACTACCTCCACTCACACCCCACATTTTATCAATGCAGGGTAGCGAAATTAGTATTTATACTTATGCAGATTGCTGATGCGATAACATATTCTCGTCATTCCCGACTAACACTTACCTCATTCCCGACTAACCTTTACGTCATTCCCGACTCGATCGGGAATCTACAACATATACTATTAATTCACTGAAGATCACTCTCTTTTGTAGACCCCAGATCAAGTCTGGGGTGACGTAGGTGGCGTGTAGATAACGATATATTTTGTACTACACAGCCTAAAACTACTCCTTGCGCTCAAAGAGATCCACCTCACCTCGCTCCGCCTTGCCATAGATCGAGGCCAATTCGGCCACAACAGGCGAGATATACTCGATAGTGTCGGCCACAGCACCCTTTGTGCCGTCACCCTTAATGCGGTATAGCATAGCGGCATAGAGTGCCCTAAATGCCAATTCAGTATCGGTGATCTCGCTGCCAAATAGCGCCCTGAGGTCGGGCATCACCTCGTCGAGACGTGCCACAAGTGTGCGATAACGAGCCCCGATAGGTAGGTCGAGCAGTTGCAGGTGGAGGTTGTGCAGGTCGGCTATTAGATGCAGCGTGTGCTCCAAGTGACCCTTCTCCTCCTTGCCCTCCTTTTGGAGTAGCTGCACCAGCTCCATATACCAGGTTAGCAGCGCCGCTTGACTCTTCTCGTCGAGCGTGGTGCGAGGCGCCACAAATTGCGAGTAGATCGCCTCGGGTGAGAATTGCAGAGCTCGGAACATATCCTCTAACTGCCATAGGTAGAGGATATATTCGGCTATATTTTCTCTGCGAAGTGATTGTGCGGTATCCATCGCTTAGTAGCTACGAGCAAAGAGAACACGGTATGGAGATGGCTTGCCAGTGAAGATACACTTACCCTCTTCGGCCTCTACATCCATTGGGATACAGCGAATTGTCGCCTTGGTAGCATCTTTGATCGCCTGCTCGGTTTCGGGTGTTCCGTCCCAGTGAGCCGCCACGAAACCGCCCTTGTTATCGAGAACGTCGATGAACTCCTCCCATGAGTCAACCTTGGTGATCATCGAGTCACGGTAGGTGAGCGACTTAGAGTAGATATTCTCTTGGATCTCATCCATAAGCGCTACGATACGCTCCGTAAGACCATCTTGCGAGACATTCTCCTTGGTGAGGGTATCACGACGAGCGAGCTCGATAGTGTTGTTCTCGAGGTCACGAGGTCCGATTGCAAGGCGCACGGGAACTCCCTTGAGCTCATACTCGGCAAACTTGAAGCCCGAGCGGATGTTGTCACGATCGTCGATCTTGACCGTAAGGCCTGCTGCACGAAGAGGTGCGGCGATAGCCTCCATCTTTTGGCGCATGACCTCCAACTGCTCCTCACCCTTGAAGATAGGGACCATCACAACGTGGATAGGGGCCAACTTTGGAGGCAACACCAAACCATTGTTGTCGGAGTGAGCCATGATAAGCGCACCCATCAGGCGTGTCGAAACACCCCACGAGGTTGCCCACACGTAGTCGCTCTTACCCTCCTTGTTGGTGAATTGAACGTCGAATGCCTTGGCGAAGTTTTGTGCCAAGAAGTGCGATGTACCGCTCTGTAGAGCCTTTCCATCCTGCATCAACGCCTCAATTGTGAGGGTGTCCTCGGCTCCAGCAAAGCGCTCGTTGGGTGACTTGTGACCCACGATAACGGGCAATGCCATCCACTCTTGCGCAAACTTTTGGTATACGTGGATCATGCGCTCAGTCTCCTCGATCGCCTCCTCACGAGTGGCGTGAGCGGTGTGACCCTCCTGCCACAAGAACTCGGCAGTACGCAAGAAGAGGCGTGTGCGCATCTCCCAACGAACCACATTTGCCCACTGGTTGCAGAGGATTGGTAGGTCACGGTATGATTGAATCCAATTTTTGTAGGTATTCCAGATAATTGTCTCCGATGTTGGACGAACGATAAGCTCCTCCTCCAAACGAGCATCGGGATCGACCACAACGCCTTTGCCATTGGGGTCGTTCATTAGGCGGTAGTGGGTAACCACAGCGCACTCCTTAGCGAAGCCCTCGACGTGCGAAGCCTCCTTCGAGAAGAACGATTTGGGGATAAAGAGAGGGAAGTAGGCATTTTGGTGGCCTGTATCCTTAAACATCTTGTCGAGTGCCGCCTGCATCTTCTCCCAAATAGCGTAGCCATAGGGTTTGATTACCATACATCCACGCACCGCTGAGTTCTCGGCCAAACCTGCCTTTACTACCAATTCATTGTACCACTGTGAGTAGTTATCCTCAATCTTTGTGAGGTCTTTTAATTCTTTTGCCATCGTTGTATATTCTATTTTTTATTCTTCTTCTCTGTCACCTTTTTTTATTCTTCTTCACTGTCACCCCTCTCTTTTGTAGATCTCAGATCAAGTCTGAGATGACGACTAAGTTTTGTATTACGTCATTCCAGACTTGATCAGGAATCTACAGCCTCTGTTTGAGTGTTGTTTAGTGTATCGACGTTGATTATCTCCTGCTCTACCTCCAGTGAGTCAACCTCAATTACCGCCTCCGTAGGCTGCTCCTGCGGCACTTCGGTCGACTTCTCAAAGAGTCTATCTATGAAGTTATACTCGGCGGGGATCATCGAGTTATAGCTACGGTGGTTGATCACCACCAACGCAACCACCCCCAATATGGCAATGGTGAGTAGCACCCTCAACAATTTCGAGATCATAGCTGCACCTCCTTCTCCTCAGCCTCGAGCGTCTCGATAGCCTTTAGGATAACCACGTCGATGGGATATATGCTGTGATAGAAAGCGTCGTCGTCGAGAGGTGTATTGCGACCAATGTAGGCCCTAAGCTGCGCCTCGATAATCCTTTGCGAACGTCGAATCTCGCTCCAAGAGGCTCTCACGCCCTGCTTTGCAGCATATGCAACGAAGTCATTGAGTAGATCCTTGTCGCTCTCTAAGAGAGTATCTAACTCCTCGAGGCTCTTCACTGAGTTGATCGCCTCACGGTGCGCATCGGCATACTTGGTGGTGTAGTTATAGAGGATGTTGCGAGCCGAGATCTCGATATAATATTTGGTGACATCGGTGGTGTCGGCAGGCACAAAGATGTCGGGCATGATGCCACCGCCACCATAGACCACCTTACCCTTTGGAGTCACCCTCTTGAGTGAATCGACAAAGTGGATGCTATCGGCCACAAAGAGCTCACCCATCGCATAGCGGTTGATTAGATCCTCCTCGTAACTCTCGTTATCGCCATTGGTGTAGCTCTTTTGGATTGAGCGACCTGTGGGGGTGTAGTAGCGAGCAACGGTGAGACGCATAGCCGAGCCATCGCCATAGGGTACCTGTTGCTGCACAAGACCCTTTCCAAAAGATCGGCGGCCGATGATTGTACCACGGTCATTATCTTGTATTGCTCCAGAGAGGATCTCGCTCGAGGAGGCACTACCCTCATCAATCAAGATTGCAATATCGAGATCGGTGATACGACCACGTCCATTGCTATACTCCTTGGTCTGGTTGCCATCTCTATCTTCGGTATATACTATAAGGTTGTTGGATGGAAGCAACTCGTTAGCAATCGAAATTGCTTGATCGAGATATCCACCCGAGTTGCCACGGAGGTCGAGGATAAGCGACTTGAGCCCCTCGCCCTGCAACTTGGCTATAGCCTCCACAAGTTCGGTGTGGGTGGTGCGAGCAAACTGCAACATCTTGATGTAGCCGATCGAATCACGCAAGATGATCGAAGATTGGATACTCTTGATGGGTATCACCCCACGAGTCACCTCAACATCCAAAAGCTCGTCGGCACCTTGGCGCTCCACGCCCAACTTGACGGTGGTGCCTCGTTTACCACGCAAGAGCTTCATCACATCATTTTGTGGGAATTTGACACCCGCTACCAGCGAGTCGTTGATCATAACGATGCGGTCGCCACCCCTCATACCAGCCTTATCGCTGGGTCCCGAGGGTATTACATTGATCACGATAACCGTATCGGTAGCCATATTAAAGACCACTCCAATACCATCGAACTCACCCTCGAGCGACTCGTTGACCCCCTGCATATCCTCAGCTGGGATATAGGTGGAGTGGGGATCCAAAGCCTCAAAGATATGTGGCATAAGGCTCTCGGATAAAGAGTCAATAGAGATCGAATCGACATAATATTTTTCGATAAACGATAGTGTCGATGATATCTTATTATCGGAGGGTAGATTACCCAACATTGCCGATATCTGCACAAGCTTGGAGTTTAGACGCCTCTGCTCAAAGAGTCGACCACCAATAACTCCAGCAAGCGCTGTAAGTAGTAGCAGGAGAGGGGTGATTATTCTCCAGCGATTTGAAGATGATGAACTCATAATCTATTTATTTTTAAAGGTATATGCAAGACCTACACTCAAATAAGTTTGTGTCTGTATGTCGAGGCTCTGCGCCTTGTTGTAGTAGAGTTGAAACTTGATTGTAGTCGAAAGGATATCGGTTGCAGGGATCGAGATTGTATTCTCCCAACGCAACGTTGGACGAATTCCGAGCATCGGTTTCACGCCATCTTGAGAGCCATTCCATTCGGTTAGAGCCTCTTGATAAGCATCATAATCACCCACAATATTTTTGTACGATAGTTGCGTCATCCAACCATAGAAGGAGTAGATCGAGGTGGTGTAACGGATCTTCGAAAGTTTCTCGAATGTACGGTCAAAATCTATCTGGATGGATGAACCACCCTCATATTTAGAGCTGACATAGGGGCTGATACCATAGGGCTCAACGTAGGCCCAAGTGCCACTCTCATGGTCGGCAAAATTATAGAGGAAGTTATCTCGTACAGCCTCGTTGCTAACATATATAGCACTCATCGCCAAAGGAGCTATAGCGACCGTAAATGGGAGTTTCTTGTTGGGTGATTTGTAGGTCATACCTCCCGAGATATCGAGATATCCTGGTGCCATGAATCCACTCTTGAGCTCATAGCTATCTTGTTGTGAGCGAGATACATATCCGTTGGCAAATTGGGTGCGGAACGAGAAGGTCATACCATAGGACCAAATCGAGGAGATGGCGATGGTTGGCGCCACCGAGATAGACAAGAGGTCTTGATTCTTGAACCACACACCCTCCGAGATGGTGTTACCCTCGTCGTCGGTACCCGTATCGATTTTGATTCGGTTATATCCAAAGTTGGCTGTAACCTTCGAGGTGAGTGTAAATTTCTCTCGCTTATAGCTGTGGTTGAGCACAAAACTTCCCACCAACGCAGTGGTGTTATCACCACCCGAAGTAGCAACCCAAGGGTCATTATAGGCTGTTAGTGATCCCTGTAATGAGCTGATTATCTCGAGAGTATTGCGCTCCTTGCGCAATGCTGCTCTCTCAGCCTTGTAGCGAGCCAAAGAGAAGTAGTCATTATTATCAATCGAAGATACCTTGACTGAATCTCTAAAACGGACATCCTCTTGTTTGGTTGTCTCCAACTTGTCGATTGTCATCTGCGCTGCGGCAATTGATGGGGCCACAACAAAGAGAGAGAGCATAATTGCTCCTTTAATGTATTTTATCATCTTATATCAGCAATGTTTAGGGTGCAAATTTAATAAAATTATTACCTTTGTACAATACAAGAGTGTTTTTTTTACTTGTATGCAAGGAATTAGAACAAAAAAAACTTTATGACATATGAAATATATAGGAGCACACGTAAGCGTCTCGGGCGGATTGGAGAATGGCCCAAAGAATGGCGCAGCTATAGCAGCCAACGCAATAGCAATATTCACCAAGAATCAGCGACAGTGGAGTGCACCACAACTCACCGAGAGCGACATAGCCAAATTTAAGGAGGCTTGCCTCGAGGCTTCGCTCACCCCCGCTCAAATCTTACCTCACGATAGTTACCTAATAAACTTGGGGCATCCCGAACAGGAGGGGCTAACCAAATCTCGTGATGCATTCCTTGGCGAGATGCAACGCTGTGAGCAATTGGGGCTTACGCTACTCAACTTCCACCCAGGTTCTCACCTCAAGAAGATATCCATAGAGGACTCCTTGGATCGTGTTGCCGAGTCGATTAACTTGGCTCTCGAGGCCACCAAGGGGGTTACTGCCGTCATCGAGAATACTGCTGGCCAAGGCTCCAATTTGGGCTTTAGCTTTTACCACCTCGCCCGCATTATCGACGGGGTAGATGATAAGAGCCGTGTGGGGGTATGTCTCGACACCTGCCACACCTTTGCCGCAGGTTACGACCTTCGCACCGACGAGACTCTCGAGGCTACATTTGCCGAATTCGAAGAGGTCGTGGGCTTCAAATATCTACGTGGTATGCACCTCAACGACGCCCTCAAACCCTTGGCGAGCCGTGTCGACCGCCACGCACCACTTGGTGATGGACATATCGGCATGCGCTGCTTCGAGTATATCATGGGCGACAAACGTTTCGACAACATGCCTCTAATATTGGAGACCCCCGATACAGATCGCTGGGCTGAGGAGATAGCGCTTTTGCGTAGTTTTGTGAAGTAAAAACAGTAATCTATCGACAATTTTAACTACCTTTGTAAAGCACAAGCAGATTATTAACAATTTAAAACGAATGAAGATATGAATTTTTTTAAACTATTTTGGATAGTCGTTCTGGGTTGCATCGTCAGTAGTATTCTTGGCTTTATACTATGGATGATCGTAATCTTCGCCTTTGCTGGTTCATTGGCGATGAGCGAGACCGTTGTGGCGAAGCCAAACTCGGTTCTTAAGATCGACCTAAGTGAGAGCTTTACAGAGTCACCTCAAAGCAACCCTATGGCCAACTTTAACTTCAATACCCTTGAGATGGGGCAGTCGATCACACTATTCGACACTCTCTCGGCGATAGAGGCGGCAGCCGACGACGACAACATCGAGGCTATATACCTCAACATCAGCTCCTCTTCGATGGTGCCTACAGCAGCATTGGAGGAGATACGTGAGGCCTTAGCTGAGTTTAAACTCAGCGGCAAGAGCATCATCGCCTACAACACTTCATATAGCCAAAAGGGATACTATCTCTCGACTGTTGCCGATAAAGTGTATGTACAACCCGAAGGTATGTTGATTTGGCAAGGTATGGCCTCCAACACAATGTTCTATAAGGGTTTACTCGATAAATTGGGTATCGAGGTACAGGTGTTCCGCCCCACGGTGTGCAGATACAAATCGGCAGTTGAACCCTATATCCTCGACAAGATGTCGAGCGCAAATCGCACTCAGATGGAGCAACTCATATCCTCGATGTGGGAGGTTATCGCAAGCGATGTGGCCGTGGCTCGTGGACTCACTCTCGAGGAGGTTAATCGCATTGCCGACAACTTAGATTGTATGGATGTCGACACCGCTCTCGAGTGCCGCATGGTCGATGGCCTAATCTACGAGGATCAGCTCACCGCAATTTTAGAGGAGGCAGGAGTCAAAGTAGACGAGACGGAGCAGAGCGTAAACTACATCTCACTCTCGGATTACATCTCCTTGCAAGGTGAAGCCCTCAGTAGCTTTGGCGCCGATAAAATCGCTATTATATATGCCGAGGGTAGTATCGTCGATGGCGAGGGCTCCGATGGCAAGATCTATGGTAATAGCACCGCTTCAACAATTCGCAAGGCTCGCAAAGATGACTCTATCAAGGCGGTAGTATTGCGTGTCAACTCTCCTGGTGGTAGCGCCTTGGCCTCCGATATAATGTGGCGTGAACTCGACCTCCTCCGCTCTGAGAAACCACTTATTGTATCTATGGGAAGCTACGCTGCATCGGGCGGATACTACATCTCGGCTCCTGCCGATGTGATCCTCGCAGACAGACTCACTCTAACTGGCTCTATCGGAGTATTTGGAATGATCCCCAACGTGGAGAGTGCTTGCGAAGATAAATTGGGCATCACCTTCGATGGTGTCGAGACAAACTCATCGGCTGCCTTTATGACCTCTCTAAGCGCCTTGAGCAGCTATGAGCACAATGTGATGATAAAGAGTGTCGACAAGGTATATGAGCGCTTCACCTCTCTCGTAGCTGAAGGCCGCAACCTCCCCCTCGAAGATGTTCTCGAGATAGCTCAAGGTAGAGTGTGGAGCGGTGATGAGGCCGTAGAGTTGGGCTTGGCCGATGCCATTGGTGGATTGAAAGCCGCTATTGCTGTGGCTCAAGATAAAGCTGGACTCGAAGAGTTCCGCCTTGTGGAGATGACAGAGGAGCCAACAGGATTTGCTGCTCTCTTCGCACAGGTGCGTGCTACTATAAGCAATGCAATCAACACAAAGAATCCTATGGCAAAAAATCCACTCCTAAAAGAGTATGAGGCAGTGCGCTCAGCAATAGAACCAATATACTCGGAGCAAGGATTGGTGATGTACTCTCCTTATCGTATCGAGATATAGAACTCTGATTCGGTGCGCTTTGAGGAGTGTAGCTACATACTGCTTTGAAATCAAACTTAAAAAGAACGTCATCCCAGATCAAGTCTGGGATGACGTTATCGTTGAGAATGAGGCGCAAACCAAGCAATGAAAGCCTCTTTTTAGAAAGAGGTAATAAATTCGATTGTAAATTTATCCTGCAATAATGGGTTGATAGCAGCATCGGTGTGTGTTGTACCCACCATATACTCCTCATAGGAGAGTCGCACTTCGGCACCGATCCACTTTTGAGCCAGACCGATATTGAGGGCTACAGTGATACGAGAGGCGTCGTAGCGATCAATCAAGCCATCGAATTGATTCTCAAACTCAATTCCGTTACCCATATCCCAGCGTAGGTGTGGTGCAATGTGGTCAATGCCCCACTTGTCGTTGAGATAGAACTTGCGGTATCCGTGCAGGTATGCTGTAGTTATAGTCTGGGTACCATCTTGTTGTAGCTTACGCTCGGCACATGCAGCCTCGATTAGGTAGTTGGGGCCAGCATATCGTAGTTCACCCCCATACATTACAAACTCCTGATCGAGCGGAGTATATCCATAGTAGTAGCTACCAGCAACTTGAAGACCCATTTTGTCACCCACAGCTACACGCCCCACATAGTTTACCCTCTCGCTCCACTCGGGGTTGTTTGCTCCCGAGCCATTCGTCAATCCAGCGGTGATGGTCACGGGGATCTCTGTTTGGAATTTGTAGCTTGCCACAGCTCCAATATCACGTGAGCCAATTGTGCTCACATCGTTTGAAGTGGGGTCGTAGTATGTTGTGAGGTACTTCGAGAGGAATGAGCGGTTCGAGAATAGCGAGCTGCTGGGACCACGGTCGAGGTCGGCATTGAAGTGGTAGTGCTGTTGTCCGAGTGAGAACTCGAAGTCTCCTGCCATGTATGCCACATATGAGTCCAAGATGGAGACCTTACCCTCATTGTTGAAGTCTATTTGGATTGCGTAGCGCATATTCTCGGAGGTGTATCCCTTGACTCCGAGGCGTGAGTTGCGCACATTGAAACGGTGTAGATCGGCAGCCTCGGTACTCTGTTCATATTTGGCTCTTACGGAGCCAAATATAACAGGAGTGAGATCAACCTCCGCCTCCTCTTGCGCTAAGATTGGGGTTGAGAGAGCTGTTAATGAGAGTAGTGGTATAACTAATTTTATTACTCTATTTATCATATTTTTGTTCTATAAAATATTAGAGTGCGTACTTTATAGATAGGCTAAGTCGTTGAGCTCCTGTAGCATCGCCACCGAAGTTTGTGCGGCTACCATTGAGGTACTCAGCACCAACTGTCACACGTGGTGCGGGGGTGTAGAAGATAGTTGTCGATATGTAGCTGCTACTCTTATAGTTGCCATCGAAATAATCCTCGTCACCGAAGTTCTCAACCATTGAGCCACTTGCCGCTACCGACCACTTTTTAGAGAGTTTAGCACTTACACCAAGTGAGGCACCACCCATGGGTGTTGCAACCATCGTTTTGCCATCCTCCGACATCATATTGATCGATTGACCCGAGAGGTCGTTGATGTAGTTGTTGATACCCTGGCCATAGATAGCTTGGCTAAATAGCTTCACACCCGATGCAACATTGAGCGATCCCGATAGTTGGCCACCCCATCCGAGGTTGCTCTCACGCTCCTGCGATGCCGATTCACCATATTGAAGAGTGCGTAGAGCCACCGCCGCCTTGATGTGACCCATCGAGCCCTTGAGTTGCACATATGCTGGGATGTTAGGCATCGTTTGGTTTACTGCAGTGTACTCATCAATATAGGATGTGGCGAGCGAAGGGATCTCGATTGCGATACCAGCCGATAGTTTCTCACTAAATGAGTAGCGATAACCCACCATCATTGTACGCAAGAAGGTACGTGAGTTAACACCAGTGATGTCGACTGTTGGGGCATTAGATGCCAAATCACTCATAAAGCTCCATGCGTAACCTGCAGTGATGCCACACAATTCAACGTAGGCTTGACGTAGGCGGGCGGCATTCGAGGTGTTACGGAAGTCAGCCTCAACAAAGGCTTTTACTTTGCCTACACTCTCAGAATTTTGGATTATCTCGAGCGAGAAACGGGTTGCTGTTGGGTCATAGTTGACATAATCTTCATTGGTCCACGACGATTCGGTGATCTTGTATGGCTGGAAGTCGTTTGCACCACCCACACTTCCATCGAGGTCGGCATTAACATTAAAGCGTAGGTAACCACCCAATTTAACAGTGGTGTTGTCGCCAAGTCTCCACAAGAATGGATCACTCTGAGCAGATGATGTAGTTGCGAAAGCTACGAGAGCTAAACAAGAGAGAATAATTTTTTTCATAAAAGTATCAATTTGTTGTGTTTAAAGTCTTAACATTTCGCCAAAGAGATGGGATTATCAACTTCGACGAGTAGACAAATGTAACAAAAAAATAATAAACGAGATACTTTTAACAGCCACAAATTACTGATAGATGGTGAAAATTGGGTAGTTATACCTATTGAAATGGACCTTTGTGAACGAAGAGAGGGGCAAAAATAGAGCTTTGTATCTGTCATCTTATTGCAAATTTTACTATCTTTGCCATAATATATAAACTATATTTAACTTCGATACAATTATGAAAAAGATCCTACTTCTACTCTGTGCAGCGATCTGCACTGCAAGCGTCACCTCCTCTTGCTGTGGTGAGGCTCCCTCTGCGGAGGATGCTGTACTCAACAACATTATGACTCGAGCGAGTGTCAGGTCGTACACTCCACAGGCGGTGGAGCAATATAAGATCGACAAGCTTCTCAAAGCAGGTATGGCTGCTCCAACGGGCAGCAACAAGCAACCTTGGGAGTTTGTTGTGATCACCGATCGTGCGATCCTCAACGAGCTACCAAGTATCGCTGGTGGCATGCGCATGGCGGGAGGAGCCCCATTGGCAATTGTGGTTCTTGGCGATGAGTCAATCTCGGGATCGTGGACCTTGGATTGCAGCGCTGCAACCCAAAATATACTCTTGGCAGCCCACGCAATGGGTCTTGGCGCAGTGTGGTGTGGTGCCTATCCCGAAAATGAGAGTGGCCGCACATCTAAGATGAAGGCACTGCTCAACCTCCCCGAGGGCATCAATGCCCTCAACGCTATCATCATTGGCTACCCTGACTCGGAGTCGGAGCCAAAGGATAAGTGGAAACCTGAGAAGGTTCACTACCAGAAGTATTAGAATAACTCCATAAGGATCGAGATCGACTGCACCGAGTGTATCGACTCAAGGTGGTAGCCATAGTAGCTCATTAGCGCCTCGAGGAACGATACTCGCTGGTGCCGATTGAGACCCACCTCACCTAAGTGGCGCACATCACACTCGATCATATCTCGCAGGATCATCGCCATATCGGGATCGAGGAGTAGGTTGTGGAGAGGCTTCTCGGAGGTGTAACACCCCTCCTTGATGTCGAACCAACACCCCTTGGAGTAGTTGTTGGTGGGCGAAAACCCCATCACACGTGTCAAATTGGAGAGGAACCAGAGATGAAAATTGGCCACCCCCTCCTCAATATTATCGAGCGCCTCAACCGAACCCCAGACAAATTCGAAGAGGCGCTCGTTGGCTTCGCTCTCCTTAATGAGGCGGTAGAGCACCTCGGCAATAAATAGCGCAATGGTGGAGCGGCGCACGTCGAATGGTGTCTTGTGGAGCGTGATGCCGCTATGCACCTCACGGAAGCGGTGGAGTTCACCTCGAGTTGGCTCCGCCCCCTCGAATTCGAGCGCAAAGAGCGGTTGAAAGAGTGCCAACTTGGAGCCTCTCCCTCGAGTGCTACGCACCCCCTGTACCATGAAGCTTTGGCGGCCGCCCACATCGGTGAGCAGCTGCGCCACCATCGAGCTATCGCCATACTTCACCGTGCTGAGGACCACCCCACGCCCCTTGTAACTCTTTGGCATCCTCTAAAGTGTGAGGTGCATCACAGCCCAACCATCTCGCTCACTGAAGCCACAATAGCTCAGACCAAGCGACTCGCCCTTTTGGCGTAATGTCTCGATGTCGTCGACAAAGAAGCCACTCATAAGCAGCGTGCCACCCTCGGTGAGGGTCGCTACGTAGCGGTGCATGTCGGCAAGCAGAATGTTGCGGTTGATGTTGGCCAAGACAAAGTCGTAGCGGCGCCCCTCGATAAGCGAGGCGTCGCCCAAGAGTGGGGTGATAGAGCTCTCGACGCCATTCTGCACGATATTCTCTCGGCAATTCTCGTCGGCCCACTCGTCGATGTCGATGGCGTCAACGGCCTCGGCACCATACTTCACAGCTATGATGGCCAACACTCCTGTGCCACTTCCCATGTCGAGACCTCGCTTACCCTTCACATCTATCTGGCTGATCTTCTGCGACATAAGGTAGGTTGTGGCGTGGTGACCCGTGCCGAACGACATCTTGGGCATGATGACAACCTCGGTGCGGAAGTCGGGATTGGGTGAGTGGAATGGCGCTCGAATGAGGATCTCACGATCCACCTCAACCACCTCAAAGTTGCTCTCCCACTGCGCATTCCAATTTTGGGTCTCGATCGAGATGTAGCGAGCCCCCACCACCGAATAACTCTCCAAGAGCTCGTCGACCTGCTCCTTGCAATCGGCCAGACGATCTTGGGGGATATATGCTTTGAGTTGTCCACGCTCCTCGGTGAAGCTCTCGAAGGGGTAGTCGGCCAACTCTGCTGTTAGGATCTCACCCATCTCATCGCCCGAAAGCGGAATATTTAACTCTACGTAGTCCATTATTATGTTAAATTTACTATCTTTGTGACACTATTATCACACACAACGCAAAGGTAGTAAAAGAATGGCAGAAAATAGGAAGAGATGGGAAGATATTGCACGCAAATATCGAACCTATATAAAGTTGGAGCGTCGACTCTCCGACAATAGCGTCGACTCCTACATGCGAGACTTGGCGGCATTTGCCCACTACATACTCCGCATGAAGGATATTCCGCCCCGCAAAGTGGAGGAGCAGACCATCGAGCAATATATGGCGTGGCTCTACGACAGAGGCTGCAAGAAGAGCACCCAAGCACGAGTGCTGAGCACCCTGCGCTCATTCTTTGGCTACCTCCAACTCCTCGATCAGATTGAGACCTCACCCGTGGAGTTCGTAGAGTCGCCTCGCCTCTCTCGCAAACTACCCGATGTGCTCTCGCTCGAGGAGATAGACCGCATAATTTCGGCCATCGACCCCTCCACCACCAAGGGGCTGCGTGATAGAGCCATCATTGAGCTGCTCTACTCGTGCGGTCTACGTGTGAGCGAGGCCACCGAGCTACGTATGAGCGACCTCTTCTTTGGCGAGGGCTATATACGTGTGATTGGCAAGGGCGACAAGCAGCGTCTGATTCCCATAAGCCCACTGGCACGAGAGCGCATACACCTATATTTAGAGCAACGAGAGGATCGAGGGGGCAACCAAGAGGCGCTCTTCCTCAACAACCGTGGCAAGCCGCTCACTCGAGTGATGATCTTCACCCTGCTCAAGCAGGCCGCAGCTCTGGCTGGCGTACAAAAAAAGGTGAGCCCACACACCCTGCGCCACTCATTCGCCACTCATCTGCTCGAGGGGGGCGCCTCGATTAGGCAGGTGCAGGAGATGTTGGGGCACGAAAATATTGTGACAACCGAGATCTACACCCACCTCAATGGTGAGCGTTTGCGGGAGACTGTCGAGAAATATCTCAATTTATAGCGTTGAGGCACCAAAAAAGAGAAAATTGAACTCGATTGAAAATCAGCATTTTGCCAGAAAAGTTTAAAAAAAGTCTAAAAAAAATGCCCAAAAGTTTTGCAGGTATAGATTTTTCCTCTATATTTGCACTCACAAAACAACGGGATAACAACTCTCAAAGTTTTGAAAGTTCTAAACATATTGCAGAAATAGCTCAGTTGGTAGAGCACAACCTTGCCAAGGTTGGGGTCGCGAGTTCGAGTCTCGTTTTCTGCTCAAAAGGTTGAATAGTCTTAAGGATTATTCAACCTTTTTTTTAACAAAACCACAACCTCACAAATAATAGAGGGCGGATGTCGGGAGTGAGGGCTAAAATTAAGATTACTAAATCATTGAGATGTGCATCATAGGTGCTAATCTCGCTATAAAGATAGTGCAAGTTGCGCTCTTTATTTATGCCTCCATTTTTAGGCGCTTGTGTATGAAGGTATTATTATGTATATTTGTTGATTAACATAGCAAAAATCGAAGAGATATAATTATGGATACATTAAGAGAACTTAGAGTAGAGGAGATATCGGAGCTAACTGCTCGATCATGTTTTGCTGAGGATTGGAGCAAGGTGCTTGTCAGTGAGTGTTTTAATGTCTCGCAGTTGTCACTTTCTCGATTTGAAGGCAACGTCTTTATTGCTGCTGGTGCACAAGTGCATAACTCCACTGTTGCTAATTATTCGCTTGGTGAACTATCTCGTATAGAGAGTGTTACTCGTTTGGAGTGTTGTTCGCAAAGTAGCTTTGGTAATGGTGTTGAGGTTGCCTCGCTCAATGAGTGCGGAGGTAGAACAATTAAGATATATGAGTCGCTCACAGCACAGGTGGGATATATCTATACACTCTATCGCCATCGTCCAAAACTCATCGAGCGTCTCGATGCGATGGTTGACGCCTATAGTGCTCAGCGCTCATCGTCGATGGGCTCGGTGGGGCGTGGTGCTAAGATTCTTGGTGCGGGCATAATTCGCAACCTTAGGGTGGGGGACTCGGTTATAGTGGAGGGGTGCTCAGCTCTGAGTAATGGTACGATCCTCGAAGGAGGATACTTTGGTGCTGATGTTAAGGCGCACGACTTTATCGCTGTCGAAGGGGCGAGGGTTGATAATGGTGCCACCATCGAGCGCTGTTTTGTTGGTGAGAATGTAATTATCTCAAATGGTTTTACGGCGGTTGACTCGCTCTTCTTCGCCTCGTCGCATTGTGAAAATGGTGAGGCGGCATCGGTTTTTGCTGGCCCCTACACTGTATCACACCATAAATCATCGCTGCTCATTGCAGGTATGTTTTCGTTCTTCAATGCTGGTAGCGGCTCCAATCAGAGCAACCACCTTTTTAAGTGTGGCCCAGTCCATCAAGCCATCCACCTCCGTGGTTGCAAGTTTGGCAGCTCGGCCTATGTCATGCTGCCTGCCATCAATGGTGCCTACACCTCGGTCATTGGTAGCCATAGCTCGCACCACGACACTTCGGAGTTTCCCTTCTCATACCTTATAAACAAAGAGGGGCGTTCGACGCTTATTCCTGCGGCCAACCTCTCGAGTTATGGCTATCAGCGAGACGTTGAGAAGTGGGTGAAGCGGGATAAGCGCAGAGTGAAGCGAGATATGATTAACTTTGAGGAGTATAACCCCTACATCTCGAGAATGTTGCTTGATGCGGTGAATCGCACCAACATTCTCATCGAGAAGAGCCCCGATGCGCAAAGCTATATTCACAATAAAATTATAATTAGTTCACACAACCTCCACCGAGGCCTCTCCCTATATAACAAAGCTATCGCTGCCTCATTGGGTTATATGCTCTCGTCGGGCGATAATTCTCGTTGTGGCCAGGGTCGTTGCCGCTGGATTGATGTGGCTGGTCAATACCTCACCAAGAGTTATGTCGAGGAGATTCTCGATGGGGTGGAGAGCTCCGAGATTGATTCATTCGAGGCTATCGATGCTAAGTTTAGGGCGTTTAGTGCCTCCTACACTTCCTATGCCTTCGATTGGGCATTTAGTCTCTTGACCGAAATTTTGGGTCACACCCCAAGTGCCGAGGAGGTGACCTCAATCGTCGCCTCAGCCACAAAGTCGCACCAAGAGCTTCGAGCGTTGGCCGAGCGAGATCGACAGCGAGACTCTTCGGCAGAGATGTCGATAAGTTATGGTATAGATAGCGATATGGAGGAGGTTAGGATGAGAGATTTTAATGCTGTAAGAGGTCTGTAGATATGTATAGTCGGAGTATCACACGCAATAATAGAGCGCTGATAATCATCGCTATTGATCAATCATGCTCAATGGCAGGAGAGGTGAAGTCGATGGGACGTACGTTTACCAAAGCTGATATGCTTTCGGAGGTTGTCAACGACCTTATTTCGGAGCTTGTGGAGCGTTCACGTCGTAGCGACGGCGTGCGAGACTACTACGATATCGCTATTGTTGGATACTCGGGTGAGGGTGTCACGCCGCTTCTTGGAGCTGGCGATACTCCTTGGCGTTCGATTGTCGATATAGCTTCGTTAAGTGTCGATGAGGTTACCCTTGAGCGAGAGTATATCCTGCCCAATGGAGAACATAGGTTTCTTAGCCATCGATGTCGATGTTGGATTCGACCCAAGGCTGTGGGCTCAACACCGATGTATGAGGCGCTGCTTTCGAGTCATGAGATTGCCGAGATGTGGTGCGCTAAGAGTGAGAATAGGGAGAGCTTTCCACCGATGATATTCAATGTCACCGATGGCGAATCGACCGACTGTGATTACTCCGACATTGCCGAGATCGCATCACGTATCAAAGCTATCTCGACCCACGATGGGGCAGCGCTACTTATCAATGTTCATATCGCCTCGGACTCGGCGGCACGCTCGATGCTATTCCCCTCGCTTGCCGAGATGGCTGTGGGTGGCGAGAGCTCTTTGGCGGCGCTGTCGCTCTTTCACTCCTCGAGTGAGTTGCCTCCGATCTTTATGGATGCTGTGTCGCAGATCAAAGGCTCAGAGCAGGGGGTAGCACTCAAAGCTATGAGCTACAACTGCTCCATCTCGGAGTTGATCACAATTCTTAATATTGGTTCCATTAGCGTGAAGAGAGGTTAATAATGTCAGCAACAATAAATAATTTTATATCGGCACTCTCGGCTGCGAGCGAAAGTCTATCTACTCTGCGAGATGCAGTAATAGCTGAGGTGGAGGTGAGTCGCACGACACACTTTGCCGAGGTCGAGATAGAGTGGCATGGTAGGGTATATCTGCTCTCAATGCCTCTCAATAATGCGGCGCTCTCGATGGCGAAGCATGCCGCAGTGAAGTTGCGCTCTCGACGCTCTAAGATATTGTTGGAGCGTCGTATCCTCCTCTCCGAGATGACCTATGTGGATTCATGCGGCAGGGTTCAACAGTGCGACTTGGTTCTCGAGGAGATTCCTCGTGGTAGAGCGTTGAGTGAGGTTGCCTCGACAATAGCTATAGAGTCGCTTGCATCCTCTATAGCGCAGTTGGAGTGTGAGTTTGGTCGCCTTGTGATGCGTCATGGAAACCTCAAATGTGAGAATATAATTGTCGGTGACGACTCTCTACTCTATCCCGTTCGACTTCACTCGGTGGCACTCGATGAGGATTGTCATGCAGAGTTTGAGACGCTTCGCTCTGAGATATGTGCTGTTGTTGGGTGCGAACCCTCGCACCTTGCTTGTGACGATGGGTGCTATACCGAGGCGGCGGAACCTCTCAATGCGCTCTATGGTTATAGCTCTGTGGGTAATCCATTCGAAGGAATGTGTGTTGCCGAGAGCAGCACAGGGTATGGCTACATCACTCCCGAGGGCGATGAGATCATCTCGCCTCGATATCTGTGGGCCTCGAATATGCGAGAGGGACGTGCCGAGGTGGAGACATCGGATGGTATGGGGCTTATAGATAGCGCAGGAGCCTATATCATTGAGCCACGATATGAGATTGTGGAGTTTGACTCGAATACAGGTTTGAGCCGTGCCAAGCGAGATGGACGGTGGTTTACATTCGATTATCAGGGGCGAGCGATTGAGTAGATGTTGAGCTACTATTTGAGTGGATCATAGCCACTTCCACCCCATGGATGACACCTCGAGAGTCGCTTGATAGTGAGCCAACTTCCTTTAAGAGCTCCATACTTTCTTAGAGCTTGAAGGGCATACTCCGAGCATGTGGGTGTAAAGCGACATGAGGGTGGTGTAAATGGTGAGATACAGCGTCGGTAGAAGAGCACAAGCAAAATAAGTGGCTGTAGAAGGAGCCACCTAATTGCTCTATAGATCTTTTGCAATATTTTCGAGAATCTTGCGCACTGCATTGTTTATGTTTTTATAACTCTTCTGCTCCTTTGTGGAGTAGATGATCGCTATATCTATACTTTTTGCCCTATCTTCGGTGAGGAGCTCTCGATCGAGGATTATTGATTTCTGGAGTCGGTAGGACTCTTTGATATATCGGCGAAGTAGGTTGCGTCGGTTTGCCCGTTTGTGAAACCTCTTTGGGACCGTGAAGAGAACCTCGGCTTGATTTGCTTCACCCTCGGGGCTATCTTCGGCAAACCAGATATAGCGCAATGGATAGACGAACCCACTCTTGCCAGAGTCGAAAAGTCGGCGAATAGAACCACGGGAGCGCAAGCGCTGGTGGTGCGGTAGTGAGTACTCTCTCTCCATTTTTTTATTGCTCCATAGTCTCTACTACTTAGTTGTAGTAGTGCGTTTGCGTGTTGTAGGAGCCGCTGTTGTGGTTGTCGTTGTGCGACGTGCACGTGGTTTCTTCGAGAGTTTGCACTGTTGGGTGCGGATAAACTCCGCCTGTTTCTGGTCATTCATTGGCACAAAATCTTCAATTGGCTCGTCGTTGTTGCTTTTGACTATAAATATATCAATCGCTTTGACCATCGAGGGAGCCTCGGGTCGTGGAGCCATCGCCTTGACACTCAATCCAGCCTCTACTGCTGCTTGGAGTGTAGCCTGACCAAATGTTGCAACGATTGGAAGCTCGCTCTCGGGGCAATTCTCAACAAGAGCCTTGACATCTGAAGGAGAGTAGAGAGCAGTGATATCGAAATCCGAGAATTTGAGATCACCCATATCGGCCGAGATTGTACGAGCCAAGATCACAGGGCTATAGTTCAACTTAAGTTTCTCGAGAGCGTCGTGTAGCTCAGGCTTGTGAGGTTCGGTGAGTGTTAGTAGAAACTTCTCGGCTTTGTGCTTTACTATAAGCTCAATAAAGTTTGTGAATGTGCCGTCGGCAAACGAGATCTTGCGCTTGCGGTAGACGATATACTTTTGGAGGTATAGGGCTACAGCCTCTGTTTGGCAGATGTACTTCATCCCCTCGGGAACACTCATGCGAGCCTCTTCGCAAATGTGGAAGAAGCTATCGACTGTTGTGCGAGATGTAAAGATCACAGCAGTGTGATCTAAGATCTCTGTTCTTTGTGAGAGGAACTCTTTGAGTGAAACACCAACAACTTTGATTAGAGGTTTGAATTCTACGTCTACCTTCTGTCGAGTGGATAGCTCAAAAAATGGGGATTTTTCGATGACAGCAGGACGTGGCTGAGAGACTAAAATTTTAGCTACTTTCAAATCTTTAATTTTTTTTCACAATTAATAATTACCTATAGAGAACTCCCCATACTAATGTCATGGGGAATACTTCGACGGCACAAAGGTACAAAATTGTATGCAAAACTGAAACTTTTTTCTCAAGAAAGAGAAAAAAACTCTCGTAAAGGAGAATAATTATCGCTGCGGCTATTTGTGCAGCGATAATATAGAGCATAATATCTTGCATCGTATTGCGGGACAAGTTGAAGCATAACGCAGTTGGCGTGATGGTGATTGCTGCAATATTGAATAAAATACCTTTGACATATAGCATTGTGGTTGCAAAGCTCTTGGAGCGCATGACCCACCCTATTGCAACGATAATAATCATTTGAAAGAAGTATGTAACCACTATAGCTATGATTGCTCCAATATATAGGCTCCAACGAGAGGAGATGGTGATTGAGTTGCCTCCACCAAAGTACTCTATCATTGATAGTGATAGGAGCCAAATGGTCACAACAAAGAGTCCATTGCCTGTTCTAATATATGTTTTGAACGAGGGGGTTATTAGCTCCAATTTGGAGTTGTAGTTACCACGATGGTAGCCCAAAAATCGAAATATTTTGTAGTGGTTGCCTCCGCCGTGAGCGCTCCAGTGGTTCACCCATGCTAAGTAGATCACGGCTAAGGTTAGCGCCAAAAGAGCTGCTAATAGACGACCGAAGCTATCTTGTGGAGTAGACGTGACAACTTGGCTTTGGTGACTCAAAAAGGAGTGTTGACCAAAGATATATTGTGGGATGTTGTCTATCAACTGCTCGGCGCTGCCCATTACTCTTCGTAGCGTTTAAGTGTTACTCTAATTGTTGTACCCTTGCCAATCTCCGAGTCAACAACGGCTATTTTGCCGTGGTGATACTCCTCGACAATGCGGCGTGAGAGCGATAGTCCCAAGCCCCAGCCTCGGGTTTTGGTGGTGAATCCAGGTTCGAATATGCGTTTCCAATTGCTTTTGGCTATTCCCTTGCCCGTGTCGCTCACCTCGATAAATATATTTTTATCATCGGAGGATATATTCACATTGATTGCTCCATGTCCCTGAAGGGCGTCGAGTGAGTTTTTCATCATATTCTCTACGACCCACTCTATTAGAGCCACATTGATCGAGGCCTCCACGGGAGCAATGGCCAATCCATTGTAATCGAGCGTTACGTTGCGTGGTATTCGTTTGCGGAAGTACATCACCGTTTCGCTCACCGTTTCGTTGATGTTGGCGGGGGTGAGAGGTGTCTCGGAGCCAATCTTCGAGAAGCGGTCGACGATCTTCATTAGGTGGGTTAGATCTTTACCCATCTCGTCGACTATGCTTTGGTCGATCTCCTGACTGCGGAGATACTCTATCCACCCTAATAGCGATGAGGTGGGGGTGCCCAATTGGTGGGCAGTCTCCTTGGCCAGACCTATCCACACTCGATTCTGCTCATCTTGTTTCGAGGAGCGAAGAGCCACAAAGCATAGAAAAGCAAAGGCGATGATCAGTAACACCTGGATGTAGGGGAAGTAGTAGAGAGCCATCAGTAGCGAGGAGTTGCCATAAAAGAGCAGATGTTTGTGGTTGTTCCATCTGAGTTGCACCACCACTGGGTCGTTGAGCTTGCTCAATTCGTCGATCTTCTCTCGTCGTGTGGTGGGGTGCTCTATTATCTCGCTGTCTATTAGGTGTGAGGCGATCACATTGAGATCCTCATCGGTGAGTATAAATGGTATATTTTGGCTCTTGCTAAGAATATCAGAGATAAATGGATCTTGTCCCACAAACCTTTCACGTGAGATATACTCCATCGTATGTGCCCAAAGAGCAACATCGAGCTGCTCCTTTTTGCGCAATCTCGAGGCCATGTTGTTGGTGAAGAGGAGCGAAAAGAGCACCAAGGCACCGCCCGCAATGATCATAATAATACGGTTGCGAAACGAAAATATTCTGGTTGTCCACTTCAACATAGGGGGTTAGTTTTTGGGGGTTAGTATAGAGTTGTAGCGATCCTGGTCGAGGAGTATCTCGGTGGCACTCTTCACCACCTCGTCTCGAGTGATGGAGTTTTGGATAACACCAGCGGTGTAGGCATATCGCAATATTATATTGGCGTTTATGCTCTCGATGATATCCTCTCGGTAGGTCTCTAAATTTGAGGCGGTATCATCTTTGAGTTGCTCCTCTAACTCCTCAATTTGGTCGGCAACATCGGCATATAGATCTGTGCGAGCAGCCTCTTTGAGCGCCTTGAGTACACCTCGTGTCGATGACTCATAGGTTATATCTTGGGTTGAGATATACTCCTTGAAATCGTTGTAATCCTCCTCCGTGATGGTGAAGTTTTGTGGGTCTATGCTCTGTGAGTGGTTGCGGCGGAAGTAGTCGTCGCCATATTTGTCGATGTGTCCCAGCCCATACAGAGTTGCCGCAAAGCGACTCATATACTCCTCCTTGACCTCGACATCGGGGCTGATGCCACCGCCATCGTATACCTTACGTCCCGAGAGTGTCGAGAATTGGTGGCGCAGAGAGTCGGCCACCTTGGTCACTTTACCCTGTGAGGAGTGATCCGAGTAGTCTAACTCTTGGATGCAGCGTCCCGAAGGGATGAAATATTTGGCCGTTGTAAGTTTAATATAGGAGTTGTAACCCACTGGGCGAGGCGACTGCACCAAACCCTTACCAAAACTTTTATTACCCACAAGTACCGCACGGTCGAGATCTTGGAGAGCTCCCGCAACAATCTCAGAGGCCGAGGCTGAGTTCTCATTGAGCAGAACTATTAGTGGAATATCCTCGCTAAGTGGTCTAAGTGAGGTGCGGTAGACCATCGAGTCTTTGCGACCACCCAGAGATACCACCTCGGTGCCACGTGGCGTGAAGAGCGATACCACATCGACAGCCTCCTGCATGATGCCACCACCATTGTTGCGATAATCCAAGATCAGCGCCTTGAGTCCCTGTTGTTGCATATCTTCGATCGCTGAGCGCATATCTTTGGCCACCCCCGAGGTAAATTCCGAGTGTTGTATATAGCCAATAGAATCGGCCTTGTCGCCCACAAATCCGTAGTATGGAATACCTGGGATCGAGATCCTCTCACGGCGAATTACAATCTCCTCATCTTCGCCCGAGATCAAGCGGCGTACCTTGAGCGATACATCGCTATTGGGTGTTCCCTTGAGGCGAGAGCTCACCTCCTCGGTTGTGAATCCCGCTGCCGACTCACCATCAATCTCCACAATTTTGTCACCTATGATAAGTCCCGCACGATCGGCAGGTGATCCAGCATAGGGTTGAGCGATCATCACAAAGTCGCTATCTTGGCGGATAAGTGAACCAATTCCGCCATATTTACCCGTTGTGAGCAGCTCGAATGATGTCATCTCCTCCTCTGGTAGATACTCCGTGTAGGGGTCTAATCGACGTGAGATCCCCTCGGCCGCATATTTTAGTAGTAGGTCGGGGTCGACCTCGTCGACATAATTCTCGGATATCTCACGCATTAAGTTAACCATGATCTCGATGTTGCGATTAAGGCCAAAGTCGTTGCGTGTGGCAAAGATTGAGAGCAGCGAGATGGCTGCCACGGCTACAATATAATATACTCGTTTCATGCTATTTTTATTTTTTCAAAGGGAGTTTTAGTTACTCGCCACGTTTGCTATTTTTAATAAATCCATCGAGGCAATATACGGCATAGACAACGCCCTTGCGGATTCCATCCATCTGAATCTGATTTGCCACCTGTCTCACCTCAATACGATCCTCAAATAGGAACGCTATGCGACGCAAAATAGTATTTGCACGGAAGATCATCACTCCATCACGCTCCTCACACAGGGTGAATCCGCTCGACTCCATCGCCACTATAATCTGGTCTCGATTCTCTACGATATCACCCTCGACACCTCGCTTCACAAAGCCAAAGAGAGGGTAGGTGGCAGCCAACACCACAAAGAAGGCCAATTTGAGCGCTCCATTGTTGGCCATAAAGATGGCAAGTTGTTCGCTTGGTGTAATCTCTATTGAGCCGTTGAGACGCATCAGTAGCGTCACAACAACTAAAACTACCATCATCAAAATAAAGTATTTTATTGAACGAATAAGGTGCTTCATATCTATTATTTTTTTAAAGTTTTCTTATAGCTTCGGCTACACTCTCCATCAGCCAGGCTGGAGTGGAGGTGGCGCCACAAATTCCTACCGACTCCGCCCCGTCGAACCATGTGGGGTCGAGCTCCGAGGCCTCTTCGATGTTGTAGGTGCTGCTCTTGGCTGCACGGCACACCTCGAATAAAACTCGTCCATTGCTCGACTTCTTGCCACAAACAAAGATTATCACATCGAACTCCTCAACGAACTCTCGCAGGTGATCCTCACGTGAAGATACTTGGCGGCAAATTGTATCGTGCACAAAGAGGTGATCCTTTTTTACGACCCTTTTTTCGATCTCTTTGGTGAGAGACTCAAATAGCTCGATGCTCTGAGTGGTTTGAGCAATAAAGGCTATGGGGCGACTAAAATCAACTGCCTCGAGATCTTCTCGCTTCTCTATAACCAATACATCGTCGTCGACCTGCCCTGTGAGCCCAATTACCTCGGCATGGCCTCGCTTACCAAGCAGAACAACCTCTCCACCAACGCTCTTCATTTGAGTATAGGCCTGCTTGACCCTCTCTTGCAACTTGGCCACTACGGGGCATGTGGCATCGATTAGCTCCAACCCCAATGCTTTGGCTTGGGCATAGGTGCGAGGTGGCTCACCATGGGCACGTATCAAGACTCTCTTGAGGTGAGGTGTTGAGCTCATCTGCTCTCGCTCGATGCTCTTTAGTCCCAGCGATGATAGTCGAAGCACCTCAATGCGGTTATGGACGATGTCACCCAACGAGTAGACTTCGCCTCCGCCACTTAGAGCCTTTTCGGCCTCGCCAATAGCTCGAACTACACCAAAGCAGAATCCCGATTTGTTATCTATCACAACCCTCATAATTACTCTAATTTTTTGTGCGTTGCTCGAAGAGCTCATCAAACCATGCCATCTGCTCCTCAACCCCCATTGTGCTATTGTCGAGTAGTAGAGCATCGTCGGCACGTCGTAGGGGTGATATTGTTCGATTCTCGTCGGCCCGATCTCGTTCACGAATGTTACATTCAATCTCCTCGAGTGAGACTCTCTCACCCTTGGCCGAGAGTTCACGGAAGCGACGTTGAGCACGTATATAGGGGTCTGCCGTCATGAAAATCTTGATCTGGGCATCGGGGAATACCACCGTGCCAATATCTCGCCCATCCATCACAACGCCACCACTTTGTCCCATCTGTTGTTGCATGGCTACTAACTTGGTGCGTACTTGAGCGATGCTGCTCACCGAGCTGACGAAGTTGCTCACCTCGATTGTGCGGATCTGCTCCTCGACTCTTCGACCATTGACATAGATGTCGCTGGCACCTCGCTCGGCATTGAAGCTAAAGCTAATTGAGATGTTGGGAAGTAGCGAGATAACTTTGTCGGCATCAATGACTCCATCGACAATGGCGTCACTCTCCATTGCGGTGAGCGCTACGGCACGATACATTGCACCTGTGTCGATAAAGATGTAGCCCAAGCGAGAGGCTATAGCCTTGGCAAAGGTGCTTTTGCCACACGAGGAGTAGCCGTCGATGGCGATAATTATATCTTTTGATCTATTATTTGAAGAGTTCATCGGGTAGAAAGTGAATAAGCATTGATAATATAGTGGAACAACCAAGTAGGGCGATCAGTGAACCTGCCACTCGGTTGATGATAATTAGATGTCGAGGGCGGAATCTACGCCTAAAGAGCCCTATCAAATATGCCAGTGCGCTCCACCATGCCGAGGCACCCAAGAAGAATCCGACCACCACAACTACTGCCGAGAGACCTCCAATGAGGCTCGAGGAGTCGTACGATGGGATCTTAAAGACGGCAAAGAATGCCAAGATGTAGGGTATCACCATGATGAAATTGGTGAGTGTGAGCCCGAAGATCGAGGCGAAGTCTTGCCACGAGGAGCTCTTGGCCGATCGATTGCGACGTAGCTGCATCACAGGATTTTGCATAAATATAAATGCTCCAACGGCAACCACAAACAATCCTCCGACGATGTGTAGCATGAAGCTATATTGTTCAATTTGGTTTTGGAGGAGTGAGTAGAATATATATGATAGTAGTGCCAAGAGAGTATCTGCCGAGGCGACGCCCAATCCCGAGACTATACCAGCCCTGCGATTTTTGCTCAGCGTGCGCTGTATACAGAGAATCGCTACAGGCCCTACAGTGATTGAGGCTGCAACTCCAACAATTGTGGCACGAATAAATATATCTAAAATTTCTAATGTCATCTTATCTTTCTGATCTGTTTCGAGTGACAAAGATACAAAATTAACGTGAGTAAGAGATAAGAATCGAGCAAGTAATTTTCTATCATATTCAAATATTTTTCTTCAATAGCTGTCGAACCTATCATTTTTTTGTGTAAGTTTGTTACCATGAAGCTCTAATAACCAAATATGATACCTCAATTTTTGACATACATAGAGTGTGAACGTCGAAGTTCTCCCAATACCATTTCTGCATATCGCCGTGATTTGGAGAGCTTTTTGCTATATTTAGCTCTTGAGGAGGAGCCGTTTGACCCCTCTCAGGTTACCTCTGACCAGGTTCGTGAGTGGGTGGTGGGTCTCTCCGAGAGTGGTGGGTTCAAGAGCTCGACTATTAATCGTATGCTCTCCTCGCTGCGTAGTTTTTTTAGATGGGCACTTTCGAAGGGGTATACTCAACGGGACCCTACAGCGCAGTTGCGATCGCTCAAGGTGGGGCGTCGACTGCCAACTTTTGTGAGTGAGAGTCGCATGGTGGGTGTCGTTGAGGGGTGTTGTGAATTGCACGATGAGCTCTTGGAACAGCGTAATGCTCTTATAATACTCTTCTTTTATGCCACAGGAATTCGTCTTTCGGAGTTGCAGGGGATCCGCCTGACAGACTTTAGTGACTCTATGCGTTCGCTCAAGGTGCGTGGTAAGGGCGACAAGGAGCGTATTGTGCCCATTGTAGAGGAGCTGCGTGAGCCCTTAATTTGTTACATTGATAAAATTAAGAGCCAAAATATTTGGAGAAGTGGAGAAGATTCACTATTTTTATCTCGAAGAGGGGTGGCTCTATCGGCAAATATGATCTACCGAATAGTGAGAGAGGCCTTAGAGAGAGCCAATATCCAAGGGCGTAAAAGCCCACACGTTCTTCGACACACCTTCGCAACGCATCTGCTTTCGGGCGGTGCCGACATGCGAGATATCCAGGAGCTCTTGGGTCACAGCTCATTGCAGGCAACACAGATATATACACACAACTCGATTTCACATCTGCAAAGCGCCTACCATGCAGCCCATCCACGCTCCAGGATAGAGGATAAAGAGGGGAAGTAAAACTTGTAACAAATAGAAATATATGGCGACTTGGGTGTTCAACGCCCGATGTCGTAATTGTTGAACTACTAAAAATAAGATGTTATGAATGTACAGATTCAATCAGTAAAATTCGATGCCGATAAGAAGCTTATCGACTTCGTAGAGGCAAAAATTGCAAAGTTAGAGAGATTCGCCGAGCGCTCGACAGGAGTTGAGGTGATATTAAAATTAGATAAGGATCACGAGAAGGGTAATAAAGTGTCGACCATAAATCTCCGTATGCCTGGTGGCGATATGTTTGCCGAGCGTCGGGCCAAGAGTTTTGAGGAGTCATTCGATGATGCTCTTGATGCAATCCGCAAGCAACTCGATCATGCTCGTTAATCCATGTTAATCAAAAAAGAAGCTCCCCCAGAGTTCAATATTCGGCTTTGGGGGAGTTTCTATTTGCTTAAGTTACACCATTAATATATATAATAAATGAAACGAATCTATCTTTTAGCAGCAATACTACTTCTATCTGCCACAACCCTTGTCCAAGCTCAAAATTTCGATGTGGGGGTCAAGAAGATCACCGCTACTACGGCGCTTGTTATAGGCTACAATATCCCTATTACCATATCTTATGAGCAGGGTATAGTCGATTTTGGTGGCAACCACAAGTTGGGTGTTGGAGGTTTGATCGGTACAGGTGGTAGCTATACTCTGGTTGCTGCACAATGTAACTACCACTATGTGGGTTTTGAGAAGTTCGATCTGTATGGTGGTGCTCGTTTGGGATATCGCTCCTTGGATAATGTAAAGGGGATGAACAGCACCTTTGCTATAGGCTCAAACTACTATTTTGCACCTTCGTGGGCCATCAATGCCGAACTCGAATCGGGTGTAACATCAATCAGCGTAGGTATAGCATACAGATTCTAACTCTCCGAGGTGGTTGGCTCAAACTTTACGTTGTATACCAAGTGCTCCAATGCATGGAGATAGTTGCGTTTGCCATATTTTGGAGAGTAGACGTAGCAGTCGATGGTAAAGACGTTGCCCGTAGCCTCGTCGATTGTCGAGTAGCTGACGTAGGGGCCACCCATAAAGTCATTGGCAACATCCCAGAAGCCACGCATCTCGATCCACAATCGGCCCTCGATACGGATAGGGCGGTAGAGCTGTGAGGATTCGGTGTAGGTGGTCATGTAGGAGCCATCCGAAGGGCCAGGGATACGGGCGACGAACTCATTACGAGCCTCAACGAGCATCTCTTCGGAGAGGGAATTGACGCCAAACTCCGCTGGGTAGCTATAGATTGCAATACCCTGGCTTGCAAGCGAGTGCTCAAACGAGATCCACAACATATTATCGCTCTCTTGGCGGAGGGTGTAGCCCTTGGGGATCTTCATCTCCACACCAAACTTAGCGTATATCGCCTCGCCAAGTATCGCCTCATTATAGATCTTAGCACTCTCTACAGCACGATCACGCTCGGCGATCTGAATACCACGCACTAAGCTCTCACGGTTCTCGGATACATACTCGGTGGCTGCCTCGATGGAGGGTGCTTGGAGCGTCATGATCATCTGTGGCGACGAGTTGACATCGTAGCGCACCACCACTGAACTCTTGGCGATACCAGGGTTGATGTTGACCTCCAATATATTGCGGTGGTCGGCAATAAGATCTTTATAGCCCTGCTCGGTGACCCTCACAACGCTAAATGTTGACTCCTCTTGGTTGAGGTAGGGGATGTAGCCCGAGAGTACGGAGCGAAGGGTATCGCCCAATGGTGACTGCCACTCAGGTTGGTTGCATACCACAATGAGCTCGTAGGGTTTTCCCTGCGACACTCTCTTCGAGGAGTTGACACTACGGAGGGCATCGCACGAAGCAAATCCCAGTAGCACCATAAGAATCGAGATCGTTGTTAATAACATTTTCATCTGTAAATAAATTAGTTACACACCCCACGCAAGGGTGCATAAATTAGGTTTATAATAACTTGACACAACAAAAGATTAACAGGTGTGTATTACACCTGCGGTTAAAGGATAG
>JBCQWR010000002.1:0-101579 GCA_047171945.1 Rikenellaceae bacterium | reverse complement strand
GCAATGACTTGGTCAAAGGGTATTGATCTCATATTCTTCGAGTATTAAATGTATAATGCTCAAAGATACACAAAATTTTCATCCCCTTTGGCGATGCGGTAGCGTCATGTGTGTTTCATAAGCTCATTTTAATAAATGTATCGTAAGTGGACAAAGCCCACCACAAAATCAGTGCCCCACAAAACAAGGAAAAGATCAAAAACGACAGTTTTTGGATCCAAGCTTGCTTGGCGGCCGCCCGCCGCAAGGGCAGTAGAAGAGCAGTAAAAGAGCAATAAGAGAGTAAAACATTATCCCCCTCGCTTTCGAGATTCACCATTTTTAACTATCTTTGCACCATGAGTATGAGAAGAAAAAAGGCAAACTACCCGCTCATTGAGGGGTTAGAGATTACGACTTTGGCGGCCGAAGGTAAGGCTATGGGTCGTCACAACGATATTGTAGTATTTGTTCCGCTCACCGTGCCAGGTGATGTGGTGGATGTTCAGATCCGCAACAAGCGACGCAGGTTTATGGAGGGCACCGTGGTGAACTTCGTGAAGCGCTCGGAGTTGCGTGAGGAGCCCTTCTGCGCCCACTTTGGTGTGTGTGGAGGGTGCAAGTGGCAGAACCTACCCTACCAGGAGCAGCTACGCTTCAAAACCGAGCAGGTGCAGGATCAGCTGCAACGTATTGGGCACTTGACGCTCCCCTCGATCGAGCCATGCTTAGGCTCCGAGAAGCGCCAATTCTACCGCAATAAGTTGGAGTACACCTTCTCACCCAAGCGCTGGAGAACCTACGAGGAGATTAACTCTATGGATGAGTGGAAGCCCTCGCCCGCCTTGGGGTTCCATATCCCAGGGATGTTCGATAAGATCCTCGACATCGACAAGTGTTGGTTGCAGGAGGATCCCTCGAACCCTATTCGCCTCGAGATCAAGCGCTACTGCGTGGAGCACGACTACTCGTTCCACGACGTGAGGGAGCACGCTGGGCTTATGCGCAACATCGTTATCCGCACCTCGTCGACAGGCGACACAATGCTAATCGTAGTCTTTGGTGAGGATGATCAGCAGCGCATTGAGCCACTTATGGCACACCTCAAGGCGACCTTCAGCGAGATCACATCGCTCTTCTATATCGTTAATACTAAGTGGAATGACTCCATCTCGGATCAAACGCCCATCCTCTATGCAGGTGCCGACCACATCATGGAGGAGATGGAGGGGTTGCGCTTCAAGGTGGGACCAAAATCGTTCTACCAAACCAACTCGGAGCAGGCCTACGAGCTCTATAAGATCACACGTGACTTCGCCGAGCTCAAGGCCGATGACACCCTCTACGACCTCTACACAGGTACGGGTACTATAGCCAACTTCTGCGCCTCACGCTGCCGTAGTGTGGTGGGTGTGGAGTATGTTCCCGAGGCGATTGAGGATGCCTTTGTCAACTCTGCTATCAACAATATCACCAACACCAACTTCTATGCTGGCGACATGAAAAACGTCTTGAACGACAAGTTCGTCGAGGAGAATGGCCGCCCCACGGTAATCATCCTCGACCCTCCTCGTGCAGGTGTCGACGAGCCTGTGATCGATGTGATCTTGCGTGCGGCACCCGAACGCATAGTCTACGTGAGCTGCAACCCTGCAACTCAAGCTCGTGACTTGGCCTTGATGGAGTCTGATTACAGAATCACCAAGGTGCAACCTGTCGATATGTTCCCACACACGCACCATGTCGAGAATGTGGTGCAATTGGTTCGCAAAACTCAGTAGGTCATGGTTTTAGAGTATGATATAATTGTCATTGGAGCTGGTCACGCAGGGTGTGAGGCGGCAGCCGCTTCGGCACGCCTCGGCTCAAAGACGCTGCTGCTCACAATGGATATGACCAAGTTTGCCAATATGTCGTGCAACCCCGCTGTGGGGGGCGTGGCAAAGGGGCAGATTGTGCGTGAGATCGACGCATTGGGTGGTCACATGGGGCGCATTACCGACCTGAGTACCATACAGTTCCGCATGCTCAATCGCTCCAAAGGGGCAGCCATGTGGAGCCCACGTGCACAGTGCGACAAGGCGCAATTTTCGGCTCTTTGGCGCTCGACACTCGAGAATATCGACAACCTATATATATGGCAGGACTCTGCCGTGGAGCTCCTCTTCGACAAGGATGAGAGTGGCGAGGATATCATCACAGGCGTCATAACGCAAATGGGCATCCAATTTTCGGCTCGAGCAGTCGTTCTGACCTCTGGTACCTTTATGGGAGGATTGATGCACTGTGGAGCCTCGCAGGCCGCAGGTGGACGTGCTGGTGACCAAGAGTCACGTGGCATCACCGAATCGCTCGTCAGGATGGGCTTCGAGGCTGGCCGCATGAAGACGGGAACCCCCGCAAGGCTCGACGCACGTACCATCGACTTCAGCCGCATGGAGCCGCAAGAGGGCGACGCCGTGCCGTCGAAATTCTCATACTCCTCCTCAATATCGCCTGTCGAGAATCAACTACCCTGCTACCTGGTCTATACATCGGCCGAGGTGCACGACACACTCCGCACAGGCTTCGACCGCTCGCCACTCTTCAACGGCACCATCCACGGAGTGGGGCCTCGCTACTGCCCAAGCATCGAGGATAAGCTCCGCACATTTGCCGACAAGGAGCAGCACCAACTCTTCTTGGAGCCCGAGGGGCGCAACACCAACGAGTATTACCTCAATGGATTCTCCTCGTCACTGCCATGGGAGGTGCAGTGGGATGCCCTCCACAAGATCGAGGGATTCGAGAATCTCCACATCTACCGACCAGGCTACGCAATCGAGTACGACTACTTCCCACCAACGCAACTAAACCACTCATTGGCCACAAAAAGGGTAAAAAATCTCTACTTTGCTGGACAGATAAATGGCACTACAGGCTACGAAGAGGCTGCTGCTCAGGGACTTATAGCAGGTATCAACGCTTCGAGAGCCCTCGAGAATCGCTCAGAAATTTCTTTGGCGAGGGATAGTGCGTATATCGGCGTGTTGATCGACGATTTAGTGACAAAAGGGGTCGACGAACCCTACCGAATGTTCACCTCACGTGCCGAATATAGAATTTTGTTGCGTCAAGATAATGCCGATCTTCGACTCACTCCACTCGGAATTGAGATCGGACTCATCGACGCCGAGCGTGCCGAAGAGTTCACAACCAAGAGCCAAGCGATCGAAAAGTTACTCCAATTCCTCCGCACCAAGAGTGCCAAGATGGATGACGTGAACGACTATCTTCGCTCAGTAGGGTCGGAGCCACTCACCCAAGGACGCAAACTCTACGACCTCTTGGCACGTAATGGAGTGAGCGTGGAGGGGCTCTCGGAGGTAAACAAGCCTCTCAGGAAATTACTCTCGGAGGGCGGATTCACACCCGAGGTGATCGAGGAGGTGGAGATACAAATTAAGTATAGAGGCTACATCGAGCGTGAGAAATTCATCGCCGATAAGATCCAGCGCCTCGAAAATATCACCATCCCCGAGGGTTTCGACTACTCGCAGATGCTGGCGCTAACCATCGAGGCACGCCAAAAACTCACAAAGATCTGCCCCACTACAATCGGCCAGGCATCTCGAATTCCTGGGGTCTCGCCTGCTGACATCAATGTTTTGTTGATTAAGTTTGGGCGGTAAGTAGCCTTCTCTTGACTCCGTCAGTTTTACTCTCTTACTGACTCCGTCGGGTGGGGATTGCACCCCCACGGGTGCGTACTTTTCTGTTGCACTCTACTCTTTGGGGCGTGCACTGCGTGCAAAAAATATCTCTCTATTGAGCTTTCGAAAATAGACTTTCGACACTCAATAGAGAGATATTTTTTTAATCAACCTGCGGTTGCTTGCCCCAAAAAGTAGAGTGAGGTTTGTACTTTTCTTATTGTTAGCGACCTATCTCCTATCTATACGTCACTCCCAACAACCCTTTTCGTCACTCCCGACAACCCTTTTCATCACTCCCGACAACCCTTTTCGTCATTCCCGACTTGATCGGGAATCTACAAACTTTGCTCTTTTTTACCCTCTTTTGTAGACCCCAGATCAAGTCTGGGGTGACGAAAGGTGGTATCAAGTCTGAGGTGACGAAAGGTGGTATCGAGTCTGGGGTGACGAAAAGCAAGAATAATTCTGGATCAACGAAAAGCGATATATAGATAAAGACTACTCAACAACAACAGTCCAGCCATACTTATCTTCGCAGCGGCCATATTGAATATCTTGTAGCTTGTTGTACATCGCAACGCAATATTTACCAGGCTCGGTGCCGTAGGAGATCTTCTCATCGTGGCGATAGTCGCTCACAGAACCGATTGGTGAGATCACCGCAGCGGTGCCGCAGGCGCCACACTCCTCAAACGTAGGTAGCTCCTCGAGCGCAATTGGGCGCTCCTCGACCTTGAGGCCATACTCCTCAGCGGCTAAGTGGCGGAGGCTCATATTGGTGATCGAGTGCAAAATTGATGGCGAAGTTGGGGTCACATAGGTGTTATCTTTGATTCCAAAGAAGTTGGCAGCGCCACACTCCTCGATATATTTGCGCTCAACGGCATCGACAAAGAGGTTGTTGGAGTAGCCATTGTCGTGCGCTTTCTCGCCACAGTAGAGGCTGGCAGCGTAGTTTCCACCGCATTTTGCTTTGCCTGTTCCACGTGGAGCAGCTCGGTCATAGTCGACATCAACCACAACGTCGATAGGGGTCATACCACCCTTAAAATAGGGTCCTACGGGCGAAACGAAGATGCAGAAGAGGAACTCCTTGGCAGGCTTAACGCCCAACACAGCCTCGGTAGCGATCAAAAATGGACGCAAATAGAGCGTAGCACCCGACTCGCAAGGGGGTACAAACTCCATGTTGGCACGCACCACCTCGACACAAGCCTCCACAAATCGCTCAACTGGAAGCGATTGCATACACAACATATCGGCCGAGCGCTGCATGCGCTTAGCGTTCTCGTCGGGACGGAATAGGCGCACCTTGCCATCGGCACCACCAAAGGCCTTGAGACCCTCGAAGATCTCGGTGCCATAGTGGAGACACGAGGCCGACATGTGGATCGGCACACTCTCCTCATCACTTAGGTAGAAGTCGCCCCAAGCACCATCTTTATACTCAGCTCTAATATTTTTGTTGGTTTTAATATAACCAAAGCCTATCGAAGACCAATCTATGTTACTCATAATTGCTAATTTTATACGTTTATTTAAGTTGTTTTGGCACTCAACTACCCCACTTGCGACCCATTGGCAACAGCCTCAGTTGGGCGAATCAAGCGAAGTGCTCCCGAGGCATCCTCGGCCATAAGGATCATTCCTTGCGACTCGATCCCTTTGAGTGGGCGTGGCGCAAGGTTGACAAGTACCAACACCTGCTGACCCACAAGCTCCTCGGGGGTGAAGTGCTCAGCGATTCCCGAAACGATTGTGCGGGTGTCGATTCCAGTATCTACAGTAAGTTTGAGGAGTTTCTTGGTCTTAGCCACCTTCTCGGCAGCCACAACTGTTGCAACTCTAATATCTTGCGCCTGGAAGTCGTCAAATGATATTGTCTCCTTTTGGGGTGCCACCTCGGTGACCGCTTCGGCAGCCAAGATAGCGGCACGAGAGGCCTCCAACTTATCCAACTGCTTTTGGATTGTCTCATCCTCCACCTTCTCGAAGAGTAGCGTAGGGGTGGCTATTGTGTGGCCTGAGGCGATCAAATCCATCGCTCCGATTCTCTCCCAGTCGAAGTGTTCCACGTGGAGCATTTCGATGATTTTGGCAGCTGTAAATGGCATAAATGGCTCGATTACCACAGCGATATTTGCAGTTATCTGGAGTGCAATATTGAGGATTGTCTCTACCCTTGCAGCATCTGTTTTGACAACTTTCCATGGCTCGGTGTCGGCCAAATATTTGTTACCGATGCGAGCAACGTTCATCGCCTCTTTGAGTGCGTCACGGAAACGATACTGCTCCAAATTGCGCTCAACGGCCTCACGAACTCTCGAAAGTTCCTCGATAGTCTCTAAGTCATAGGGAGTTAGCTCACCGCAAGCGGGAACCACGCCACCATAATATTTTTGAGTCAAGACAAGTGCACGGTTGACAAAGTTACCCAAAATAGCCACTAACTCGTTGTTGTTGCGAGCTTGATACTCACGCCACGTGAAGTCGTTGTCTTTGGTCTCGGGAGCGTTGGCGCAGAGCGTATAGCGCAAAACATCCTCCTTGCCTGGGAACTCCTCGAGGTACTCGTGGAGCCAAACAGCCCAGTTGCGAGAGGTCGAGATCTTGTCGCCCTCGAGGTTCAAAAACTCGTTGGCAGGGACATTTTCGGGCAAGATGTAGTCGCCATGCGCCTCGAGCATCGAAGGGAAAACGATGCAGTGGAAGACGATATTATCCTTGCCGATGAAGTGAACCATTTTGGTATCGTCACTCTTCCAATATTTCTCCCAGTCGGGCGTAAGATCCTTAGTAGCAGATATATAGCCAATCGGAGCGTCGAACCAAACGTAGAGAACTTTACCCTCGGCACCCTCAACAGGCACTGGAATACCCCAATCCAAATCACGGCTCACGGCACGTGGGTGGAGGCCACCGTCGATCCAACTTTTGCACTGTCCATAGACGTTCGATTTCCACTCCTTGTGACCCTCCAAGATCCACTCCTTGAGCATCGGCTCATACTTATCGAGTGGCAGGTACCAGTGGGTTGTCGAGCGCTTCACAGGAACTGCACCCGAGAGGGCACTCTTGGGTGAGATCAGTTCGTCGGGCGAGAGCGTTGAGCCGCACTTTTCGCACTGGTCACCATAGGCCTTTTCGTTTTGGCAACGAGGGCAAGTGCCTGTAATATAGCGATCTGCGAGGAATGTTTGAGCCTCCTCGTCGTAGAATTGCTCGGTTGTCTGCTCCACAAATTTGCCCTCATCGTAGAGCTTGCGGAAGAACTCCGAAGCGGTTGCGGCGTGCGTAGGCGACGAGGTGCGAGAGTAGATGTCGAAGGCGATGCCAAAGCGCTCGAACGAATCTTTGATGATTGCGTGGTAGCGGTCAACGACAGCTTGGGGGGTTATCCCCTCCTTTTTTGCCTTGATGGTGATGGGTACTCCATGCTCATCGCTACCACACACCGAGATCACATCACGCCCACGTAGGCGTAGGTAACGAGTGTAGATATCGGATGGGATGTAGACTCCCGCCAAGTGACCAATGTGGACAGGTCCGTTGGCATAGGGGAGGGCCGAAGTAACCAAGTATCTTTTAAAATCTTGCGACATATGTATGAATTATTATAATTTGGTGTCAAATTTACTAAATATTTGGTAGTTTTCGCAACATTTATCGAGCAAATTTCATATCTTTGGACTAAAACTTATCGACAGCTATGAACAAAATAGATAACTCAACCCCACTACCCCACCGTTTCATGCGCCACCGTGTCCACAAAATTTTGCTGGTATGTTGCAGCTACGATGGCTACATATTGGAGGAGGATGGCCACATTGAGTCGCAGATCAACCGTGAGTACAGCGATCTGAACCTCTCGAATCCCCCATCGTTTACACGTGTGAGCTCCACTGCCGAGGCACTCGAGCTACTCAAGGAGGATGGCTCGTTTGACTTTGTGATAACGATGTATAACATTGGGGTGCCCGACGTATTCACATTTGCACGCCTGGCCAAGGAGATCAACCCCAACCTCCCCATCACGCTTCTCACGAGCTTCTCACGAGATATCTATGCCCGACTCTACGACCAAGATACCTCGGCACTCGATTCAATCTTTTGTTGGATGGGTAATACCGACCTGATTATTGCCATTATAAAACTTATCGAGGATCAGCTCAATGCCGAGGAGGATATCGAGCGAGGCAATGTGCAGGCTATACTTTTGGTTGAGGACTCTATTCGTTTCTATTCGACATATCTTCCTGAGTTATATAAACTTATACTAAACCAATCGACCGAGTTCTTGCGTGATGCCTACAACGAACAACAACAAGTACTGCGCAAGCGAGCACGCCCCAAGATACTCCTTGCAACCAACTACGACGAGGCACTAACGCTCTACCAGCGCTACAAAAATAATCTCCTCGGAGTGATCTCCGATGTGGGCTTCGTGCTACATAAGGGCGACCACCCCTCCGCCGAGAAGAGTGACGCAGGGGTGGAGCTATGCCGCATAATAAAGGAGGATAACCCTCTAATGCCGCTCTTGATGCAATCCTCGCAGGCGGAGTTTGAGGCTAAGGCGCATGAGTTAGGGGTAGGATTTGTTTCGAAGAACTCCAAACGGCTCATCTCGAAGATGACACGCTACATCGAGCAGGAGTTTGCCTTTGGCGACTTGGTGCTCACCGACCCCGATACGGGTTACGAGGTGGGGCGTGCGCACAACCTCGACGACATGCAGCAGCTTATTGCCACCATCCCCGACTCGGCATTCCAGTACCATACTTCGCAGAACCACCTCTCAAAGTGGCTCTATGCCAGAGGGTTGTTTCCCTTGGCGGCATCAATACGTAGGATAAACCGCAATAGCTTCGACTCGATTGCAGCACACCGCCAAGGCGTTGTGGCGATGATTAGAGACTACCGCACGCTCCTTGGGCAGGGTGTGATAGCCTCGTTCGATAGCTCCACCTATAGTGATGTGGTGGCCTTTGCTCGCATGGGCTCAGGCTCAATTGGAGGTAAGGCTCGAGGATTGGCCTTTATGAATAGCTCGATCATCGAGAACCACCTCTACAACAAATATGATAATGTGCGCATAATGATCCCACGCACGGTGGTTGTTGCTACCGATTACTTCGACGAATTTATCCGCATAAATGGCTTGGAGTATATCATCTCGAGCGATATGAGCGACGAGATAATCCTTTCGGAATTTATCAATTCCGACCTGCCGAGTGGACTCCGTGAGCAGCTCAAACAGTATATCTGCACGGTCAATACACCATTGGCAATACGCTCCTCGTCGAAATTGGAGGATTCTCATTTTCAGCCGTTTGCAGGAATATATTCGACCTACATGATTCCATATAGCGACAATGAGTCGCAGATGCTCAGAATGGTCACCAAGGCCATCAAGAGCGTCTATGCCTCGGTCTACTTCGCTGCATCGAAAGCCTATATTGCCACCTCGCAAAATATGATCTCGGAGGAGAAGATGGCGGTGATAATCCAAAGAGTTTGCGGCACCGAGCAAGATGACTACTACCTGCCGACACTCTCGGGAGTGGCTCGCTCGATCAACTGCTACCCTATTGGCGACGAGAGGGCCGAGGATGGGGTCTGCAACATCGCCATGGGATTGGGTAAATTGGTGGTGGATGGTGGTAAGAGCCTCCGCTTCTCGCCCCGATTCCCCCACAAGGTGCTACAGACATCGACCGACGAGATGGCGCTACGAGAGACCCAAACCGAGATATTGGCACTCAACCTCAACCCCGAGGAGTTTAAGACATCGATCCACGACGACATCAACATCGAGCGCCTCTCGTTGCGCCAAATAGCTACGTTGCGTCAGTGTAAATATGTATGTTCGACCTTTGATAGAGACTCCTCACGCATTAGCGATTCGCCACTCATTAAGGGGCGCAAGGTAATCACATTCAACTCTATACTTAAGTATGACTCCTTCCCTCTACCCAATATAATCACCGATATCCTCCGCCTTGGCGAGGAGGAGATGAGGTGTCCCGTGGAGGTGGAATTTGCCGTAAATATGGATGTAGAGCCCTCGTCACCTAAGATCTTTAACCTTCTGCAGATAAGGCCAATAGTGAATTATCGTGAGAATAGGTGGATAGATTGGAACCTAATCGACACAAGCCACCCGCTGCTCTATGCCGAGAGTGTGCTTGGTGTGGGTAAGATGGAGGGGATCCACGAGATTGTATATGTCAAACAGAGCAAATTTAGCTCACTGGTGACCGAGAAGATTGCCGATGAGCTCTTTGCCCTCAATGAGGCTATGGGGCGAGAGAATCGCACATATATATTGATTGGTATGGGCCGCTGGGGCTCCTCTGATCCCTTCTTGGGGGTACCCGTCAAATGGGCACATATCTCCAATGCTAAGGTGATTGTGGAGTTGGCGATAGATGGATTCGACATCGAACCGAGCCAAGGGACCCACTTCTTCCAAAATGTCACCTCGCTTGGTATAGGATACATCACAATGGATTGCCGCAAGGGTGTAGACAAGCTCGACATGGAGCGATTGGATTCACTCGAGGCGAGCTACGAGGGTGAATACCTGCGCCGTGTGACCCTGGCCAATGAGTTGGAGGTTATTATAGATGGTGTTGACGGGCGAGGCGTGATCAACGAAGGGTGAGCAGCAGAGCCCACCCCACAAAGCGTGCAGCACGCCCAATAAACATAAAGATCGCTGAGACAACAAAATTTACTCGGTAGAAGCCGAGCGCAACGGTGACTACATCGCCAAGGATGGGCACCCACGACATGAACGCAATGAGACTCCCATAGCGTTGAATGAGTGCGGCCTGCCCCTCTAACTTTTGGCGGCTGACACGCAGATACTTCTCGATCCACTCCCAACGGCCTAAATAGCCCACATAGTAGGTCGTAAGCCCCCCGAGGAAGTTTCCAATGGTGGCGTAGGCAACAACTAAGCGCACATCACCTCCAGCCAACAGCGCAGCTATCAGCAAGGCATCCGAGCTAAAGGGCAAGACCGTAGATGCCAAGAATGAGCCCAAAAATAGGCCCCAATACCCCCACTCGCCTAAAAATTCCATTGGCTCTATTTATTTTGTAACACCTACGCTCTTACTTTATTGAGAGTAGTGCACGAGAGAGTTGGTCGGGACACGATGTTCCCTTGCCACGGCAGTCGATGCCTCCAAGTAGCGAGATTACCTTATCGATCTTTTGGCCTGCAACCAAGCGGCCTATGCCTTGGAGGTTGCCGTCACAGCCACCGTGAAATATTACATTTGTGAGGGTGTCACCCTCCACCTCGATCTCCATCTGGCGGCAACATACCCCCGTTGGATTGTATAGTATTGTAGACATAAATTACCTGTTTTTAGGCCTCTCCAACGGGTTTGAGCTTGGCTGGAGCCACCTCACGATGGTGAATCTTGATTGGACCATGGTTGTTCTCGTAGCGAGATACATTCTCTTGGAGCGAAAGCATCAAGCGCTTTGCATGCTCGGGCGAGAGGATGATGCGACTCGCAACCTTTGGGTTGTGCATACCTGGTAGAACCGCAGCGAAATCTACCACGAACTCTGTTACTGAATGTGATATAATTGCTAAATTTGAGTAGTTGCCCTGTGCTGTCTGATCGTCGAGTTTGATCTCAACTCCGCCCTCAGCACCTTTTACATTTGTCATAATATTAAATATTTTAAGTACCTTTGTTGGCAAAGATAATCAAATTAGTAATACAACGGCAAAAAAAACATGATAAGATATCCACAATCTATTAACGATTTGAACGCAGAGCCCCTCGAGCGCTTTGGTGGGCGACGCTTCAACTCCTACTCCTCCTACTTTAAAGTTCTCTTTGGTGGGCGAGTGCAGAAGGTGGCTATCAACGCTGGTTTTAGCTGCCCCAATCGAGATGGCACGGTGGGTGTTGGCGGCTGCAGCTTCTGCATAAATGAGGCCTTTACACCCTCCTACTGCACCCCCTCGAAGAGCATCACCCAACAGATCGACGAGGGTGTGGAGTTCCACGCACGGCGCTATCGCAAGGCCTCCGACTACCTGGCCTACTTCCAATCATTCTCCAACACCTATGCCCCTCTTGAGCGCCTCAAGGAGCTCTACGACGAGGCTCTCTCGCACCCCAACATCAGAGGAATTATCGTCGGCACACGCCCCGATTGTGTCGACTCCGAGAAGCTCGACTACCTCGCTGAGCTCGCCACGAAGCACTATGTGGCGGTGGAGTATGGGGTGGAGTCGACCTACGAGAGTACCCTGCGTGCGATCAATCGAGGCCACTCGTTCCACGTGGCACAAGAGGCGATCGAGGAGTCGGCACGGCGCAATCTTCACACTGGGGCACACTTCATCTTGGGGCTGCCAGGGGAGAGCGACGCAATGCTACTTGAGCAGGTGGAGCGCATAAATTCTCTGCCTCTCGAGACCATTAAGTTCCATCAACTACAGATATTTAGGGGTACCACCATGGCCGACGAGTATGACCACAATCCCTCGCAATTTCGCTTTTGGCAAAGGGAGGAGTATATCGACCTGGTGATCGACCTGCTGGAGCACCTACGACCCGACTTGGTGGTCGAGCGCTTCGCCTCCGAAGCTCCCCCACGCTACCACTACGGCCCCAATTGGGGTACCCTGCGCAATGAGACGATACTCACAATGTTCGAAAAACGACTCGAGGAGCGAGCTACCTATCAGGGGCGATTGTATACGAAATAAAAGAAAAAACATATGTTTCTACCAACAACAGCAAAAGAGGTGAAGGCCCGAGGATGGGACTACCTCGATGTGATACTCTTCACGGGCGATGCCTACATCGACCACCCATCATTTGGGGCGGCGGTTGTGGGTCGACTCCTCGAGGCTGAGGGGTACCGTGTGGCGATTGTGCCGCAACCCAATTGGCGTGACGACCTACGTGACTTCAAGAAATTGGGGCAGCCACGCCTCTTTTTTGGCGTTACGGCAGGCTCGATGGATTCAATGGTAAACCACTACACGGCCAACAAGCGCCTACGTAGCAACGATGCATATACCCCTGGCAACAAGGCGGGATTCCGTCCCGACTACGCCGCCACCACCTACGCCAAGATCCTCAAGGAGCTCTTCCCCTCGACCTCTGTGATATTGGGCGGAATAGAGGCCTCGTTGCGTCGCCTCACCCACTACGACTACTGGAGCGACTCTCTCCTCCCCTCCATCCTCTGCCAAAGTGGCGCCGATCTGTTGATGTATGGAATGGGCGAAGGTGTGGTCGAGAGGGTGGCCAAGGCGCTCACCAATGGCTTCAATGCCAACCTCTTGCGTAAGATTCCACAGGTGGCCTTCGTAGCCGACAAGAGGTTTGTGGAGCAGCTCCCCCAAGAGCAGACAATCCGCTTGGCCTCCTATGAGGAGTGCTGCCGCTCTGCACGCAGCTTTGGTGAGAACTTCAAGGTCATAGAGCGTCAAAGCAACCTTAGGCGACAAGAGCACTACATCGTGGAGCAGGTCTCGCAGAGCTACGTGGTGGTCAATCCACCCCTTGCGACCCTTAGCACCGATGAGGTGGACCGCTCGTTTGATCTACCCTATGAGCGTGCGCCCCACCCTCGCTACCGTGGCAAGGGCGATATACCAGCGTGGGAGATGATCAAACACTCGGTCAACCTCCACCGTGGCTGCTTCGGAGGGTGCTCGTTCTGCACAATCTCGGCCCACCAAGGTAAGTTCATCGCCTCACGTTCGGAGCGCTCGATCCTCGCCGAGGTGGAGCGTGTGACACAGATGGCGGACTTCAAGGGCTACCTCTCCGACATTGGAGGCCCCTCGGCAAATATGTATGGCATGGGTGGGCGCAACACCTCGCTCTGCGATAAGTGTACACGACCCTCGTGCCTCCACCCCAAGGTGTGCCCCAACCTCAAGCGTGACCACACCCCACTGCTCAAGCTCTACGCCAAGATCCGCAATGTCAAAGGTGTGAAGAAGGCATTTATAGGCAGCGGTATTCGCTACGATCTCTTCGACGACTCGCCCTACCTCGAAACGGTGCTACGACACCACACCTCGGGACGATTGAAGGTGGCTCCCGAGCACACCGAGGAGTCGATATTGCGTCTTATGCGCAAGCCTTCGTTCGATCAATTTGAGCAGCTAAACTCTTCATTCAAAAGGATTTGTAAACATGAGGGACTACCCTATCAGCTTATACCCTACTTCATCTCATCGCACCCAGGTTGCACCGAACGAGATATGAAACAACTCTCAACAAAGGTGGTCGGACGACTCCACTTCAACCTCGAGCAGGTGCAGGATCTCACCCCAACCCCCATGACCCTCTCCTCGGTGATGTTCTACACTGGCACAGATCCCTACAGCGGCCAAAAGCTATTTGTAGCGAGAAACCAAGAGGATAAACGCCGCCAGAAGAGTTACTTCTTTCGAAGATAGAACTACTCATTACCCTCCTCAACAATGCCTTTTAGCTTCTTGTGGTGATTGTCGAAAAATGATCTTATTCTACTGAGAATTAAATTGTTGGGATCCTGCTCGCATTGGCGCTGCATCTCGAGGTGATACTTCTTAAAATCCTTTTCGAGCGTCTCCAAAAGAGGCTGCTCTCGATAGTCGGGTGTGCGCAGCCTGCGATATTGAAAAAGTGAAAGATAGATGTAGAGTCGCTTGACCTCGTCTCGCTCCAAATCGAATGTGTTAGAGGTGGTTAGCCTCACTTTGTGTCTCTGTTCCATAGCCTAAGTTTTTATGGGTTAAACAATTGGGACAGAGAAAAAAAGAGAGTGATTTCGCCTGACCCATTACTCTACACCAACAAAGGCAGTAGGTACATTAATAGCCTACATGGGGGTGCGAAACCACCCATGTATGGAGAGAGGCACGAGCATAAAAATGCCCGCCTCAATGTTAAGGCAGGTTTCCCAGCCTTTGTTGTTATGTAGAGTAATGCAAATATATAAATAATTATTGGAAATAGCAAATTACTATTTTGCGCCTGCCTCTCTATTTCCTCCACAATGAGAAAATTAAAAGTAGTTTTATACGTTTACCCTATAAAATTCTAATTCTTCAAAAAAAATCCCTATTTTTGTAGATTAAAGTAAAAAGAGCAAAAAAATTAAAATTATAGAATGAGATCTTTTAAGTTTTGGAACAACCTGACGGGTTGGATCGTATTTGCAATTGCGGCGACAACCTATCTGCTCACAATGGAGCCTTCGTCGAGTCTATGGGATTGTGGCGAGTTTATTGCCACCTCATATAAGTTGGAGGTGGGACACCCTCCTGGGGCGCCACTATTCATGATTTTGGCTCGTATCGCCACTATCTTTGCACCCTCGACACACTATGTGCCTCACATGGTTAATGGGCTCAACTGCATTGTGAGTGCCTTTACGATTCTATTCCTATTCTGGACTATCACACACATTGCTCGCCGATTATTCTCGGCCGAAGGTCGTGAGTTCACCAAAAACTCGCAGTGGGCAGCTTTGGGTGCAGGAGTTGTGGGGGCCTTGGCCTACACCTTCACCGACACCTTTTGGTTCTCGGCAGTTGAGGGTGAGGTCTACGCCATGTCGTCGATGTTTACGGCACTTGTGGTGTGGCTCATGTTGCGCTGGGAGGATGAGGCCGACGAGCCGCACTCGCACCGCTGGATAATCCTTATCGCCTACCTTATGGGGCTCTCGATTGGTATTCACATCCTCAACTTGTTGGCTATCCCTGCGTTGGTATTTATCTACTACTTCCGCAAAAGCGACAAGGTGACACTCAAAGGGGTATTTATCTCGATGCTCATCTCGGGTGCTATTTTGCTCTTTATCAATGGTTTTGTCATCTCGCAGGCGATCTACCTTGGAGCGATGGTCGATCTCTTCTTTGTCAATACGTTGGGGCTACCCGTCAACTCGGGAATGGTGGTCTACTCGTTGGCTCTCATTGGTGGCTTGGGCTACGCCTCTTACCTTACACACCGCAAGGGTAAGTTGCTGCTCAATATGATATTCCTATCGCTCACCATGCTCTTTGTGGGCTACTCGTCATACGCCTCGGTCACTATTCGTGCCTCGGTCAACCCTCCGATGAATAGCAACAACCCCAACAATCCGCATGCTCTACTCTCGCTTTTGAACCGTGATCAATATGGCTCTCGCCCACTGCTCTATGGCGCCTACTACTCGGCACCTGTGGAGGATTACACCACACGCCAATTCTACTACCTCGACGAGGAGGGCAAATACTCCAAAGGGGAGATCCTCTCGGGATATACCCACCCATCGGAGTTTATGCACCTCTTCCCACGTATATGGAACTACAACAAGGGCGATGAATATAAGGCGTGGGCAGCCTACCGCACCTCGAGCAAGGTGGCACGCAACGAGAATGGCGAACAGATTCTCGACGCCTCGGGCCGCCCTATCTTCACCACATCGCTCGACTTTGGAAAACCCAAGGTCTACATGGGTGAGACATATATGGAGCCCACCTTTGGGGAGAATCTAAACTACTTCTTCAACTATCAATTCAACTATATGTTCTGGCGCTATTTCCTATGGAATTTCGTGGGGCGACAGAACGATATTCAAGCCTCGACGGTGACAATCAGCGATGGCAACTGGCTCTCGGGTATCAACTTTATCGACGAGGCCTACCTGGGACCCCAAAGGGATCTACCAGGCGAAATCGAGAGCAATCGTGCTCGCAACACCTACTACTTCCTGCCATTTATCTTGGGTCTCATAGGCCTAATATATCAGCTCAATCGAGATCCCAAGAACTTCTCGATTGTGATGTGGCTCTTTGTGATGATGGGTATTGCGCTGGTGGTCTACTTCAACTCGTCACCCTCGGAGCCTCGTGAGCGAGATTATGTCTATGCGGGAGCCTTCTACGCCTTCACCATCTGGATTGGATTGGGGCTCTTGGCGCTGCGTGATCTCATTGCGTGGATCTCGAAGCGAGATAGCAAAGGTGTGGTGGTGGTGGCCTTCATCCTCTCGATGAGTGTACCGACGATCTTGGCAACCGAGAACTGGGACGACCACGACCGCTCGGGTCGCACGATGGCTCGTGACATAGGTTGGAACTACCTCCAATCTACCCTACCCAACTCCATCATAATGAACTATGGCGACAACGACACCTTCCCACTCTGGTTCAACCAGGAGGTCGACGGAGTGCGCACCGATGTGAGAATTATGAACACCAGCTACCTTGGTGGCGAGTGGTATATCGACCAGATGAAGCTGCGCTCCAATGAGTCGGATCCAGTGCCGTTTACCCTACCCCGCTCCAAATATGCCTACGTCAACGACTGGCTGCCTGTCTACTCTCAGGTCGAGAGCGCCTCGGCAAAGCAGGTGGTCGACTTCATCCGCAACGACGAAGATCGCTCGAAGATGCCTCTGGCCGATGGTTCGATGACCGACTACATCCCCACAAAACGCATTGCAATACCCGTCAACAAGGAGAACGCCTTGGCCTCGGGAATTGTCAAGGAGAAGGATGCTCACCTAATGGTCGACACCGTATATATCAATATCACCAAGGGCAATATCGACAAGATCGAGATGATGCTCATAGATCTCTTCGCCAATTTTGATTGGAAGCGACCACTATACTTCACGCAGGTCTACATCCTCCAAAATTTGGGACTTGTAGACTATCTCCAATTCGATGGCTACGCCTACCGCTTTGTGCCGATCTATACCCCCTACACCACTTCGTGGGATGTGGGTCGCATAGATCCCGACTACGCTGCGCCGCTTCTCTTGGAGACATTTAGGTATGGCAATCTGAGCGACGAGAGCGTCTATGTCGATAACTTCTTCCAATACAACCTCAATGCCGCCAAGACCCGTGAGGGCTTTGCTCGAGTGGCCAATGCCTACATCCGTGAGGGTAAAGATAGCTTGGCTCGGGAGCTGCTCGACAAGGGCTTGGAGGTGCTGCCAGTGACCCAAATTCGCTACACTCCAGCCAACACAATCCCATTTGTGGAGGGATACTACGACTTGGGCGACCTAAAGACAGGAGATGCCCTCTTTACCGCCTACATCAACAATATCGTGGAGCATATCGAATACTACCTCCTCTTTGAGGGGTATCAGGGCGACTTGGTGAGCCCACTAATTGATGCTCGCCTCGACGAGTTGGCGCAAGCATATCAGTTGGCGGCATACTCGCAGCGAGTAGATATCTTGGCTTGGCTCAACGACTACTACCGTTCGCTTGGCGCCACCGACGAGGATCTCTACTTTATTGAGAGCGACCCCGAATTAGACTCATTAATAACCCCAACACAATACAGTTATGAATAACCCACTATATCTCTACAATACCCTCTCTCGACGCAAGGAGGAGTTCATCCCCATCAACCCCAAACATGTGGGAATGTATGTCTGTGGACCCACCGTCTATGGTGATCCCCACTTGGGCCATGCTCGTCCTGCGGTCACCTTCGACCTAATGTTCCGCTACCTCAAGGCCTTGGGCTACAAGGTGCGTTACGTGCGCAATATCACCGACGTGGGACACCTCGAGCACGATGCCGACCAAGGTGAGGATAAGATCGCTAAGAAGGCTCGATTAGAGGAGTTGGAGCCGATGGAGGTGGCACACTACTACACCGAGCGCTACCGCTCGGCAATGGAGCAGTTGGGGGTCTTGTCGCCCTCGATTGAGCCCCACGCCTCGGGACACATCATCGAGCAGATCGAGATGGTGCGTGAGATCCTCGAGAAGGGCTTTGCCTATGAGTCCGACGGCTCGATCTACTTCGATGTGGAGCGCTACAACAAGGAGTATAACTATGGCGAGCTCTCGGGTCGCAACCTCGAAGATATTGTCACCAACACCCGCTCACTATCGGGCCAAAGCGACAAACGCCACTCGGCCGACTTTGCCCTCTGGAAAAAGGCCTCGCCAGAGCATATCATGCGTTGGCCCTCGCCTTGGAGCGATGGCTTCCCTGGGTGGCACATGGAGTGTTCGGCAATGAGCAAGAAGTATTTGGGTGAGCAGTTCGATATCCACGGAGGTGGTATGGACCTTATGTTCCCCCACCACGAGTGCGAGATTGCGCAATCTACCGCCGCTTGTGGTCACGGTGCCGCTCGCTATTGGGTACACAACAATATGATCACTATCAATGGCCAAAAGATGGGTAAGTCGCTCGGCAACTTCATCACCCTCGAGGAGCTCTTCACAGGCTCGCACGCCATTTTGGAGCAGGCCTACTCCCCTATGACCATCCGTTTCTTTGTGCTTCAGGCGCACTACCGCTCGACGCTCGACTTCTCGAATGAGGCTCTGCAGGCTGCCGAGAAGGGTCTCGACCGCTTGATGAAGGGTATGGAGGCACTCCACAAGATCAAACCTTCTCCAACCACATCGTTCGATGTTGCAGCGATCGAGAAGCGATGCAGTGAGGCGATGTGCGACGATCTGAACTCACCTATGGTGATCTCGGCCTTGTTCGATGCTGTACGCTCGATCAACTCGGTTGTGGATGGCGCTCAGTCGATTACGGCGGAGGATTTGGAGGCTCTCAAAAGCACTTTCTCGCTCTACGTCACCGAGGTATTGGGACTCAAAGATGCCAAGACAGCTGCTGCCACACAAGGCACAGACCACCTCACGCCACTCGTTGAGATGATCCTTGAGATGCGTGCCGAGGCTAAGGCCGACAAAAATTGGGCGCTCTCGGACAAGATCCGTGATGGGCTCACAGCGGCTGGAATCAGAGTGAAAGATCGCAAGGATGGTTGCGATTGGGAGATTGAGTAATTGTGGCAAATGGTTAGTATAGAACAGATTAGAGGTATCGTGGAGCGCTGCACAGAGTTGGAGCGCTGCCTCGACATCGGCTCAAAACGTATAGATCTCCAAAACGAGGAGGAGCGCACCCAGGAGCCCAACTTTTGGGATGATGCCGAGGCGGCACGCACTCAGCTCCAGAAGGTTGCTGCAATAAAGAGCTGGATTGAGGAGTACGATAGGGTAGCTAAGGAGGCGGAGGATTTGACTCTTATGGGCGAATTTGTCCGTGAGGGGGTTGCCACCGACGAGGAGTTCGACACCCTCTACACCGATGCCTTGGCTCATGTCGAGGCGCTCGAGTTGCGCAATATGTTGCGTGCCGAGGAGGATCGGTTGGGGGCCATCGTCGACATCAATGCAGGTGCTGGCGGCACCGAGGCGCTCGATTGGGTGGCGATGCTACTGCGTATGTATAGCCGTTGGGCCGAGAGGTCGGGCTACCGCCTCAAGATGCTTGATTATCAGGCAGGTGACGAGGTGGGCGTCAAGTCGTGCACCTTGGAGGTCGAGGGCGACTCGGCCTACGGATACCTCAAGAGCGAGAATGGAGTTCACCGCATGGTGCGCCTCTCGCCATTCAACGCCAACAACAAGCGCCAAACAACATTCGCCTCGGTCTTTGTCTCGCCAGCGGTCGACGACAACATCGAGGTGGTGGTAAACCAGGCCGACATTGAGTGGGACACCTACCGTGCCAGTGGCGCTGGTGGGCAGAATGTCAATAAGGTGGAGACGGCCGTGCGCTTGCGCTACCACTCCAAGGATCCTCAAACGGGTGAGGCGATCGACTACCTAATTGAAAATATGGAGACTCGCTCACAACTTATGAATCGTGAAAACGCCATGCGCATACTCCGCTCGAAGCTCTACCAGAGGGAGTTAGAGAAGCGTCGAGCAACACAACAGGCGCTCGAAGCGACCAAGAAGAAGATCGAGTGGGGCTCTCAGATTCGCTCCTACGTCTTCGACGATAGGCGAGTCAAGGACCACCGCACTGGCCACCAGACGTCAAACGTCGATGCTGTGATGGATGGCGACATTGATGGATTCATCAAGGCCTACTTGATGGAGGTTAATTCTTGAATGGTGAATGATAAATTATGAATTATAAATTATAAATTATGAATTCCAAACTAATACTCATCTCAAACGATGATGGCTACGATGCCAAGGGAATAGCTGCCTTAGTGGAGGTAGCCTCAAAATTCGGCAGGGTGGTGGTGGTGGCACCCAAGACAGCGCAAAGCGGTATGAGCCAAGCTATTACTATGTATGCGCCACTCTACCCCGAGCGCATCGAAAGTGACCTCCCAGCCGAGATCTACTCGCTCAATGGAACACCTGTCGACTGTGTGAAGTATGCGCTCGACCACCTTCTCAAAGATCAGAGCATCGACCTAATGCTCTCGGGAATAAACCACGGCTCGAATGCAGCAATCAACGTCCTCTACTCGGGAACGATGGGGGCGGCAATCGAGGGTAGTTTCTACGCCCCATCCATCGGTTTTTCGCTGCTCGACCATAGTGCTAATGCCGATTTTACCCACGCTAAACCCTTCGTGGAGCGCATTATCCGCTCGGTGTTGGAGTCTGAGATAAAGCCTCACTTCTGCCTCAATGTCAACATCCCTGCGGGGGATGCAATCAAGGGGATCAAGTGCTGCCGCCAGAATCGTGGATATTGGCGTGAGGAGTTCTTCGAGAGGTTGGACCCACGAGGCAAAAAATATTATTGGCTCACGGGCGAGTTTGTCAACTACGAGAGTGAGGCGACCGACACCGACGAGTATGCTTTGGCCGATGGCTACATCTCGGTGGTGCCAATTCAGGTCGATATGACCGACTACGAGAGGTTGGAGAATCTCAAAGAGATTGACTTTTAAGAGTTGCTAACCATATGCTAATCAAGATACTACTCATCATCGCTATCTGCACCCAATTGGTGGCATCGCTCTACGCCATCAAGTTGGTGGGCGCCACCAAATATAGCTCCATCTGGTGGCTATTTATCATTAGCTTTATGCTGCTTTGTGTGGAGCGAGTGCTGCAATTTGTGATGGTGGGAGGGCGTGAGATCCCCTTCTACATCTTCTGGTGGATGGGATTGGTGGTCTCGATCGGTCTCTCGATAGGTGTGATGTATGCCCATCGACTATTTAAGTATATCGACCGACTCAACAAACAGCGACAATTTGTCTCACGACGTATTCTCTCGGCGGTTATCCGCACCGAGGAGAAGAGCCGCTCACGCTTCTCCAAGGAGCTGCACGATGGGCTGGGGCCACTGCTTTCGACAGCCAAGATGTCGCTCTCGTCGCTCTCCAATGAGCGCCTCACACCCGAGCAGAGGCAGACTATTATAGATGATGCGACATACCTCATAAATGAGTCTATAGCATCCCTGCGAGAGATATCAAATAACCTCTCGCCCCACGTGCTCAACGACTTTGGGCTCATCAGAGGCCTGCGCAACTTCATTAATAAGAATAGTGCACTTTGTGGCATCGACCTACAATTTGTAAGCAACCTCAAAGAGGAGCGCTTCGATCGAGATGTGGAGGTGACCATCTACCGCACCATCTGCGAATTACTCAACAACTCACTCAAACACTCCCTATGCAGCGAGATTGCTGTGTCGCTACTCAAAGAGGAGGAGGGGTTGCGTATAGTCTATCGTGACAATGGGCAAGGTTTCTACATAAAACCTGTCGAAGATCGTGGCATGGGGCTCTCCAATATCACCTCCCGCATAAACTCCATCAGCGGCAAGATCGAGATCGAAAGCAGCGAGGGGGCAGGGATGACAGCACGGATTATGATACCTTTGTAAAGAGAAATATAAACAAGAGAACAATGAAGATAGTATTAGTTGACGACCACTCTCTATTTAGACGAGGGCTACGAGGGCTACTCGAGCAGCAGAGTGGTATCGAGGTGGTGGCCGAGGCCTCGAGTGGAGAGGAGTTTTTGGAGCTGCTCCCATCCGTCGAGGTCGATATAGTATTTATGGATATCTCGATGGAGGGTATCTCGGGCGATGTGGCTACACGTCGTGCTCTCGAGATATGCCCCTCACTCAAGGTGATAACCCTCTCGATGTTTGGCGACGAGAGCTACTACAAACTTATGGTTGAGGCTGGTGCCAAGGGCTTCTTGCTCAAAGATAGCGACATCCACGAGGTGGTGGAGGCGGTGGAGGTGGTGCACCACGGGGGCAACTACTTCAGTGAGAAGATATTCTCGGAGCTCACCCACAATATGCACTCGATTGAGACTAACCACGAGGAGGGAGGCGATCTGCTCTCGTCACGTGAGAAGGAGATCCTCATAGCGGTCTGCCAAGGGTTGTCGAACCACGAGATCGCCGACAAGCTCTTCATCTCGAAACGCACGGTCGATAAGCACCGAGCCAACATCATGGAGAAGACGGGGTGTAAGAATACCGCAAACTTGGTGGTCTACGCTGTTCGTTGCGGAATGGTGGACTTTTAGATCATTCATAATTCATAATTTATAATTCATAATTTATAATTAAATTTACTACCTTTGTGCATTATGGGAGAATTCATTGTTAGTGCCAGAAAGTATCGCCCTGCAACCTTCAATTCGGTTGTGGGTCAGAATCATATCACATCAACGCTCAAGAATGCCATCGAGCGCCGACAGTTGGCTCACGCCTATCTTTTTTGTGGACCTCGTGGAGTGGGTAAAACCACCTGTGCTCGCATCTTTGCGAAGGCTATCAACTGTCTCTCGCCAAATGGTGAGGAGGCCTGCAACGAGTGCGACTCATGCCGCAGCTTCAATGAAAACCGCTCGCTCAACATCCACGAGTTGGATGCAGCGTCGAACAACACGGTCGACGATATCCGCTCACTAATTGAGCAGGTGCGCATAATTCCGCAGTTGGGCAAGTATGCTCTCTTCATCATCGACGAGGTGCATATGCTCTCGGCGGCGGCCTTCAACGCATTCCTCAAGACACTCGAGGAGCCACCTGCACACGCAATATTTATCTTGGCTACAACCGAGAAACATAAGATCTTGCCAACGATTCTTTCACGTTGCCAAATATTTGATTTCAACCGCATTAAGGTCGAAGATGGGGTAGGCTATCTGCGCTACATCGCCTCACAAGAGGGGATCTCGGCCGACGAGGAGTCGCTCAACCTGATTGCCCAAAAGGCCGATGGAGGTATGCGTGATGCACTCTCGATGTTCGACAAGGCGGTATCGTTTTGCGGCACTACGCTCGACTATAAGCGAGTGGCGCAGACGCTCAACATACTCGACTACGACACCTACTTCTCGATCGTCGACTCGCTCTTGGGAGGCTCCTACGTCGATGCACTACTCTCGTTCGATAGGGTGCTCTCGCAGGGTTTCTCGGCGCAGACATTCTTAGCGGGTCTGGGAGCCCATTGCAGGGATCTGTTGGTGGCCAAGAACCCCGACTCGCTCTCACTAATGGAGTATACCGAGGCGCTCACTCTGCGATACCAGCGGCAGGCAGAGGGGTGCAGCATCGAGTTCCTCTTCGGAACAATATCGGTGCTCACCGAGGCAGATGGCAAAATTCGCCTCTCGTCGAACCAAAGATTATTAGTTGAACTGGGACTTATGAAAATAGCAGGTCTCGGTCAAAAAAAAAATAGTGGGGTAGCATCCTACATCGATGTAGAGATTTCGCTCCCCCAATTGAGCGGCAAAACCCCACCCAAGGCCGAAGAGCTGAAGGTGACCAAGGCGGAGGTAACGAAGGCGGAGGTGGCTAAGGCGGAGGAGACAAAGGTGGAGGTAACGAAAGTGGAGGAGACGAAAGTGGAGGCACCTAAAGCAGAGGTGGTCGAAGCGCCAGAGCCACCCAAGCCACGCAGCACCTCGCCACTGCCCAAGCTCATATCGCTAAGCGACATAATGAGCGGCAAGAGCTCCAAGCCAATCGAGAAAGAGGCGGAGAGTGGAGTTGAGCAGCGCATTGACCCCAACGCCGAGGAGCTGCTACGTGAATCGAGAGATGAGATATTGAAATTTATCGCCTCGTGGCGACCACGCTTTGCCGTACCATTCGAGGCGATGGAGTTTGTGGGTCACACCATCGAGGTGAAGGTGCCTACAACGGAGCTCAAAACAGAGATCGAGCGCTCGATGAGCGAGCTACTCTACAAAGTGGTGGAGATAAGCGGCGTGAAGGGCATTGTGGTGCTTAACCTCATCCTCGACGAGACGATAGTGGTGATGCGCCCCGTGAAATTGGAGGATAAAATTGCACACCTGGTGAAGATAAACCCCAAGATTGCAAACTTTAAAGAGCGATTCAACCTATATATAGAGTAAAAAAAAGAGTAATAAATTATAGATATGTCAAACAAGAATTTTATTGAAGAGTTAGAGTGGAGAGGAATGATCCACACAATTATGCCAGGTGCCAAAGAGCAGCTGGAGAAGGAGATGACAACAGCATACTTGGGTATCGACCCCACAGCCGACTCGCTCCACATTGGTCACTTGGTGGGTGTGATGATCCTCAAGCACTTCCAGGAGTGCGGACACCGCCCATTGGCGCTCATCGGTGGTGCCACAGGTATGATTGGTGATCCGAGCGGCAAGTCGGCCGAGCGCAACCTGCTCGACGAGGCGACCCTCCGTCACAACCAAGAGGCGATCAAGGCGCAACTCTCGAAGCTTATCGACTTCGACTCCGATGCCCCCAACGCAGCGCAGATGGTCAACAACTACGACTGGATGCGTGACTTCTCGTTCCTCGACTTCATCCGTGACATCGGTAAGTGCATCACAGTGAACTACATGATGGCCAAGGATTCTGTCAAGAAACGCTTTAGTGGCGATGGCGACGGAATGTCATTCACCGAGTTCACCTATCAGTTGGTGCAGGGCTACGACTTCTTGCACCTCTACGAGAAGATGAATTGCAAGATCCAATTGGGTGGTGCCGATCAGTGGGGCAACATCACCACAGGTACTGAGCTTATCCGTCGCAAGATGGGCTCTGAGGCTGAGGCATTTGCCATCGTATGTCCACTTATCACCAAGGCCGATGGCACGAAGTTTGGTAAGACCGAGAGTGGCAACGTGTGGCTAAGTCCAAAGTATACGTCACCCTATAAGTTCTACCAATTCTGGCTCAACGTGAGCGACGAGGATGCCAAGAAGTATATCCGCATCTTCACACTTCTCGACCGTGAGACTATCAACTCGCTCACTGCACAACACGAGGAGGCTCCCCACATGCGAGTACTCCAAAAGCGCTTGGCCGAGGAGATCACCACAATGATCCACTCTGCCGAGGAGCTCCAAAAAGCTATCGCAGCGTCGAACATCCTCTTTGGTGGCGCCACATCGGAGGCACTCAAGGAGCTCGACGAGCAGACTCTACTTCAGGTATTTGAGGGGGTTCCTCAATTCACCGTGGCAGCCTCAGAGCTTGGGGCATCGTTCGTTGACCTCTGCACCGAGAAGGCGGCCGTATTCTCTTCGAAAGGTGAGTGCCGCAAGCTTATCCAAGGTGGCGGAATCTCGCTCAACAAGGAGAAGGTGACCGATGCCGCTCGCACAGTGGAGGCGGCAGACCTTATCGCCGACAAGTACCTCTTGGTACAACGTGGCAAGAAGAACTACTACCTAATCACAGTGGAGTAATGCACTACAAGATCAGACTCAAAGATATGGAGTTTCGGGCCTACCACGGCTGCTACGATTTGGAGCAGAAGGTGGGCAACCGCTTCGTGGTGGATCTGCTGCTCGACACATCGCTTGTCGACTTTGCCGAAGATGATATTACAAAAGTTATCAACTACCTAACCGTCTACGAGGTTGTCGAGGCGCAGATGAAGGTTACCCAACGCACATTGGAGGCGGTGGCACACAACATCATCGAGGCGATCAAACTCAACTTCCCCATGGTCGAAGGAGTGGAGTGCGAAGTGGCAAAGTTAGCACCACCCCTGGGCGGCAAGATCGGCCGTGTGAGCGTGGTGCTCAAGATTTAGAATAACTCCTCGTGATTATAGACTCCCATGCTAAACTACCTCTACTCGTCACCCCAGACTCGAGAAAAGGGTCTACAAGAGAGACAATAAGGGTCTACAAGAGAGACAATAAAGTAGCAGCGTTTGTAGATTCCCGATCGAGTCGGGAATGACGGAATACAAACCCAAGTCGTCACCCCAGACTCGATCTGGGGTCTACACGAGAGGCAATAAAGGAGCAGCGTTTGTAGATTCCAGATCGAGTCTGGAATGACGAAAGAGGTTGAGTCTGGAATGACGGAATACAAACCCAAGTCGTCACCCCAGACTCGATCTGGGGTCTACACGAGAGACAATAAAGTAGCAGTGTTTGTAGATTCCCGATCAAGTCGGGAATGACGCACATGGAGAGGTCGGGAATGACGAAAGGGGTTGAGTCGGGAATGACGTACATAGGGATGCCAGGAGTGACAAAGAGAATAATTGTAAAACAAAAAAAGAGAAGCAATGCAGGAGAATAGAGGGACATTTGGTGGTATATTGGGGACAATTGCTGTTGTTGGTGGATCGGTCGTAGGGTTGGGAAATATCTGGAGATTCCCCTATATGGCGGGCGAGAATGGCGGAGCTGTATTTATCCTCCTCTACTTCTTTATGAGTATCTTCATCTCGCTGCCTATTATGATCTCGGAGTTCTCGATTGGTCGCTCCACGCAGAGTAACTCGCTTGGGGCATTCCGCAAGCTCTCGAAAAACCGTGGGTGGCAACTTGTTGGTTTCTTGGGGGTTTTTACCGCCTATGTGATTATGTCGTACTACGCTGTGATCGCTGGATGGTCGCTCGACTTCATCTACAAATCGGCTTCGGGCAGCATGTTGGGGCAGAGTCCCGAGGCGCTCAGCACAGCATTTAGCAACTTTGTATCGAGCGGTACGGGGCCGATAGCGTGGATGGGGTTGTTCCTGCTCCTAAGCTGCGCAATATTGGTCTTTGGTGTCACCAAGGGAATTGAGAGAGCCAATAAGGTGTTGATGCCACTCATGGTGGTGATCCTCCTGGGTATGGTCTTTAACTCCTCAACGCTTGATGGTTGGAAGCAGGGTGTGAACTTTCTCTTTCACCCCGACTTAAGTAAACTAACGTGGGGCGTGGCGCTCCAGGCGTTGGGTCAATCCTTCTTCTCGATGAGCCTCGGTATGGGTGCTATGATCGTCTATGGCTCCTACATAAAGCGCTCCGATAGCCTCTTCAAGATTGCTGGTATTGTGGCGGTGAGCGACCTCACGATAGCTATTCTCTCGGGACTCGCCATCTTCCCTGCGGTATTTACATTTGGTATTGAGGTCACCTCGGGTGCCGAATTGGTCTTTCTCACTCTGCCCAACATCTTCAACCAGATGGCAGGCGGCTACTACGTCTCGATAGCATTCTTCCTGCTGCTATTCTTCGCTGCCATCACCTCGTCGGTGTCGCTCCTGGAGACCATCATCGCTTTTATCACCGAGGAGTTCAAGATCAAGAGGGTATACTCCACCATTATCACCTTTGTCACCACCGCCATCATCGGTTCGCTCTGTGCACTCTCGCAGATGACCGACTCCAAGATTCAGATCTTTGGGATGTCGCTATTTGACTTCAACGACACCCTCTCGTCGATCTTCATCATGCCGCTCTGCGCTATCGCCATTGTGATATTTGTGGGGTGGTTCCTCTCGGGCAAGGTGGTGTTGGGCGAGCTCTCGTCGGATGGCAGATTTGCTTATCCTCGCCTCATTAAGTTCACCTACTTTATGATCAAATTTATCGTGCCAGTGGTGGTTATGTTGCTATTTATCTCGGGTGTAATCACCCTCTTCGCCTAAAATTCACACTCGCAGCGCAGCACAAACTTTCGCCCTGTGGCGGGGTGTTGCAGCGTGATTTGCTCGGCATGGAGCATCAGCCTATCGGAGGGGGTGCCATAGAGCCTATCCCCCACAATTGGGGCGTTGAGACCCTCACAATGTGCGCAGTGCACCCTGAGTTGGTGGGTGCGTCCCGTCTGTGGATATAGCGCAATGCGGCAGTGGGTGCCACTCTGCCCAATGACTGAGTAGTGGGTGTAGGCACTCTTTCCATCTACCATATCCACCATTTGGCGTGGACGATCGTTGGGGTCGAGAATTAGAGGTAGGTCAATTGCGCCACTCTGCGCTTTGGGACTCTCCTCGATGAGTGCAATGTAGCGCTTGCGAATGGTGTGCGAGGCGAACTGCTGCTGCAAATTGCGCTGCACCTCTCCACTTTTGGCAACTATCAACACCCCCGAAGTATCCATATCGAGTCGGTGGACAATCATATGGTTGGGCTCGAGCGTGGGGTAGCGCTCCTCGGCAATGCTCTGCACCGAGATGGTGTGGTTTAGGCCTCGCACCGAAGCAAGCCCCGAGGGTTTGTTGAATGCCACAAGGTGCTCATCCTCATATATTACCGTGAGCCTATCGAGTAGACTCTCCTCACACTTGGGGCTATGGGGCGCCTCCACCTCCAACCCACGCAACATATACGAAAGTATGGGGTGGCACTTTCCACGACAGGCAGGGTAGTAGTGCATATGGCGACGCACCTGGCCACGAGTCGACTCGCCCCACCAGAATTCGCCCATCGCCACAGGTCGCAGCCCATTGGCAAAGGCGTAGTGAAGTAGCTTGGGTGCGGCACACTCGCCCGATCCTGCGGGTGGCACAGTGTGGTTATACTCCTCAAAAATAGTGATTAGATCCTTGGGCTTACCCAAGGCATTGAGTGGCTTAAATCGGCTGAAAGCGGCTCTTTGTAGCGCTGCCGAGCGCTCGGCTCGCTCCTCAAGGAGAAGCTCTCGAGCGATATTGAATTTTGCGATCCTGCTCTCGAGAGGCTCACGTAGCGTGCGGTAGTGGAGCTCTCGACGCTTTATAGCCCCCTTTTGGCGCTGACTCTCGCCGCTTAGGACGGCCATCTGCTCCTCGCCACACCCCTCACTGCGCATAGCTCTACGCATTGAGCGTGAGGCTCTATACTCCTCTTTGAGCCTCTCCAACTCCTCTCGCTCCTGCGACTCGATTTGGGCAAGCTCACGAGATATTTCACCCATCTTCTCATCGCTATCCATCTGCGCAATGCGACGATTGATAGCCGAGATGTTGGTCTCCTCGGTGGCAAAAAAGCCATTGGGCTCCAAGAGGTTGAGGATCGGCGGCACGAAGTAGGGTAGCGTAGTCTGCTTATCGAGGTAGCCCGAGAAGGCGGCCAAGAATCCCAACCTGTGCGATGAATCTTCGCACACCAACACCCCAAACATCTTACCGAGGTTGATCTCTGCATGCCACTCACACTGCCCCTCAAGATAGCTACATAGCTCCTTACGAGCCACCTCTACAAGTGGATGCGGCTCATAGTCGAAAGGGTTGGTGAAGAGCTTGGGGAGCTCCACATTCTCTATCTCGGAGTTGTTGAGTTGGTGGAACATTGGGAGAGGTGCTACTTATTATTAAACCCATTCATAGTGAGCTGCACCCCTGCGGTAGCAAACGAGAGTATCGCATTGCCGAAGTGCTTCAACCGCTCGGGAAGAGCCTCACGCTCCTCCTGGTCCCATTCACCAAGGACATAGTCAACCTGGTGGCCACGAGCGAAGTCGCCCCCAACACCAAAGCGGATGCGAGCGTAGGCGTCGCTACCCAAGATCTCGGTGATACTCTTTAATCCATTGTGGCCGCCAGCACTCCCCTTAGAGCGCATGCGGAGCGTACCAAAGGGTATGGCTATATCGTCGGAGATGATCAGTAGATTCTCCTGCGAAATCTTCTCGGCCTCCATCCAGTAGCGGACAGCCTTGCCCGAGAGGTTCATATAGGTCGAGGGCTTTAATAGGATTATGGTGCGCCCCTTATGTTTGAGGGTCGCCACGGAGCCATAACGAGAGGAGCTAAAAGAGATGTTGGATGCCTCAGCTAAGGCATCCAACACTTTAAATCCTATGTTGTGGCGGGTTTGAGCATATTCGTCTCCGATGTTGCCCAATCCTACAACGAGGTATTTCATAGCTTTCTTTTCTATTGCTCAGCCTTAGCAGAACGTGAAGCACGAGTTACACGTACAGCACATACAGCAGTTGTAGCAGGAGTAACGAACTTAACATTCTCTACATTGAGGTCACCCACAAAGATAGTTTTACCCAACTCAAGAGAGGTAACGTCAACCACGATCTCGTCAGGAAGGTTAGCCTCCAAAGCGCTAACAACGATCTTACGAGCCGAAAGAGCCAACTTACCACCGACCTTAACACCAGCTGCGTTACCAGTAAGAACTACAGGTACTGCGATAGATACTGGCTTGCCCTCTTGAACACGGTAGAAGTCGATGTGAAGAATCTGCTCACGTACTGGGTGATATTGAACATCACGCAATACTGCCTTCTCGATCTTGCCGTCGATGTTAAGCTCAACGATGTAAGATGCTGGAGTGTAGATGATCTTCTTTACCTCCTTAGCGTCGATAGAGAATGTAGCTACCTCGCCACCACCATACAATACACATGGGATTGCACCCTCACGACGAACCGCCTTTGTAGCCTTCTTGCCATACTCGGCACGTGCTACAGCTGAAATTTGAATACTTTTCATTTTTTTATTTTTTATTATTGTTACCACCAGCGCCACTCAATTTTGGTCCCTTGCAACGCCATCCGCCACCTCCGTTCAGTAGCTCTCGCCACCTCCTTTGATAGCTCTCGCCACCCCTATTCAGTAGCTCTTGCCACCTCCTTTGATAGCTCTCGCCACCCCTGTTCAGTAGCTCTCGCCACCCCTGTTCAGTAGCCGTCACAATGCCAAAACCCCATAAACGCCTGATTTGGTGGCAAAGATAGTTAAAAAAATCTTTTTTGCAAAATTTATTATTCGCCTCGCTGCCATACACGCACATAGTCGACCTCGAAGTCGATATATCCGCCAGCTTTCTGCTCGGGAGTACCGTTTTGTGTAAGCTCCTCACGACTCTCGGGCATGCCATTCCATGTGAATATCTCCATGTCGAGCCATAGGAATATCTCGTTTGTCGCTACATAGCCGTCGTAATCCTCGGGCAGGTCGTAGTTCTCGAGAGCGTATGCCGTAGCCTGCTCGGGTGTTACCGATGAGAAGAGCTCGCCATCGATGTAGTACTTGATACCCTCCTCGCTCCAATCCACGCCATAGATGTGGAAGTCATCGGCAAACCTAAATCCAATGTTTTTGCGCTCGGTGTAGGCAGGTTTTCCCTTGAGTTGGTCCCAGTCACGTATTGACCACCATAGTAGGCTGTCGAGGTGCTCTTTGCCCTCGCCACGACCATCGCCAAATGATTCGAAGAAATCGAACTCGAGACCATCGCCCATGCTCCAGAAGGCACTTGTTACTTGAGTGTCGGCCGATTTGCTGCGTATCTCGATGTAGCCATATTTGAATCCACGGCGACCAATTAGACATGGTGTTGTGATATTTTCGTAGGGTAGAGGATCTCCAAACGTAGGTACATGTATCTCCTCAATGAATGGAAAGTCGGGCTCCCATCGAGCTTCGAGCTTGAGTATTCCATCCTCGAAACGGTGGTTGCGGCCCGAAAATTGAGATGGCGCACGACCCGTCCAGACCTTCTTGTCGGGCTTGTCGGGGTGGATGTAGGTTGGTTTGCCATCGACAAATTTACCGACGATGAACCATCTATCCTCGTCGAGCTCGGTGCCGTTGAACTCGTCGCTGATCTCGGTGTTGAGAACCCAATTGCCCGTGTTCTCGGGATCAGAAAATGGTAGCGGTTGAGGCTCAGGCGCCTCGGAGCAGTTCACCATCGCTGGTAGAAGTGCTAAAAGTAGTAATCTCTTCATGGTTATTAGTTTGGTTTAGTTGTATGTTGTCAGACAAATGTAGTAATTATTTATCAATTAACCTATAAAGAGTCAAATTTTTTTATGGATATTTGTTAGTGGTAGGTCGCACTAATAGATCAAGTCAGGGATGACGTGAGGAGGGTGAATGTACCAAGCCGTAATATTAGGAGTATTAGGCTACCATGTTTTTATCGAAAGAGCAGTATATATAGCGAACGTTCCTCTTCGATATTGATGTTTGGTTGCTGAATAAATGAATTAAGTTTGAGCATCTCTCGCATGACATAGGCATTTGGGAAAACCCCTTTCACTCTCTCGAAGAGTATTATTGCCTCCTCCTCGGTGAGGCAGTTGCCCACCGACACCTTGTAGTAGGGGCTCTCGTAGAGCATGTATATAGGCTCCCCAGGGAAGTTCTCCTTGAACTTGCTCCTTGCCTCGAGGGCGTTGCTACGAGCGTTTTGACCATTGTCAAAAAATATTCCAACACGGTAGCCATTCACCTGGCTCGAGTATTTTCTACTCGCCTCAATCTTGAGGAGAGCATCCTTTGCCGCTGAGCTCTCGTTGATGGTTAGGCTTTGTGCCAAAAGAGGGCTGCTACAGAGCAGCATCAAAAGTGATGTGATTAGTAGTCTCATAGTTTATTTAATCTCGTTTAATAGCGCTTTGAGTGGTATATTCCGCTCTGCAAATCTCCTCTTCACGAGGCTTACCTTAACCACCCCCTCGATGTCGACCACAAAGGCGTCGTTCTTCTCTTCGTCGAGCAATCTATTTGTAGCGGTAAGTGCGTAGAGAGCATCGACATCGCTAAAGCGCCATGTGGTAGGCACCTCCTCCAATGTTGTACGACGTCCTATTGTGGGCTGCTCTACGAGTGTGGCTGTTCCGATATTGTGGTCTCCCTCACGTAGTGTCACGCTGAGTTCCCTCACATCTACTTTGTGGCAACTCTCGTTGCGTACACCTATCTCTATCTTAGCCCCCGAGAGCCCCATTATCTTGAGGTTGTCGTAGCTCTCGATCGAGAGCTTGCGACTCAGTGACGAGCCACACGAACTCAATGCCAAGGCTGCGCCAAGGGTCAAAATAACTCTCGATAGTACTCCCAATTTACTCATTATCTTCAACTTTTACTCCAATATATATCTGTGCCACGCCAAAAAATTGGGGGCGATTATAACATCTTTTCAATCCGCACTGCTCCAACACGGCCAAAAACTCGGCGGGCTGCTCAAACTCCTCAATCGACTCGGGAAGGTAGCTGTAGGCCTTTTTGTCACGTGAGAGAAGCCCTCCCACGGTTGGCATCACCCACCTCGAGTAGATGCGGTAGAGGGGCCCCATAAGCCAGTGCGTACATCTCGAAAACTCCAACACAATCAATATCCCGCCAGGGCGTAGCGCACGAACCATCTCGCTCACACCCCCTCTAAGGTCACCAAAGTTGCGCACTCCAAATGCCACTGTAGCGACGTCGAAGCTCTCGGAGGCGACATCGAGCGACTCGGCAGCTGTGCAACGAAGTTCTATTTGTTGCTCCAGCGCCCCACGGGTGATCTTCTCCTTGGCTACGGCCAACATCCCCACTGAGGGGTCTACACCCACCACCTTGGCTTGAGGATTGGCCCTCGAAAGTGCTATTGCCAAATCGCCTGTGCCTGTGGCCACGTCGAGTATGTCACCTGGTGCAACATCCTCGACGATCTTCACCACCTGTCGTCGCCATCGTCGATCTATATTGAGCGACAAGATGTGGTTGAGGCTGTCGTAGGTCGGAGCGATGTTGTTGAACATCTCATTAACCTCTTCGCTCTTTGTTTTATTCTCTTTATTGTATGGTTTCATTACTCAAATTTCAATGTCTCTTCTACTTTAATCTTCGACACCATCCGTGTAGGAAGTGTCATAAGTGCCAATATCGTCGCCACAACGGCCACATTGAGCCCCACGATCCATCCCCAACCGAGTTCAATTGGTACGAAGTTGAGCAGGTAGCTTCCTGCATCGAGCCTCACAAGGTGAAACTTCTCCTGTAGATAGCAGATCAGGAGTGATACTCCATTGCCCCAGGCCAACCCCTTTAGTGTTATCGAGAGTGCACGGTAGAGGAATATGCGTTGTAGTGAGCTGTTGTTCATCCCCAACGACTTGAGTACTCCAATCATTCGTGTGCGCTCCAAAACCAATATCAGCAGCGCTGTAGCCATGTTGAATCCCGCCACGATTATCATTATCACTATCACTACCACGGCATTGACGTTGTGCGCCTTGAGCCAGTCGAAGATCGACGGATAGAGCTCCTCGGTGGTGATTGCCACTATATTCTCTACCCCCTCATACTCTCCATATAGCAGCTCATCATTGATCCTCTCGCAGCCCCGTGAGGCCTCTTTGAGCGACGAGAAACGTATCTCATAACCCGATATTTGACCTCTCTGCCAAGCGTTGAGCCTCTGCACACACTCCAAGTCGGTGAGCATAACCATGCGGTCCCACTCCTCGAGTCCCGTGGCGTAGAGTCCACACACCTTGAAGAGGTATCGTCGCATGGTCTCGTTGGCATCGCTTACGATCAATTCGAGCCTCTCGTCGACCCCAACGCCCAATCTTTGCGCCAAACTCTCCGAGAGAAGTAGATCTCTTCGAGACTCCGTTGCGCTGGAGGAGCGAGGAAGATCTCCCGCCACAAGTGATGATTGCAGAAAGGTGTCGTCGTAGAGCGAGTCGATGCCACGTAGCATCACACCCTCTATGCTCTCCGAACTTCGCACCACCCCCTGGAGCGTGGCATAGGGGGATATGCTCAATGCTCCCCTCTGCTCGAGAACCAACTCTCGCAACTCTGCTCGATCCTCTATTGGGTCGCTCTGTGAACCTCCAAATGTGGCCACATCACTCATTATGGCGTGCGAGGTGAAGCCCGTGATAGATTGTGTTACTTCACGTTTGAAGCCGAAAACTATCGCCAAGGTGATGGTCATCAGAGCCACACTCAGAGCTACAGAAATAGTGGCTACACGCACCATAATTGATGGTTTGTCCCCACTTTTTTGTGCTGCGCTGCGCTTGGCTATAAAATATTCTACCCTCACTTTTTAAAATTCATACATAATAATATGCAAAGTAACACATTTTTTTGTTACTTTTGGCACAAAGATTTAACAATTATGAAGAAAAAGATAGCGCTCGTAACTGGCGCAACCTCAGGAATAGGCCGTGCTGCGGCTCTCAAATTGGCCTCATTGGGCTACTCGATCATCGCAACGGGACGTCGTGCGGAGCGCTTAGAGGAGCTCAAGGCGGAGGTGGAAGCCTCTCATGGAGAGTGCGATACACTCTGTTTCGACGTGCGCTCCAACGCCGAGTGTGAGAGCAATCTTGCACCCATCGAGCGAGTTGATCTACTTCTCAACAACGCTGGCTTGGCCTCGGGCATGGAGCATATCGACGTGGGCTGTTTGAGCGATTGGGACGCTATGATCGACACCAACGTCAAGGGGCTTTTGTACGTCACTCGCATCATCTCGCCCAAGATGGTTGAGGCTAAGAGTGGTCACATCATCAACATCGGCTCGATCGCAGGCACCGAGGCCTACGAGAATGGCGCTGTCTACTGCGCCTCGAAACATGCCGTTCATGCCATCTCGCAATCTATGCGCTCCGACCTCTTGGAGTGGGGCATCAAGGTGAGCGAGGTGCGTCCAGGAATGGTCGAGACCGAGTTCTCGACGGTTCGTTTCCATGGCGACGAGCAGCGTGCCGACAAGGTCTACGAGGGCTTTGTGCCCCTCACGGGTGCCGACATCGCCGAGGCGATAGGGTGGATTGCACAATTACCACCTCATATGAACGTTAATGATATAGTTCTTATGCCTTCGGCCCAAGCGTCGGCATTTAAGACCTATCGTAAACTCTAATTTTTATACTTTACAACTATGTTAATTCAACTTCTTCAAGCGGGACAGGGAGCTGCCACAGAGGGTAGCGCTTATATGAATAGCTTTGCGGCATTTTCGCAAACTGGTGCATTCTTTTTGATGATCGCCATCGGTATCATCGGCTTCTTGGTTCAAAATAAGTTGCAGTCTGTATTCAAAAAATATTCGCAGGTGAGCTCACCAGGTGGTATGACAGGAGCCGAGGCGGCAGCCAAGATGCTCAGAGACAACAACATCCACAATGTCAAGATCACTCAGGTGAGGGGACATCTCACCGACCACTTCAACCCATCGAATATGACTGTGAACCTCAGCGAGAGCGTCTACAATTCACGTAGCATCGCCGCCATTGCGGTGGCTTGCCACGAGTGTGGCCACGCTGTGCAGCATGCTCGTAGCTACGCTCCACTTGTGCTCCGCTCGCAACTGGTGCCTGTGGTGAACTTCTCATCGAGGATCGCTACGTGGGTCATCATCGCAGGTATGTTGATGCTCTCCTCGGGGTTGGGTGAGACCATCTGCTGGATCGGTATAGCTCTTATCGGTACCTCGGCACTCTTCTCGATCGTAACGCTCCCTGTGGAGTACAACGCCTCGGCTCGTGCCCTGGAGTGGATGGAGACAACCCGCACGGTGCAGGGAGTTCAGCTCTCGCAGGCTCGTGAGGCGCTCTCGTGGGCAGCTCGCACCTATCTTGTTGCGGCCCTTTCGGCAATCGCCACGGTGCTCTACTACGTGATGATTGTGATGGGTCGATCAAGAGATTAATTTTTAAACTACTACCAATCAATGGATTATACTAAGCGTGCAGCTCTGCTGTGCTCAACATGTTGCGCTATACTTATCGTCCTCTCTTTCATCCCGCCACAAAGAGTTCTTGGTGTGGATCTGCGTCGTGCCAACATCCTATCGGAGCTTCTGAGCTTTCCTGCTGACTACTATGTTGAGGAGATCGAGCTTGTGATCGATGATGCAGAGTATGAGGTCGATTTGGAGAGTGTCGCAAAAGAGGTAGTGGCACTCGAGAGGTCGGAGCCGCTCTCACAAAGCAGTTACGCTTGGCATCAGGATGACCCAGAACTACTACTCGACACTCTCGAGGAGCAACAAGCGGTGGAGCCTCGACGTGAGGTTGCTCCTCTCGAGAAGCTACTCGGAGGAGTGGCTACAACCCCTATCGAGAATTTCGATACGGTGGAGCTCAACTCTCTGCGTCGTCTCTACCAGAAGCTCCTTTCGCCCGATTCGCTGGTGCGCATTGCTGTGATGGGAGACTCCTTTATCGAGGCCGACATCCTCACCGCCGACCTGCGTGAGTCGCTTCAAACCCTCTTTGGAGGTTGCGGAAGTGGCTTTGCCCCCATCGCCTCGCCACTTACTCAATATCGTCAAACCATTAAGACTCAGCATAAAGGGTGGACTTCGCACAATGTCATGCAGCGTACAAAATGCCCTGCTCCCTACTCGTCGCTCTTCTCGGTGGCGGGGTGGGTCAACTTGCCTGCTGTGGGAGCTACAACAACTTGGAGTGGCACCACATCACGTAGCCACTTGGAGTCGTGCGAGTGTGCCAAGATTCACTTCGTGGCACTCAACGATTGCGAGTTAGAGGTCACTATCAATGGCTCGGAGCCTCGTACTTTCTCAATTGAGGGGGGCGAGGGATTGCGCCAAATCGAGATTGCGCAGAGTGGTATCGAGAGCCTTAAGCTACGTGTCGTGTCGGGTCAAAATGGCTTTGTGGGATATGGAGCTATCTTCGAGGGCAAGGAGGGTGTTGTGGTCGACAACTACTCGGTGCGTAGCAACAATGGTCAAGCTATGTTCTGGACCTCGGCCTCGATCAATGCACAGATAGATAAGGCTATAGGGGGCTACGATATGGTGATCCTTCAATATGGACTCAACATCATGCAGAGTGGCGTGAACAACTACACTCGCTACGCCGAGCAGGTCGAGAAGATGGTAGCCTATGCTCAGCAGTGCTTCCCTCGTGCAGCCATTGTGGTGATGAGTGTGAGCGATCGCTCCTACAAGATTGACGGCACCTATCGCCCCATGAGTGAGGCAGTTAGGCTCTCGGAGTATCAGCGCTCGGCAGCCGAGAGTATGGGCGTTGGATTCTGGAGCACCTACGAGGCGATGCAGGCGCAGGGCGGTATGAGCTCCTTTGTCTCGAATGGATGGGCAGCCAAGGATTTCACCCACATCAACTTTGCGGGAGGCCGTCAAGTGGCGTGGGCATTGGTCGATGCCATAATAGAGGGTGTCGAGGCGGAGCGCTCGAGGATGGTACAGAGAGTTGAGCATGAGCCAGTTTTGGACTCGCTCACACGAGAGAAACTACAAAAAGATCTCTTTGAGGCGGCGCTTCAATAGGGATCGACCCAAAAATAGATAGATGAACTACATAGAGTTGGAACCCAATTTAGGGGCTCGCATATTGGAGCTGCTGAGCTACAATAGCGAGCAACCCATGATCTTTAGCAGCGGAGTATTTTTGCTCCTCTTCTGCGGTTTCATGCTCTTCTATTCGCTCCTTCGCAAGTGCGATACGCCCCGAATACTCTATGTTATAGCCTTTTCGCTCTACTTCTACTACAAATCGAGCGGCCTCTACCTCCTCCTGCTGCTCTTTGCTGCGGTGAGCGACTTCTCGATTGGGCGAGCTATAGCCTCATCGTCGAAGCCCACGGTGCGCAAGTGGCTCGTGGCGCTGAGTGTGGTGATAAATTTGGGGATGCTCGGCTACTTCAAATATACCAATTTCTTTATCGATATAGCCTCGCAATTGTCGGGCTCCAACATCTTGGAGTTCCAAAATATATTCCTGCCTGTGGGTATCTCATTCTTCGTTTTCCAATCTATGAGCTACACCATCGACATCTACCGCTCCAAAATTGAGCCTCTCAATAGGTTTGTGGATTACCTCTTCTACCTGAGCTTCTTCCCCCAACTGGTTGCAGGACCCATTGTGCGAGCCAAGGATTTCATTCCGCAGATCCGAAAACCCCTCTTCGTGAGCCGAGAGATGTTTGCCAAGGCGATCTTCTTGATCGCTACAGGACTCTTCAAGAAGGCTATCATCTCGGACTACATCTCGCTCAACTTTGTCGATAGAGTCTTCGATGCGCCACTCCTCTACTCGGGTATGGAGTCGCTCCTGGCGATCTATGGCTACGCCCTACAGATCTACTGCGACTTTTCGGGATACTCCGACATGGCTATCGGATTGGCCCTCATGCTGGGCTTCACCTTCCCCAAGAACTTCGATGCCCCCTACAAGTCGGCCACTATAACCGAGTTTTGGCGTAGGTGGCACATATCGCTCTCGTCGTGGCTCAGGGACTACCTCTACATCTCGCTGGGGGGTAACCGCCACGGTAAGATCCGCACCTACATCAACCTGCTTATAACCATGCTCTTGGGTGGTCTTTGGCACGGTGCCGCCATCCGTTTTGTGTTGTGGGGTGCGCTCCACGGAACAGCACTTGCGCTCCACAAGATGTGGCTCTCGATCATCCCTTCGGCCAAGGCCAATGGCGAGCAGATGAGCGTAGTGGGTCGCATTGTGGGTGTCGTCATTACTTTTCACGTCGTCTGCTTTGGGTGGCTCCTATTTCGTGCCGACTCGATGAAAACAGTATCGGAGATGCTACATCAGATATTCAACAACTTCCACGGTGCTCTGCTCCCTCAATTTGCCGCTGGATATGGTGCCGTCGTGGCGCTACTCGCTGGAGGTTACCTGCTCCATATGCTCCCCTCGAGTTGGAACCAGAGGGTGTGCGACATCTTGGAGAAGGGAGGATTTTGGCTGCAGGTGGCCGTTATGGTGGTGATGATATGGTGCGTTATGCAGATGAAATCATCTGAGATACAGCCTTTTATCTACTTTCAATTCTAAGAATCTGTTTAAGTTTTTCTCGCTAAAATTGTTAAGAGAGATGTTGCTTTAATTTTCTCTCTTTGTGCGAGGCGCATAGCAATAGCTATGTAACGAGTGCAAAAAGAGAAAAGTGAAGTGACAGATCCTTAACAAATTAGATGAGAGAAATTTAAACAGATTCTAAGGCTATAAATACCTATTAATTGCTATTTTGACCCTGTTTACAACCCAAGCTATTGATCATTATAAATAAATGGTTATCTTTGTATCAAATTTTTTAATAATTTAGAGTGCAAAGGTTACGTTATAGAGATAATTTTAAGAGAGTATTAACAGGAGTGTTTCTGTTGATCCTGTCGCTCTATTATGTCAACTCGTCGATGTTCTACCACTCGCACGAGTTGCAAGGCGAGACCATCTTCCACTCCCACTTCTATTCGCAAAAGCACACCTCTCAAGGTGATGGCAACCACTCTCTCGAGGTTATTAAGCTCATCGCCTCGCTCAACAATATCCTCATCGAGGAGCAGAGTCCACTCTGCCACGTTGAGATGGAGGAGCCTCTGCTCGAGTATGTAGCCTGCGCTGAGGCGACTCAATTATCAAAGTTTTATGTGGAGTATTGCCGCTCGCTTAGAGCGCCCCCAACTCTATAGATCATCCCAGATTTATAGAATACTTACACAAAAAACTTAAAAACAATGAAAGAATTAGCTTTAACAGCCATAGCTATGCTATGCGCTGTAGTAACATATGCTGCCACTTTGTCGGGCATCAATATCACTGGACACATAATAGATGCCAAGAGTGGCAATCACATTCCATACGCCACTGTGGCGATCGTAGGTACCGCAATGGGTACAGCTGCCGATGGCTCAGGCCACTTCAACTTGAAGGATGTAGAGCAGGGTGAGTATATCATCGAGGCGGCTGTAGTAGGCTATAGCCCTTTGCAGAAGAGCATCGTGATAGATGGAAAAACCAAACAACTCAACATCAGCTTCGACCTTAGCGAGGATCTTATGGCATTGGATCAAGTGGTGGTGTCGTCGACTCGTAGTGAGACTTTGCGTCGCAACTCGCCCAATTTGGTGAGTATGCTCTCGAAGGATCTATTCAACACTGTGAGCGCAACAACCCTCGCCGATGGTCTCTCGTTCCAGACGGGTGTGCGTGTTGAGGATAATTGCCAAAACTGTGGCTTCACTCAGGTGCGTATCAATGGCCTCGATGGTCACTACTCACAAATCATGGTCGACTCTCGCCCCACATTCTCATCACTTACGGGAGTCTATGGTCTCGAGCACATTCCTGCAAATATGATCGACCGTGTTGAGGTTGTTCGTGGTGGTGGATCGGCTCTCTATGGCTCTTCGGCTATTGGTGGTACTATCAACATCATCACCAAGACCCCAGAGTATAATAGCGCTGAGTTCTCACATACACTCACCTCGATCGGTATGAGCGGAGCCCTCGATAACAACACTACGGCAAGCTCGTCGATCATCTCGGAGAATCAAAAGGCGGGTCTCTCGCTCTTCGCTCAGGTGCGTGAGCGTGACGCCTACGACGCCGATGGTGATGGTTTCACCGAGGTTCCAACAATCAAATCTCAAACCTTTGGCGTTCGTTCATTCTTCAAAACAAGTGACTTCAGCCGCCTCTCACTCCAATACGATGCTACTAATGAGTATCGTCGTGGTGGTGACAACCTCGATCTGCCAGCTCACTCCGAGGATGTAGATATTGCCGAGCAAGTGGAGCACCGTATCTCAAATGTGGGTGCTAACTTCGACATCTACTCTCACGACTACAAGCGTACATTCAACATCTATACAACGATCCAAGATACTAAGCGTGACAGCTACTACGGTGGTGGCGCAGCTGAGGCCTATGGCTCCACAACAGAGTTCCTCTGGGTTTCGGGTGCTCAACTCACTCAAAAATGGGATAACTTCCTCTTTATGCCTGCTACAACAATCGGAGGTGTGGAGTACAACTACAACGATCTCCAAGATATATACCTCCAACAAGATTGGGATCCAATCGACCAAACGGTAAATGTTGCCAGCGCATATCTCCAAAATGAGTGGGCTACCGATAAATGGGGTATCCTTGTTGGTGGTCGCATGGATTACAACGACTTCCTTGGCAAGGCTATCTTCTCGCCACGTTTCAATTTGAGATACAACCCCTCTAAGAGCGTCAACTTCCGTGCTTCATACTCTACTGGATTCCGTGCTCCACAGGTGTTCGATGAGGATCTTCACATCGCTGTAAATGGTGGTGAGCTCGTGCGTAGTACCATCGCCGACAATCTGGTCGAGGAGAGATCGCAGAGCATAAACCTTTCGGCCGACCTCTACAAGAGCTTCGGTGAGGTGAGCACAAACCTACTCATTGAGGGCTTCTACACACACCTCGACGACGTTTTCGTGTCGGTATATACCGAGGATGCTGCGGGCAACACAATCCAAGAGCGCCAAAATGGAGGTGTGGGTGTTGTTAAGGGTATCACCATCGAGGGTAAGGTGGCACTCCCATCAAAGATGCAGTTCCAAGCTGGTGCAACATACCAAAAGAGCCTCTACTCGGAGCCTGAGGTGTGGAGCGACAACGCCGAGGCGACAGACAGGATGTTGCGTACACCCGACCTCTACGGTTACTTCACCGCTACCTATAGCCCTTCACGTCGATGGGATCTATCGCTATCGGGAACCTACACTGGTTCGATGGAGGTTGAGCACTGTGCAGGTTACATCGACGAGGATAGAATCGAGACTACTCCCGACTTCTTCGACGTTAACTTCAAAGTTACTCACAACTTCACACTGCTAAACTCGGTTAGATCACAGGTTTTTGTGGGTGTTAAAAATATCTTTAACCAATACCAAAACGACTTCGATCAAGGTCCCGACCGTGATGCAGGATATGTCTATGGCCCAATGATGCCACGTAGTTTCAACTGCGGCGTGAAGTTTATGTTCTAATCAGGGCAGTAAGAGAGTAGTATAAAGCTCTATTTTTTCGTGCGTTTGCCCTGAATTAAACCCAAATAAATCTGAGATTTTTAAATAATTTGTATTAACTTTGCGATAATGAAGTTATTAATGCGAATTAAGGTTTGAAAAATCTCACAACAAGCGGATATCTCCGCACGCCATGGGCGCTATTCCAAAATATAGTTCTCTCATTTCTGCTCTTCAGCATCTCGAGAGCCATCTACTATCTCTCGAATTATTCCCTCTTTTCCAATATCTCGTTTGAGGAGGCTCTCCAAATTATGCGAGGTGGAGTGACCTTCGATTTGGCTGGCATGGCCTACATCAACCTCCTCTACATCTTGATTATGCTGTTTCCGCTGCACCTCAAAGAGAGGGGTGGCTACCAATGCTTTGCCAAGTGGATATTTCTGTCGCTCAACTTTGTAGCCTTCGCCTCCAATGTGGCCGATGCCATCTACTACCCCTTCACCAAACGCCGCACCACAAGTTCGCTCTTTGGGGAGTTTGGCAACGATGGTGGTATTGTCAAAGTGATATGGGATGCGGCGCTGAGCAATTGGTTGCTTATTCTAATTTCGGTGGCCATATGTTACTGCTTTGCTCGTCTCTACCGCAAGCCTCGTGGGGTTGTTGCGTGGGGGCGATGGTGGCTCTACTATCCCCTTCAGCTGCTCTTCTTGGTTGTTGCGATACTCCTTTCGGTGGTTTCCATGAGGGGAGGTATTGGTGCCGATGTGCGCCCCATAACCATCAGTAATGCGGCTCAATATGCCTCCAATCCCAACCACACAGCATTGGTCTTAAACACCCCCTTTGCCTTCATCCGCACGTGGGGTAAGAGTAGCTTTGTCGATCCCCACTACTTCGAGAGCAAGGAGGATATGGAGGCCATATTTAGCCCCATTAAGCCCTCGGTTGAGCGTGAGGCGCAGGCGCAAAATGTTGTGATTCTGATTGTCGAGAGCTTTGGACGTGAATATATTGGTGCCCTGAATCGTGATCTTCAACGACCCTCCTATACGCCATTCCTCGATTCGCTTATTGGTCAGAGCCTCACCTTTGACTATTCGTTTGCCAATGGTCTTAAGAGTATCGATGCAATGCCCTCGATCCTCTCGAGTATCCCGATGTTTGTGGAGCCATATTTCGTTACTCCATCATCGGTCAATCGACTCTCGGGTGTTGCTGGATCTCTCCGTGAGGAGGGCTACCACACCTCCTTCTTCCATGGTGCAGTCAATGGGTCAATGGGTTTCCAGGCCTTTGCCAATGCCACCCAATTTGAGGAGTATTATGGACGTGATAACTACAATAACGACGCCGATTTCGATGGCCGTTGGGCAATTTGGGATGAGGAGTTTTTGCAATACTACGCCTCAATGCTATCCACCTTCGAGCAGCCCTTTGCCTCGGCTCTCTTCACCGCCTCGTCGCACCACCCATTCAAGGTTCCAGAGCGCTACGAGGGGGTTTTCGATCCTGGAACTGTGCCCATTCACCAATGTGTGGGGTATACCGACAATGCGCTGCGACGCTTCTTCGAGAGTGTCTCACATCAAGAGTGGTTCGACTCGACGCTCTTCGTCATCACGGCTGACCATACCAGCATCACGGCCTACCCCGAGGAGCAAAACTCCCTTTCGGTGTTTAATGTGCCGATCATCTTCTATCACCCCAATTCATCGTTGCAGGGGCGTAGCGACGTGATTGCGCAGCAGATCGACATTATGCCTACGGTACTCGGATACTTGGGCTACGAGGCTCCTTTCCTCGCCTTTGGGGAGGATCTTCTGACCACCTCTGCTCAGAGTAGCTATGCGGTCAATTATTACAATGGTATCTATCAATATTTCGAGGGTAGCCTTATGCTCCAATTCGATGGTGAGCGGTGTGTAGGGCTCTATGACTTCAAGGAGGATAGACTCCTACGCCACAATCTTGTGAATAGTGGCCTCGAACAGCAAGTGAGGATGGAGCAGCGCATTAAGGCTATAATCGAGCAATATATGGGTCGCATGGAGCGAGATGAGCTGACAATTAAAAGAGCGACAGTTGATCAATAGAGTGGTTGAAGGAGAGTCGATGATAGGGGGTTAGACCATGCTCCAATATCGCAAGGCGGTGTTCACGAGTTGGATACCCCTTGTTTTTTTGCCACCCATATTGAGGGTACTCCTCGGCTATGCGCTCCATATATTCGTCACGGTAGGTCTTGGCTAAGACCGAGGCGGCAGCGATATTTGCATACTTGCCGTCGCCCTTTACGATGCAGTTGTAGGGGATCGAGAGGTGGGTGCGGAATCTGTTGCCATCTATCGAGAGGAGCTCAGGGAGTGGCGAGAGCCTCTCGGCAGCCTTTGACATCGCCTCGAATGAGGCATTGAGGATATTTATCTCATCTATGCGGGCGGCCGAAAGTGGCTCTACGGCCCACGCTACGGCCTCCTGCTCGATTATGTGACGCAACTCACGACGACGCTTCTCACTCATCTTTTTGGAGTCGTCGAGGTGTGGATGTGAGAACCCTGGTGGGAGGATCACAGCGGCGGCAAAGAGGTCGCCTGCCAAACATCCACGTCCTGCCTCGTCGCAACCAGCTTCGATTAATTGATCTTGGAATGAGGTGATTAGCATTGCGTTACGCTTTTTTAACTTTGTAGATTATCTCTCGTGTGAGGGCATATGTGAGCTGCTCATTTTGGGGCAGTGAGCTAAGGTAGTCGATCTCCTCCACCTCGAAACCAGCCTCACGGAGCCTTTGAGCATAGTCGAGACCATATATGCGGCGGTGGTCATACTGTCCAAATATTCGTGTGCGCTCCTTGGGGTCGACAATTGAGTCATCTTCGAATGTCGTGGGGCGGTCGTACTCCACGGGAGAGAGAAGAATTCCCCAGCCATTGGGGCGCATAATGCGGTAGAGCTCGCTCATAGCCAACCTATCGTCCTCGACATGCTCGAGGAGGTGGTTGCAGATGATCACATCGGCGTAGTTGTCGTCGAGTGGAATATGTTGCACATCGAAGTGGAGGTGTGAGAGTGGGCTCTCGAGGTCGGCGGTGATGTATCGCTTGGGGAGACCTCGATATATAGCTTTGAATTTGCGCATTAGCGATACCTCGGGTGCGATGTGTAGCAGCGTGGGGTGCACCTTTTGGAGTGAAGTTTCACGAGAGAGGTAGAGCCACAAGAGCCTGTGACGCTCAAGCGCAAGGCACGAGGGGCAGAGGGCATTCTCCCGCTCCACGACGTAGCCGTAGGGCAAAAATTTGCGTCGCTGACAGCCACAGATGGGGCAGATCTTGCCTCGCCCAAGGTAGAAGAGACCCAAGATGGGTACACTCCACTCGGCCATGTGCTGCATGAGTGGACGTGGTAGAGTGTTGAGAATGAATCTAATAAACCGTTTCATCGTCGCTACTCCATCACCTTTTTGAGATCCTCCTCAGCTTTGTAGAGGCGCTCCTTACAATATTTAATGAGCTCAGTTGCTCGCTTCACCTCTGCGGCCAACTCGTCGACCGAGAGTTCACCAGTGCGAAATTTTGCCATTATTGCTTCGATTTGCGCTATTGCCTCCTCGTAGCTTAACTCCTTCTTTGCCATATCTTTACGTTACTTCCTTTGAAGATTAATCTCTGTTATCTGCGCCCTGAGTGCGCCATCGTGGAACTCCACCACAATCTCGTCACCCTCGCTCACCTGCTCCACAGAGCGTAGAGCCGACTCGCCTGCTCGAGCCACGGCAAAACCCAACTTCAGTAGATTGTTGGGCGAGTGGAGTGCCACACTCTCGGCCAATGCCTCTACCCTCTTTTTCTCGAACTTTAGGAACTGTTCAACTCGCTCATGCAGTGATGATTGATGTGTCGAAAGACGACTCTGCTCGAGCGATAAGAGCTGTTGGGAGGAGCCCTTGAGTGAGTTTGCAAATGCCTCGAGACGTAGGTGATCCTTGCGTGTGATCTCTATCGCTGCTGTGTGGAGTGCTGCCGCCACACTCTCCAACCACCCCTCCTCTTGCGCCATCCGCTCGACGAGCATTGTGGCAACCGCTGTGGGGGTTTTGAGGCTGCGTGCAGCGACCATGTCGACTACGCTCACATCCTTATCGTGGCCAATTCCTGCAAGGATAGGCAGCGGAAATTGCGCCACGTGGGAGGCCATGCGGTAGCCATCGAAGCACCTTAGGTCACTCACCGAACCACCACCACGGATTATCACCACCACATCGAACTCCTCCTGCACCTCGGCAATAGCCTCGAGCGCCCTCACAACCGACTCCTCGGAGGCCGCACCCTGCATCACCGCCTCGAAAAGCGAGAGTGAGAGGTGGTAGGCACTGCGCCCAATCTCCTCACAAAAGTCCTGATAACCAGCGGCATTGGCGCTCGAGATGATCGCTATGCGCTGCACAAGGCGTGGCAGTGGCTGCTCACGGTTCATATCCCACACCCCATCGCTTTGGAGCTGCGCAATTGTCTTTTGACGTTCACGTTCCACATCACCTAAGGTGTAGGTGGGGTCGATGTCGGTGATCTGTAGCGAGAGTCCGTAGAGCTCGTGGAAGTTTACCTGCACCTTGATAAGCACCTTGATCCCTGCCGAGATCTCGCCCCCTGTCTCCGAGCGGAAGTAGGAGGAGAGCGCAGCGTAGGTGTTGCGCCATATAACGGCTCTCGATTGCGCCTTGGTGGTGCCCCCATCGCCCTTCTCGACAAGCTCTAAGTAGCAGTGTCCCGAGTAGTTAACCTTGAGCTCCGAGATCTCCGCACTCACCCACACCGCAAGAGGAAACCTCTCGGTGAGCGCCCCCTTGATCGAGAGCTGTAGCTGCGTTAAGGTGATGGGCGATATGATAATTATAAATTATGAATTATGAATTATGAATTATCTAAAGCTCACTCTCCTTGAGTCGCTCAGCGTTCTCCGCAACAACCAACTCGTCGATTACACTTTGGATGTCGCCATCCATAAATGCCGAGAGGTTGTAGATCGTGTAGTTGATACGGTGATCGGTGATACGCCCTTGTGGGTAGTTGTAGGTGCGGATCTTGGCCGAGCGGTCACCTGTCGAGACGAGGGTTTTGCGCTTCGAAGAGATCTCGTCGAGATACTTGGAGTACTCGAGGTTGAAAACACGTGTGCGGAGCTCCTCGAAGGCTTTGTCGAAGTTCTTGAGCTGCGACTTTTGATCTTGGCACTGCACCACGATTCCCGTTGGGATGTGGGTGAGTCGAATTGCCGAGTAGGTGGTGTTAACCGACTGACCTCCAGGGCCAGACGCACAGAAAATATCCTTGCGCACGTCGTTCATCGAGATGTCGATATCGAACTCTTCGGCCTCGGGAAGTACCGCCACCGATGCTGCTGAGGTGTGAACACGACCCTGAGTCTCGGTTTGAGGCACACGCTGCACACGGTGCACGCCCGACTCATACTTAAGTACGCCATAGACGCCAGCACCCGACACCTTGAGCACCACCTCTTTGTAGCCACCCGAGGTGCCGTCCGAGAATGAGGTCATCTCATACTTCCACCCCTTGGTCTCGATATATTTGGTATACATGCGCAGAAGGTCACCAGCGAAGATTGCAGCCTCGTCGCCACCTGTACCACCACGGATCTCGAGGATGGCATTCTTATCATCTTGTGGATCTTTGGGGATCAACAGCAGCTTGATATCCTCCTCCATACGCTCGATAGCTGGCTCGAGCGAGGCGATCTCCTCACGTGCGATCTCACGGAAATCCTCATCCTTCTCGTTGGCGAAGATATCTTTGGCATCGGCCAGGTCGTTGATGGCCTTGCGGAAGCGCTCCGAGGTCTCGATGATTGGCTCCAACTCCTTGTAATCTTTGGTGAGTTGGATATATTGTTTCACATCGCCAATCACTTCGGGGTCTGTGAGTTTCTGTCCGATCTCCTCGAATTTTAGCTTGAGGCCATCGAGACGTATGAGAATTGAATTATCTGCCATAATCTATTTTTGTATTTTGAATGAGCAAAGTTACAATAAAAAAGTGGGATATGGAAATTTATAGTTGTTGATCATCTTTCGATCTGCCATTTACCGCTGATCGCAATCTTTTTTTTGCTATTCGAACAAATATTTTTACCTTTGCGTAATCTATTACAAACAAAACTTTGATCATATGAAGAGCGGTATAAAAATTACACCTACTCAGATTCTAATCACCATCAAGGAGTATATCTTGATGACCGTAGGTATGTTCTGTTATGCCTTTGGATGGATCGCTTGTATCCTTCCCGCTGGCGGTGTTGGTGGTGGCGCTTCGGGCCTCTCTATCATCATCTGTACGGCACTCGAAAAGTATTGGGGTATCAACCTCGAGATCGGTACCATGGTGTTCTGCATCAATGCTGTGCTGCTACTTGCTTTGGGCTGCATCGTGGGGTGGAAATTTGGTATCAAATCAATCTACTGCATCTCGATACTCTCGGTAGCGATGAATACCCTCCAGATGCTTCTTGGCGATACGGTGCTCTTCGAATTGGAGACCACGCTTATGATCGCTTTGGGCGCCATCTGTTCGGGAATTGGTGTTGCACTCTGCTTCAAGCAGGGTGGTTCGACTGGTGGTACCGACATCGTGGCGATGATTATAAACCACTACCGCACAGTCTCATATGGCAAAGTAGTTATATATCTTGACTTTACTATCATCGCCTCATCGCTACTCATTGGAATGGGTATCGAGGCGGTTATCTATGGCTACCTTCTCACCGCCATCTTTGGTTATACGGTCGATATCCTTATGTCGGGAAGTCAGCAATCGAGCCAAATCTTTATCATCTCGAAAGATCCTCAAGCTATGGCCGACGCAATCATGGAGAGCGCCCACCGTGGTATCACTCTCATCGACTCCCAAGGGTGGTACACCAAGGAGTCCTCCAAAATCGTGATGGTGGTATGCCGCAAGCGTGAGAGTGGACAGATATTGAGCGTGGTGCGCTCGGTCGATCCTGCCGCCTTTATCACCGTTGGCTCCGTGATGGGAGTCTATGGACAGGGCTTCGAGGAGCTTCGTAAAATCTAATATTATAGTCGTGAGTCGTTATGCCGATATTGTGCTGCCTCTTGCGCAGGAGGCTTTCACATTCGAGGTTGACGAAAAGCTCCTCCTCGAAGAGGGTTCTGCTGTGGTGGTGCCATTGGGCGCTGTCACCGAGCGGCTCTACACGGGTATCGTGTGGCGACTTCACACCAATCGTCCCCCCTACAAACGTATAAAAAATGTGGTGAGAGTGCTCTATGGGCGCCCTCTCCTCAATGCTGCCCAACGCCAATTTTGGGAGTGGGTGGCCTCCTACTACCTCTGCACTGTGGGTGAGGTGATGCGTGTGGCGCTGCCTGCGATGATGAAGCCTGTGGGGCGCACCGATGAGGAGTTCTCGCTCGAGGAGTTTCGTGCTCGTAGTGAGTACTACATCTCGCTGCTGCTCCCCAATCTCGAAGAGAGCCTATCCAAGTTTGAGCGACGTGCCCCCAAGCAACATCGGGCTCTACTCGAGCTGCTCGACCATACCACGCACCGACAGATCCCACGACGATTACTCTCGGCCGATATGCCAACTCTCCAGAGTTTGGCTCGTAAGGGTATTATCTCGCTCGAGCGGTGCGATGTGACGCTTGAGCCCCCCCTCGAGAGACTGTTTGTCTTGCCGCAACTCTCACCCATGCAACGTGAGGCGCTCGAAGCTATTCGAGGCTCATTCTCCGAGCGTTCGACAGCCCTCCTTCATGGTATCACGGGGTCGGGGAAGACCGAAATATATATCCATCTTATCGCCGAGCGCTTGGAGCGTGGCGAGGATGTACTGCTACTGCTCCCCGAGATCGCCCTCACGGCGCAACTCATCGAGCGCATGGAGCGTATCTTTGGTGCTCGAGTGGTGGCCTACCACTCCAAACTTACGGGTCGAAAGCGGACGGAGAGATACCTCCAAATAAATAATCGAGATGGTGGCAACTTCGTGGTTGGTGTGCGCTCGGCAATCTTTCTGCCTCTCAAGCGCCTGAAGCTAATTATCGTTGACGAGGAGCACGATGCAAGCTACAAGCAGAGCGATCCCGCCCCCCGCTACAATGCTCGTGATGCCGCTGTGGCCATCGCCTCGATGAGTGGCGGCAACACCCTGTTGGGTAGCGCCACCCCCTCGCTCGAGAGTTGGACCAATGCACAGTGTGGCAAGTATGGGCTTGCTCAACTCACCGAGCGTTATGGTGATGCACAGCCCCCCATCATAACCATCTCCGACACCATACGATCCTCGAAGCGTGGTGAGCGCAAGGGACACTTCAACTTCGATCTGCTCCACAAAATTGAGGAACGATTGGAGGCGCAGCAGCAAGTTATTCTCTTCCAAAATCGACGAGGCTTTGCCCCATACATCGAGTGCGGTGCGTGTGGATGGACTCCTCGTTGTCCCCACTGCAATGTCACCCTCACGCTCCATAAGGCGGCAGGGAGTCTCAACTGCCACTATTGTGGTTATCTCGACACTCTCCCCAACTGCTGCCCCGAGTGTCAGAGCCTCGATTTGAAGCCTATGGGCTTTGGCACCGAGAAGATCGAGGAGCAGATAGGTGAGCTCCTCCCCTCGGCCGCAGTGGCACGCCTCGATCGAGATAGCGTCACCTCGGCGAGTGCTCTCGGCGAGATTGTCTCCTCGTTCGAGAGTGGCAAGAGTAACATCTTGGTGGGTACGCAGATGGTGACCAAAGGTTTCGACTTTGGGCGTGTCACCTTGGTGGGAATCCTCAATGCTGATAATATGCTCAACTCGCCCGACTTTAGAGCCGAGGAGCGAGCCTTCCAACTTATGATGCAGGTGGCAGGGCGTGCAGGGCGTCGTGCCGAGTGTGGCGAGGTGGTGATCCAAACTTCGCAGCCTTCGCATAGAGTACTACAATTTGTTCAGCAGGCCGACTACGAGGGGTTTGCCCATACGCTGCTCGCCGAGCGAGTGGCCTTTGGCTATCCTCCATATGCCCGCATCGTGGCCATCACCATGCGCCATCGATCGTTAGATACCCTCAATGCCGCTGCCAACACCCTTGCAGTGGCTCTGCGTCAGATCTTTGGGCGTCGTCTCCAAGGGCCTGTAGCACCTCCCATCGACAAAATCCGAGATGAGTATATAGTCACCATGAGTCTCAAAATTGAGCTTGGCGCCTCGAGCAATCGTGCCCGAGAACTGCTCAAGGAGCAACTCGAGAAAGTTGGTAAAATGGCTCAATTTAGATCTGTAACGATACTCTGCAATGTCGACCCTCAGTAGCATATTGAGCGATATGGCTTCGCTGTTTACCCCTGCCGAGTGTGTGGGGTGTGGTGCGCCTTTGGCCAATACTCTCAAGTGGGTCTGCGTTGAATGTCAAGCAAATATGCCCATCACAAACTTCCATCTCGAGCGTGAGAATCCAATGGCGCAGCGGCTCAAGGAGATGAACCCCGCCATCGAAAATGCCACAGCACAATACTACTATGTGACGGGTGGTCGTTGGCGTGAGGTGATCCATACGATGAAGTACCGCAAGGGGTGGCGCTTGGCATACAGAGTGGGATATTGGTATGGCGTGCAACTTGCCATGTCGCCACTCTATCAAGATATCGATCTTGTTATTGGGGTGCCTCTCCATCTGCGTAGGCTTCTCACACGAAGATACAACCAATCGGAGAAGATTGCTGAGGGGATAGCCGATGCCCTGGCCACACGATTCAACCGCAGAGCCATTAAGAGGGTGCGCAACAACCCCAGCCAGGTCTCCATATTCAGTAATGAGCAGCGGTGGCGCAATGTGCAATCGCTATTTGAGGTGAGGCATCGTTCCGATCTCGAAGGGCTTCACATCTTGCTTGTCGACGATGTGTTTACCACGGGTGCTACATTGAGTTCATGCGTCGAGGCGATCTTGGAGAGTGTTCCCACATGTAGAGTTTCGGTGGCCACTATCGCCATATCAAGGCGGAATATTGAGCATGTTATCTGATTTTTCAAAAAAAGATACAAAAAAAATCTAAAAAGGGTTTGTAATTACATTTTTTTTGTATCTTTGCACTCACAATTAGTTCAGCTAAGCGGATGTGGTGTAATTGGTAGCCACGCTAGACTTAGGATCTAGTGCTGAGAGGCGTGGGGGTTCGAGTCCCTTCATCCGCACAAACGACAACTTTTAAGAGGGGCGAGTTTCCTTTTTTAGTTGTCGTTTTGTTTTAATATAATGTAGATTATAAATGAAGGCAATACATATCCTGGCAGTCGCCGTAGTAGCAATCTGGGGCTACACCTTTGTCACAACTAAACTCTTGATTGTGGGAGGCCTCACTCCATCTCAGATTATGTTCTACCGCTTTGCAATTGCATATGTTTGCATGATCTGTGTGGCGCCACGACCCCTTTTCGCCCGCAACGTCAAGGATGAACTGCTCACAGTGGCGGCAGGTGTGGCTGGAGGTTCGCTCTACTTCGTCACCGAGAATAGCGCCCTGGCCCTCTCGCTCACCTCCAATGTGGCGATCATCATCGCCTCGGCACCCATCTTCACCCTCATCGCCTCACACTTTATGCTCGAGGGAGAGCAGCTCACACGACGCATGCTCATCAACTCGCTCTTCGCATTTGTGGGGGTTGTGCTGGTGGTCTACAATGGTCAGATGGTCCTGGAGCTCAACCCTGTGGGGGACCTCCTGGCGCTCATTGCCTCGATCTCGTGGGCGCTCTACACCATCTTTATCCGCAAGCTCGATAAGCGAGGATACTCCACCTGCTTCGTCACTCGCAAGATATTTTTCTATGGCGTGGTAACAATGCTACCCATGTTCCTCTTTACACCCATTGCTCCCTCTCCCTCGTCGCTTCTGCTGCTCCCCTCAATATGCCTGCCGCTCCTCTTCCTTGGTGTTGCGGCATCCTTCTTCTGCTTCTTTGCGTGGGGATATATCGTCGAGAAGATCGGCGCAGCAGCCTCAGCCCCATTTATCTACTTCGTGCCACTTATATCGCTTGTGTGCGCTGCGATATTCCTTGATGAGCCCATAACACCCTTGGCGATTTTGGGAATGTTGTTAATCCTATTTGGTGTGATACGTGGCGATAGGGGACGAAAAAGAGAGTAACTAACAAGGCGATTTTCGGCACTTCCCTCGACTCTCAAATCCTCACGTACCTTAGTACGCTGCGGTTTGAGAGCCTTCACGAAGCCCCAAAACTCATCCTTGTTAGCCACTCTCTGTGTTGAGGAGACTTATTAGTCACCCTCTCTCTCTGGTTAGGCGCAACCCGTAGGGGCTGACCGAAATTTGTTGGGATTTAAGCTTCAGTAGCCTTCTCGCATGCCTCAGTAGCAGCGTCACATGCCTTCTCACATGCCTCAGTTGCAGCGTCACATGCTTTTTCACATGCTTTTTCGCATGCCTCAGCCTTCTCGCATGCTTTCTCGCATGCCTCTTCAGCCTTTGACTCGGTGCAGCACTCAGTTGCAGCCTTTGTCTCAGCAGCGCCTTTGTCTGATTTTGGGGTGCCACAGCAACCCACCATTGTAATTGCAGCTAAGGCAATTAATAGGGAAAATACTCTCTTCATAGTTGTAATAATTAAGTGGTTATAAATCTTTGGGTTGAGGCAAAGTTATAAAAATTAATTTTATTTCCAAAATAAGATGTATTGACACCAGGGTAAACGCACGAAAAATAGTTCTCTAAAGAGGCAACAACTCAGCAGGCGTAGCCTCCTCCTGCCACTCGTTGAGGCGTTGGAGCATTGAGGCGGTGCGCTCGGGGTAGACGTTTATGAGGTTTGTGGTCTCGCTGATGTCGTTGACCACGTTGAATAGTTGTAGTTTACCGCTACGATACTTAATTAGTTTCCACTCGCCATCTATTATTGCGCAGTTTTGATCCTCGTAGCTGCGGTGCATAAAGAGGTCACGAGACTTTATCTCTTTGCCCTCGAGGGCTGGGATGAGGCTTGTGCCATTTATCTGTTTGTCTTTGCACTTTTTGCCTGTTGCTAACTCCACCAATGTTGGGTAGATGTCGAGGGTCTGCACAGGTTCGTCGTAGCTGCTGCCGTTGGCTTTGGCACCTGGGACATAGACGATTAGCGGCACTCTGCTACCGCCCTCACCGAGCGTGTTGCCACCCATCTTGCCACCGCTGAGAGGGTAGTTTGAGTAGGCACCACCTTGGTCTGAGGTGAATATAAATATGGTGTTGTCGCTCATTCCACGCTTCTCGATTGCCGAGCGGATGCGCCCCACCGAGTTGTCGAGGGCCTCGATCATTGCGGCGTAGGTGGCATCTACTTGCGACATGCCACGAGCCTTATACTTGGCAACCAACTCACGGCGCCCCTTGATAGGTCCGTGAACGGTGTAGTACCAGATGTTGAGCAGAAATGGCTTCTCGCTGTCGTAGCTCTCGATAAATGCCTCGGCACCATCGGTGAGCATGTCGGTGAGGTAATCCTCATCGGAGGTGGCTTCGGGGAATGGGTTCTCGCCATCGAAGAATGGAGCGTAGTAGCTCTTGGGGTGTCCATGCTCGCAGGTTCCATACATCTGGTCAAATCCCTGGTAGATAGGGTAGTATGACTCATGTCCAAGGTGCCATTTGCCGACAAACATATTGTAGTAGCCCGCCTCCTGCAATCGCTCGGCATAGGTGATCTCCTCGAGTGGCAACCACGCACGAGAGCTCATGTTGCCTGGATCTCGCTCAAAAGTTTGGAACTCCTCACGCTCAGCTGAGGGATCCTCGACGTCGTAGATGTGGCGCACAAATCCGCAGCGGAGAGCCTCCTTTCCTGTGAGTAGCGAAGCACGGCTGGGGCTCGATGTTGCTGTGGAGACGTAGTTGCGTGAGAAGTAGACGCCATCTCCCTTTAGTTGGTCAATATTTGGAGAGTCGAACTTAGGATTCTGGTAGCCCAAGTCGGCCCAGCCCAAGTCGTCGACAAATAGCAACACCACGTTGGGCTGCTCCTGTGCTACTGCTGTGGCAGCTGTGCCGAGCAGTAGAAGTGGTAATATCTTTTTCATTGTGTTTTAGAATTTGATACCTCTATTTTTTTGAATTGTGAGTGTCTCGAGGCTCTTTGCATCGGCTTTGAGAGTGTTCTCACGCTCGGCGCCGATGTAGCGGTTGCCCTCGATCACCACATCCTGGCAGTTGATTAGCTCAAATGTGGGGGCGTCGGGGAATTGAGTGTCGTCATTCTCGACTACGGTTATGCGGTTGTCACGCACTAAGAGTCCCAACACTCTGTCGGCAAAGACGATGCGTGGGTTGGAGGTGGTGATGGTGTTGCCCACGAAGCGGATGTTTTTGTCGTAGAGAGCTGTGTCGTCGAAGTCGCCACCCAATCTTGGAGTGACGTAGAGGACGCCATGCTGAGTGCCGCAATCGGCCGCATAGTCGAATATGTTGTGCTGAATGAGTACATCCTCGACCTGTCCCGATTCGTACCAGAAGAAGCTCTCGCCACGGAATAGCACCGCCGACATCATTGCCGAGAAGTAGTTATCCTCGATAAGGGTCGAGAGAGGCGTCTTGAGTACTATGCAGCGAGCACGGTGGTTTTGAATCGTGCAGCCACGCATTGTGAATGTTGGGTTCCACGTCTTGTTCTCCACCAAATCGCCCTCCTTGATTCCATCGGCAAGAGGCTCTGCGAGTGTTAGTTGAGTGTATCGCTCGTTGAGTGTTTTGACCCCAACTACGCTATTCTCGCCACCAAGACGGTCGGGCGATGGTTGTGCCACAAACCACAATTGATCGCCCACTTCGGCAAACTCAAATCCCAACTGCTCGAAGTGCTTTAGCTCCACGATGATGTTGTGTGGGTCGATCACCTGATCGATCACCACATAGGTTCCGTGGACGTTGGTTCCATCGTCCAACATATTCTCGAAGCGGCAATTTTCGATCAAAATATCGCCCTTGCAGTTTGCAAAGTGGGTGGCATCGGCTGTCGATGAGATGACACGTGGACTACCCTCCTCGACCACAATCTTGGAGTTGAGCACCTTAATATCCTCCGAGCGCTCGAAGAGGAATCCCATGCCGAGAGCGTGGTGTATGGTGATGTTGTCGACGGTGATATTCTGCGACCCCTTGAACTCAAATGCTGGTGCATAGCGATCATTCTCACGATCACCCTTTGAGCTTAGGAGCGACCCCACGGGAGGGTAGTAGCGCAACTTCTCGTAGATGCGTAAGTTGCCATTGTCGAGCTTCTCGACCTTTGTGGGGCGGCTGTAGATGTCGATTGCACCCTTCACCACACGCTTCTCCTCCTTGGTGAATGGGAGTGTGCTACCCAACTCCATGTAGTTGAAGCCGTCGATGTTGGGGAAGTTGATCTCTCCACCCTTTAGCTCCCACGAGAAGCCCTCGACCATTGGTTTCACATCACGCCATCCCTCCTCGGGATTTACGGCCATCACCTCGGCGAGGAATGTAAATGGGGTGTCCCAATTGATGGTTAGATCCTTGACACTCACCTCTTGGCACTCCTCAAAAAGGAATGGCATAATTTGGCCATGGCAGAGTATCGTGGCTCCATTACCCTCAATTGTAACCGACTCGAAGCCGATGAGTGGAAAGAGAATCTTCTTCGATCCATTTCCATGGTTGGTGATAGCGCAATACTTCTCGAAGGCGTACTCGGGGCGGCAGAAATATTCGCCCTGCTCCAATTCGACAACTATACTCTTCGATGTAGCTTGCTCGAGCGCTTGACGTATAGCCAAAGTTGCGTCGCCCGATGTGTGAGCAATTGTTATTCTCTCCTGCGCTGCGCCAAATAGTGTTGCGCAGCAGGCGATTGTCAGTAATATATACTTTTTCATCTTCTATTTTTTAGTTTTAACAACATCATATTCCCAGTTTACGCAGCGATCGCCCCAACGCTCATAGAGAATCTGGAGCTCCTCGATTGGCTCTGGAGTGTCACCCTTGTCGCCCGTCTGCTTGATCCACTTGTCGAGTGTGCGACGCATCTTGCGTAGCTCCTTGCTGTAGGTAGGGTCGCTCGCCAAGTTGTGGATCTCGTGAGGGTCGTTGACAATGTCGTAGAGCTCCTCGGCAGGTCGCTCCTCTGAGAGCCACTCATCGGCGAAGGTCACCTCGCCCGACCTCCACACCTCCATAAAATCTTGGTAGGGCTTGGTCACATCACGATATTGCGCCTGCATGAGGGGCCTATCGGTCATGAAGTTGCGGATATATTTAAACTCCTTGGTGCGGATTGCACGAATTCGGTCGATGGTGAAGTCGCATCTATCACGTGCTGCCACGATGTAGTCACGGTGGAAATCCTTGTCGAAAATATCGAGGCTCTCCATGTAGTCGGGAATCTCAATGTCGGCCATCGCCAACGAGGTTGCTGTAACATCCAAGAGGCTAATCATATCGTCACGTACCTCGCCTGCCTCGACGCCCAACCTCTCGAGCAGAGCGTGGTTGCCAGGTGCCGCTACGATAAATGGCATGTGGATGCCGCCATCGTAGAGAAACTGCTTGTCACGTAGTGTCTGGTAGCCGTTGTCCGACATAAATATGATGATGGTGTTTTCGTAGATTCCGTCACGCTTCATCTGCTCGATCACCTCGGCTATCTCGTTGTCGGTGAGCTTTATCTGGTTGTAGTGAACGGCAAGCTGCTCCTGCATCATCCTCACATTGGGGTAGTATGGTGGCACCACAATAGTCGATGGATCTACAGGATCCTCCACCTTGGAGTGGTTCTTACCACCGTAGAGCTCCATCACCCCAAAGAAGGGTTGTCCCTCGGCACGATCACGCCAGGTGCCGACACCCTCCTTGCCGAAGAATCGCTTGACGGGAAGCTGCTCGCCTCCCCAATAGTCGCTCCATTCGTAGTGCCAGTTGAAGTCATCCTTACCTGCGTTGAAGGTGTAGAAACCACTCTCACGGAAGATCTGAGGAAGCACCTCAACCCCCTCGGGAAGCGAGTAGATAAGCTCCTCGGTACGTCCCGTGCGGTGGTTGTGCATACCAATTGTGGTCTGCATAGCTCCTGTAATGATTGCCGAGCGGCTTGGTGAGCTCACCGAACATGTGGCATAGCAGTTGGTGAAGAGCACGCCATTCTCGGCCAAGAAGTCGATGTTGGGTGTCTCGACAGTGTTGTCGCCATAGGCAGGCATCCAAGGACTTATATCCTCGCCAAAGAGCCACAAAATATTGATAGGCTCCTCTTGTGGCTGTGCCTTTAGCTCGGTGGCAGCACCCAAGGGGAGTAGTGTTAGACCCAATAGGGCTGGTATCTTCTCTCTCATAATCTCCCTTATTTTAGCACCTCTTCAGGAATATCTGCTTTGTAGTACCCTTTGGTGTGTGCCATAAACTCACTCTTGAGTTGCTCCAAGAGTTCAGGCATCTGCTCCGAGAGTTCGTTGCTCTGCGCAGGGTCTGCCTCGAGGTCGTAGAGCGAGAATTCGGTGAGGTTACCCACTTCGTTGCCAGTCTCGTTGTGACTTTTTCCCTTGTATGGAGGGATCATAGCGTATTGATCTTTGCGGTATGCCAAGCGACCCATCGCCTCGGTCACATACTCGCTGCGACCCTCGGTCTCGCTGCCCATCAACACACCAAGGTGCGCCTCAGAGTCCAACCCCTCAGGAACATCTACTCCGATAAGCTCAGCTACCGATGCCACCAAGTCGAGTTGCGATACCATTGCCGAGGAGCGAGTAGGGGTGATGGTACCCTTCCAATATGTGAAGAATGGCACGTGTGTACCAGCATCGAAGAGGCTATATTTGCCGCCACGAAGTCCTCCAGCAGGCTTGTGATCTCCCAAGAGCTCCCATGCGCCATCCTTGTAACCATCGTTGAGCACAGGGCCATTGTCGCTCGAGAAGATGATGAGGGTATTCTCCAAGAGACCCTCGCTCTCCAACTTGGCGATAAGTTCACCTACGCACCAATCAGCCTCAACGATAGCGTCGCCACGAGGACCCATTGTGGTTGAGCCAACAAAGCGAGAGTGTGGTGTACGTGGTACGTGTGGTTGGTGCAATCCATAATAGAGGAAGAAGGGCTCATCCTTGTTCTCGTCAATAAATTGAGCAACTTTGCCCACGAAGTAGTCGGCCATCTCTTCGTCGACCCACTTAGCATTCTCGCCACCCTTCATATATCCGATGCGAGGTATTCCATTGACGATGGAGTTGTTGTGGCCGTGTGCCCAATCCATCTTCAACATCTCGGGATTGGTGATGGCTGTAGGCTCTCCCTCGAAGTTGTTTTTGTAATCTATATAGATTGGGTCGTCGGCCTCGAGACCAACTACATCGCCATTCTCTACAAATACTGTTGGCACACGGTCGTTGGTTGCCGCAATAAGGCATGAGTAGTCAAAACCAATTTGGTTGGCTCCAGGGGTAACCGTTTGGTTCCAATCCACATTGCCGCTACCCATTCCGAGGTGCCACTTTCCGATGGCAGCTGTGGTGTAGCCTGCCGCCTGCATCATCTTGGGCATGGTGAATTGGTCGACGCCAATGATTAGTGGAGCGTCGCCAGGTAGAATCTTGGCATTTTGGTTCTTCCAGGGGTACATTCCTGTGAACATCGCATAGCGGCTTGGGGTCGATGTGGCCGATGTAGCGTAGCCATTATCGAAGCAGACACCCTCGTTGGCCAATCTATCGAGGTTGGGGGTCGACACAGCTGTAGCGCCATAGACGCCAAGGTCACCATAGCCGAGGTCATCGGCAATAATTACAATCACATTGGGACGTGAGGGCTCTTCAGTCTGTTGAGCACATGAGCCAAGTATTAATGCTGGGGTTGCAGCGATACCTGTTAATAAGATCTCTTTTTTCATAAAATTATTTATTTAGGTTTTAGTTTACTATTTCGAATGTCAGAGAGCCACTCAACCCATCACTACTCTTAGCCGAGATGGTTGCACCGCCGCCCTGAGAGCCAACTCCAAGGAGTGCGGTGGCGATACCCGCTTCTGTCACTACACCATCGGTGTTGAGTATCTCGACCATCGAGTCGCACGTGATCTCGATAGGGAGGGTGTAGTCGTGGCAGATTGTGCCGTTGCGGTCCACTGCCGCCACATAGAGGAATATCACGTCGTTGCATCCAGCTTGAGGCTGGCGGCCACTCTGGTCGATCCAGCACTTGAGTGCCACAGGTTTGAGGGGTGTGCGCACCTCGCTCTGAGCCACCTTCTTGCCAGCGATGTAGCCCTCGGCCACGAGTCTACCAGCCTTGAACTTATCTATCTCGAATGTGAAAGGTGGGTGTTGTAGGTTGGTGGTGTTGGCATCTCTGTCGGCGCTTTGTGTCGCTATTGTGCGGCCGTTGAGGCTTAGCTTAACCTTGTCGCAGTTGCTAAATACCTTGACCGAGAGAAGTGAGTTTTTGTCCCAATAGGTGGCTATCTCGAGCACCACATCCTCCTCGGAGGTGGGGGTGCGTTGTGAGGCGTAGAGGTGGTAGCCAAACTTGGGTAGGCGGAATATATCCATCACACCCGACGACTCAATATCCTTGTGGTAACCACGATTATAGTCGAACATCACCCAGTAGCTGTCGCCAGTGGCAGGGATCGACATATTGTCGTTGTGCGACTCCTGGAGGTTGAAGGCTTGTTGGATGAGAGCCTTTTCGCCTTGCGAGCGGAGTTGACGGCTCGAGAGCTCCAGGCGCTTCTCCTGAGAGTGTTTGTGTTGGTTGAGGCCAGCGTTGGTTGAGTAGTACTCCCAATCGCCATACTCCGATACCATATATGGCTTCTCGAAGGTCATCTGGTCGGGGTGGCCAATGCGGTGCTGACGAGCCTGGAAGTAGATGTCGTAGACCTCCGACATCCAACCACACGAGTATGTGCGCTCACCTGGATACTCCTCGTGTACAATTTTGTGGAGCTCCTCCATAAACGAAATTGGCATCTTGGTCTCGTTGAGCGATGTCTCCCACGCCAAGACGCAGGGGTGGTTGCGATCTCGACGGATAAGTCTGCGTGCCGACTCGTAGCTGTGGTTTTTGAAGGCGTAATCCTCACGGTAGAACTGCCATCCGAGGATCGCATCGGCTACCAAAAGACCCAACTCATCGCAGGCATCCATAAATGCGGGCGAGTGAGGATAGTGCGAGAGGCGAACGTAGTCGAAGCCTGCCTCCTTGATCTTCTTGGCATCACGATATTGGGCATTGTCGGAGAGCGCATAGCCGATGTAGGGGTACTCCTGGTGGCGGTTCACACCTCTCAGGTAGCTCTTCTTGCCGTTGATATATAGCTGGTTATCGTGGAATTCGAGCGAGCGGATACCAAATCGAACCACCTCCTTGTCGAGTAGCTCCTCGCCATCGTAGAGCTCCACAACAGCGTGGTAGAGGCTCGGAGAGTCGGGAGACCACAAATTGGGGCTCTCGATCTCAACGCTCGATACAAACTCATGGTTGCCATATGGGGCGATCGCCTCTGCGCTGCTGCTCCCTTGTGCCACTACCTGCTCAGCTGCATCGAGGATCTTGTAGCCGACCCTAAGCGAGCTGCTCTTGTCGCACTCGTTGGCCACGTGGGTCTGGATCCTAACTCTCGATAGCGACTCATCGACCTGTGGTGTGGTGATAAATACTCCTCCCGAGGCGGTGCGATTGGCCAAGATGGGGTGGGTGATATGCTGTTTTGATTTTGTGATGAGGTTCACATTGCGGTAGAGTCCCCCATACATATTGAAGTCGAGAATCTTGAGAGGCTTTGGACCTGTGCGCTCGTTGTCGTTGTTGTACAGGCGCACGGCGATGGTGTTGCCTTCGGCCTTGAGGTAGGGTGTGGCGTCGACAACGATGGGGAGGTAGCCGTCTTCGTAACACTCTACAGACGAACCATTTATCCAAATCGTGGTGTGGTTCATTGCGGCCTCAAACTCTATGAGATACTTCTTGTCGGCAGAGTACCCCTCAACGTCGAAACTCTTGCGATACCAGCAGATACCTTGCCACTGGTCGTTGACCAATAGTGGTTCATTGTGGGCGTTGTGGGGCAGAGAGACCTCCTGCCACGTGGAGTGGTCGAATGAGGGAGCAAAGGCCTCAGCCTCAAGAGCCTCAAGAGACTCGGTCGAAGGTAGCAGAAAGCGCCATCCATTATTGAAGCTTTTTTGTGCCGCTACAGAGTTAAGTGAGATCATGAGCATCGCTATTGCGATAAGGCTCGAGAGGTGATTTTTTGTCATTATTTAGTTTAGTTTGTTGGTTATACCTATTCAATATATAGTAGGTGTTTAGTTGGTTTTTATTTAAAAAAAATTAAAATTTGACGGCTCCTCATTGTGCTCAAGTTGAGTTTGTTGGAGGTTGTGATAAAAAATAATAAAAAAAATGATCTTCTTCTTTGTGATCTAAAGTATTAAAAATCAAACCATTAATCGTTAATCACCTCTTTTTTATCCCTTGCGCTAAATTTTATTTTCCACAAATATAAACAAAAAAGATGAAATATTGAAATAAAATCGTATATTTGTCAGACAACATACAACATATTACAAAAACTTAAAATAAAAGATAAAAAACTTAAAACTTAAAATCACACAATTATGACAGCAACAGGAATCATACTACTTCTTCTGGCAGGTTTTGCACAAGGAAGTTTCGGAATGGGAATGAAGAATCAAAAGCCACTCTCGTGGGAGGCCTTCTGGTTGGTCTACTCGCTTGTAGCGATGCTCGTTATTCCAATCATTTGGGGAGTTGTAGCCAACGGCTCATTCTTCGATGCTATCTTCACCACCGAAGGCAGCACACTATTCACATCAATTTTGCTCGGTTTCCTCTGGGGAATTGGAGGTATCCTATTTGGAGTTAGCGTCAACTACGTGGGCGTCTCGATCACCAATGGTGTGGTGATGGGATTGGCTGGTGGCTTGGGTGCTATCATTCCACTCTTTGGAATTGAGGGTGCTTCGTCGCAACCATCGTTCCCCTATGTTATTATAGGTGTTGCCATCATGCTTATCGGTGTTGCGATGTCGGCATACTCTGGAATCTTGCGTGACAAGGAGCAGGGTCAAAGCAACGAGGGTGGCGCCAAAGATAAGAGTCTACTTGTTAAGGGTATGATCTTGGTTGTCCTCTCGGGTGTGCTTTCGTCGCTTCTCAACATCGGCTTCGAGGCTGCTAACCCAGTCTTGGCCAACGCTAAGGCGATGGGTATGAGCGATGCTGCTGCCGCTATCCCTCCACGTGCATTGGTTGTATTTGGTGGTCTCTTGATGAATATGGGCTACGCAATCTTCCTACTCTGCAAAAATAAGACATGGGGCGACTTCTGCCACCTCAATGGCGAGAAGGTGAAATCTATCACATGGGCCAAAATCACAGGTCTTTTGTGGTTCCTTCCATTGGGATTGAGCGGTATCGTAGCTTCGTCGATGGGCGAGATGGGTAACGTGATCACATGGCCAGTTATGTTGGCTCTATCGCTTATCTTTGGTAACATTTGGGGCTACGTGAGTGGCGAGTGGCGAGGCACAAAGAACTCGTTTAAGGTTATGACAGTTGCTGCCGTAGTACTTATCGTGGCTTGTTTGATCCTCACATTCAAAGATAGCCTTCCTGCATTGATGTAATATTAACTATAACACAATAGAGTGTAGAGCCGTCGAAGAGGGCGGCTTTACCTCCTCTTTGAAAAAATAAAGAAGAATGAAAATTATAGACATCCAAACCTATCTTTTGTCCGACACGCTCGACGAAAGATTCTACTTCTCTCAATTCGACTACTGCTCTCGCCTAATCTGCGTTGTGAAGATTACTACCGAGAGTGGCTTGGTGGGCTGGGGTGAAGGCTATGGCCCTGCCAACATCATCAAGGCGGGTATCGAATTTCTTAAACCACTTGTGATTGGCAAGACTCCACTCGAGAGCGACGTTATCTGGACCGATATGTTCCGCCGCTCGATCGACTATGCTCGCAAGGGTATCTTGATGTCGGCCATCAGCGCTATCGACGTGGCTCTGTGGGACCTCAAAGGTAAGATCCTCAAACAACCTGTCTCGACACTCTTGGGAGGTCGCTTCCGTGAGAAGGTCCAAGTATACGCCACTGGCCTCTACTTCACCGACCGCATGGAGGGTTGCATGGAGCAGATGTTGGCCGAGGAGGCTATCGGCTACAAAGAGGCTGGTTACTCGGCCGTGAAGATGAAGGTGGGATTAGGTATCGAGAAGGATCTCAAAAATGTGGCTGCAATCCGTGAGGCGATCGGTGACGACGTGAAACTTGGTGTCGACTCCAACCACGCCTACAACGTGCGTGAGGCTATAGAGCTCTCGCAGAAGATGGAGCCATTCGACATCATGTGGTTCGAGGAGCCAATCTCGCCCGACGACTACGCTGGATTCCGTGAGCTCCGCAGCCGCACCAACATCCCGTTGGCTGCTGGTGAGTGCGAGTTCCGTTGCGATGGCTTTAGAACACTCTTGGAGAATCGTTGTGTCGACTTCATCCAACCCGAGACGGGTACCACAGGCGGTATCACCGAGGCTAAACGCATCTCGACAATCGCCAACACCTACCACGTGGAGATGACACCTCACAACTGGGGTACGGGAATCATCATCTCGGCCAACCTCCACATCACCGCTAACTTGCAGTATGCGCCAGGTCGCATCTTCGACAAGCAACCACTCTTGGAGTTTGATCGCAGCGCCAACCGCATCCGAGAGGAGCTCACAACCAACCCATTCAAGGCTGTCGATGGCTATATTGATGTGCCAACAGGCTATGGATTGGGCATCGAGATCGATGAGGATAAGCTCAACTACTTCGCACTATAACAAAACTAAAACAATTATAACCAACTTAATACAAAACAAAGAGAGATGAAAAAGAGAATTTTAGCAACCCTAATCCTTTCGGGCGCAACTGTGTGTGGTTTCGCTCAAGATAGAGCCTATGTTGGAGCTACTGCTGATGCTAATGTCAAAGCATATGGTGTCAATATCGGAGATGTTGAGTGGAGCGAAGGTGGCTTCTGGAGAGAGCGTTTCGACATGGTTATGCCTAACCTTGTTCCAGCTCAATACAAATATTTCATGGAGTTCTCGGAGAATAACTTCCGTATCTTGGCCGAGGGCAAAGAGGCTACCGAGGGTTTCAAGGGAACCTATTGGCAAGATGGTGACTACTACAAGTGGTTGGAGGCTCAAGTTGCAGTATACTCTGTGACCAAAGATCCTGAGCTCTTGAAGTCAATCAGCGAGAAGGCTGATCTTATCGCTCGCTCAATTGCCGACGATGGTTACTCAACAACACACATCCAAATTGGCCACGGTATCACAGGCTCGGAGCGTGCGTGGAACAAACCATTTAAGCACAACAAGCGCTTTGCAGCTGTGGGCGAGCACGAGACCTACAACATGGGTCACCTCCTCACGTTGGCATGTACTCACTACCGCACAACAGGCGATCGCACCCTTTTGGATGCTGCAATCCGTGTGGGTGACTACCTCGATGAGTACTTCGCTGAGGTTACTCCAGCTTTAGCTGATGTTGACTTCAACCCAACTCAAATCATGGGTGTGATGGAGCTCTACCGCACTACAGGCGAGAGACGCTACCTCGACCTTGCTAACCGTTTCATCACTGGTCGTGGTCACCAAAAGGGTAAGACCCAAAACCAAAACGACACAAAACTACGTGAGGAGACTCGTGCCGTAGGTCACGCTGTATTGGGACCAGTTCTCTACATCGGTGCTGCTGACTACGCTGCTGAGGCTGGCGACGAGGAGTTGATCCAAGCGCTCAAATATATCTGGGACGACATCTACACTCGCAAGGCATCTTTCACTGGCGGTATCGGTAACGTTCACCGTGGTGGCTCGGAGACTCCTCGCAACGCTACAGAGTGTGTTCACGAGGCGTTTGGTAAACCTTACCACCTCCAAAATGCTACTGCCTACAACGAGACTTGTGCTACATACTATGGCGCATACTACTCTTGGAGACTCTTCATGCTTACTGGCGAGACCAAATACCTCGACACAATGGAGAAGGCATTCTACAACAACCTCTCAGCTATGCAACTCGATGGCAAGAGCTACTACTACACCAACGTTTTGCGCTGGTATGGTGCCGACCACAACATCCTTTCACTCGACTTCCACCAACGTTGGACTGAGGAGTGTACTTGTGTATGTTGTCCAACAAGCGTTGTTCGCTTCTTGGCCGAGAGCAAGGAGTATGCCTACGCTAAGGATGATAACTCAATCTTCGTGACTCTCTACGGTAGCAACACAATCGACACTGAGCTCAATGGTAAGGGTGTTAAATTCACTCAAGAGTCATCATACCCATGGTCTGAGAGTGTTAACTTCACATACGATGGCGACAAGAAGAATGAGTTCTCGCTCAAACTTCGTATCCCATCTTGGGCTGAGGGAGCTACACTCGCTGTAAATGGTGTCGATATGCCAATTTCAGGTACTGGCCTCTTTGCAGTTGTTGCACGTGAGTGGAACAAGGGCGACAAAGTGGAGCTTGTATTGCCTATGCAGCCAATCATCAACGAGGCTAACCCAATGGTTGAGGAGGTTCGTAACCAAGTTGCCATCTCTTATGGTCCACTCACATACTGTGTTGAGGGTAAGGATCTTCCAAAGGGCGTTTCGATGGATAACATCATGCTTCCAATCGACACTAAGTTCGACGTGAAGTTTGAGGATATCTTGGGTGGCGTGAAGACTATCACCGCTGACGGTGTTGTTCGCACATCGAAGTTCGACAAATCAAATCTCTATGCTCCAGCAGCTACAGAGTTCAAAGATATCAAACTCAAGTTCATCCCATACTACGCATGGAGTAACCGTGGCGAGAGTGAGATGACAGTGTTTGTACCAGTTAAGTGGTAATCTCGCAGAGGGTAGAATCGTATTATAAACCAAACTAAACCTACATTATGAAACATTCACTCTCGACCTTGGGCCTGTTGACACTCTCGTGTGTTACAGCCCAAGCGAGCTTTGCTAAGAGTGCAAAGCAGACCGAAAAGAGCCCCAACATCATCTTCATCTTGATCGATGATATGGGTATCAACGATTTGGGATGTTATGGCAATCCACTTGTCGAGACTCCCGTTATCGACAACTTCGCAAGTGAGGGTATGGTATTTACTCAAGCCTACGCCTCGCCAGTGAGCTCGGCAACCCGTACAAGTATCCTTTCGGGTCAAAATACCGCTCGTCACAAGGTGTGGGAGGTGCTTGGTTGCAACGATCGTCCCTATGCTCAATTCCAATCGCCCGAGTTCCGTCAAGAGCTTCCCGAGGAGATTGAGACCTACGCCGACATCCTCACTGATGCAGGCTACGACTGTGGTATCTTTGGTAAGTGGCACGCTGGTCGCACACCCGAGGCTGAGGGCTTTGGTGGTTGCGACGTGGAGATCACCGATCCCGAGCTACAGGCCTACGCCAAGAAGTATAACTTCCAACAGGCGGGCAAGATCACAGCGCAATCAATTGAGTTTATGCGCAAGAATCAAGATAAGCCATTTATGTTGTGCGTATCTCACTTCTTGGTGCACGCTCCACTCACCGCACCCAAACAACTCACCGACTACTATAGCCAAAAGATCCGCCAAAGTGGTATCACCACATGGCACCCCGAGTATCTATCTATGATCGACATGGTTGACAACTCGGTCGATATGGTACTCAGTGAGCTTCGTGAGTTGGGTCTCGAGGAGAATACAATCGTCATCCTCTCCTCCGACAATGGTGGCTTGGAGGAGGATATGATGCTCGCCACGCCAGTTGCAGGTTGCAACGACCCATACCGCAGCCAAAAGGGAGATCTCTATGAGGGTGGTATCCACATCCCATTTATCGTGAAGTGGCCAGGCAGAGTTGAGGCAGGTGCCTCTTGCGACGAGGTTATCATCAACTACGACCTCTTCTCGACATTTCTCGAGCTTGGTGGCGCAACAGCTCCTGCCGATCAGGTTGCCGATGGTTTGAGCCTTGTTCCACTCTTCAAAGGAGAGGTGGAGTCGCTCGAGCGTGAGGCGGTGCATTGGCACTTCCCAACCAATATGTGGACTCGCAACCCAATGGGTGCTATCCGCAAGGGAAACTACAAACTTATCGAGAACTTTACCGATGGTAGCGTCGAACTATACGACGTGGTAAACGACAAGGGCGAGGTGATGGATCTATCCACCTCAAAGAGTGCTCTTGCTGCCGAGATGCTCGAAGATCTTCACCAGTGGCGTGAGGAGATTGGTGCCGAGATGCCAACGCCAAACCCCAACTATGATCCACTTCGTGCACACGAGATGGCTCAAGATTGGTGGAAGGATGCTGGCCGTGGAGGCTATTAATTAAACAAAAAGAAAAAGAAACAAAACTATGAGAGGTAAATTATCAATGTTAGCCGCTTTGCCAGCACTCGCTTTGCCAGCAATGGCTGATGCTGCGCCAAAGGGCGATAAGATGAATATAGTAATGCTCTTTGTCGATGACCTCGGCTGGACCGATGTTGGCTTCCGCCAATCTAAGTTCGAGACCCCCAACATCGACCGTTTGATGAGCGAGAGTATGAACTTCGAGCGTGCCTATGTGGCGCAACCAGCCTCGAGTGCCAGCCGTGCAGGTCTGCTCACAGGTCAAGAGCCAGTGAGAACAGGTATCGTGCGCCACATCGAGAACAAAGATGCAGGTTCGGGGCGTGAGTACAACATGTGGCCCAACGACCCCATCAACATGCCATCACGCAACTGGTTGGAGCTCGACCAAGTGACCTATGCTGAGCGTCTTCGTGAGGAGGGCTACTACAATATGTTTGTGGGTAAATGGCATATGGGTGGCGAGGAGTATTGGCCACAACACCAAGGCTTCGACGAGTGCTTCGGCCTCTCGGACTTTGGTAATGTATCGTCCTACTACGCACCCTTCTTTGTCTATCCTGCGGGTGACGACACCACAACCGAGGTTGCCGACGATGTGCTCATGTCGGACTACTTGACCGACGCTGCAGTCGATATGATCGCCTCCTACGATGGCGACAAACCATTCCAGATGTCGATGTTATACTACAATGTGCACACCCCCAACGAGGGTCGTCGTGACCTTGTTGAGAAGTATATGAAGGCTGGTATGAGCCGCCTCGACGCCAACTACGCTGCTCAAGTTGCAGTGGTTGATATGTCGGTGGGTGCTATCCGCCAAGCTATCGAGGATAAGGGAATCGCCGATAACACTATCGTGATCTTCTTCTCGGATCAAGGAGGCCCATTCTCGAACTACCCACTCCGTGGCTGCAAACTTATCGACGACACCTTGGCCGAGGGTGGTATCCGTGTACCACTTTTGATCCACTACCCAGGTCTTACCGACGGTGGTGCGGTGTGCGACACTCCAGTTTCGGCTATCGACTTCTACCCAACATTCATCGAGATTGCATCGGGCAAAAAGTGCAAAGATAAGCAGACCCAAGGTGTGAGCCTCTTGCCACTTATCAAGGGCAAGGAGATCAAGGAGCGTAACCTCCACTTCTGGCGTAGCTATCACGACCAATATGCAGCGATGATATGTGGCGATTGGAAGATCATCAAGCGCTTTAGTGGCGGTTACCAGATGTATAACTTGCGTACCGACATTGGTGAGACCACCGACATCCAAAACATCGAGAAGGAGCGCTTCGAGAAGATGAAGGCTGAACTTTGGGCATGGGAGCAGGCTACAATCCCATCATACGAGGGAGATTATCGCAATAGAATTGAACATTAAAATTTAAGAGTTTATGAATTTCGGATATAAAAAGATGTATATCGATGGCAAGCTTTGCGACTCATCGACAACAAGCGAGATCATCTGTCCAGGTACAGGTGAGGTTATCGCAACTTTGGCTACTGCAACAGTAGAGGATAGCGAGCGAGCATTGATCTCGGCACAAAAAGGCTTTGAGTATTGGTCAAAACTCTCGCTTGCCGAGCGCAACGAGTGGATCTACAAGCTTCGTGCTGCGGTCATCGAGCGCCAAGATGAGATCCACTACGCCGTGATGTATGAGTTGGGTAAGACGTGGGAGTCGGCCGATGAGGATATCAATATGCTTATCGACGCTCTGGACTACTACCCCAACGAGATGTTGCGCTACCGTTCGCAGATGTTGCCCGATATGGCAGGCACCCACGCCCACATGTTGGTGCATGAGCCTCGTGGTGTGGCTGTCTCGATCCTTGCGTGGAACTTCCCTATCCTCAACGTTGCCTACAAAGTGGCTCCAGCGTTGGCGGCAGGTTGCTCCGTGATTATTCGCCCTTCGATGGATACTCCCGTTTCGGCATATATCTTTGGCGAGATCTGCGAGTCGATTGGTCTACCTGCGGGTGTGGTTACAATCCTCTCGGGAGGTAGCCGCACAACAAGTATTCCTCTCTCGACAAGCACTATCCCACGTGTCTTGACCATGATTGGCTCGAGCGCAACGGGTCTCAAGCTTGTTGCTCAGTCGGCAACTTCGATTAAGAAGTTGGGCTTGGAGTTGGGAGGTAACGCACCAGCGCTCATCTTCGAGGATTGCGACATGGAGGCGGCACTTAACACCATGGTTGGTCTCAAGTTCAACAATAGCGGTCAGGTGTGTGTAACCCCCAACCGAATCTTTGTTCAGGCGTCGATCTACGACAAATTTATGGAGGAGTTCAAGGCTCGCACAGCAGCTCTCAAAGTTGGCTTTGGCAAGGATCAAGGTGTCAACATGGGTCCTGTGGTCAACATCGCAGCACGTGAGCGCATTATGGAACTTGTGGCAGAGGCTGTTGCCGATGGCGCAACTATGAGCTTGGGTGGAATCCCCGAAGGAATGCCCGAGGGTAGTAGCTTCCTCAACCCAACAATCTTGGAGGGTGTAACCCCAGCAATGCGTTGTTTCCGTGAGGAGATCTTTGGACCAGTTGCCTCGATCATCAAATTCAACGATGAGGCCGACCTCGACCCAATGGTCAACGTTCCCGATGTGGGATTGGCGTCGTACCTCTTCACCAACGATTTGAAGAGAGTTCAAAAATATTCGTCATTTATCGAGTGTGGCGAGGTTCAAGTCAATGGCGTTCGCTACGCAATCAACCTCCCTCACGGCGGTATGAAGGATAGCGGCCTTGGTCACGACTGTTCACACTTGGCATTAGAGGATTACCTCTACACAAAGAGAATTTCAATAGCACTTTAAAAACAAAGATAATGAGAACATTAGATCATTTTGGAATCCCTGTATCGAAGATCGAGTCAGGTGAGCTTTACAACGCAGATCTACACCTTTACTACACAGATGTTGCTGCAAGTCCCAACAAAATTGAGTTTTTGCGCTTTACCGACGAGTGTCCATTCCCCGAGTTGGTCAAGACAACGGCTCACATCGCCTACTCGGTGCCATCGGTCGAAGAGGCTATCGTGGGTGCAAAGGTGCTCTATGGCCCCTTCTACCCAGTTCCTGGAATGACCGTAGCCTTCATCGAGGAGGAGGGTATTCCAATCGAGCTAAATCATATTGACTAAAGATATATAGAGATGAAGAACTACTTTATGAAGAACAAATTGGCTGAGGGCAAAACCGTAATGGGTCCTTTTGTCAAGATGACCGACTCTTGCCTCATTGAGCAAGCTGCATTGGCTGGTTTCGACTTCTGCATCCTCGACATGGAGCATGGCCCAATTGGCTTTGAGAGTGCACTTGACCTTATTCGTGCTGCCGAACTTCACGGCATGAGCCCCATTATCCGCACTACAGATGCCTCTCACGAGAATATTTTGCGTGCTCTCGATATTGGTGCCCACGGAGTTGAGGTGCCCCAAGTAAATAGCCGTGAGGCTGCCGAGTCGGTGGTTAGCGCATGTAAATTCTTCCCCGAGGGAACTCGTGGTGTCTGCCGCTATACACGTGCTGCGGAGTACACCAACATCGACAAAGCTGCCCACTTCGAGGGTTCGAATGCCAACACCATGGTAATTGTCCACATCGAGGGTATGGAGGGGGTGAACAACCTCTCAGAGATTTTGGAGGTTAAGGGTCTCGATGTTATCTTCTTGGGCCCCTACGACCTATCGCAGTCGTGTGGCGTCCCAGGTGAGGTGACCCACCCAATCGTTGTGGAGAAGATGAAGATGGCTGTCGAGATGGCTGCCGCTAAGGGTGTCAAAGTTGGTACCTTTGTGGAGTCTGCCGAGAGGGTTAACTTCTGGCGCTCGCTTGGCGTAAGCTACTTGGCCTATGCTGTCGATGTGGGTATCTACTACGATGCTTGCAAAAATATTGTTGAGAGTTGTAAGTAGTTACATTCAGCATATTATAAAATTAAGCGGACGACTTTTTGGGTCGTCCGCTTAATTTTATAATATAATAACCATTTTTTGTCATTCCCGACATCATCTCTTTCGTCATTCCCGACTTGATCGGGAATCTACAACTCCTGCTTGCACACACTCTCTTTTGTAGATCCCCGATCAAGTCGGGGATGACGAGGAAGGGGGATGACGAGGAAGGGGGATAACGAGGAGAGGGGATGACGAGGAGAGGAGTTACCGATGTCGTCCGCTTAATTGTATCTACTCCTCCTCCTCGGCCTGGCCATCTATATCGCCACTCCAGAGGTAGCGCTTGGTTTCGCTTATGGCGACGCTCGAGAGCACCACCAGCGAGATGAGGTTGGGGATCGCCATAAATGCGTTCATCACATCGGCCATGTTCCAAACCAGGGTTAGATTCATCGTGGCACCAAAGTAGATCACCACGATCCAGAGTATGCGGAAGTGCCTTATAAAGCTCTTACCCCACAAATATTGCACAGCCTTCTCGGCGTAGTAGCTCCATCCCAAGATGGTTGAGAATGTGAATGTTGCCAAGCTGATGGTTAATATTGCCGATCCGACATATGGGATATTGCTGAATGCCATCTCGGTGAGTAGTCCAGTTTGATTCTCTGCTATCTCGGGGTTTGCCAAGATGCTGCTGACCAGCACAATTCCTGTTAGTGCGCAGATCACCACGGTGTCCCAGAAAGTTCCTGTCGACGAGATAAGTGCTTGACGTACTGGGTTGCGACTCTTGGCCGCTGCCGCTACGATTGGAGCCGATCCCATACCCGACTCATTGGAGAAGAGTCCTCGTGCAATACCATATCGTGCCGCTGTCATCACCGCCGCACCCACAAATCCGCCACCTGCCGCTTGGGGTGTAAAGGCCGACGAGAAGATTAGTTGTAGCGACTCGCCAACTACCGAGAAGTTGACACCAATTATGTAGAGGCAGCCACCAACATAGAGGATTGCCATAAATGGTATGAGTCGAGTGCAGAGGTTGGCAATTCCCTTAACACCAAACAGCGAGACTACCGCCACCGCCGCCGCAATAGCGATACCACTTACAAATTTGGGTAGCCCCGTAGAGCTCTCAACAACCGAGGCAAAGGCGTTTGATTGCACGGAGCTGCCAATGCCAAATGCAGCTAAAATTGTAAATAGCGCAAAGAGAATAGCCAGCCATCTCCACCTGTGCCCCATGCCTCGCTCGATGACATACATTGGTCCTCCAACCATCTCGCCATCCTCATCCTTGGTGCGATACTTCACCGCCAAGAGCGACTCGGCATACTTCGTAGAGATTCCCAAGATTCCCGACAACCAACACCACATCACCGCTCCAGGACCTCCCAAGGTGACGGCAGTTGCCACACCAATGATATTACCCGTTCCGATGGTCGCCGCAAGCGATGTTACCAAAGCGCCAAATTGACTCACATCACCCTGCGAGTCGTTATCCTTGGCCACCGAGAGTTTGATTCCTGTGAGAAGTTTGCGTTGCGGAAAGCGCAATCTAATGGTGAGAAAGATGTGGCACCCAAAGAGTGCAATGATCATCGGCCAGCCCCAAAGCCAACCGCTGAAGTTTTCTACTGCGTGTTCAAAGGTCTCTATCATAATTATCTATCGTTTAAGTGTTACTACTTAGTATATTAACTTAATTGCCGTCATTCCCTTTCTCGATCGGGAATCTACAATTTCAGCTATCCAAAAAGGGTCGCTTTTGTAGATCCCATATCAAGTCTGGGATGACGCACGGGCGGGATGACGCTTTAAGAGTATTTTTTAGCGGTTCTTAACTTTTATTTAAGTGTTGCACTCACCGCTTCGGCTACTCGCTCACCATCGAGCGCTGCCGATATAATTCCACCTGCGTAGCCAGCCCCCTCACCCGTGGGGAAGAGTCCCTCGATCTGTGGGTGCATCAGCGTATCACGCTCTCGAGGCACCCTCACAGGGGTCGATGTGCGAGACTCCACTCCTGCCACCAAGGCGTCGGCGGTGATGTATCCTCGCATCTTGCGATCAAATGTCTTGAGACCTGCACGCAGGCTATCGCCTATGAATCGAGGCATCCACTCGTCGAGTCGTGAGGGGCAGAAGCCTGGAATGTATGATGACTTTGGAAGCGATGAGCTGCTCTTTCCTGCCACGAAGTCCGATACTCGTTGTGCTGGTGCGATCTGATTCTCGCCGCCATTCTCACGTGCCGCCTGCTCGAGCTGCTGCTGAAACTTCAATCCTGCCAACTCGCCCCACTCCTCACGCAGGTGGGCGAAGTCGCTTAGGCGGATCTCGGTCACCAGTCCCGAGTTGGCATAGGGTGAGGAGCGTTGACTTGGCGACATGCCATTGACCACCGATTCACTCTGGTGGGTCATAGCGGGTACGATAAAGCCACCAGGACACATGCAGAAGGAGTAGACGCCACGGCCACCCTCCTGGCTAACCAGCGAGTAGGAGGCGGCAGGGAGGTACTCCCCACGCTCGGTTGAGTGGTATTGAATAGAGTCGATAAGCCCTTGAGGGTGTTCAATTCTCATACCCATAGCAAAGGGTTTCGCCTCGATCACAACGCCTCGACGGTGCAGCAGTTCATAAATATCTTTGGCCGAGTGACCCGTTGCGAGTACCACCGCCGCACCCTCATAGAGGGTATCGCCGCACCAGACGCCACTAATTTTGTTGTTTTTGATCTCGAGGTCGCTCACACGAGCCTCGAAGATGAAGTCGCCACCTGCGCTGAGGATCGTCTGACGCATGTTGGTCATTATGCGTGGCAGCTTGTCGGTGCCGATGTGGGGGTGCGCCTCGAAGAGGATCTCCTCGGTGGCACCATGAAAGACCAGAGTTTGGAGCGCTTTGTTGTAGTCGCCACGTTTCTTGGAGCGAGTAAAGAGCTTTCCATCGGAGAAGGTTCCTGCGCCACCCTCGCCAAAGGCGTAGTTGGAGTTGGGGTCGATATGCTCGTTGCGGTTGATCAGAGCAATATCACGCTTGCGCTCGCTCACCTCACGCCCACGCTCCAAGATGATTGGTCGCAAACCCAACTCAATGAGCCTGAGTGCCGCAAAGAGACCAGCAGGGCCCGAGCCCACCACCACAATGGGTGTTCGCCCCACCACCGAGGGGTAGTCGAAGTGGATAGGTGGCGGAGTGGGGTCGCTCTCCTCGAAGAGCTCCACGGTGAGGTTGACCTTCACTTGACGTTGCCTTGCGTCGATCGAGCGTTTCACCACACGCAGTAGAGCCACCTCGGTATCTTTGAGCCCAACTTTGTGAGCCGCTATGGTGGTGTAAAATTTGGAATCCGCCGCCTGCTTGGGGGTTAGTGTTAGGGTTATTTTGTGTGACATGTTTTATGCTTTATGGTTGCAAATCTACGAAAATGAACTCTATAAACCAAATGATTGAGTCATGTTTTAGATGTGATTTGGGCTTAGAGATAGTATAGGGCTATATTATTAAATAATGTTAACAACTTATTATATTTTCGATGGCTAAACCAAATATTTTTGTTACCTTTGTCGTCGAAATGCTAAGCAGACTTTGTCAAGATGATGAGAGTTCCACATATTGAGTTTTATGGAGGGTATTTTTGCTCTTGGTTGTTGCGTGAGCGACAACATAGTTTTGGCTATAAAGAGAACTGCGTGTGCTCTAAAGAGGTTGCCTCTTTGTGTGTGCACAAAAGCAAATTGTTAAAAACCGAATAGATACATTTTCCGCTATGACATGTAATGTGTTGTAGCGGATTTTTAATTGATTTATGATATGAAAGTAGGAGTTATAATGGGCTCAACGAGCGATTACGAGGTGATGAGCGCCGCTGTTGAGACTCTCGAAGCATTTGGCGTGGAGTTCGAAAAACGTGTTGTTAGTGCACACCGCACTCCCGACCTTTTGGTCGAGTATGCCAAGAGTGCTCGTGAGCGTGGCATTGATGTGATTATCGCTGGCGCTGGTGGTGCGGCTCACCTTCCAGGTATGGTGGCCTCGATGACTTCGCTGCCTGTTGTTGGTGTCCCTGTGAAGTCTCGTGCGCTGAGTGGGCTCGACTCGCTTCTGTCGATTGTGCAGATGCCTGCTGGTGTGCCTGTTGCTACTACCGCCATCAATGGCTCGAAGAATGCGGCACTCATAGCAATCTCAATCCTCTCGTTGCAGGATCTGGAGTTGCGTGCCAAATACGACGCTTTTAGAGCAAAGCAGACGGCCGACGTACTTGCGGCCGAGATTTAACGTTTAAGATTTAGAGATGAAAAAAATTGGAATTATAGGAGCAGGTCAGTTGGGAATGATGATCGCTCAGGAGGCTAAAGCCCTCGGAGCCTACACCATCGCCTACGACCCCTCGTCGGCCTCTCCAGCCTTTGCCATCACCGACGAGCATATGGTGGGCGCATTCGACGATATGAATGCCCTCGAGATACTCTGCCAACGTTGCGACGTGGTGACATACGAATTCGAAAATATCCCTGCCGAGGTGCTCACACCCCTCTGCGAGAAGTATAACATCAAACAGGGCTGCTCGCAACTACTCGACTCGCAGGATCGTCTGCGTGAGAAGAATCAAGCTAAGGCACACGGACTTCAAACCCCTAAGTTTATAGCCGTGTCGACCAACGATTCACTCTTGGAGGCTATCGAAGATGTCGGCATGCCATGTGTACTCAAGACTCGCACGTTGGGCTACGATGGTCACGGCCAAGCAGTTATCAAGAGTGAGGAGGATATTGAGAAGGCCTTTGGTCTATTGAGTGCCCCCTGCATCTTGGAGGAGTTTATCGACTTCGACTTCGAGATCTCGACCATCACCGTGCGTGGCGACGAGAAGAGCGTGGTATTCCCCATGGGGCGCAACGTTCACCGCCAAGGTATCCTCGACCTCTCGATTGTCCCTGCCGAGATCTCGGAGGAGCTTCGCACAAAGATCGAGGAGCAGAGCAAGCGATTTATGGAGGAGTGCGACTATAGAGGCATCCTCACAATTGAGTACTTCGTGCGTGGCGAGGAGGTGATCTTCAACGAGATGGCACCACGCCCACACAACTCGGGTCACTACACCATCGAGGGTTGCACCACTTCGCAATTCCGTGAGTTCACCCGTTACCTCTTGGATATGCCGCTCGAGGAGCCAAAGCTCGTAGCACCTACCATCATGAAAAATATCTTGGGCGAGGATCTTGGCGTGGCGGAACACATCATAGAGGAGGGGGCACCCGAGGGCTGTTTCGTACACCTCTACGGCAAGGAGGAGAGCCGCCCCAAGCGCAAGATGGGCCACATCACCTTTGTGGGGATGACTCAGGAGCGCTACGCCGAGGAGTGGGCCGATAAATTTGTAAAATAAGAATAAACAAACAATAAAATAATAGATGAATAACTACCGCATATATGTTGAGAAAAAGCCTCAATTTTGTGTCGAGGCCGAGAGCCTTCGCCACGAGTTGGAGACCAACCTCAACATCTCGATTAATGATCTACGCCACATTTGCGTATACGACCTTTTTGGCTTCTCGGCAGAGCTTGTGGAGCGCAGTCGCTACGGAGTATTTGGAGAAACAGTGACCGATACGGTGAGTGACACTTTGGAGTCGAGCGATATGAAACTTATCGCTATTGAGTTCCTTCCAGGTCAATTCGATCAGCGTGCAGCTTCGGCTGTCGACTGCGTTAAATTGTTGGAGCCTACGGCCGATGTGCGTATCAAATCGTCACGCATAATCTTGCTTAGCGATGAGGTGAGCGACGAGGATGTGGAGCGTATCAAGCGTTACTCGATCAACGCTGTGGAGTCTCGTGAGAAGGATCTTTCGCAACTAAGCGACATGGAGCAGGCCGAGGTGATCCCAGCTGAGGTTATCGAAGGCTTCTGCGCAATGGGTGACGAGGAGCTCGCCCCCTACTGCCGCACGATGGGGTTGGCGATGAATGCCGACGACCTGCGAGTGGTACGTGAGTACTTCAAATCGGAGGGGCGTGACCCACACTCTACGGAGCTACGTATCTTGGATACCTACTGGAGCGACCACTGCCGCCACACAACATTCACCTCGGAGCTGGAGGGGATCGAGGTGGAGGAGTCATTCATCAAGGAGGATATCGACTCAACGCTTGCAACATACCTCACAATCCGTCGTGAGATGGGTCGTGAGCACAAAGATATATGCCTAATGGATTTGGCAACAATTGGCGCACGCTACCTTCGCCACAAGGGACTCTTGGAGGATATGGAGCTCAGCGAAGAGAATAACGCCTGCTCGATCTTTGTCGATGTCGACGTCGATGGAGCTTCAGAGAAGTGGTTGCTGCAGTTTAAGAATGAGACCCACAACCACCCCACCGAGATCGAACCCTTTGGAGGAGCTTCAACATGTTTGGGTGGCGCTATCCGTGACCCATTGTCGGGACGTAGCTACGTCTACCAGGCGATGCGTGTGACGGGTGCTGGCAACATCTACGCCCCTGTGAGCGAGACGATGGAGGGAAAACTCCCACAGCGTATCATCAGCCACAAGGCGGCAGCAGGATACTCGAGCTACGGCAACCAGATCGGTCTGGCAACCACTCACCTGCGTGAGATCTACCACCCCGACTACGTGGCTAAGCGCTTGGAGGTTGGAGCGGTTGTAGGAGCCGTTAAGGCCGACAGCGTTCGCCGTGAGCGCCCCGAGGCTGGCGATGTGGTTTTGATGTTTGGTGGCCGCACAGGTCGTGATGGCGTTGGTGGCGCTACGGGATCATCCAAAGAGCACACCACCGAGTCGCTCGAGACATGTAGCAGCGAGGTGCAGAAGGGAAATGCTCCCGAGGAGCGCAAGATCTCTCGTCTGTTCCGTCGAGCCGAAGTTACTCGCCTTGTGAAGAAGTCCAATGACTTTGGTGCTGGTGGCGTGAGTGTCGCTATTGGTGAGCTCACCGATGGCCTGGATATCTACCTCGATCGTGTAAAGACAAAATATAGCGGACTAAACACCACCGAGATCGCAATTAGCGAGTCGCAAGAGCGTATGTCGGTAGTGGTTGAGGCCAAAGATAAGGAGCTCTTTATGGAGTATTGCCGTGAGGAGAACCTCGAGGTGGTACACATTGCCGATGTTACGAACTTTGGGCGCATGAGGATGTTCTATGGCGAAAAACTCATCGTAGACCTCAAGCGTGAGTTTATCGACTCGGCTGGCGCCAAGCACTACGCTTCGGCTAAGGTTGGTGCCGTTGAGGAGCGCAACCCATTTGAGCGCATTGTACCTGGTGCCTCGCTTCGTGAGAGGGTGCTTAATAACTTGGAGGATGATAACGTCACCTCGCAACGAGGACTCATCGAGATGTTCGACTCAACGATTGGTGCCTCGACGGTGTTGATGCCATTTGGTGGCCGCACCCAAAACTCCGAGACTCAGGTCTCGGTGCAGAAGCTCCCAACCGATGGAGTGACCTCGACCGCCTCGATCATGGCACACGGATACAACCCATTTATCACATCGTGGAGCCCCTACCACGGTGCAGCATATGCCGTAGTTGAGGCTTGCGCCAAGGTTGTGGCAGCGGGTGCTCGCTTCGACAATATGCGCTTCTCGTACCAAGAGTACTTCGAGCGTATGACGGGCGAGTTGTCGTGGGGAAAACCTCTTGCGGCGCTCTTGGGAGCACTCAAGATGCAGTTGGAGTTGGGCTTGCCTTCGATCGGAGGTAAGGACTCGATGAGTGGAACCTTCCACGAGATCAACGTGCCACCTATGCTTATGGCATTTGGTATCACCACGGTCGATGCTCGCAAGGTTATCTCGACCGACATAAAGGGGGCAGGTAACTACCTATATATAATGCGTCACACGCCACTCAAAAATGGCATGCCCGATACGGCTCAACTCAAGGAGCTATTCACCCAAACCTCGGCTCTCATCGAGAGTGGACGTGTGGTTTCGGCCTACGCTGTGGGCTTTGGTGGTGTAGCTGAGGCGGTGGCCAAAATGAGCTTCGGAAACGAGGTGGGTGCCACAATTTCGCTCAGCGAAGAGAAGCTATTCGACTACGCCTATGGTTCGATCGTGGTGGAGGCCATCTCGCCAATCAATAGCCCCTCGGCCGAGCTAATCGGCTCGACAACCGACAGCAAGGCGCTCGTTATCAATGGCGAGAGCTTCTGCCTAAGTGAGCTCCGCCGAGTCAACTCCGAGCGCTTCGCATCTATCTATCCCGACAAGGGCAACAATAAAGCTACGGCTAAGGTCGAGCAGAGCGCACCACGCACGGTGACATATTCGGGCGAGAGGGTCGAAAAGCCAATCGTATATATCCCAATATTCCCAGGTACCAACTGCGACTACGACACCGCTAAGGCCTTCCGCAAGGCTGGTGCTGAGCCTCGCACATCGGTATTCTGCAACCTCACCAGCGAAGATACCTTGGCCTCAATCGCAACGATGGTCGAGATGATCGACTCTTGCCACATCTTTATGCTAAGTGGTGGATTCTCGGCAGGTGACGAGCCCGATGGAAGTGGTAAATTTATCGCTACGGTGCTCAACAACCGTGACGTTACGGCAGCTATCCACCGCCTCATCGAGCGTGAGGGTCTGATCTTGGGTATCTGCAACGGATTCCAAGCACTCGTCAAGTCGGGTCTCTTGCCCTACGGACGTTTGGGAATGGTGACTGAGGCGTCGCCTACGCTCTTCCGCAACGATGTGAATCGTCACATCTCGCAGATCGTATCGACTCGTGTTTCGACTATCTCGTCACCATGGCTTTCGTCGTTCGAGGTGGGTGATATTCACTCGATCGCAGTGAGCCACGGCGAGGGTAAGTTTGTGGTGAGCGAGGAGCTTGCCCATGAACTCTTCGAGGCGGGTCAAGTGGCATTCCAATATGTTGACCTCGAGGGAGAGGTTACCGCCGAGGCGCCTTATAACCCCAATGGATCCTCCTACGCAATCGAGGGAATCATCTCGAAGGATGGTCGCATCTTGGGTAAGATGGGCCACACGGAGCGCTACGAGGAGAACCTCTTTAAGAATATCGAGGGCGAGAAGCACCAAGAGATATTTGAGAATGCAGTAAACTATTTTAGAAAAAAGTAATTAAACAAATAATAAAAATTCAATCACATATTATGAAACAGGGAGAAATGCTCTATGAGGGCAAAGCTAAGCAGGTCTTTTTGACCGATGACAAAGATCTAATCGTTATCCACTACAAAGATGCTGCTACGGCGTTTAACAACATTAAGAAGGCGACAATCGCACACAAAGGTGAGCTCAACAACGCCATCTCAACCCTCATCTTTGAGCAGCTACACGCAGCTGGCATCAAGAGTCACTACATCGAGACACTCAACGACCGTGACCAACTGTGCCGCCGAGTAGAGATCATTCCAATCGAGGTTATCGTGCGCAACATCGTTGCTGGCTCGATGGCTCAACGCCTTGGAATCGAGGAGGGTACAAAGCCCTCGAACACCATCTTCGACATCTGCTACAAGAAGGATGAGTTGGGCGATCCACTTATCAACGACCACCACGCAGTGGCTCTTGGTGCGGTAACATACGAGGAGTTGGAGCAGATCTACGCTATGACAGCTCAGATCAACGACGCTCTTACAGCGATGTTCGCTAAGATGAACATTACCCTTGTTGACTTCAAGATCGAGTTTGGTCGCACATCGTCGGGTGAGATCATCTTGGCTGACGAGGTGTCGCCCGACACTTGTCGCCTTTGGGATATGGATACCAACGAGAAGCTCGACAAGGATCGTTTCCGTCGTGACTTGGGTAAGGTTATCGAGGCCTACGAGGAGATTTTGGCACGCCTTCAAAAGCTTAAAGCATAATGATGTATAACGTTAGCGATCGTGAGATCCATGAGGAGTGTGGAGTATTTGGAGTGTGGGGTGTGCCCGATGCCGCCTCACTTACCTACTACGGCCTCCACACCCTGCAACATCGAGGTCAAGAGAGCTGCGGTATGGTTGCAGTCGATGGTGGAGCCTTCAATCGAGTTATTGGTGAGGGGCTTGTCTCGGAGGTCTTCAATGAGGCCAAGTTAGAGAAGCTCCCAGGCTCGATGGCCATTGGCCACGTGCGCTACTCAACTTCGGGAGGTAACTCCGTGGAGAATATCCAACCATTCTACTTCCGCCACCACAACGGTAACTTTGCGATGGCTCATAATGGTAACTTGGTCAACTCCGAAGAGTTGCGTCGCCACCTCGAGAACAAAGGAAGCCTCTTTCAATCGAGCTCCGATAGCGAGGTGTTGGCCCACCTTATCAAGAAGGATAAGGGCACCGTGGAGCGTATCTCGGCAATTGTCGATGCTCTCAACATGATCGAGGGTGCATTCTCGTTTCTCATTATGACCGAGAATCGTATCTACGCATGTCGTGACAAGTATGGGCTACGCCCACTCTCAATCGGTCGCTTGGGTGACGGTTATGTGGTGAGTAGCGAGACCTGTGGCCTCGATGTGGTTGGTGCTGAGTATATCCGTGATGTGGAGCCTGGCGAGATCGTCTCGATCGACCACCACGGTATTCGATCGACGCTCTACTCGCAATATCGCCACTACAACATGTGTGCAATGGAGTATATCTACTTCGCACGTCCCGACTCCAATATTGAGGGGTGCAACGTCCACACCTTCCGCAAGGAGACAGGTAGACTGCTGTGGGACCAAGCACCCTGCGAGTGCGACATTGTGGTGGGTGTTCCCGACTCGAGCCTTAGTGCAGCGATGGGCTACGCCGAGGCGAGTGGAAAGCCCTACGAGATGGGACTCATCAAGAATAAATATATTGGTCGCACCTTTATCCAGCCCTCGCAGGCGATGCGTGAGAAGGGTGTGAGGATGAAGCTTTCGGCCGTTAGAGGCATCGTCGATGGCAAGCGTGTGGCGCTCTTGGACGATTCGATCGTTAGAGGAACCACATCGAAGAGAATCGTGAGGATGCTCAAGGAGGCTGGTGCCACCGAGGTGCATGTGAGAATAGCGAGCCCCGAGTATCGCAACCCATGTTTCTATGGTGTCGACACCTCGGAGCAGAGCGGCCTACTCTCCTATAGCAAGGATGTCGAGGAGGCACGTAAATTTATCGAGGCCGACTCGTTGGTATTCCTCGAGGTTCAGCAGCTCTACAAGGCAGGATGTCGCAAGGAGTTGTGTACAGCCTGCTTTACGGGAGAGTATCCTACGGATCTCTATGGAGCGGATAAGAAAAATGGTATTAATATAAAGAAATTATAGAGAAAATTATGGCAGAGAGTTATGAGAAGGCAGGTGTAAACCTCGAGGCAGGTTACGAAGTTGTGGCACGCATCAAAAAGCACGTTGCATCGACCTCACGCTTGGGCGTGATGGGCAACATTGGTGCCTTTGGTGGAATGTTCGATCTCTCGGCATTGGGGGTCAAAGAGCCAGTTTTGGTTAGTGGCACCGATGGCGTGGGTACAAAGCTCAAACTTGCATTCGAGATGGATAAGCACGATACTATCGGTATTGATGCTGTAGCTATGTGTGTCAACGATGTGTTGGCGCAGGGTGCCGAGCCCCTCTACTTTTTGGATTATGTGGCCGTGGGTCACAACGAGCCCTCGAAGATCGAGGCGATTGTGGCAGGTGTTGCCGAGGGGTGCCGCCAAAGTGGCTGCGCACTGATCGGTGGCGAGACTGCCGAGATGCCTGGTATGTATACCGATGGCGAGTACGACATCGCAGGATTCACCTGTGGCGTTGTCGAGAAGAGCGAACTTATCGACGGCTCTAAGGTCAAGGTGGGCGATGTGCTCATTGGCGTAGCCTCGAGTGGCGTTCACTCCAACGGCTTTAGCCTTGTGCGCAAGATCGTAGCCGACAGTGGTTGCGACCTCCACTCACCACTCCCCGAGTTGGGCGAAAAGCCTCTTGGCGAGGTGTTGTTGACCCCCACCAAGATCTACATCAAGCCCGTTTTGGCAGTTGTCAAGGGGTGCGACGTTCACGGCATTAGCCACATCACAGGAGGTGGATTCGACGAGAATATCCCTCGCATCCTAAAGGATGATATGGGTATCGAGATCAAGGAGGGTAGCTGGGAGATTTTGCCAGTATTCCGCTTCTTGGAGCGTGAGGGAGGTGTAGCGCACCGTGAGATGTTCAACATCTTCAACATGGGCGTAGGTATGGTCATCGCTCTCGACGAGGCTGAGGCCTCTAAAGCTATCGCAATCCTTACGGAGGCGGGCGAGAAGGCTACCATTATTGGCCGCATCACCGACAAGGCTGGTGCAGTAGATATTATATAGTAGATCATGAAGCGCATAGCAATCTTCGGAAGTGGCAGTGGCTCCAACTTTGAGGCGATAGCCGCAGCTTGTCTCTCGGGCGAGATCGAGGCCGAGGTGGCACTCATGGTGTGCGATAAACCCTCGGCTGGCATCATTGCTCGTGCCGAGAGGTTGGGCATCGCCTCGTTGGTGCTTTCGCCCAAAGATTTTGAATCTAAGGCTAAGTATGAGGCTGTGATCGTTGAGCGACTCATCGCCGAGGGGGTTTCGCTCATCTGCCTTGCAGGCTACATGCGTATCGTGGGGCCAACTCTCTTGGAGCCCTTCGAGGGTCGTATCATCAATGTTCACCCCTCGTTGCTCCCTGCATTCAAGGGGGCGAGAGCGATCGAGCAGGCGCTGGAGTATGGCGTGAAACTCTTTGGCGTTTCGATCCACTACGTGAGCGAGGAGCTCGACGGAGGAGGCATCATCGACCAGGTGGCATTCCGCTACGAGGGTAGCAGCATCGAGGAGCTGGAGACGATGGTACACCAGGCGGAGCATCCTTTGTATGTGGCATGTGTTAAAAAATTAATTGCAGTTGCAGATCTTTGATCTGCCGCCCTCAACGCATTTTTATTCTAAAAATGCTTTTTTATGAGGGAGGGCGAGAATATACGACTACTGCCCTAATGCCGGGCGGGCACCAAGCGAGCTTGGATTGGAAAACTTTGTTTTCCTTTTTTATAAATTGAGAACTAAAAAACTAAAATAATGAAAAGAGCACTATTTAGCGTAAGCGACAAGAGCGGACTTGTGGAGTTCGCAAAGGAGTTGGTGGCACTCGGTTGGGAGATCATCGCAACGGGTGGCACAATGAAGCTACTTGCCGAGAGTGGAGTGGCAGTAATCAACATCAGCGACATCACGGGATTCCCCGAGATCTGCGATGGTCGAGTAAAGACTCTTCACCCCAATGTGCATGGTGGATTATTGGCACGTCGTGACGACGAGAGCCACCTCGAGGCACTCAAAGAGAATAACATCGAGTTTATCGATATGGTCTGCGTAAACCTATACCCATTCCGTGAGGCGATCTCGAAGCCCAATGTGGAGCTTGCGGATGCTATCGAGAATATCGACATAGGTGGCCCTTCGATGTTGCGTAGCGCCGCTAAAAACTTCAGCGATGTGACCGTAGTGTGCGACCCTGCCGACTACGCTCAGATTGTTAGCGAGATCAAGGCGGGTGGCAACACTGAGCTCTCGACACGTTTTGCACTCTCGGCAAAGGCCTACACCCACACCGCAGAGTACGATATGATGATTGCGACATTTATGCGCAAAAATGCTGGCCTTAACGAGAAGCTATTCCTCGAGTTCGACCTCAAGCAGTCGCTTCGCTATGGCGAGAACCCTCACCAAGAGGCTAAGTTCTTCGCTGCGATGGAGCCTACGTCATACTCTTTGGCATCGGCTAAGCAGCTCAATGGTAAGGAGTTATCGTATAACAACATTCAAGATGCCAACGCTGCTTTGGCTATAGTGCGTGAGTTCGACGAGCCATTTTGTGTGGGCCTCAAACATATGAACCCATGTGGCGCTGCAACGGGCAATGATGTCGTTGAGGCGTGGACTAAGGCCTACGAGGCCGACACGGTGAGCATCTTTGGCGGTATCGTCGCTACAAACCAAACTGTTACGGCAGAGGTTGCAGAGTTGATGAAGCCCATCTTCTTGGAGATCATCATGGCGCCAGCCTTCACCCCTGAGGCTCTCGAGGTGCTCTGCACCAAGAAGAACCTTCGCCTCTTGGAGGTCGATATGAGCACTGCTGCGGCAAAGCCACAACAATATGTTAGCGTCAATGGCGGTATGTTGGTGCAGGATCTCGACACCGAGACGGTCGACGTGACCCTCGAGCAGGCGGTGACCGAGTTGAAACCAGCTGAGAGCCAACTCTCCGACATGGAGTTTGGTTGGCGAGTTGTGAAGCATGTTAAGTCGAACGCTATTGTGGCGGTCAAGGGTGGTCAAACTTTGGGTGTCGGAGCAGGTCAGATGAACCGCATTGGCTCGGCTGAGATCGCACTCAACCAAGCTAAGGCTAAGGGTGTTAGCGAGGGTATCGTATTGGCTTCCGATGGTTTCTTCCCCTTCGATGATTGCGTTAGCTTGGCGGCTCAGTATGGCGTAAATGCTATCGTTCAACCAGGTGGCAGCGTGCGTGATGAGGATTCGATCAAGATGGCTAATAGCCATAATATTGCGATGGTATTCACAGGAATGCGCCATTTTAAGCACTAAAAGAAACGAAGTTTCTAAATCCAAACTCGTTTGGTGCCCGTGCGGCATGAGCACAGTAAGAAAAGCAGAAAACCGACCTCCCTCACAAAAAAGCATTTTTGCGAAAGTAAAAATGCGCAGAGGGCGGGCAGATCGAAGATCTGCAAAAAACAGCAGAGGTTGTAGATCCCCGATCAAGTCGGGGATGACGCAACACTACTAACCTGCAAAAACAAAATATAATAAAATATGAAGGTATTAGTAATAGGCGGCGGAGGTCGCTGCCATGCGATAGTCGATGCACTAAGCCGCTCGACAAAGGTGAGTAAGATCTACTCTGCGCCAGGTAACGCTGGTATTGCACAGCAGGCCGAGTGCGTAGAGATCAAGGAGACCGAGGTGGAGCGCCTACTCGAATTTGCCCAAGCAAACTCTATCGACCTCACGGTTGTTGGTCCCGAGGTGGCTTTGGCTGCGGGTGTGGTTGATGCCTTTAAGGCGGACGGTCGCCTAATCTTTGGCCCGACCAAGGCGGCGGCTCAGATCGAGTCGAGCAAGGAGTTTGCCAAGGAGCTGATGAAGCGCCACTCGATCCCCACAGCGGCGTTCGAGACATTCACTTCGTATGACGAGGCGATGGCCTATGTGCGCCGTGGTTCGTTGCCAACCGTATTGAAGTACGATGGTTTGGCCGCTGGCAAGGGTGTGGTGATTCCAACGACGATTGAGGAGGCCGACGAGGCTCTGCGAGATATGTTGCTCGATGCCAAATTTGGTGAGGGTAAGGTTGTTATCGAGGAGTTTTTGGAGGGCCCCGAGTTCTCGTTTATGTGCTTTGTCGATGGCGAGAGGGTCTACCCAATGGCTGTTGCTCAAGACCACAAACGTGCCTACGATGGTGACAAAGGTCCCAACACAGGCGGCATGGGAGCATACTCGCCAGTGCCATTTATCACAGCGGAGGATGAGGCCTATGCACTCGAGAGTGTGATGATCCCGACAGCTAAGGCGATGGTCAGCGAGGGTTACCCCTTTAGTGGAGTGCTCTATGGCGGCCTCATTAAGACCGAGAGCGGAATCAAGGTGATCGAGTTCAATGCTCGCTTTGGTGACCCCGAGACCGAGGTGGTTTTGCCTCGCCTCAAGAGCGATATCTTCGACATCTTCTCGGCAATTGCTACTGGCACCGAGGCTTTGATCGAGTGGCACGACTTCGCAACGCTTGGCGTGGTGTTGGCATCGAAAGGTTACCCTGGCGACTACCCCAAAGGTTTCGAAATCAAGAACTTGGATAAGCTCACAGCGCAAGTGTACCACATGGGAACAGCCAACAAAGATGGTGCGATAGTTACGGCAGGAGGTCGAGTACTGCTCATCGTGGGTAAGGGCGCCAACCTCGAGGCGGCACGCAACAATGCTCTCGAGGAGATCTCGAAGATTGAGTGCGAGGCGCTATTTCACCGCACCGACATTGGCCATTGGGCGATAAAATAATTTATAATTGATAATTCATAATTCATAATTCAATATGATTATAAGTGGTAAAGAGCTGGCAGCATCGCTCAAGGTGGAGATGGCCGCTCAGGTAAAGGAGTTTCCAGCGAAGTATGGCCGTGTGCCACACTTGGTGGTTATTTTGGTGGGTGAGGACCCAGGTAGCGTATCGTATGTGCGTGGCAAGGCTAAGGCTTCGGAGGAGGTTGGAATCAAAAACACAACTATCCGTCATGATGATAGCATCACCGAGGAGGAGTTGTTGACAATTATTGACAATCTAAATGCCGACGATACAGTCGATGGAGTGCTCGTGCAGTTGCCTCTGCCTCGCCACATCGACTCCGACAAGGTTATTGCAGCGATCGAAAAGGGTAAGGATGTCGATGGCTTCCACCCGCTCAACGTCGCTTCGCTCTGGACAAAGCAGGAGTGTACACTTCCCTGCACCCCCAAGGGAATCATCAAGATGATGAAGGTGGCAGGAGTCGAGATAAGCGGCAAAAAGGCTGTCGTAGTGGGTCGTAGCAATATCGTGGGGCTTCCCGTGGCAAAGCTACTCACCGACGAGAATGCAACGGTGACTATCGCTCACTCTCGCACTCGTGACCTTGCCGCAGTGACACGTGAGGCGGAGATCTTGGTGGTGGCAATTGGCCGTGCTAAGTTCGTCACTGAAGATATGGTGGCTCCAGGCGCTGTGGTGATTGACGTGGGTGTCAACCGTGACGAAGAGACGGGCAAGCTCTGTGGCGACGTAGATTTCGCTGCTATTGAGCCCAAAGCCTCGGTGATAACTCCAGTGCCAGGTGGCGTGGGACCAATGACAATCTGCTGCCTGATGGAGAATACTATCGAATGTTTCTTGCGTAAACAGTAGTTTTGCTCTCTTGCTGACTCCGTCGAACTCAGGTTACTTGTTTTTACGTCATTGCATCAAGCTATTTCGTCACCCCAGACTCGATCTGAGGTCTACATGAGAAACAAGATAATAAGTAGTAGTAGCGGTGTTTGTAGATTCCCGATCAAGTCGGGAATGACGAAAAAGAAGTTAGTAATCAATCAAATGTTTACAGACATAAACAGCGATAGATTAGGGCAATAGGAAAATTATCACTATCTTTGTCAAAATATAATAGATAGATTATGGGATTTTTTGACCTTTTCAAGAAGAAGACAAGTAGCCCTCAGCAGGAGCCTCAAGAGGTAGCCGTGGAGAGCCAAAATATTGAGCCACAAGAGGCTCAGGAGGAGCTGAGTGCAGGTTTGGAGCGTACCAAGAGTGGTATCTTCTCTAAGCTTAGCCGTGCTATAGCTGGTCGCACTACGGTTGATGACGATGTATTGGATGAACTCGAGGAGGTTCTCATTACCTCCGATGTGGGTGTTGACACCACGGTGAAGATAATTCAAAATATTGAGAAGCGTGTAGCCAAGGATAAATATTTGGGAACAAGCGAGTTGCAGGGTATTCTTCGTAGCGAGATCGCAAAACTTCTTGAGGAGGCGTCGGCCACAAAGCAGGATTTCGGTATCGAGGTCAAGGAGGGTGCTCCCTACGTGATGATGGTTGTGGGTGTCAATGGAGTGGGTAAAACCACCACTATTGGAAAACTCGCAGCCAAGCTCACCGCTGCTGGCCGCAAGGTCTATATAGGTGCTGCCGATACCTTCCGTGCCGCTGCCATCGAGCAGTTGGGGGTGTGGGCTGAGCGTGCTGGTGCCACCATGGTGCGCCAAGATATGGGCTCTGACCCTGCGTCGGTGGCCTACGATACTCTGCAAGCGGCTGTGGCCAATGGTGCCGATGTGGTGCTTATAGATACGGCGGGACGCTTGCACAACAAGGTTGGACTTATGAACGAGCTCACCAAGATCCGCAATGTGATGGCTAAGGTGATCCCCGATGCTCCCCACGAGGTGATGTTGGTGCTCGATGGCTCGACGGGTCAAAATGCCTTTGAGCAGGCTAAGCACTTCACCCAAGCTACACAGGTTACTTCGCTCACTGTCACCAAGTTGGATGGTACAGCTAAGGGCGGTGTAGTGATCGGCATTAGCGACCAATTTAGTATTCCAGTGCGATATATCGGTATCGGAGAGGGTGTTGACCAGCTCCGCATGTTCGATAGTGAGGAGTTTGTAAATGCACTCTTTGGTGATGCGAAAAATTAACTTTATTACCTTAGGTTGCTCCAAAAATGTGGTCGACTCGGAGCACCTCATGGTGCAGGCCGAGGCGGCAGGATACGACGTGGAGTTTGATAGCGACTCGCTTGATGCTGAGGTTGTTGTGATTAACACATGTGGATTTATTGGCGATGCCAAGGAGGAGTCCATCGAGATGATTCTCCAAGCTGCCGAGGCTAAGGAGGAGGGTCTCATCGAGGAGCTATATGTGGTGGGGTGCCTCTCGGAGCGCTATGCCGATGAGCTGCGTGACGAGATTCCCGAGGTGGATGAGTATTTCGGTGTGAAGGATTGGCAAGGTGTGATTGAGCGATTGGGTGGTGAGCATCGCAAGGAGCTTGAGACTCAGCGCATTACAACCACCCCCGAGCACTATGCATTTTTGAAGATCTCGGAGGGGTGCGACTGGAAGTGCGGCTACTGCGCCATTCCACTTATCCGTGGTCGCCACATCTCGGTGCCCATCGAGACTCTATTGGAGGAGGCACGCACGTTGGCCTCGAAGGGTGTGCGTGAGCTTATTGTGATTGCCCAAGATACAACATACTATGGCGTCGACATCTATGGCCGTCGTCGCCTATCAGAGCTCCTGGAGCTACTGTGTCAAATAGATGGCATAGAGTGGATTAGGCTTCACTACGCCTATCCTACGGGCTTCCCCCAAGATGTGATTGAGGTGATGGCACGTGAGGCGAAAATATGCTCATATCTCGATATTCCGTTCCAACATATCTCCGATAATATCCTCCGTTCGATGAAGCGCCGCCACACCAAGGCTGAGGCCTATGGGCTCATTGAGCGTCTGCGAGCGGCGATTCCCGACCTGGTACTCCGCACCACTCTCTTGGTGGGTTACCCAGGCGAGAGCGAGGAGGATTTCGAGGAGCTATTGCAATTTGTGCGTGATGTGCGCTTCGATCGACTTGGGGTTTTCCCCTACTCACCCGAGGAGGGGACCTACTCGGCACAGCTCAACGATGATGTCTCGGCGGAGCTCAAGGAGAGCCGTGTGGAGCGCATAATGATGCTCCAAAACCAAATTTCGCTCGAGAATAATGAGCGTCGTGTGGGGCAACAGCTGCGAGTTGTGGTTGACTCCATGCAGGGCGACTACTATGTGGCACGATCTGAGTACGACTCTCCTGAGGTGGATTGCGAGATCTTGATATCTTGTGCCGATGTGGATCTAAGTGAGGGTGAATTCTACGACGTTGAGATCACTTCGGTTGAGGAGTATGACCTCTTTGGACGAGTGATTTAGTTCAAAAATTTGTAGAATAAAAAAATAATTCATATCTTTGAGTTGTAGAACAGAGTTAGTCCTATGTCAGAGAAGAGTATCATAAAGGAGTTGGAGGCTCAAGTGGAGTTATTGGTTGCAGACCATAAACGCTTGAGTAGGCTCAATCGTGAGCTCGAGGAGCAGCGTGAGAAGCTTATCTTTCAACGTCGTGAGTTGCAGGAGCAGGTAACAAAGCTCAACTCCGAGATCTCGTCGCTACGCCTCAGTGAGGCTCTAAGTGGCAACGGTGCTGATAGGGATAGAGCTCGTGCTCGTGTCAACCAACTTATGCGGGAGGTTGATCGTTGCATAGCTCTACTAAATAGAGTTGATCAAGAGTAATTTTGTTCGAATAGAGATATTTTTTAACAATGGGAAAGCAGGCTATAAACCTAATATTGGCAAGTAAGAGTTACTCCTTCACTATCAATAGTGAAGCTGAGGAGGTCTATCGCTTGGCTGAGAGAGAGGTCAATAGCTGCGTCTCGGAGTATCAAAAACATAACGTCAAGGATTTCTCAGTTGTGGATTACTTGGCATTGACGGCACTAAAGTTGGCTATAATCAACATAAATGCCAAGCGTGAGGGGTCGCTCCAACAGGAGGATGTCGATGCGCTGAGTGCCATTAAGGAGCAAATTGATAGCTACCTCAATGGTCTCAAAGAGGAGAAATAGAGTTTTTTGTAGCGTGGGGTATACTCGTCACTGAGCCCACAACGTTCTTATATATATAAAAGAGCAATCTACCCGCATAGATTCCTCAAGCTTTGCGATTCTGAACATTTTTTAAATTGGAGTCAAGCTCATTGTTTCAAAATCAGGCCTTAACCCCTCGTGGGTGTGTCGTTTACGGTGCCATTGGAAGATTGCGATTTAAGGCAGCTCCACTTATGACTTATCTGCAGATTCGTCAAACAATGATGAGGAGTCTGTGCGGTTTTTTTTAACAATTTTTAATACAACAATAAAACAAAGAGATGGGAACCACAGTTATAATTGCAGTTGTTGCGGCAGTTGTTGCGGTTGTAGTCTACGCTGTTGTGAGCAATATGGTGGCCAAGAATGGCGCCTCTCACAAAGCCAAAGCTATTATCGACAAAGCTACAGCAGATGCTGAGATAATTAAAAAGGAGCGTATGCTCCAAGCAAAAGAGAAGTTTATTCAGCTTAAAAGTGAACACGATAGAGCAGTAAATAAACGCAACCAAGAGGTAGCTCAAGTAGAGAATCGTGCAAAGCAGATCGAGCAAAACCTTCAAAATCAACAACGTGAGCTCGACAAGAAGCTCAAGGATAGTAGCTCATTGCAGGAGAAGCTCAATAGCAAAATCGAGTCACTCGATGCCAAAAAAGAGGAGGTCGAGAAGATCATCTCGGAGCAGAATGTTCGCCTCGAGCAGATCTCGGGACTCAGCTCAGAAGAGGCTAAGAGCCAGCTCATTGAGAACCTAAAGGCGGAAGCTAAGAGCGAGGCTGAGGGCTACATCAACGAGACCATCGAGGAGGCTAAGCTCAACGCTGCACGTGAGGCAAAGCGTATTGTAGTGGCCTCGATCCAACGTGTTGCTACAGAGACAGCTATCGAGAATTCGGTTACAGTATTCAACATCGACTCCGACGAGGTGAAGGGTCGCATCATTGGCCGTGAGGGTCGCAACATCCGTGCTTTGGAGGCTGCAACAGGCATCGAGGTGATCGTTGACGATACCCCCGAGGCTATCATCATCAGCGGTTTCGACCCTGTGCGTCGTGAGGTCGCTCGCCTTGCACTCCACCAATTGGTGACCGATGGTCGTATCCACCCTGCTCGAATTGAGGAGGTTGTGGGCAAGGTGCAAAAGCAGATCGAGGAGGAGATCATCGAGGTGGGTAAGCGTACCGCTATCGACTTGGGTATCCACGGTCTACACCCCGAACTTATCCGCATGGTGGGTAAGATGAAGTATCGCTCGTCGTATGGTCAAAACCTACTCCAACACGCTCGTGAGACAGCTAACCTCGCTGGAATCATGGCCTCGGAGTTGGGTCTCAACCCCAAGGTTGCACGCCGTGCAGGTCTCTTGCACGATATAGGTAAGGTGCCCGACAATGAGCCAGAGTTGCCACACGCAATTATCGGTATGAAGATCGCCGAGAAGTGTAAGGAGAAGCCCGATGTATGCAACGCAATTGGTGCTCACCACGACGAGGTGGAGATGACTTCGCTCATTTCGCCAATCGTACAGGTGTGTGACGCAATCTCGGGAGCTCGCCTTGGTGCTCGTCGTGAGGTTGTCGATAGCTACATCAAGCGTATCAAGAATATGGAGGATATTGCTCAATCATATCCTGGCGTACTCAAGACATATGCTATCCAGGCGGGCCGTGAGCTACGTGTGATAGTGGGTGCCGAGAAGCTTTCGGATCAAGAGACCGAGGCACTATCGCAAGATATTGCTAAGAAGATTCAAGACGAAATGACCTACCCAGGTCAAGTGAAGATCACTGTAATCCGTGAGATCCGCTCCGTGGCATTTGCCAAGTAGCTATCTGAGGACTAATATATTATCTAAGAGGCGTGAAGAGTTCTAAGACTCTCCGCCTCTTTTTTGTGTTTGTATCGTTGTCTCTTTTTCTGCTCGTCACCCCAGACTCGATCTGGGGTCTACAAAGGAGAGTGGATGACAGTTGTGTTTGTAGATTCCCGATCAAGTCGGGAATGACGAGAGGGGTAGTCGGGAATGACGTAAGGGGTAGTAGGGAATGACGAGAGCCCCCCCCAACCCCAAATAATAGAGGCAGATAATTATACAAAAATAAAAAAACTCGACTGTCCAGAGTAAACTTTTTTCAATATCACTTTCTTTTGTCATTTTTTTTCGTTACTTTTGTCTCAATTGGAAATTAAGATTTTATTATAATGCCGTCATTGCGTGATAGGGTGATCAATGTATCAAAGCCCGATTGGTTAAAAATCAAGCTCCACTCGGAGCCAACTTACGCAGAGGTGGAGCGCATTGTGAGGGAACATTCGCTACATACTATATGTAGTAGTGGAAAGTGCCCCAACAAGGCAGAGTGCTGGAGTCGCAAGACTGCCACATTTATGTTGATGGGTGAGATATGCACTCGCAACTGCCGTTTTTGCGCTACACAGAGCGGCAAACCGCTACCGTTGGACCCCACCGAACCAGCTAAATTGGCTGAGAGCGTGGAGCTAATGGGACTTAGGCATATCGTGTTGACATCGGTCACACGTGATGACCTACCCGACCAAGGGGCCCAACACTGGGTGGAGGCGGTGAGTGCTATTCGCCAGAAGAGAGCGGATACCACAATCGAATTACTTATTTCCGACATGAATGAATGCCCCGACTCTTTGAGGGTTGTTGTGAGCAGTGGTGCCGACATCATAGGTCACAATATCGAGACTGTAGCACGTCTCACCCCCAAGGTTCGATCCGCTGCGAGCTACTCACGCTCTTTGGCCACTCTATCTATCTTGGCTCAAGAGGGTGCTGTAACCAAGAGTGGAATAATGGTTGGCTTGGGCGAGTGTGATGAGGAGATCATCGAGACGCTCCAAGATCTTCGCAAGGTGGGGGTAAAGATAGTGACACTTGGTCAATATCTGCGACCCACACTCGAGCACCACCCCGTCGATCGCTACGTCACACCCGAGCGTTTCGAGTGGTACAAGGAGCAGGCGATGGCGATGGGTTTTAGCTACTGCGCAAGTGCACCATTAGTGCGCTCATCATATTTGGCCGATGAGGCGTTAGGCTCTATTAAATAGGCATAATATGGGGCGTGAAGTTATGGATGGTGCAGTGGGCCGAGAAGTTGTGGATGGTGCAGTGGATGGTGCAGTTATGGATGGCACAGTGGGCCGTGAAGTTCTGGATGGTGCAGTGGAGCGTGAAGTTGTGGATGGCACAGTGGGTCGTGAAGTAGAGTTTAGAGATTTGGGCGTTGTCTCATATGGAGAGTGTTGGAGACTCCAACAAGAGCTCTTCGAGGCGCTCATAGATAGCAAGAGGAGTGGTGAGCCTCTGACCGTGGGACACATCTTGATGGTGGAGCACCCTGCGGTATACACCCTCGGCAAGAGTGGCAAGAGCGACAATGTGCTCTTCTCGGAGCAGCAGCTCGAGGCCATCGGCGCTGAGTATTTTCATATCGACCGTGGTGGCGATGTCACATTTCACGGTCCTGGACAGATAGTCCTCTACCCGATTCTCGATTTGGAGAGAGTGGGCATTGGACTAAAACAATATATATGGGCTCTCGAGCAGGCGGTTATCGAGACCGTGGCTCATTGGGGTGTCGAGGCTCAGCGCTGCCAGGGTGCGGCAGGAGTCTGGATAATAGATGGGTGCAGACCCTCACAAAGCAACAATGGGGGAGCTAAGCGCAACAAGATTTGCGCAATAGGAGTTAAGTCTTCACGTTATGTTACCATGCATGGGCTGGCGATGAACGTCGAGACAGATTTGAAATATTTCAACTACATCAACCCTTGTGGCTTCACCGATCGTGGTGTGACGTCGCTCGAGTGTGAGGTGGGCTGCCACGTCTCGATTGAGGAGGTGAAGGAGCTGCTGTTGAATAACTTAATTAAGATTTTAAATGTTAAAATATATAAAAAATAAAGATTATGCCTATAGACAAAAGATGGGTAGTCAAGCCTTTGGGAGACCAGGAGCTTGTGGCAGTGCTTGCCTCAAAGCTCTCAATCTCGCCAATCTTGGCAGGGCTACTCGTACAGAGGGGCATAGACAGTGTAGAGAAGGCTAAAAACTTCTTCATGCCTCAACTCTCCGAGCTGCACGATCCATTCCTGATGAAGGATATGGATAAGGCGATCGAGAGAATTGAGCTCGCTGTAGAGAACAATGAGTATATCATGGTCTACGGTGACTACGATGTCGACGGTACCACCGCCGTCTCGTTGATGTATAAGTTTTTGAAGCAGATAGGTCACAAGAACCTACTCTTCTACATTCCAGATCGCTATACCGACGGTTACGGTATCTCGATCAAGGGCATCGATTATGCTGAGCGCAAGGGCGCTTCGCTTATCATTGCCCTCGATTGTGGTATCAAAGCGATTGAGAGAGTTGTCTACGCCAAAGAGAAGGGGATAGATTTCATCATCTGTGATCACCACCTTCCAGCCGAGGAGATTCCTGCGGCAGTAGCTGTTTTGGACCCTAAGAGGGTCGACTGTACCTACCCCTTCGATGAACTTTCGGGGTGTGGTGTGGGATTCAAAGTTGCGCAGGCCTATGCCATCAAGCACAAGATCCCATTCACTAAGATCGAACACCTGCTCGATCTTCTGGCGGTGAGCATCGCCTCCGATATTGTGCCACTTACGGGCGAGAACCGCATCTTGGCCCACTTCGGATTGGCTCGCCTCAACCGCAACCCTTCGAAGGGACTCCACTCGATCATCAAGATCTGTGGCTTGGAGCGTCACTCGATCACCATCGACGACATCGTCTTTAAGATCGGACCTCGCATCAATGCCGCAGGACGTATGCGCATGGATGAGAATGACCTCAATGCTCCCCCCTCGGGCGGATATGCGGCTGTTGAGCTCCTAATTGAGGGTAACGAGTCGGCCGCAGCTAAGTTTGGTAACGAGATCGACAGCTTCAACCAAGATCGCAAGAGCATCGACCGCAGTGTCACCATCGAGGCGCACAACTACATTGAGAGCAATGACAAGTACCGCAACAAGAAGTGCACGGTGATCTACAACCCCGAGTGGATGAAGGGAATCGTGGGAATTGTCGCCTCTCGCCTTATCGAGAGCTACTATCGCCCTACGGTGGTGCTCACTCGTAGCAATGAGTTTGTCACAGGTTCGGCCCGCTCGATCCCTGGTTTCGACCTCTACCAAGCTATTGAGTCGTGCTCCGACATTTTGGAGAACTTCGGTGGCCACATGTATGCCGCAGGACTCACTATGCGTCCCGAGAAGGTGGAGGAGTTCACACGTAGATTCAACGACTATGTGGAGGAGAACATTGATCCAGCGATACTTGTTCCGCAGGTCGATGTCGATATGGAGATCCTATTCTCCGATATTACGCCAGCCTTCCGTCGTGACCTCAAGAAGTTCCAGCCATTTGGACCTGGCAACACCGCCCCTGTATTTGCTACCCGTGGGGTGAGCAACCATGGCGATGCAATGTTGGTTGGTGCCGACATGGAGCACCTCAGAATGGATCTCACACAGCGCCAGAAGCCAAATACACGTATCCAGACAATCGCATTTGGGCAACCTACCAACTTCGAGTGGATTCGCTGTGGACACCCTGTCGATGTATGCTACCACATTGTCGAGAACCACTACCGTGGCTCGGTGACAATGCAACTTAGAATAAAGGATATAAAGAGGGTAGTGAAGTAGGAGCGCCCCTTTAGTTGAGATAGAGTATTTAAGAGTTATGTTATATGGTAGGTTCGTCTTATCGTGTGGCGTAACTCTTTGACTGTTAAAAAGGTAAATTATGTTGTGTGCGTCATTCCAGACTCGAGAAAGGAATCTACATAAGAGAGTGGTTTTTAACAACTTAGTAGCAGAAGTTGTAGATCCCAGATCGAGTCTGGGATGACGACAATAAGTTAACGTACCACTTAAAATTTATTAAAATATATTCACCATGAGCGTAACACTATCTGTGGCCATCTCGGCAGATGGCTATATGGATGACACAAATGCCGATCGTTTGATCATCTCCTCGCCCGAGGATTGGGCCGAGGTCTATGCTCTGCGTGCCGCCTCCGATGCCATTGTTATTGGTGCTGAGACCCTTCGCCGAGACAACCCTCGTCTGTCGCTCAAGAGTGATGAGTTGCGCTTGGCACGCCTCGAGAGAGGCGCTGCACCCGAGCCCCACAAGGTGATTATTGGGGGTAGAGGGGCGATCGACCCCTCGCTTAGGATATTCTCGTCGCCCTACAAAAATATAGTTATCTTCTCGCTCAAAGAGCGTCCCGAGTTAGAGGGGTTGGCCGAGGTGATTGTGATGGGTGAGGTGAGTGCCGCAGCGGTGGTGAGTGAGCTCGAGAGTAGAGGTTTAAATGAGATATTTGTTGAAGGGGGTGCCGAGATCCTTGCGATGTTCCTTAGCGAGGGGATGGCGGATACTATACGTATTGCCACAAATCCCTCGATTGTAGTTGGCAACTGCTCGGCTGCAAGATTCGTGAGGCCACCCCGACTTTTAGATATAACGCCCGAGCGTCGAGTGGTCGGTGGCGTGGAGGTTGAGCTATATAGGCTCAAGAAGTCGAGACGAGCCAACGACCTGGAGATGCTGCAACGTGCCATCGACCTTAGCCGAAGCTGTCGACCTTCGGCCACCTCCTACTGTGTGGGTGCTGTGGTGGTCACCTCCTCGGGTGAGATCTTTGAGGGGTATACCCACGAGACCTCGCCAACCCACCACGCTGAGCAGGAGGCGATCCTCAAGGCTGAGAGGAGTGGTGCCAACTTGGAGGGTGCAACAATCTATAGCTCGATGGAGCCCTGCTCCACCCGCTCGAGCGAACCCGAGAGCTGCTCGGCAATCATCATCCGCCATCACTTTAGCAGAGCGATCTTTGCCCTCTACGAGCCAAGCTGCTTTGTGCACTGCACAGGTGCGCTCAATATGCGTCTGGCAGGAGTCGAGGTGGAGTGCATAGCCCAGCTTGGCGATGCTGTGCGTGAGGTGAATAGTCACCTAAAATTCTGAGAGCTCTAAAACAAGAAAAAAGCGATTGCAGCGTAGTGGCACGCCATAGCTAAGTTGATGAAGAGGTGCCACACCAAGTGGTGGTAACGGAACCCTTTTTTGGCGTAGAAGTAGGCTCCAATGGTGTAGAATAGGCCGCCAGCCACAATTAGCGCAAGGAGCGGCGTCGAGGCGTTTCGGAGAAAAAGAGGCGCAAAGAGCACTATTGTCCACCCCATTACTAAATATATAGTTAGGCTAATTGCGGGAATCGAACGTCGTGAGAGCGACTTGTAGAATATTCCAAATAGCACCATGCTCCACTGCAAGATGGTGATAAATATGCCTTGCCACCCACCAATCACACAGAGCGCCACAGGGGTGTAGGTGCCAGCGATGGCGACATAGATAAATATATGGTCCAAAATTTGGAATATCTGCTTGTGTTTCGAATTGGGATACATCGAGTGGTAGAGCGTCGAGCAGAGGAACATCAAGAAGATTGATATTGCAAAGATGCTTACACTTGCAGCACCCAAGACGCCAGCCTCGATATAGGCCGATACTGCGACGTAGGGGATTAGAGAGAGGGTTATGAGCGACATCACGCCATGCGAGATTGAGTTGCCCACCTCTTCACCAGTTGTTGAGATGTACTCTTTCATCTGTAAATAAATTAGTTACACACCCCACGCAAGGGTGCATAAATTAGGTTTATAATAACTTGACACAACAAAAGATTAACAGGTGTGTATTAC
>JBCQWR010000001.1:32338-103095 GCA_047171945.1 Rikenellaceae bacterium | reverse complement strand
CAGGTGGGTCAATTTCACCGTTTTTAGCGGGTCAGTTTCCTCCGTTTTTGGTGGGTCAGTTTCCTCCGTTTTTAGGGGGTCAATTTCGCTGGGTTTTCCACCTGAGTATGTAATCCAAAATAGAGGTGATGCGCCCTGGATTGATAAACGATACGCTGAGGTTCTGCTTTGCCGAGCAGAAGCAGCCTACGAGTTAGCTCAATTAGGAGATTCTGCAGGGTCGGTAGCAGATGCAGTGGCTGCGATCGATGATATTCGTCAAAGAGCTGGTTGTACAACCTTCTACGATGCATCTACTCTAACTCGTGATGTTATTCGTGATGAGTTCTTCAGAGAGTTGGCTTTCGAGAATAAAGGATATTGGAATCTTGTAAGATGGAGAACTTACCATCTGAAACACTCAGCAGCGGTACGCTACCATGCAGCACTACCAGTATATGCTGGCACAATCGACAAGTGGTTCTATATAGTTAAATACTCTGAGTTAGGAAAAACATTTACATTTAATGCATCGAATTACTATTTAGTTTTGCCAGATAACCAGATTAGTGCGAATCCAAATATTGTTCAAAACCCAAATTAATTGCAGAAATGAAAAACAAAAAAATATTATTAGCATTAGTCTCTACATTGGTAGTGCTTTTTCAGTCATGTTCATTCTTTGATTATGATACATTAGATTGGCCAGCAGAGACACTCGAGGGAACTATCACCGACCAAGATGGCGAAGGAATACGAGTTGAGTTTGGTGGTGGCGCAAGAATTACATTGATGGATTATGGTTCTCACGACAATCCAGAACCTCAATATCTAACTGTCAAAAATGATGGTTCATTCATTAATACGAAGATATTTGAGAGCACCTATGATATTATTGCTAAAGGACCATTTGTACCTATGGAGTCAAACACTATAGAGAGTTTTACAGTTAAAGGTACTAAAAGTATTAATTTCGTTGTTGAACCATTCCTGAAGCTCGATTTGATAGGTGAGCCCGTAGTCAACCCCGATGGATCAATCTCCGTGAGTTTCATAATGGAGCGTGGAACAGAGAATGAGGATTATCATACCGAACTACAAGATGTAAGACTTTTTATTAGTACTACACAGTATGTAGGTAATAGCGATAAACTTGATCTTCAATCGCCAACCATAAGTGGCTCGGATGCAACAGCGATGATTGGTCAGCAGAATACAATGACAACGAATATCGTTGGTGTCGATCCTCTCGATCAGGGCCGTCCATATTATTTACGAGTTGGTGCTCGTCTGAACTATACTGGAGATTGGGGTAGTAATAGCTATTGCTACACACCAGTAGTAAAGGTAGTCTTCACTACAAAATAGCAGGATTTGATGGGCGTGTAATATTATTAATTGCACGCCCATTTTTAATAAATTATTAGATATTATATGAAAAATATATTAAGATCACTGCTGCTATTTGCACTTTTTATGCAGGTCAGGGCATATGCGCAAGATAATGTGTTGTTTATACTTATCGACGATATAGGCTATGGGGATATCTCGTGTTATAATCCAGAGAGCCCTGTCAAAACAAAAAATATCGATAAGCTTGCAGCCTCTGGAGTTAAGATGACACAGGCCTATGCTTATCACAATTCAGGGGTTAGCGTCTCTTCTTTTTTAACAGGTAAGTTTGCACACAACATCGGAGTCTATTCTACTATCGATGCTCAGAATCCAGGTATGGGTGTGCATCGGCCATCGTTTGTTCCAAAGATGCAGGAGGCTGGTTACGCAACTGCGTGGATAGGAAAATGGAACTTAGGATGGGATATATCGAACCTTCCGATAAATAGTGGCTTTGATAATTCATTCTGCTTTTTAGGCACCACGCACAGTTATACGGATGCACGTGAAGGGTCACATCGTTTCGCTGGCGATTATAGTAATTTAGGTTATATTCTTGATGGTTATACTCCCATAACAGAGATTAAACATTTGACAGAGGAGTTTACCGATAGAGCCTTAAACTTTATAGAAGAGTGTGAGCGCAACAAAAAGCCATTCTTTTTAACTGTGGCCTACAATGCACCTCACACTCCATACCAAGCTCCCGAAGAGCTTATCGAGAAGTATATATCAAAAGGTATAACTGGCGCTGATGCAGCACGTTATGCACTAATCGAGCATCTCGATATTCACATTGGCAGATTGCTTGAGTGTGTCGACGAGAGTACTCTCGTAATCTTTGCTGGCGACAACGGAGGGCCTCATTCAAAATATAATGGAGGCCTTAGAGGTGCTAAAAACTCAACATGGGAGGGTGGAATCAAGATTCCGATGATCGCCTCACAGAGAGATGTAATAGCTCCTGCGAGTAGCGTTAATTCACTCTGCTCCATTGTGGATGTTTCGGCTACGTGTTTGGCAAAAGCTGGTTTAAGCGGCTTAGACGGAGTTGATCTAATGCCATACTTTATGGGTGATAAGAGTGGTGATACACATGCAAACCTTCTATTTGTCAACACTATTACCGCTCCACCATATACAACCCCGTCAGCTGAATATGCGTCGGATATCTCAATGCGCCAAGGTAAGTGGAAGATAATGATCGAAGGGGTAACCAAATTTGCAACACTCTACAATATCGAAGAGGACCCCTCGGAGAGCACAAATGTTGCCGATAAGAACCCCGAGTTGCTTATTGAGCTTACAGATAAGATGTATGAAATGCTCGCTGAGTCAAAGGCTGCTACAGCTGCAATTGTAAAAATAGATCATCGCAAGATTGGAGATATATTTAAGGCCGATTCTATTAGAAGAGCGTGCCTGGAACTTTTAAAGAGAGATAGAGATGAAAAGTAGATTTCTTGCACTATTAGGTGTAGTAGGTGCAACTCAGGCTCTTGCAGTCGAGAGACCAAATATAATATTTATATTAGCAGACGATATGGGGTATGGAGATGTGTCGTGTTTCAACGACAACAAACTTGTGATGACACCCAATATTGATAGGTTGGCTAAGCGAGGTGTTCGTATGACGCAAGCTTACGTCTATCCAGTATCGGCTCCAACACGAGCATCGTTTCTTACAGGAAGTCAAGGCCACGAGATTGGAGTGTATGGCAACTCGGATAGTGATGTACCAGGTGTTGGGCAAGAACGAAACTCATTTACACCCGAACTACAAAAATTAGGTTACTCAACGGCTTGGTTTGGGAAATGGCATCAAGGTTATGATGTTGCAAGTCACCCTCTCAACAATGGTTTTGATCGAGCTTACGGCTTTTTGGGCGGAATGCATGACTATTACGACGCCAAAGAGGGTAATTTTTATAATGGTGGGCCTTATTCGCAATATGCTCATATATATGACGACTTTACACCTGTCAAGCAGATGGGTTATATTACCGAGGAGGTTACGCAGCATGCCATAGACTTTATCGAGGAGAATCTCCATGATCCATTCTATATCTACTTGGCGTATAACGCTCCGCATACCCCCCTGCAAGCCCCCGAGGAGACGGTCCTAAAATATCTGAGACAAGGGTGCGATGCTATATCAGCAACACGTTATGCGATGATTGATGTTATGGATGCGCAGATTGGACTCTTACTCAATACACTCAAGGAGAATGAGATAGATGAGAATACGTTAGTTATCTTTATGAGCGATAACGGTCCCGAGTTGGAGGTTAATAGTGGAGGATATAGAGGCCATAAATTCACACTTTGGGAGGGTGGTGTTCGCACACCTCTTATAGCCTCACTGCCTGGTGTAATTCCTCAAGGTATCGAATCTAATTCTATGTGTGGCATCTACGATATGGCAACTACTATACTCACGTTGGCTAACGGAGAGGCAACATCGTTTGGTACGGGAAAAGATCTAATGCCTTACTTCAAGAGAGAGAGAGTTGACAATGTCAGGGATAGCTTTATAATTGCTAATCACCCCAATAATCACCGCATGCCATACACGCATAGTTCGATGAACCTACTACTTGTACGCATGGGCGAGTGGAAATATGTAAAAGATGTGGCCTTAAATGAACTTGCGTTATACAATATTGAGAGTGATCCATCTGAGCGAGAGAACCTCTATGATATGCACCCCGAGATAGTTAAAGAGTTGCTCGAATATGCCGATCAAGTGTTAGAGACCACTCCGATCTCTTCAGCAATGGGATTCCAAAGCCACATGAGTAAAACACGAGAACAAGCGCACATAACAAGATATAAGCAGTATGAATAGATTATTATTGTCAACACTATCACTGGGCGCAATTGGCATAGCTAATACAGCCTATTGTAGTGAGAAACCGAAGCCAAATGTGCTTTTTATATTTTTAGATGATTTAACCCACGATGCAATAGGATCACTGGGCAACAGGGGAGTAATAACACCCAATATTGATAAGTTGGTTGAGGGTGGAACAGCTTTCACATCGGCCTATATGATGGGAGGTTGGCACGGTGCATATAGTGTAGCGAGTCGCTCTCAACTCATTACGGGTCGATATATGTGGCACTCTCTCTCTGAGGAGAAGGCTAAATATAGTGCTGATCTTGAGAGCCAAAGCACTTGGCCTCAGATAATGAAACAGGCTGGCTATAAGAGCTATATGACTGGAAAATGGCACGTTGAGCATATCAATCCCGCATCATTGTTTGATGTTGTTGACACCCCTCGCAAGGGTGGTATGCCCAACACCGTCGAGACCTCATATAACCGTCCTTTAGAGGGCGAAGTTGATCCATGGAGCCCATACGACACCTCTATTGGTGGATTCTGGGAAGGGGGAAAACATTGGAGCGAAGTGCAGGCAGATGTTGCAATTGACTTCATCTCTCAGAGTGATGAGTCAGAAGAACCATTCTTTATATATTGTGCATTCAATGCACCACATGATCCTCGTCAGGCGCCCAAAGAGTATGTAGATATGTATCCTCTCGACCAGATAGATGTGCCCGAGAACTTTCTACCTGTGCATCCAATGTATCGAGCAATGGGATCAGTACCAGAGGGCCGTGATGAGGCCTTAGCACCATATCCTCGAACCGAGTTTGCTGTAAAGACTCATATTCGAGAGTATAACGCTATCATCTCACACGCCGACGCACAGATTGGTCGCATCATGAAGGCTCTCGATGAGAGTGGAATGAGAGAGAATACGATTGTTATATTCACTGCCGATAACGGATTAGCTGTGGGTCAACATGGTTTCATCGGTAAACAATCGCTATACGACCATAGTATTCGTATACCACTGGTCTTAAATGGTGTTAATGTGCCCGAGGGTAGACGCATCGACGAGTTGGTATATCTTCACGATATTGTGCCAACGCTCTACGATATGTTAGATATTGAAACTCCAGCGCAGATAGAGTATGAGTCGCAGATAGAGTTGCTCACAACAAAAGGCGCAAAAGGTCGAAAGTATATATATGCGGGATTCTCAGACAAGCAGCGTACTATTCGCAATGATCGATATAAGTTGCTATTTGTTCCTGAAGCAAAATTTGTATATCTATTTGATCTCAAAAAAGATCCTGCCGAGACTCAGAATCTATATGGAGAGGCCAAATATAATAAAATTGTTGAGGAGCTGTCAACTCACTATATAGAGTGGGCTCAAAAGAGCGGTGATAAATTAGATCTAACAACAATATATCCAGAGATTTTTAATAAATAACGTATGGTCGAATAGCCCTACTACACAACATTAACATATAATTATGATTAGAATAAATAATAGGGGTGCTCAGCTATTATGCTTTTCACTCTCCGTACCCTTTGTGCTACAAGCGCAGGGAGGCGATAACCGTCCTAATATTATCCACATAATGACGGACGATCACTCATTCCAGACCATCAGCGCCTACGGTCATGCGCTATCACAGATGGCTCCCACCCCCAATCTTGACAGGTTGGCCGAGGAGGGTATCATATTTAACCGAGGATATGTCGAGAACTCTATTTCGGCACCATCTCGTGCAACACTCCTCACAGGAATGTATAGTCACGACCACGGTCAAATTAGATTGGGGGGAGGTCTAAACCCCGATGTTGAACAGTTCCCCGAGATGATCCGTCAATCTGGCTACCAAACCGCAGTTATTGGTAAATGGCATCTTCCAATCGATCCGAAGGGCTTTGATTACTACAAAATCCTACACGATCAGGGAGATTACTACAACCCCGAATTTAAGACCAAGGATAGCGATGGAGAGTATGTTCAAGAGCATGGCTATGCATCGACTCTAATTACTGATGCTTCGCTCGATTGGCTCGATAATCGTGACCGCAGTAAACCGTTCTGCCTTTTACTACACCATAAGACTCCTCATCGAAATTGGATGCCCGATATCCAATATCTTAATCTCTATGACGATGTTGAATTTCCTTATCCCGACAATCTATTCGATGATTACAATGGACGTGAGGCGGCTCGCACTCAAGATATGAATATCGATAAGGATCTATCTTGGTCTTATGATCTTAAGGTCGATCAGCTCAAAGATCAAGATTCAACACCTTGGATTGTCTCGGATTGGAAGAGAGCTCTTGATAGAATGACACCCGAGCAATTGGAGGCATGGAATGCTGCTTATGATCCAAAGAATGAGGCTATGATTGATGCATCTCTTGAAGGAGAGGAGCTTGTAAAGTGGAAGTTTCAACGATATCTCAAAGATTATATGCGATGCATAAAATCACTCGATGACCAAGTTGGCCGAGTGTTGGAGTATATAGAAAAGGAGGGAATTGCCGACAATACAGTTATTGTATATACGTCTGACCAAGGATTCTATATGGGGGAGCATGGTTGGTTTGATAAGCGATTTATGTATGAGGAGTCGTTCAGAACACCTATTCTAATGCGCTTCCCATCAGCGATGAAGCGTGTGGGCGTTGAGAGCGAGGATCTTGTTCAGAATATTGATTTTGCACCAACATATCTATCTATTGCGGGTGTAGAGATTCCCGAGTATATGCATGGTCGCTCCCTTTTAGAAATTGCCGATGATGGCAAAGCACCTAAGGATTGGCGTAAATCACTATACTACCACTACTATGATTATCCAGCAGTGCATATGGTTCGTCGCCACGATGGCGTTGCGACCAATAGATATAAGCTGATCCATTTCTATGGTCAACAACACCAATCAGATAAACACATAGACCATTGGGAGTTCTTTGATCTAAAAAAGGATCCGACAGAGATGAATAACGAGTATGATAACAAACGCTACTCAAGAATCATCGAAGAGCTTAAAGCAGAACTTAACGAGTATCGAAAAGAGTTGGGAGTTGAGGAGTTTTAAATGTAGTTTATCTTTCAATGGTAGGATTAAGTAAAATCTTGTCTGAGATTATTAGGTAACCGTTACAAAATTTACTCTTCAGAGTCGCCGCACTTATAGTTGTTTTTCGGGTGGCCAAAAACAACCACGGATAACCACAGCGAAAACCTCTGAGATTTGGTCTAAATTGCGACCCAAAAGAAAAAGCAAAGCTCCCTATCTCGTTGAAATAGAGAGCTTTGCTTAATTTTTCATAATTAATAAGTGATTCCGACAGGGTTCGAACCTGTGACCCACAGATTAGAAATCTGTTGCTCTATCCAACTGAGCTACGGAACCATCACACTTTTTATGCGACTGCAAAGATACAATTATTTTTTTATTTCTCGGCTTGTTTACCTATTTTTTTGTACATTTGCTCAAAAAAGAGAACCCAAATTCATTAGCCGATGACCAAAGAGATAACACTTCACAAGATAGAGTCTGCAGAGCATTTCAGCGATAAACTGCCTCTCCACGCAATCGACACCATCAACTGGCAGGAGTTCCCATATGCCCCCTGCGTGAGCTTCCGTATAGCATATACCCCCAACGAGATCTGCATAAAATTCTATGTCGAGGAGCAACATGTAAAGGGGAGCTTTCTGCTTGACAATGAGACTGTTTGCCAAGATAGTTGCGTGGAATGCTTTGTGATGCCCGAGGGGTCAGAGCAATACTACAACTTTGAATTCAACTGCTTGGGGACTCTTCTTGCCGCCAAACGCATAACTCGACCCGACTCTACTCGCCTCACACCCGACGAGTTGAAGCGTATCACAAGGGTGTCATCAATTGGACGTGAGAGGATCGACACAACTCACAACGCACCCCACTGGGATCTCTTTGTCACCATCCCATTTGATCTTATTGGGTGCGAAGAGCCACCTCGAATGATGCGTGCAAATCTATACAAATGTGGCGATAAGACCATCGAGCCACACTTCTTGAGTTGGTCACCTATAGATACGCCTACGCCCAACTTCCACTCGCCATCGACCTTTGGCCTATTGAGGTTGGGTTAATCGACCCAATTAAACTCCGAGTAGCTAAAGAGCCCCTGCTCACCGATTTTGAGCTCGGGGATAACCACCAAAGAGAGGAATGAGAGCGTCATAAAGGGCGAAGGGAGTCTACACCCCAATTGCGCCACTCGTTGTTGCAGCATGCTATATGCCGCCGCTACACTCTCGCCACTCTTATCGCTCATGATACCTGCAATGGGAAGTGGCAGCGAATCAATCGCACCACCATATGCCACAGCGAGTCCACCCTTAGAGGCGACGATTGAGTTCACGGCATCGGCAATCTCCTCGTCGCTACACCCCACCGCCAAAATATTGTGAGAGTCGTGCGACACGGAGGTAGCTATAGCGCCACCTCTTAGGCCAAATCCTCGGCAGAATGCAACCACTGGTGGCAAGTTGTGGTAGCGGTTTATATAGACTATCTTCTGGATGTCGCACTCCAAATCGCACTCCAAATTTACCCCCAACCTCTTTGGCATATATCGCTCCCTGCGAGTTATAATCTCATTGGGGATCACACCAATTACATCTATCTCCTGCCAAACGATTCGCTGCAATTGATCTCTGGTCACCAAATCGTGGTTAAAGTTATTTATTAGCTCCACCGACCCAGTACCCTCCACCGAGATCACCCCACCCTCTCGAGAGTAGCGCAAAGTGCCATCGAGGTAGAGGCTCCGCAGAGCAAAATCACGCAGGTCGTCGACAACAATAAAGTCGGCACGGGAGCCCACACTCAGATCCCCTTGATCCAACTTGTAGTGGTCGATAGGGTTTATCGAAGCTATCCTCAACACATCGAAGAGGTCGAAGCCATCGGCCACCGCTCGCCTTACGATCTTGTCGATATGGCCATAGGAGAGTATATCGTCGGGGTGTGAATCATCGGTGCAAAACATAATGTTCTCGGGTGAAGAGGCGATAAGAGGCTTTAGCGCCTCATAATTCTTGGCGGCACTACCCTCTCGGATCAAGATCTTCATGCCTTGGGCGATCTTCTCCTCGGCCTCCTCGAGGCTTACGCACTCGTGGTCGGTGGTGATTCCGCACTCAATATATTGCCTCAGAGCCTCGCCACTCTGCATTGGGGCGTGACCATCAACAACCAATCCTGCCGCATGCGCCGCCTCGATCTTGGCGAGAATCTGCTCATCACCCGCAACAACGCCATGGAGATTCATAACCTCCGAGAGCCCCACAAACTCGCCCGAAGAGGTCATCTGCTCCACATCGTGCGCCGTGATCTCACCTCCCGCAAGATCGAACGGTGTCGCTGGAACCGACGAGGGGATTGTGAAGTGGCACCTAATAGAGGCTCTTTTACTCTCCTCAATCATAAAGTCCACACCCCTGCGCCCCATCACATTGGCAATCTCGTGGGGGTCGGTCACAACGGCCACAGTACCGCACCCCACGACGATCTGCGAGAAGGAGGAGGGGGTCAGTAGAGAGCTCTCAATGTGGAGGTGGGCATCGACAAAGCCCAACATAATATAGCCATCGCAAGAGGCGGAGGATACTCCCCCACGTCTAATCTTCGAGATACGACCCTGCTCAACCTCAATTGCACCAGGATATATCTCTCGGCCAACTATATCGACTATATTACCCTCGATTATCATCGCTATCTATATCTATTCGAAATGAGCGTCATAAACTCCTCACGAGTGCGAGGATCCGAGAGGAAGATTCCAGTAAAGGCCGATGTGGTGGTTGCCGACGACTGCTTCTCGACACCACGCATCTGCATGCACATGTGGCTCGCCTCGATCACAACCGCCACACCCATTGGGTTCAGCGCCTCTTGGATCGAGTCACGTATCTGCACCGTAAGGCGCTCCTGCACCTGTAGGCGACGTGCAAAGCACTCCACCACACGAGCTATCTTGGAGAGACCTGTGATATGGCCATTGGGGATGTAGGCCACATGCACCTTGCCATAGAATGGCAACATATGGTGCTCACAGAGCGAATAGAGCTCAATATCCTTGACGAGCACCATCTGCTTGTACTCCTCACGGAACATTGCCGAGCGGAGAATCTCGAGAGGATCTTGAAGGTACCCTTTATTGAGAAACGACATCGCTTTGGCCACTCGCATCGGGGTCTTTTCGAGCCCTTCACGAGTTGGGTCCTCGCCAAGCAGCTTTAGGATCTCGGTGTAGTGGTGTTGCAACTGCTCCAACTTCTCGGGGTTGTAGAGCTCCTCCTTGGTATATAGTTCGTCCATTTTTGATCTATTAATTATTTTGTTGTTAGGTGATTCACCAATTTACGCACCGCACGTGCACGATGCGATATTTCGTTCTTCTCGTCGGTCGACATCTCGGCAAAGGTGCGAGAAGAGCCCTCGGGGCAGAAGATGGGATCGTAGCCAAACCCCTCGACACCTGAGTGCGAAAGGGCGATCTCACCCTCCACTACGCCATCGAAGAGATACTCACGGTCGCCTTGCAGAAGCGCAATAACTGTGCGAAAACGTGCCTTGCGACACTCGGCACCCTCCAAGCTTTTCAACAGCAAGCGGTTGTTGGCCTCGAAGTCGTGGCCATCGGTGGCGTAACGAGCCGAGCGCACACCAGGTGCACCATCGAGCGCCTCAACCTCCAAACCTGTGTCGTCGGCAAAGCAGTCGAGACCTGTCTTATTGCGCAGGTAGTGCGCCTTTTGTAGGGCGTTGCCCTCGAGCGTATCGGCAGTCTCGGGTATATCTTCGGTGATACCACACTCTCGAGGTGTCACAATTTGGTACTCTGAGCCCAACAGAGCCGACACCTCGGCGAGCTTGTGAGCGTTGTTTGTTGCAAAAATTATCTTCACTTTATTTTACTATTTCTAAAAGTTTTAAACGGTGATCGGTCTCAATCTTATCAATTATCATCTTGACCAACTTGTCGATTGGTGCCCCTTGGGTATAGGCCGCAGGGCATACGTGGCTAACTCGATTATCACGAATTAGCGCCTCCATGCCGTGGTTACCAGCCTCTACGTTGGGGTTGTAGACGGCAATGGAGTGACCTCCAAAGTTCTTCACCAGACGCATGCAGGGGATGTCGGTAGTTCCATCGCCAATATATATCATGTGGCTAAATGGCACGGGGCGATCACTCTCCTCGATAAAACGGTTCACCTCGGTGCTATCGTAGACCGACTCGACACCCTTGTTGATCTTAAATATAAATTGGGTCTTGTTGGTGTAGTTGACAGCTGCCGCAGGCCAGTAGGCCTCCCCTTGGTCGTTATAGAGAAACGAGCAGGCATATATCTTACGAAATTCGTGGGCGATAGAGGTTCCCTCGATCATCTCGGTGAGCCCCGATGAGTTGATGTAGTGGAGCACCTCGATCCCCTTTGAGGCGCCATAGTCGTTGATGCGACCAAACCACTCCTCAACGCCATCGAATAGCGACACCTTGGCGCCCGAGGCTTGAAACATCTCTCGCTTGAGCGACATCCCCTTGCTTCGTGCCGCAGCGATCATTGCCGCCATATAGGTGAGGATTCCATCGGCATCCTGCTCCTCGGCCAGTTGATTTGCCTCACTCCAAAAATCTTTGTTACTCTTACCGACAGCTGGAATAAAGTCATACTCCTGCATATTTCCTGGCGATAGAGTCCCATCGAAATCGTATATTAGTGCTACCGTTACCTTGCTCTTCATCTTGATAATTAGTAAGTTTTAATATAGTTTGTCAAAAGTAGTGATTTTTCACTATATTTGCTACATCAACATATAAAATAATAGCTATGGAACTAAAAGATATACTCAAAAAGCGTCGCAGCATCCGCAAATTCTCAGATCGTGAGATCAGCGACCCAACTATCGACTCACTTCTCGAGGCGGCACTCATGGCCCCTTCGTCACGCAACTCCCGCTCAACGCACTTCGTAGTGGTGCGCAATAGAGCTATCATCGAGCAGATATCCTCGATGCGAGATTACGGTTCGGCATTTGTCAAGGGTGCCCCCATCTTTATCCTCGTCGCTGGCGACAGGCAGGCCACCGACCTATGGGAGGTGAACTGCTCGATCTCGGCAACGCTTCTTCAATTGGCTGCCACCGACCTTGGGCTATCGTCGTGTTGGGTACACATCGATGGACGCCCTCAATTAAAGGATAATCCCGATGGCGCCACAGCCGAGGAGCATATTCGCTCGCTTGTCTCGATCCCCACCTCTCATGCGCTACTTTGTGGCATTGCGGTGGGTTACTCCGACTTTGAGCCTGCGCCACTTCCCGAGTGGGACTCAGCTGCGCACGTAACTAAAATTCTATAGATACGCCTATCGTAGGTAGCAACACCCCACTCTCATTTTTGAGATACTTCATCACATAGCGCTGCTCGCCAATTGGGTCGAGAGGATTCTCCACCTCACCTGTCGAGATTGGAATATCGGCACCAACATAGTTGTTGACCGTTAGATTCTGAATGTCGAGGTAGAGCGTGAGGCCCCACCGCTCGAAGTAGTAACTCTTGTCGACCCTCAAGTCGAGCTGCCAGTAGGAGGGCAGTCGCTCGGTGTGGTGCTTCGAGTAGTCTGTCAGAGGGGTATTGTATAGATCCCACACCTCAACAAGTGACGACTGCTCAACATCGTAGGGGGTCGAGGGAGCACCACCTACTGCACCCACCTTGGCCGCAATAGCCCAATTACGTGGCAGATTATAGCTGCACGAGGCGTTGAGGATGAAGCGATTGTCCCATACCGAGGGTAACCACTCATCCTCCTTAGTTGTTCGATATTCGCTCCTAAAAAGGGTGAGTGACGCCACTGCCGAGAGGCGATTGGGGATCTGGTAGCGCCCCATAAGCTCCACGCCATAGGCTCTTCCATCGACACCTTGGCTGAGCGCCTCATTGCCTACAGTTCCATAATCTGCCCCCTTATCCGACAGGGGTACCCCATCGGCAATCGAGAGGAGCAGATCGCCATAATCTTTGTAGAATGTCTCGAGGCTCACCTTCAACGACAACGAGGGCATATACTCCGCACCAAGGGTCGACTCCCACACACTACTATAGCTCAAATCTCGATTTACATATTCGCCCTGCTCCGAGTAGGATAGAGCTGTAAACGAGGGTAGTTGGTAGTAGAGTCCACTACTTGCGCTCAGCGCCACATCGTCACTAAGCGAGAGCGAGGCTGCTACACGAGGCGACAAGTAGCGCCAAAATTGAGAGGTGCGCACCGAGTAGGAGCTACCATCGGCTCGCAACGCAAGCGACGAGGTGAAGCGACTATCGGGATCACTATACTCCGCCGAGCCAAAGATACCCCACTCCCCCAGACCTAAGTATTGATCATAGCTATTGGAGGGTGTGTATGACTCTATCGAGTAGTTGTTGTAGGCCACCTGAGCACCGTAGCGCATAGTCCACGCATCTCGATAATTGACATTTTCGCTCTTGAGTGTCGTCCACTGCTCCACAGAGTTGAGGCGTAGGGTAAGGTTATCGGCCACAGAGCTATCGTTATCACGATATTTGGTATTGCCATTGGCAAGGTAGGTGTAACTCAAGTATAGCGCATAGCTATCCGAGCCTGAGAAGTGGCGATAGGAGGCCCCCACAGTGAGGGTATTTTGCTCAATCTCGGGCAGGTAGCCCAAGAGATACTCGGCAGTGGAGGTGGTGGCACTCTCGTTGAGGGTCATATCATCGAGCGCTCCAAGCAGCATAAACGAGAGCTCATCGTTGCGACTAAGGCGCACTCGGCTCTTAAACTGTGCATCGATATAGTCGGGTAAAAAGGGGAGCCCCAATGCCGAGAAGAGGAGTTGGAGATAGGAGCGTCGCACCGAGAAGATGTAGGTGCTCTTATCACTAAAGTGACCACTGCCACTCACACCCGCCTCCGAGGCACCCAACGTCGCCTTGAAGTTCTGTTCTTCACTATTACCATCACGCAATTCAATGTCGAGCACCGAGCTCAGCGCCCCACTCGACCAGACAGGAAAGGCTCCCGAGTAGAGATCAATCTGCCTCACTAAGTCTGCATTGATCAATCCCACAGGGCCTCCCGAGGCACCCTGCGTCGAGAAGTGGTTGATGTTGGGTACCACGAAGCCATCGACATAGAAGCGATTCTCGGATGGAGAACCACCCCTAACGATCAAGTCATTGCGATATGATGCTGGCGAAAATGCCACACCAGGAAAGCTCTGCACTACCTTCGAGAGGTCTCGGTTGGCCCCTGCAGTTCGTTCGAGCAGTTGCACCCCAATTTGTCGCATGCTCACAGGACTCTGCACAACACGACTAAGTTGAGACCTGATTACAACAACCGAATCGAGGCTACGCTCACTCGTCTCCATTGCAATCTCGACGGGAGAGCTATTTGCCGAAACAATGTACTCTGCCGAAAGGGATGGTTCATAACCCAACGAGTAGGCGACAAAACGATAGATATTGGGCACAAGCCCCACAATCTCAAATCGCCCCAAAGAGTCTGCCGAAGCCCCAAAGTTAGGAGCTCCGTCAACCACAACCGCCGCATAGGGTATCCCCTCACGTGTGTCACGACTGTAGACCCTGCCTCGAACACTATATCTTTGATCCTGACACCATAACGCAGGTATACACAACCATAACCCCAAAAGGAGCAGTAGCCACTTTCTCATATCTATTCTCTTTGTAAATCTAAAGTGCAAATATTAGGCCATCAGGTGGCGTGGTTGCACTTGCCACTTACCTTTGCACGTCATTCCCGATCAAGTCGGGAATGACGCAATAGGTTAACGAAATAGTTTGATGTAATTCTGCCACACGCTAAAGGGTTTAATGCCAAAGGCATTAAAAAATTATAAGTGATAAAGCGGTGCGCAAAGAAATTTGTGGCACCGCTTTATCACTTATAATCTTAGAGATGCAATCTCTAAGCCCAAAAGCGCAAGAAAAATATGCACCAGCGGAGGTGCTATCTCCGCCCGACGGAGTCAGTAAGAGAGTTGAGCCCGTAAGCAAGAGCATAAAAAAACGACCGCTCCAAATCAGATGGAGCGGTCGCTACAATTTTATACAGAGCGTAAGACTAAAGAGCCTTGATCTCGTAGAGTACGTCGTTTGTTGCACGAACTGCTGCTGCTGAGGCCTCGAATGCAGCCTTCTCAGCGTCGTTCAACTCCAACTCGATGATCTTCTCGATACCGTTACGGCCGATAACCGCTGGCACACCGATACAGATGTCAGATTGGCCATACTCACCCTCGAGCATACAAGAACAAGGGATAACACGCTTCTGATCTTTGAGGATAGACTCAACAACAGATGATGAAGCGGCACCTGGAGCATACCATGCAGAGGTTCCGATAAGCTTAGTGAGAGTAGCGCCACCAACCTTAGTTTGCTCGTATACCTCAGCGAGTTGCTCCTCCGAAAGGAATGCAGATACTGGAACGCCCTTAATAGAGGCTTTAGCGGTAAGTGGAATCATAGTTGTGTCGCCGTGACCACCGATCACCATACCCTCGATGTCTGCCAAAGGCACTCCTGAAGCCAATGAGAGGTAAGTGCGGAAACGTGATGAGTCGAGTGCACCACCCATACCGATGATACGGTTCTTAGGGATTGAAGTTGACTTGAGAGCCATGTAGGTCAAGGTATCCATTGGGTTAGCCACAACAACGATGATAGCCTCTGGAGAGTACTTAGCAACGTTCTCGATAACTGACTTCATGATATTTGCGTTAGTTCCGATAAGGTCCTCACGAGTCATACCTGGCTTACGTGGGATACCTGATGTGATAACAACAACGTCTGAATCAGCTGTAGCTGAGTAGTCGTTAGTTACACCAATCATCTTTGAGTTGAATCCCATTGTTGCAGAAGCCTGCAACATATCGAGCATCTTACCCTCAGAAAGACCCTCTTTAATATCGATCAATACGATCTCACTTGCAACCTCACGAGCTGCCATTACATTTGCACAAGTTGCACCTACTGCACCTGCACCAACTACTGTTACTTTTGACATAGTAATTTTGTATATTTTGGTTTAAAATTTAATTATCCGATAAGTTCAGCATACTGCTCCGCAGAGAGTAATGAATCGATCTCAGAGGAGTCACTCATCTTGATCTTGATGAGCCATCCCTCGCCATAGGGGTCACTATTGACAACCGATGGGTCGGCATCGACACCCTCGTTGAACTCCATCACCTCGCCACTAACTGGACTAAATGCGTCAGAGACTGTCTTAACAGCCTCGATAGTACCAAAGAGTTCACCCGAGGCGATACTCTCACCTACAGTAGGAACATCTACAAATACAATATCGCCAAGTTGGCTCTGTGCAAAATCGGTAATTCCAATTGTTGCTACATCTCCCTCAACACTACACCACTCGTGGTCTGAAGAGTACTTTAAATTTGATGGAATATTCATCGCTCAAGTTCTGTTTTAAGTATGTTATAACTATCTGTTAATTTGCAGTGCAAAGATAAGTGTTATTTTTTTAACAGCAAACACAATACCTATATATTTTTCAATATTTTTATCTTTTTCTACTCTCAATCATAAAATCGATGGAGCCAAATAGATAGCCCCCTCGCTCGCCACTCTCCCACTCCACGAGAAGTTCGCCCGAGGATTCGACACCAACAATGCGTCCCCAAAGCACCTCACCCGAACCAAGACGATAGGGGTGAAGCTCACCGAGGCGATAGATCAAGGAGTGGTAATCCTCTCTAATCTGCTGCTCGCCACCCGAGTGAAGTTGCGCCATACGCTCCTCGAAGGCCTTCGAGAGCCGTGAGAGTAACTCTACTCGATCAAACTGGCGACCCATCTCGAGCGCCATAGATGTGGGGTTAGGTAGCTCGGGATCGAACTCGATCTGATTGACATTGAGCCCAACGCCCACAATGGAGCGTGAGAGCATATCGCCCGACAGCCTATTCTCAATTAAGATGCCAACAATCTTTCTATCACCAATATATATATCATTGGTCCACTTTATCTTGGGCTCGAGCCCCACCTCACGCAGGGTATCGCAAATAGCGAGAGCCGATGACTGGAGAATAAGAAATTGTCGACGCACCTCGATCTCTTTGGGGCAGAGCACCACGCTGAGCGTAAGGTTAAGCCCCTCGCCACTGAGCCAGCGATTGCCTCGCTGACCTCGTCCAGCGCTTTGGTGCTCAGCCACGATAATGTCGCCATGGCCGTAGCGCTCACCCTGAGCCTCGTCGTTGGTCGAGGAGAGACTCTCGAAATGGTATATCATAGATCTAAATTAGCTGATGTCGTAGTCACGCAAGGCGTCGTTGAGCGATACCTTCTTGTCGGTCGACTCCTTGCGGCGACCGATGATAAGCGCACATGGCACACCATACTCACCAGCTGGATATTTGCGGTTGTAGGTTCCAGGGATCACCACCGAGCGAGCAGGAACGTAGCCACGATACTCAACTGGCTCGTCGCCCGTAACGTCGATAATGTGGGTCGACCCTGTGATAACGACATTGGAGCCGATAACCGACTCACGACATATGTGAGCACCCTCAACGATGATGGCACGAGAACCTATAAAGCAGTTATCCTCGATAATAACGGGTGAAGCCTGCACAGGCTCCAACACGCCACCGATACCCACGCCACCACTAAGGTGAACGCCACTACCAATTTGAGCACACGACCCCACTGTAGCCCACGTATCGACCATAGTTCCAGCACCCACATAGGCACCAATATTGACATACGACGGCATAAGGATAGCTCCCGAGGCGATATAGGCGCCATAGCGAGCCACTGCGTGAGGCACTACCCTCACGCCCAACTCCTCGAACCCCTTTTTGAGCTCCATCTTGTCGTAGAACTCCAACTCGCCCGAGTGCATCGTGCGCATCGTTTGGATCGGGAAGTACATGATGATCGCCTTCTTGACCCACTCGTTAACCTGCCACTTGCTATTCTCGATGTCGATGGGCTCGGCAGTGCGCAAAGCACCCTTGTCGACCGCCTCAACAACTTGACGGATTGCATCTTTAACGCTCTCCTCTTTGAGAAGCTCACGATTTACCCAAGCCTCCTCTATGATTTTCTCTAACTCTTTATACATATCTATATCTTCTAATTAATTGTTCAACAATATCTTTGCCTGCTCCAATGCCGCCTCGGTGATCTGACTTCCCGAGAGCATCGTTGCAATATGCTCAACTCGCTGTTGCGCACTAAGTTTTGTGATGTTGGTGCGCCCCTCGTTTTTGTAGACCACAAAGTGGGTTTCGCCCTTCGAGGCAACTTGTGGTAGGTGGGTGATGTCGATAACCTGCATCGAGCGAGAGAGCTGCGCAATGATCTCACCCATAGCATCGGCAATACGTCCCGAGACTCCCGTGTCGATCTCATCGAAGATGATCGTAGGTAGCTTCATACGGGCAGCCAACAGCGCCTTGAGCGAGAGCATAACTCGTGAGATCTCACCACCCGAGGCGATACGCTCCACCGCCTGTGGCGTCACGCCACGGTTGGCCGAGAAGAGGAAGTCGACCCTATCGACCCCCGACGCTGTGAGCGAGGAGGTGGCTGAGAGTTGCACCTTGAAGAGGACATCAACCATCCCCAACTTCTGGAGTGTCGACTCAATCTCCGCCTCGAAGAGTGGCGCCACGGCCCCACGTGAGGCGTGGATCTGGGCCGCCTCGGCCTTGGCTTTGGCCTCCACCTTAGCGATCTGCTCTTTGAGTCGTGCGATGCTCTCGTCGCCCTCCACAATCGAGAGCAGTTGAGATGAGTAGCGATCACGAATTGCGATCAACTCCGCAAGATCCTTTGCTCGATGCTTCTGCACGAGCGAGTATATTGTATTGAGGCGATCCGATAGTCGTTGCAACTTCTCGGGATCCGACTCCACCCTCTCTCGCTCAATCGAAATTGAGCTATTCATATCTTTCAGCTCGGCCAAGATGCTCATCAAGCGCTCCGAATATTCGGCCGCTGGAGCATATTGGTTGGCGAGCGCAGCAAACTCACTCTGTGAAGATTTCACCGCAAGCAGCACCCCAAAGTTCTCATCGTCCATACGCTCAGCAAAGAGCGAGAGCGCCTCGCTAATGCGGTCGACATTCTCCAAGATAGAGAGCTGAGCCTCGACCTCACTATCCTCACCCTCCTTGAGCGACGCTGCGGTGAGCTCCTCAACTTGATAGGTGAGCCACTCCTGCTCTCGTCGAGCCTCATCGAGCCTACTTTGAGCCGCCGAGAGCTCCGCTCGAAGCGACAGCAAGGAGTTGTAACTTTCGCTATACTCACCCCTAAGAGCCTCATTATCGGCCAAAAGGTCGAGAGCTGAGACTCTAAAACTTTCGTCTGAGAGCACCCTATTTTGATGTTGTGAGTGAATATCTATAAGATGTGCTCCGAGGCTTTTGAGCTCCAAGAGCTGCACAGGCATATCGTTGACAAAGGCACGGCTCTTGCCCGATGGCGAGATCATACGACGCACGTAGAGTTGATCATCCCACTCCCAATCCATCTCCTCGAAGAGTTGCTCCAGGCCAAGCGTCGAGATCGAGAATTGCGCCTCAACGATGCAGCTTTTGGTGTTATCCTTGATCGCTGCACCATCGTTCTTGTTGCCAAGGAGCAGCCCCAAAGCGCCCAAGAGGATAGACTTACCAGCGCCTGTCTCACCTGTGATTATATTCAAATGCTCGTCGATCTCCATCTCGAGGTGATCAATAAGCGCATAGTTGTCAATTGTTATTCGGCGCAACATAACTCTTCGATTTTATCAGTTATACGCTCCGCCACCTCCGTTTTGGGCATCAATGGCAACTCCGTGCGGTAGCCACGCCCTACAAAGGTCACCTTGTTGGTATCGACGCCAAAGCCTGCCCCTGCGTCACGCAAGGAGTTGAGCACAACGAAGTCGAAGTTTTTGCGCTCCAGTTTCCCTTCGGCATTCTCTACCTCGTCGTTGGTCTCGAGAGCGAAGCCCACCAAGATCTTCGACCCCTTCTGAGCACCCAACTCAGCGGCAATATCGTGCGTTCTTTTGAGCTCTATCGCAAGCTCGCTATCACCCTTTTTGATCTTTTTATCCGACACCTCAACGGGGGTGTAGTCGGCCACTGCGGCACACATCACCGCACCATCAGCCTCAGCAAAGGCCTCAGTCGTAGCCTTATACATATCCTCGGCCGAGACAACATCACGTCGCTCGACACCCTGCGGCGCAGAGAGCGACGTGCGACCGCTAATGAGCGACACACGAGCACCACGCCGAGCCAAAGAGGCCGCAATAGCGTAGCCCATTTTGCCTGTAGAGTGGTTCGAGATATAACGTACTGGATCAATCGCCTCGATCGTGGCACCTGCCGTTACAACGAAGTGCTTAGCGGCAAGACTCTTTTTTTTTTGAGATATGAGCTCCATCACCTCCGAGGCGATCTGCTCGGGCTCGGCCATGCGACCCTTGCCCACAAGGCCACTTGCCAACTCACCCGACTCGGGTTCAACGATGGCTACGCCACGACCTCGGATAGTGCCCAAGTTCTCTTGAGTTGCCGCATGGGCATACATATCGAGATCCATAGCTGGAGCAACCACAACGGGGCAACGTGCCGAGAGATAGGTGGTTAGCAGTAGATTGTCTGCCACACCGTGAGCCATCTTTGCAATTGTGTTGGCTGTAGCTGGGGCGATGACCATACAGTCGGCCCACTCTCCGAGCGAGACATGCGAGTTCCACTCTCCATTCTCGGGGTTGAAAAACTCGACCAAGATTGGACTCTTCGAGAGGGTCGCCATAGTGAGTGGCGTGATGAATTGTTTGGCCAGAGGTGTCATGATAACTTTGACCTCACACCCTGCTACCTTAAATATACGACACAGCACAGCGGCCTTGTAGGCTGCTATGCTCCCCGTAACACACAATAGTATATTCATAATTACTCTATAGTAATAATCGCCTCCCTGCCCCATAAAAGGTGTGTTGTAGAGCGCAAGGCGTAAGTTAATTTAATTACCCTTTGTAGGCAATTTCACCATCCATGAACTCCTCGGTAGCGATCAAAACTGGCTTTGGAAGACGCTCATAGTAGCGAGAGATCTCGATCTGCTCGTGATTCTCGAATGTCTCCTCCATCGAGTCGGTTGGCGACGAGAAGTCCGAGAGCTTGCGATTGAGCTCTGTACGCAACTCTGCACCAATCTGGTTGGCACGACGTGAAATGATATTCAACGACTTGTAGATGTTGCCTGTCTCGTTATCCAAATCAACTAATTGGCGAGTCACTGTGTTGTTGGGAATGTTCTTCTTGATATCCATTTTCTTATCTTAATGATATTTTGTTTCTCTAAATTTTCTAATCGGGTTTAACAAATCACTACTCCTCTTCTTCAATTGAAGTGTCATCCTCTTGATGCTCCTCAATATATTTTTTAGCCTCTCGAGCCATCTTGTCGAGCTCCTTGGAGTACTCCGACTCGGGGAACTCAGCCACAAAGGTGTAGTAGGAGTCGAGCATAGCGATGTAGCGGTCGAGCTGTTTTGAGAAGATCGAGTTCTTTGCCAACTCGTAGCTCGATGCCACAACGTAGAACGAAAGATCCTCACGACGGTGCGAGCTTGGATACTCCTTAAGTGCATTTTTAAATGCTATGATCGCCGATTTGTAGCGACCGATCTTGTAGTAGGTATATGCATTGACGAATGACTTCTCGTAGAGGCGACCACGTAGCTCCTCGATAATCTGCTCGAAGCCCTCGTTCTTATCGCTATTGGGGTAGCGTGAGATAAACTCATAGGCTGCCGTTATTGCCTGATTAGTAGTGGTTTGATCTCGTGTAGGACCTGGTGATATATAGTAGTAGCACATCGCCTGCATAGACTCGGCATCCTCAATAAATACGCTTCGGCCAAACTCTCGGCGGAAATCATCCAACATCTCGATAGCGGTGTTGTAGTCGCCCACCTTTGCTCGGCAACGAGCCATGTAAAATGCAAGTGTATCCTCACGTGTGGTACCCACATAGAGTCTCTCAACGGTGCTAAAGAGGGTTGTCGCACGACTCCACTCCTCATTTTCATAAAACTTTACACCCTGTTCATAGATAATTTGGTGATCGCCTGTCTTGATCGCTTTTTGCACAGTTCCGCAAGCTGTGATAGCAAGAGCCACCACAAGCACATAGAACATATTTCTGAGCTTTGTTCTCATCTAATAATTAATCAATTTATCCCACACCACTTTACTCTCACAAGGAACATGCGTATAAGGTGTGCAAAGTTACACAATTATTAACGAATTCACAAAAAAAATATTATGGTTTGGGAGTTATATTTGCGAAATATTAGTTAATGCGCTGAGAATCTGCATATTATAAAAATAGGTGCAAGGCATAGATTACTCCCGATTTCGTGAGTCAATCCAAATTGTCACTGGCCCATCGTTAATTAGCGAGACCTTCATATCGGCGCCAAACTCTCCCGTTGGGACATTGCGCCTCATTTTTGAGGCCAAGACCTCCACAAATTTATTGTATAAGGGACGTGAAAGAGCCTCGGGTGCCGCCTTGATATAGGAGGGTCGATTACCCTTGCGGGTGGCAGCCTGCAGCGTAAATTGGCTCACGGCCAACACCTCGCCCCCAACCTGCATAACATCGAGATTCATCACACCACTCTCATCGTCGAAGATCCTCAACTTAATGAGCTTCGAGGTGAGCCACTCAATATCCTCCTCACCATCTTCGGCACAGATACCAACCAACACCAGGAGCCCTGCCCCAATTTTGCTATACTGCTTTGAGTCGATCTCCACCGAAGCGCTCTCGACTCTTTGAATCAAAACTCTCATTATCTACTTTTTAGGTTCAAAAAGATCCCACAGAGAGTCTCCCGAAGGGCTCTTTGCGGTGATGGTGATGGGCTCCTTGCGCACAGGATGGAGAAAGCTCATCGAGCGTGAGTGGAGCATGATACCGCCATTGGGGTTGGAGCGCTTCGAGCCATACTTTAGGTCTCCCTTGATGGGGCAGCCCACCTTCGATAGTTGCGCACGAATCTGGTGGTGACGCCCCGTAAAGAGCTCCACCTCAACGAGCGAGTAGTTGGTGGAGGCGCCGATAGTTTGATAACGCAACTTCGCCTCCTTAGTGCCCGCCTTGGGGCTATCGTAGGCTCTCGACCTATGGTTCTTGGGATCCTTCAAGATGTGGTGCGTAAGCTCCGTTGGCTCAATCGAGGGGTGGCCCTCAACCACTGCCCAATAGCGCTTGTCGATCTTACGGTCTCGAATCAACTCATTGAGACGCACCAAAGCCTTGGAGCTCTTAGCAAAGAGCACCAAGCCACTAACGGGTCTATCTATTCTGTGAACAACACCCAAAAAGACCTCTCCAGGTTTATTATCTCGCACCTTTATATATGCCTTGACCTGATCCTCAAGGGCACTCTCCCCATTGGGATCGGGCTGCACCAAGTCGCCACATCGTTTATTGACGGCTAAAAGGTGGTTATCTTCGTAAATTATATCTTCTGCGTGAAACATCTTATAGCTTAAAGGTGAATGGCAATAGATCTTCGGCACTATTAACTACAGTGGCCGAGTCACGACCGCTCATAATAATGCGTATGGGCGACCCCTGACGACGCTCCGTATCGACCAACACCTGGCGACATTGACCGCATGGATAGACCTCCCGCTCATCGGGCACCGAAGCGACAGCCAACGCCTCAATAGGGTCATCGCCATGGTTCGATTGAGCATAGAACAAGAGCGTGCGCTCAGCACATAGACCCGCAGGGTAGACCTCGCTCTCCACGTTGCAGCCATGAATAATCTTACCGCTACGCAGACGTGCCGAAGCTCCTACACAGAATGAAGAGTAGGGGGCAAATGACTTTTTGGTCATCGCCTTAGCCTCGTCGATGAGCAGACGATCATCCGAGCTAATCTCACTTAGAGTATCATAGTGACTGAAATCAATTTTAAATAACTTCTCCATAGTAATTGCCTTTGTTTTTATATGTTCTCCATGACAAATATAATCATATTAATCTAAATAACCCACTCTTTTTGAATCTCAAAGCCAATAAGTTCTATAAATAGGGTCGATTATCTACTTTTGAGGCTTAATTTGGGGTGGTTGCTTGGGGTGGTTGCTTGGGTGGTTGCTTACTTACTGCCCTTGCGGTGCGGCCGCCAAGCGAGCTTGGATTCAAAAACTGTCGTTTTTGTTCTTTTTTGTTGCACTGATTTTGTGGGGGCTTTGGCCCCTACATAATCAGTGAGGTTCTCCCTATTACGTCATTCCCGCCCCCTATTACGTCATTCCCGACTTGATCGGGAATCTACAAATTCTGCTATATATATATTATTATCTCTCGTGTAGATTCCCGATCAAGTCGGGAATGACGAAATAGGTTGATAGTAATAGGACGATACTTCTGCCACTCGCTTATGGGTTTAATGCCAAAGGCATTAAAAAATTATAAGTGATAAAGCGGTGCGCAAATTTCTTTGTGGCACCGCTTTATCACTTATAATCTTAGAGATGCAATCTCTAAGCCCAAAAGCGCAAGGAAAAGTACAGCTCAGCGGGGAGCACCCCGCCCGACGGAGTCAGTAAGAAACGAAACCAAGCAAACAAAAAAAAGATGATCAACAGGTATTGAAACCCGTTGATCATCTGATTATTGTTGAGAGGGTTGCGACTCAGTTACATCTAGCTATAGCTGAGCCCCACCTCTCGGGATCTTGCAGAATTATGCGTTGTAAGCAGCCATCTTCTCGATAAGCATAACAACTTTGTTAGAGTAACCCCACTCGTTGTCGTACCAAGATACAACCTTAACGAAGTTATCGTTAAGAGCGATACCAGCGTCAGCGTCGAAGATAGAAGTACGAGCGTCGCCTGTGAAGTCAGTAGATACTACTGCATCCTCAGTGTAGCCCAAGATACCAGCCATCTCGTTCTCAGAAGCAGCCTTGATAGCAGCCTTGATCTCGCAGTAAGTAGCTGGCTTCTCCAAACGTACTGTAAGGTCAACTACAGATACATCGAGAGTTGGAACACGGAAAGCCATACCTGTAAGTTTGCCTTTAAGCTCTGGGATAACAACACCTACAGCTTTAGCAGCACCTGTAGAAGATGGGATGATGTTGCCACCAGCAGCACGACCACCTCTCCAGTCCTTCATAGATGGACCGTCAACAGTCTTTTGAGTTGCAGTTGTAGCGTGAACAGTTGTCATAAGACCCTCTACGATACCGAACTTGTCGTTAAGAACCTTAGCTACTGGAGCCAAACAGTTAGTAGTACAAGATGCGTTAGAAACGATCTTTTGACCTGCGTAAGTATCAGTGTTAACACCGCAAACGAACATTGGAGTAGCATCCTTAGAAGGAGCTGACATAACAACATACTTAGCACCAGCCTCGATGTGCTTAGCTGCAGTCTCCTCAGTGAGGAAAAGACCTGTAGACTCAACTACATACTCAGCACCTACTGCATCCCACTTAAGGTCAGCTGGGTTGCGCTCAGCAGTAACACGGATTGCCTTACCATTTACGATAAGCTCATTCTCGTTGAAATCAACAGTACCAGCGAATTTACCGTGAACTGAATCGTACTTAAGCATGTAAGCCATGTACTCTACAGAGATAAGGTCGTTAATACCTACTACCTCTACATTCTCGTTTGTGCAAGCTGCACGGAAAACCAAACGACCAATACGGCCAAAACCGTTGATACCAATCTTAATTGTTGACATAATTTTAAATTTATTATTATTTATTAAAAAACTTTTTAGCTCTAAATTTCAACGCAAAATTACTCACTTTATATATAATAACCAAAAGTTTTTTAAAATTTTTATACTATATTTATAGCTACCACCTCTTTTAAAGCAAAAAACAGACCAAAATAGTCAACTGGTTGACCAATTTATAAGAAAATTTTCTATCTCAGTATGTTTTTACTGCATCAAGAGTTACGCTTTGAAGCCCTTACCAATTCCCAAGAAATCCTCAGCAACCAATGCAGCACCACCGATAAGACCACCATCTACGTTTGGCTTAGCGAAGATCTCCTCAGCGTTGCTTGGCTTGCAAGAGCCACCATAGAGGATAGCTGCATTCTCGGCAGCAGCACCAAACTTAGATGCCAACACCTCACGGATATATGCGTGGATCTCCTCAGCTTGGTCAGCAGATGCAGTAAGGCCTGTACCGATTGCCCAAACTGGCTCGTATGCGATAACAAGCGATGAGAATTGCTCCTCGCTAAGACCAAATACAACCTCCTCGATTTGAGCCTTCACTACGTCGAAGTATGTGCCATTCTCTCTCTCCTCTTTCACCTCACCTACACAGTAGATTGGAGTAAGACCATTAGCGTATACTTGAGCGATCTTCTTGTTGAGAGTCTCAGAGGTCTCACCATAATACTCACGACGCTCAGAGTGTCCCAAGATCACATACTCGCAACCAAGTGCTGCGATCATAGATGCTGCAACCTCACCAGTGTAGGCACCCTTAGTCTCAGCAGCACAGTTTTGTGCACCTACTGCGATACCTGTACCTTTGAGGGTCTCAGCTACTGCTGCGATGTGTGTGAATGGAGGACATACGATGAAGTTAACGCATGAACATACACTCTCTTTGCCAGCTGCTACACCTTTAGCAAGCTCTACACCCTCCGAAGGAAGGGTATTCATTTTCCAGTTTCCTGCAACGATTTTCTTTCTCATTGTTTTACTATTTTTAGTTATTGTTTTGTTTGTCTATCATCTACTCGCACCAGCCCTTCACCACATCAATTGATGGAGCTTTGAGTCCGAGTCTGTTTTTCTTATTAAATCCACACATCTCGTTGAAGAACTTACCACCCTCCAACTTCTTGAGCGACTCCACGGTGATGTAGCCCATCTTCTGGATTGGCGCCACCCACTCCTCGGGAACTCCGATTGCGGTATATGCCTCCACGGGATCACTCACAACTCGCTTCTCGGGACGCATCTGTGGGAAGAACAAGACATCTTGGATCGACGATTGGTTGGTCATAAACATCGTCAAGCGGTCGATGCCGATACCCATACCCGAGCACGAAGGCATTCCATACTCCAACGCACGCACGAAATCCATGTCGATGAACATCGCCTCATCGTCACCCTTCTCCGAGAGCTTCAATTGATCTTGGAAACGTGCCAACTGGTCGATTGGGTCGTTGAGCTCCGAGTAGGCGTTACATAGCTCCTTGCCATTGACGAAGAGCTCGAAGCGCTCCGTGAGATCGGGGTTAGAGCGGTGACGCTTACAGAGTGGCGACATGTCGATTGGGTAGTCGGTGATGAATGTTGGTTGGATAAGCTCCTCCTCGCAGAATTGACCAAAGAGGGCGTCGATAAGTTTTCCCTTACCAAATGTCTCGTCGATCTCAACATTGAGCTCCTTGCAAGCTGCACGAAGTTCATCTTCGCTCTTGCCAGTGATGTCGAAACCTGTCTTCTCCTTGATGGCATCGGTCATCGAGAGGCGACGGAATGGCGCCTTGAATGAGATGGCACGATCACCAATGGTGAGCTCCGTAGTGCCGTTGGTAGCTACAGCCACCTTCTCGAGCATTGTCTCGACGAACTCCATCATCCACAAGTAATCTTTGTATGCCACATAGATCTCCATTACGGTGAACTCTGGGTTGTGAGTGCGGTCCATTCCCTCGTTGCGGAAATCCTTACCAAACTCGTAGACTCCATCGAAGCCACCCACGATAAGCTTCTTGAGGTACAACTCATTGGCGATACGCAAGTAGAGCGGCATATCGAGTGTGTTATGGTGGGTAATAAATGGACGAGCCGAGGCACCACCAGGAATTGGCTGCAAGATTGGGGTCTCCACCTCCAAGTAGCCCTTCGAGTTGAAGAACTCACGCATTGTTGCGATGATCTTGGCACGCTTCACAAATACATCTCGCACGTCGGGGTTAACCACCAAGTCGACATAACGTTGACGGTAGCGCACCTCGGGATCGGTGAAGGCATCAAATACCTTACCATCCTTCTCCTTGACGATTGGAAGAGGGCGGATCGACTTAGAGAGCACGGTGAACTTATTGCAGTGAACCGACAACTCACCTGTGTTGGTGCGGAATGCAAATCCCTCAACACCAACGAAGTCGCCAATATCTAATAGTTTCTTGAATACTGTATTGTAGAGCGTAGGATCTCCCTCGGGGCAGACGTCGTCACGACGAATATAGACCTGGATACGACCCGTATGATCTTGAATCTCGAAGAATGCCGCTGAACCCATGATGCGACGTGTCATGATGCGTCCTGCAATGGTAATCTCTTTGAACTCCTCGGGTGTGCTATCGAAGTTCTCGATGATCTGTTGTGCGGTTGTGCTAACCTCGTAACGGGCTGCTGGATAGGGCTCTATACCCAAATTTCGTAGCGCCTCTAATGATTGACGACGCAAAAGTTCCTGTTCGCTGAGTTCGATGCTCATACCTAATATCTCTTATTAATTATCTTTTAACCACGCAAATTTACGAATAAATTTTAAATTTACATATATATTACTACTTTTGTGCTAAACAAATAACATTAAAAAAAATGAGCGATATACTAATCTGCCCTAAATGCAGCTCCGAGAGCACCTACTTCGATGGAATGTTAAACGTATGTATGGATTGCCAAAACGAGTGGACCGAGAGCGACGCAGCCGATGCAGCCCCCAAAACCCCAGTCGACAGCAATGGCGCTGAACTTGCCGATGGCGACGCTGTAACGGTGATCAAGGATCTCAAAGTGAAGGGCTCGTCGATGGTAATCAAACGAGGCACCAAAGTCAAAAGCATCCGCCTAACCGACAACCCCGAAGAGGTCGACTGCCGCATTGATGGCTCAGGCATTGTACTCAAGACTTGCTTTTTGAAGAAGTAGGAGCAGATTACCATATCCTTATGTTACAAAATAAAAAGAAAAGTATACTATCTTTATTTTCATGTGGTGGTGGAATGGACATTGGATTTGAGGGCGGATTTAAAATATTAAAATCAACCTTAAACAAAAGCATTGCCCATGACTACATTGCTCATGAAGATGATAAATACTACACACTAAAAGAGACTGCTTTCGAAACAGTTTTTGCAAATGACATAGTATCTGATGCAAAAACTGTTTGGGCAGATTATTTTAGCCGCAAAAGAGGATATGATGTATCACACCTATACCACATAAAAAGCATTGTCGATATTGTAAAAGAGTATAAAGAGGGTAACCAAAACGCATTACCCTCAAATATTAATATTGTGATTGGAGGTTTCCCTTGCCAAGACTTCAGTGTCTCGGGAAAGAGAAATGGATTCAACTCCCACAAAGATCACAACGGAAAAGCTAAAACAGACGACCTGCCAACAGAGGAGACAAGGGGCAAACTATATATTTGGATGAAAGAGGTTATTGAACTAACATTACCAAATATTTTCATTGCCGAGAATGTAAAAGGACTTGCAAATTTAGGAGATATAAAACGAACTATTCAATCCGACTTCTCTAAAATTGGAGGCAACGGCTACATCGTTGTAGAACCCCAAATATTACATGCTGGCAGATATGGCGTACCACAATCACGAGAAAGAATCTTCTTTATCGGATTTAAGAGGTCAGCCTTAACAGCAGATGCAATTAAAAAGTTGTCCGACAATTATATAATAGACGAGTATAATCCATACCCTCGAGCAACTCACCTACTCAAGAGTGAGTCAGCAAACCTTTTCAACAATGCTGCATTAGAACATTTTGTAGCTGCAAAAGAGGTTCTAACCGATCTATGCGAACCAGAATCGACAGATGACAGCTCCCAAAAGTTTTATTCAAAAGCTAAATTTATGGGTAGCCATTGCCAAGGGCAAAAAGAGGTAGATCTTAATAATCTTGCGCCTACCATCCGATCTGAACATCATGGCAACATTGAGTTCAGACGACTATCCAAGGAGCATGGAGGAAAACACACGTCTGAGCTAAACAAAGGATTGTGCGAACGTCGGCTAACACTTAGAGAATGTGCACGAATACAAACATTCCCTGATGATTACAACTTTGTTATTGAATCAACGAGTGGCCGTTCAAAATTTACAGTCAGCCCATCATCTGCCTATAAATTAGTGGGCAATGCTGTACCACCATTATTGGCATACCACATTGCAAAAAAAATAGAATCTAACTGGAAAAGATATTTTGGGGAGTCTATAATTTAGTTTTCTCAATAAGTCTCTTTACAAACTCTACCCTTGCCTCATCACTCAAACTATTATAATGCTCTACAAGAGCCAAAGAGTAGAGCCGAATAGTGTGATTAAACCACTTCTCATTATCACTTACATCTTTATCGCAAACTGTAGTCAACCACTCATTCACCAAGAAACCATGCCAATTTTCGAGAATAGATAGCTTTGAAGTGTTATCATCCTTGCTATAATCTATCGTTAACTTCTCTTTGTCAACTACTCTATTTCTGCTATTCCACCCATCGAGTATATTAAATCCAATTTGAGGCCTGGGGCTTCTATCTGGGAATGGCAATACACTTGTGATACTATTTAAGTATTGACCTGTTGTAACCCTAAAAACCTCTTTCATATGTTGCACAAAGATCACCCATTCATACGGAGATACCTGCTGCACACTGGAGCCTGGTATTTTGTCACTCTTAGTAGACTTCAACTCACTTGAAACATATTTATGCTCGCTACCATCAGAGACCAAGATAAAAATATCTGGATTTGTATAGACTCCTCTCTTTTCAGACTTTATTATCACCTTATGCTCATTGGTTAATTCCGAAGGCAGATACACTCGCTCTATTTTATATTTACAAAGATCCTCTTTGGCATATAAAACCGCAACCTTATCAACACCTATTATCTCAACATTAAAAAGATACTCTTCTGTTAAAGAGTTATTTGCTAATATAAACGTCTTAAAAAACTCTTTTAGTTCACTATCTGTATTAGCCTCCTCTGATTGAAAACTTACACCATCCAGCAACTTTGGATCACTATTAATAAGTGATTCTATCTGATATAAATAGACCTGTATAAAAGCCTGCAACTGTGTCATAATAGATCTTTACAATTTACATTTAATGCTTTCGATATTTTTTCAATATTTCTAAGCGTGATATTTTTCTCTGCTCTCTCAATCATTCCAATATATGTTCGGTGCAAACCTGCAAGTTCTGCAAGTTTCTCTTGAGATAGACCTTTAGATTTACGTAACTTTTGGACGTTACAACCAAACTGAATCAATATATTATCATCCATATAATTGAGTATTATAGTATACAAAAATAGTCTATTAACTCTATAATATCAACATACTATAAGTAGCTATTCAACTTCTTAATTTTATCATATTTTTTTAAATCAATATATCGAAGAAAAAAACCACCACCTCCACGCAGTATTTCTAAATCCTATGCATTTATGTATTAGAGTATTCATCAGAAAAACAGGGAGCAATTATGAAAAGTAGATTTATCTTATCTACGCTGACCCTCTTGGGTTTTAGCAGCTGTAGTGACGAGTGGGGCAATATTATTACCACTCCTGATATGTATGGCACCCCAATATCAGACTTTCGATTTATGGGTGAGGTGACCGACTCCGAGGGCAACCCCATCAAGGGTATTGAGGTAAAGGTTAGCTCTGCCAGTGAGAGCACCCTAACCGATGATCAAGGGGCCTTCTCGACCGAATTTAAAACATATATCGACGGCACACACACCATCACCTTCACTGATATTGATGGCGAGGAGAATGGTGGCGAGTTCATCTCACAACAGGTTGAGGTGAAGTGGGATGATGCCGAAGATGTGGATGGTGTCGATCAGTTCGACCTTGGTACAGTGGAGCTTATAGAGTCCAAAATCAACGAACTATAAGCAGAAAGAGAGGCAATTATGAAAAGTAGATTTATTCTATCCGCATTGACCCTATTGGGGTTTAGCGGTTGTAGTGACGGAGAAGGTATATTTGACGAACCTGTTATGTATGGTACCCCACAGTCGAACTTTCGATTTATGGGTGAGGTGACCGACTTCGAGGGCAACCCCATCAAGGGTATCGAGGTAAAGGTCAGCTCTGCCAGTGAGAGCACCCTAACCGATGACCAAGGGGCCTTCTCGACCGAATTTACAACATATATCGACGGCACACACACCATCACCTTCACCGATATTGATGGCGAGGAGAATGGTGGCGAGTTTATCTCACAACAGGTTGAGGTGAAGTGGGATGAGGCCGAAGATGTGGATGGCGTCGAGCAGTTCGACTTGGGCACAGTGGAGCTTATGGAGTCTAAAATCAACGAACTATGATGAACCGCCGACCAAATCTCCGCAAGAGGATCGCCCTCAAACTCTTCTCCTCGCTGCAACGAGATAGAGTCACCGAGCACAAACTACGCACGCTCTTTTGGGAGTGCACCCTACGATGCAACCTACGGTGTCGCCACTGCGGAAGCGACTGCAAACATGAAGCACTCCAAAAGGATATGCCTGCCGAGGATTTCTTCGGAGTACTCGACACGCAGATTACCCCTAACGTCGACCCCAACAAGCTACTGGTAATACTTTCGGGTGGCGAGGTGCTCCTACGAGACGACCTCGAACTCATTGGGGCCTCACTCTATAGGCGTGGCTACCCCTGGGGCATTGTCACAAATGGCATGGCTCTCACCGAGGAGCGTTTTTACTCCCTCCTCAGAGCGGGACTTCGCTCAATTACGGTGAGCTTCGATGGCTTCGAGGAGGAGCACAACCACGTGAGAGGCCACAGAGAGAGTTTCAACAACGCTCTACGTGCCGCACGACTAATCTCTCACGAGCCCACCGTGGCCTACGACATTGTAACGTGTGTCACCCCTGCGCTCATCCCACGACTCCAAGAGTTCAAGGAGTTTCTCATATCGGAGGGAATCCTTAATTGGCGACTATTCACAATATTTCCCGTGGGACGTGCCGCAAACGATATGACCATGCAGCTATCCGACGCCGACTTCTGCACACTACTCCAATTTATAAAGGAGTGCCGCAAAGAGGGCATCATGGATGTCAGCTACGCCTGCGAGGGCTTCCTCGGCTCCTACGAAGGGGATGTTCGCAGCTCATTCTACAACTGCTCAGCAGGAGTTAGCACAGCCTCAATTCGCATTGATGGCGCCATATCGGGCTGCACCTCCATCCGCTCCGAATATTCGCAAGGCAACATCTACCGTGACAACTTCTGGGATGTGTGGAGCAATCGCTTCGAGAAGTTCCGCAACCGAGAGTGGACTAAAAAAGGTGACTGCGCAAGCTGCTCAATGTGGCAATATTGCCAAGGCGGTGGCATGCACCTGCGAGATAATAACGAAGAGCTACTGATGTGCCACTATAAACGGCTGCTTTAATTGTGCTGTGGGCTTTACCCCACTGCGATATACCTCTTATAATAAGCTTATGAACGCTTACGCTCAACACTTATTACAAGAGGTATATCTATGCCAACCTTTGGCTGTCATCACATAATCAGTGAGGGTCACCCTATTTACGTCATTCCTGACTTTTTTCTTTGTTCGTCATTCCTGACCCTCCTTATGCGTCATTCCTGACCCCTCCTTATGCGTCATTCCCGACTCGATCGGGAATCTACAAACGCTGCTACGACTTCAATGCAGCATGAGCCGCAGCCAAGCGAGCGATAGGGACTCTAAATGGTGAACAAGAGACGTAGTTGAGACCAGCGAAGTGGCAGAACTCAACTGATGATGGCTCACCACCGTGCTCACCACAGATACCACACTTGATATTCTCACGAGTCTTGCGACCCTTGAACACCGCCTCACGAATGAGTTGACCCACGCCATTGCGATCGAGGATCTGGAATGGATCGGCCTTGAGGATACCCTTATCGAGATATACTGGCAAGAACTTCGAGATGTCGTCACGAGAGAATCCGAGGGTCATCTGCGTAAGGTCGTTGGTACCGAACGAGAAGAACTCAGCAACTTCGGCCACCTGGTCGGCAGTAACCGCCGCACGAGGCACCTCGATCATTGTTCCAACCATATAATCTATCTTGTCGTTGCGCTCCGCAAATACCGTCTCGGCCATCTCGTCGATAATACCCTTTTGGTAGCGTAGCTCCTTGTGGTTTCCGATAAGTGGCACCATGATCTCCACCTTTACAGGGATTCCTTGCGCCTTGATATTCATTGCAGCCTCGATGATGGCACGTGCCTGCATCTCGGTGATCTCGGGATATGTATTTCCGAGACGGCAACCACGGTGACCCAACATTGGGTTGAACTCCGATAGCTCCTCCACCTTGTCAACAATCTTTTTGAATGGAACGCCCATCTCCTCGGCCATCTCACGTTGCTCTTTCTCCTCGTGAGGAACGAACTCGTGGAGTGGTGGGTCGAGTAGGCGAACAGTCACTGGGTGGCCATTCATCACCTTGAAGAGACCCTCAAAGTCACCACGCTGAATAGGCAACAACTTAGCAAGTGCCACACGGCGACCAGCCTCATCGTCGGCCAAGATCATCTCACGGACAGCCTTGATGCGATCGCCCTCGAAGAACATATGCTCGGTACGGCAGAGGCCAATTCCCTCGGCGCCAAACTCAAATGCTTGAGCAGCATCCTTTGGAGTGTCGGCATTGGCACGCACCTTGAGCACTGCATATTTAGCTGCCAACTCCATAAGCTTTGCAAAGTCGCCAGTCATGTCGGCAGCTTGAGTTGCCACCTGACCTAAATATACCTCACCTGTCGAGCCATTGAGCGAGATCCAATCACCCTCCTTAACAGTAACATCACCAATCACAAATTGGCGAGCCTTGGCGTCGATCTTCACCTCGCCAGCACCCGACACGCAACACTTACCCATTCCACGAGCCACAACGGCTGCGTGAGAGGTCATACCGCCACGAGCTGTGAGGATACCACCAGCGTCGAGCATACCCTTCAAATCCTCGGGCGAGGTCTCGGTGCGGACCAAAATTGCTCGTTGGCCACTCTCATTGAGGATCTTCTCGGCATCCTCGGCAAAGAATACCACAGGACCAGTTGCAGCACCAGGCGATGCAGGCAGACCCTTCACCAACACCTTAGCCGACTTGATGGCGGTGGTGTCAAATACTGGGTGAAGCAGCTCGTCGAGCTTAGAGGGCTCGCAACGCAATACTGCTGTCTTTTCGTCGATAAGCCCCTCGACAAGCATATCCATAGCGATCTTGACCATTGCGGCACCTGTGCGTTTTCCGCTACGGCACTGCAACATCCAAAGTTTACCATCTTGGATTGTAAACTCAATATCTTGCATATCGGTGAAGTATGTCTCCAAGTGGTGTTGAATATCGAACAACTCCTTATATACGGTTGGCATAACCTCCTCGAGCGATGGGAAGCTCTTTGCACGATCCTCCTCGCTCACCTTTTGAGCCTCGGCCCAACGGCGTGAACCCTCGAGTGTGATCTGTTGTGGGGTGCGGATACCTGCCACCACATCCTCGCCTTGAGCGTTGATAAGGTACTCACCATTGAATAGGTTCTCACCCGTTCCTGCGTCACGAGAGAAAGCAACACCCGTAGCCGAGTTGTCGCCCATATTTCCAAATACCATCGCTTGAACGTTGACCGCAGTTCCCCACTCAGCAGGGATTGCGTGGAGCTTGCGGTAGAGGATAGCACGATCGTTCATCCACGAACCAAATACTGCACATACAGCGCCCCACAACTGCTCCCATGGCGAAACAGGGAAGTCGGAACCAGTCTGCTCCTTAACTGCCGCCTTGAACTCTACAACCAACTCTCTAAGGTCGTCGGTCGAGAGGTCGTTGTCCATCTCTACTCCGAGTGCCTTCTTCTTATGCTCGATGATCACCTCAAATGGATCTTCATCCTCTTTGGATTCTGGTTTCATACCCAATACCACGTCGCCATACATCTGTACAAAGCGGCGGTATGAGTCCCATGCAAAGCGTGGGTTGCCCGTTAGGCGTGAGATGGTCTCCACTGTCTCGTCGTTCATACCGAGGTTGAGGATAGTATCCATCATACCTGGCATCGAGGCACGAGCACCCGAGCGAACCGATACTAATAGAGGTAGCTCCTTGTCGGCAAATTTGCGACCTGTGAGCTTCTCGACATTGGCGATAGCACGCTCAACCTCGGGACGGAGTAGCTCGATTACTCGCTCACGACCGTGAGTGTAATATTCTGCACATACATCTGTTGTTATAGTAAAACCTGGAGGAACAGGGATTCCGATAAGATTCATCTCAGCAAGGTTAGCGCCCTTGCCACCTAATAACTCTTTCATTTTGCCGTTACCCTCGGCAGCCTTGTTTCCAAAGGTATAGACTCTTTTTTGATTTGGCATAGCTTTCGTTTTTAAGTTTTTGTTAAAATTACCATATATTGGATTACGAATATAACAAAAAATATTGAAAGCAAAAAGTTTATTTAAAAAATATATGTGAAAATTGGAAGATATTTGCTGTAACCGCCCACGTAGCTATCTCCATCGAAGGTTGGGAGTGGAGATAATCTATTAGGTGTTAGTAACCACGGTGTTATGAATACACCACTTTTTAAGATTTTTTTGATATTGTTGGTCGCTATCCTGTCGTGCATCACATATCCTCGAGCAAGCGCATAGTTCCCTTCGCCTCGTCGCTCCTTGGCCTGTAACGTATTGGTGTAACCCATCCTCTCGATCTCATCTTGGTAGAGTTTGCCCAAGACTACAACTAACTCGTTATGCTCCTCTTCGTCCAAATATGCGAGCAGATCGTCGCCACTGCGTGAGAGGATAATCGTAATTGGGCTATCGTCGAAAAGAGTCCCTGTTATAGCTACCATATTGCGCCGAGAGTCGATGCCGTCGAACCCATCAATAAAGAACTTGTCGCCAAAGTAGAGCAGGGCGAAATCTTGGCCATCGAATGAGTTGCGTGTGCAGTGGATGTAGGTGTAGTCGAGGGTGCAACTCTTTGCTATGTCGTGCACAACCCCTTGATGCTCTACGCCATAGAGCCCCACTACGTCGAGCGCCATTGAGTCAATCACAGCCGCTATGTTCTTCACCTTGCGATCGTATCGCTCCTGAGTCCACTCACGTCGCCCCTCGGGAGTGTAGGCCTCGTCGTCGTAGAAACGTGATGGGGAGGTGTCGTAGAGCCCATCGAGGTCGTAGTAACCTATGCCAAGCCTTTGAGCCGAGAGCGGCGTGATGCCAAGCAACATAAGAGATAAGAGTAGGAGCAACCTCATCGTAATATACTTACTTGTCGATTACACCCGAGCCAACCAACTCGTCGCCACTATACCATGCGGCAAATTGACCCGCTGCAATACCTCGCTGCGGCTCATCGAAGAGGATGTAGTAGCCCTCCTCACGGCAGAAGAGTGTCGCCTCCTGGAGTGGTTGGCGGTAGCGAATACGAACGCTAAATGGGCTCGATTGGCCCACCTTGAGCTCCAGCGTGGGGTCTACCCAGTGAGACTCCTCGTGCGAGATGTAGAGCGCTCTTCTGTAGAGGCCTCGGTGCGCATCGCCCTCACCCACATAGATCACATTCTGCTCCACGTCGGTAGCTATTATAAATAGAGACTCCTTGCGGCCACCAATGCCGAGCCCCTTGCGCTGACCAATGGTGTAGAAATGGGCGCCCGAGTGGGTACCTATCTTCTTGCCATCTCGCACAGTGTAGTGGTAGGGCTCGCTCAGTGCAGCCAAATCACCATCCTCGACCACCTTGTCGAACTTTGGCCAATCGGCCTTTATCTCGTGGATATTACCCTCCTTTTTGGAGAGCTTCTGTTGCAGAAAAACAGGCAGGTCGACCTTACCCACAAAGCATATTCCTTGCGAATCCTTGCGCTTAGCTGTGGCCAAACCCTCTCGGTCGGCTACGGCTCTCACCTCGGGCTTTAGCATCTCGCCAATGGGGAATAACGCACGAGAGAGTTGCTCCTGCGAGAGTTGACACAGGAAGTAGCTTTGATCCTTGTTGGGGTCGGCTCCAGCCAAGAGCTTGTAGACCATCTTGCCATCGACCATCTCCTCGGCCTTGCGGCAGTAGTGACCCGTAGCGACATAGTCGGCACCCAGCTTGAGCGCCTCACGAAGGAATACATCGAACTTGATCTCACGGTTGCACAACACATCGGGGTTGGGGGTGCGCCCCTTTTCGTACTCCGAGAACATGTAGTCAACCACACGGCTCTTGTAGTGCTCCGAGAGATCTACCACATGGAGTGCAATATCTAACTTTTTGGCCACCAACTCGGCAAAGACTCTATCGTCGTGCCAAGCGCAGTCGCCCTCGAGCGTACCTGTGGTGTCGTGCCAATTTATCATAAAGAGGCCGATCACCTCGTGCCCCTGCTCCTTGAGCAGATGAGCGGCCACCGACGAGTCGACGCCACCCGAAATACCAACTACTACACGTGCCATAATTATAGATCTAAAAGCCCCTCAGGGAGCACAAAACGGATTAGTGAGCCATCGAAATCTATCGAGTGTATAAACTCCTCGGCGGCAGGAATAAGCACCTCACGCTCGCCAAGGGTCACCTCGAAGAGGGGATTTACCTCGGAGTGGATGTAGTGCGTGAGCTCTCCCGAGAGGGGCTCGTCGCCCACAATCTCGACTGCGAAGCCTACCAGATCCTCCATAAAGAACTCGTCGTCGATCTCCTCCTCGCTCACCTCGGGCAGCAGCAGGTCGGAGCCCATAAACTCCATTATGCGACGCTCCGAGTCGATGTCGGCAAACTTCACCACGGCACTCGAGCGCCCACGACGCTCAAAGGAGTCGAAGTAGAGCGGCACACTCAAAGAGTCGACCTTGATAAAGATCGGATCCGTGAGCGAAAAGTTGTCGGGAAATGTCGAGAGGAGGTTGATCACCGCCTCACCATCGGCACCATAGAGCTTGCTTATTTTGGCTACTTTTTCCATTTTGTTAATTTGTGTTTATAAATATTAGTGGTGCGTTAACTTTGATTTGAAATAATAGCTAAGTGTACGTCATCCCAGACTTGATCTGGGATGACAGCAATAGGTTGATGCACCCGTAATAATCAATAATAAAAAAGAGGGTACCCCAAAGGAGACCCTCTCTATGATGAAATCTGCCCATAAGACAAACTTCGGCTAAGTTACTCAGCAGCAACTTCCTCTGTAGCCTCAGCAGTAGCCTCTTCAACAGCAGCGGCAGCCTCAGCGGCGGCAGCAGCAGCCTCTTCAGCCTTCTTCTCTGCGATTGCCTTAGCACGATCCTCGCTAACTTTAACCTCAGCACTCTTACGAGCCTTAGCGTCAGCAACAGCATCAGCAGCAAGTTTGCTTGTCTTGTCAGAGATTTTACCTGTCTTAGCGTCCAACCATTGATTGAATTTAGCCTCAGCATCGCTCTCGGTGAAAGCACCCTTCTTCACACCACCTTGTAGGTGTTTCATGTAGAGTACACCCTTGTACGAAAGAATCGCACGTGCAGTGTCAGTAGGTTGAGCACCCTTGTTCAACCAGCTAAGAGCTGCATCGAAGTTAAGATCGATAGTTGCAGGGTTTGTGTTTGGGTTGTAAGTACCCAACTTCTCGATGAAACGTCCGTCACGTGGTGCACGAGCATCAGCAGCGACAATGTGGTAGAATGCGTAGCCCTTTTTACCGTGGCGAGCCAAACGAATTTTAACAGCCATATTGCTATAAAATTTATATAATTAATAATGAGAGAGTTCACGACCCTCCTTGTTATGCCTCTCCCATCCCGTGGGATATGCTCGGCAAAGGTAGCTATTTAATTCTATATTGCAAAATGATTTGCTTTATTTCTTTAAAATTACTGCTGTGTATTAACCCCTTAGCGTCATCCCCGACTTGATCGGGGATCTACAATATCTGCTACTAAGTCGCTGTAGGTCACAATATTTTGTAGATCCCCGATCAAGTCGGGGATGACGAAAAGGGCGGGTCGGATTAACGCTACTTTAGGGTAATCGACTTAAACGTAGCTCTGAAGTCACCAACGGTTAGGGTGTTGCCACTCACAAAGCCGCTATTCGCCTCGCCAATAGTGAGTTTGACATTGGTCGTGGTCACATTACCGAACGCATTTGAGTCTATAGATGATAATACTACGCCGTCGTTGGTCGCCAATGATATCTCAGTGAGGGCTGGGCATTTATCGAAAGCATACTCACAAATTTCAGTTGTTGCTGGTAAGTTCACTGTGGTGAGGGTGTCGCATACCGAGAAAGCATACGATCCAATTGCAGGTGCTACAGATAAGTTCACTGAGGTGAGAGCGTCGCATCCCACGAAAGAATACGCTGCAATTAAAGTTGCTACTGGTAAATCTATCGAGGTGAGAGCGTCGCATCCCAGAAAAGCATACAGCCAAATTTCAGTTGCTGCTGGTAAGCTCACTGAGGTGAGGGCTAAGCAATCATAGAAAGCCTGCCATCCAATATAAGTTGCTGCTGGTAAATCTATCGAGGTGAGAGTTGTGCAGCTATCGAAAGCATTATCTCCAACCGAAGTTGCCACATCGGCCTCAACAGAGAATCTACACCCCGAGTCCAGATCAGAGAAACATTTATCTGGGAATGTTGTAAGGTTAGGAAAGACTAACTCAATTTCACGATCATCATGATATATAGCTATCAATGCATCACGAAGCCCCACGAAGTCGTCAGTTGAAGCAATCTCATCTTTAATCACCCATGTGTCGGTATCGAGAGGGTATGACTCAGCAGAATAATCGGCAAGGGCACCGTAAGATTCGATAACTTCGCCATTGCCATCGACCAAGGTGATCGACTTAAACTCAGCGCTAAAATCTCCAATGGTCAAGGTGTTGCCACTCACAAAGCCGCTATTTGCCTCACCAATGGTGAGGTTGACGTCGGTAGTGGTCACATCATAGAAAGCATCTGAGTCTATAGATGATAATACTACACCGTCGTTGGTCGCCAATGATATATCAGTTAGGGTTAAACATTTCCAGAAAACCTGTGCCCCAATTGAAGTAGCTGCTGGCAATTCCATTGAAGTGAGGGCTGTGCAACTATAGAAAGCACTTTTCCCAATTGAAGTTGCTGCTGGTAATTCCACTGAAGTGAGGGCTGTGCAACTATAGAAAGCATAATTTCCAATTAAAGTTGCTTCTGGTAATTCTATTGATGTCAAACTTTCGCAATTAGAAAAAGTACTCTCTCCAATTGAAGTTGCTTTAGGCAATTCCACTGAAGTGAGGGCTGTACAACTATAGAAAGCATTAAGTTCAATTGAAGTTGCTACTGGCAGTTCCACTGAGGTTAGGCCAGAACAATAATAGAAAGCATTATTTCCAATTGAAGTTGCTTCTGGTAATTCTATTGATGTTAGACTTTCGCACTTAGAGAAAGCAAGTCGCCCGATAGAAGTAACTAAAGGTAATTCCACTGAAGCGAGGGCTGTGCAACCATAGAAAGCATACTCTACAATTGAAGTTGCTTTAGGCAGTTCCACTGAAGTGAGGGCTGTGCAACTATAGAAAGCACTCTCTCCAATTGAAGTTGCTTTAGGCAGTTCCACTGAGGTTAGGGCATAGCAATAAAGGAAAGCACTCTTTTCAATCGAAGTTGCTTTAGGTGCCGAGACAGAGACTAAAGCCTTTGATTCAAAGTCACTGTTATATTCTTCTTTGCCAAAAATAGCGTAGGTAGGAATAGCCTCAAGATTGGGAAACTCCACCGAGATCTCACGACCACTCTCAGCCAAAGCTTCGATTGCTGCACTAAATCCTGCAAAGTCGGTGCTCTCGGCCGTGGTGTCGGTGATGATCCACAAATCCTCTTCGGGGATGTTCTCGGCGGTGATGTTGACAAGGGCGTAGGTTACGGTGTAGTTTTTGTCTACGATGTTACCATCCTCGTCTACGAGGGATATATTTTTGAAATCGGCCGAATAGGTGCCCACCGTAAGGGTGTTGGCTACAACAAAGTCGTAGTTCACCGAGCTCGACGTAAGGTCGATATTCTCTGAAACTTCGCCAAAGACATCGTTGCCGATACTGCTCAAAAGTGCATCAACATTGGTTGCCAACTCGACTGTTGTGAGTGCCTCGCAGCCACAGAAAGCACCCTCGCCAATTGTTGTGGCAGCGAGTAGAGAGACAGTTCTTAAGCCATTGCAGTAGGCAAATGCCCACGCTTCAATCTCGGTGGCGTCAAGAGCTGAGACAGATACAAGGGCGCCGTAATTACGATCGCTTTCGGCTTTTGTTGAGTCTGTGCCCACGATGATTGCAGGTAGGGTTTTAAGCGATGGGAACTCGAGTTCGATCTCACGATCACCACTTTCGGAGAGAGTTGCAATGGCTGCTGCAACGCCCTCGAAATCTTCGGCCGTAGCGCTCTCGTCGAGAATCACCCACACATCCTCATCGGGTATGTTCTCCTCGTCGACATCGGCAAGGTAGTAGCCATCGTCGCTATCTTGCGGTTTTTCTACATCAGGTTTTTCTACTTCATCAGTAGTTTGACTCTCTTCGCAACTATAGAGCATCATTGATGCACATAATGCTGTTGCAATAATAAATAATTTTCTCATGATATATTTTTTGTGATTAAATCTGTAGTAAAAAATTGCGTAAAAATAATTATAAAATTCTATCAATACAAGTATTTGTTATATTAATGCAAGTATTTGTTATACTGGAGACAATAAAGCTGCAATAATTTGCATTTATATTGTATATTAATGTGTGGACAAGATCGGTGCGTATCGTTTTTTTGCGTACCTTTGTCTTTAGAAAATAAATTTAAACGATATAGGATTATGGTAAAGATACTTTGGGTAGATGACGAAATTGAACTTTTGAAGCCTCACGTGCTCTTTCTCAAGGGCAAAGGATACGATGTGGAGACATGCAACAATGGTTACGATGCCATCGACATGGCCTATGAGTCGAGTTTCGATTTGATTATCCTCGACGAGATGATGCCTGGAATGACTGGCCTGGAGACCCTCCCCAAGATCAAGGAGATACGTCCCGACACTCCAGTTATCATGGTGACCAAGAGTGAGGAGGAGAATATCATGGATAAGGCCATTGGCTCCAAGATCGCCGACTATATCATCAAACCTGTCAACCCCAACCAGGTGCTGCTCTCGATCAAAAAGAATGTTCACTCACAGCAGCTGGTTACCGAGCAGACTACGGCCGACTACCGCTCGGAGTTTGGGCGCATTAGCTCGTCGTTGCAGATGGCCACCAACTTTTCGGATTGGTGCTCGCTCTACAAGCGTTTGGTTTCGTGGGAGTTGGAGCTTGCCGAGGCCGACGATGAGAGCATCCGTGAGGTGCTCAGCTACCAGAAGAGTGAGGCGGGTGCCGAGTTCTCGAAGTTTGTGCGTCGCAACTACTACAACTGGATCAACAACCGCTCCTCGGAGACCCCGATTATGTCGCACACGATGATGCGCAATTCGGTATTTCCATTGGTGGATCAAGGCGAGAAGATCACATTCCTTTTGATAGATAATTTCCGCTACGATCAGTGGCGTGCTATTGGCTCCTATCTGCGTGGCTACTTCGATGTGGCGCTCGACGAACTCTACTGTGCGATACTTCCCACAGCAACCCAATATGCTCGCAACTCGATCTTTGCAGGTCTCATGCCGCTGGGTATCTCGAAGTTGATGCCCGACAAGTGGCTGCACGACCACGAGGAGGGTGGCAAAAATCAATACGAGGAGGAGTTCTTGCGCCGAAATATTCAGAGCAGTGGCCGCAACTTTAACTTCACCTTCGACAAGATTATTCGTCCCGAGCAGGGGCGCAAGCTACTCGACAATATGCAACATATCTTCGAGTCGGACTTCTCGGTGGTGATCTACAACTTCCTCGACATCCTCTCGCACGCTCGTACCGAGACCGACATCATACGAGATCTCACCGAAGATGATGCCTCGTTCCGTTCGCTTACCCGCTCGTGGTTCGAACACTCGGAGCTCTTCGCAATGCTCAAGATGCTCTCGGAGCGTGGTCACACTGTGGTTATCACCACCGACCACGGTACGGTGAGAGTCGACAACCCAGTTAAGGTTACTGGCGATAAGCAAACCTCAGCCAACCTGCGCTATAAGTGTGGTCGCAACTTGGCCTATAACGCCAAGGAGGTCTACGAGGTTACTCGACCCGAGGATATTCAGCTCCCTGCGAGCAACCTCACCTCGAGCTATATCTTCGCCTACAATAGCGACTTCTTGGTCTACAACAACGATGCAAATCGCCACATCCGCTACTATCGCAACACCTTCCAACATGGAGGAATCTCGATGGAGGAGATGATGGTTCCATATATTGTACTTAAACCCAAAGGAAATTAATGGCAAAGAGACCTAATAAAGAGTATGTGGCTCGCAATGAGGCATATCTACAAACAATAGCGGCAGAGGCCGACACCCACGCCCTCCCTCGAGGGGTGCTCTACAAAGTTTTGCAGAGTGGCGAGGGTGCCTCGGCAGAGGCCAATAGCATCGTCTCGGTGCACTACTCGGGTGAGTTGATCTCGGGTCACCGCTTCGACACCTCTCGCACCAATAGCTACCCCGAAACCTTCCGCCTGCGTGAGGTCATCGTAGGGTGGCAGATAGCGCTTCGAGCGATGAGAGTGGGCGATAGGTGGAGAGTCTACATCCCATCCTCGGAGGGGTATGGCGACCGCACGCTTGACGACATCCCAGGTGGGTCGACCCTTATCTTCGATATTGAACTTCTCTCAATTAGCTAAGCGATGATAAGAGCTGAAATCAGAGAGCATATCGAGGCGACGATCATACCGCTCTACGCTAAATTCGACAAGGCTCACAACATCGACCACGCTCAAACGGTGATCGAAGAGAGTGCCTCGCTCGCCTCGCACTACGATGTCGACCTCGAGATGGTCTACCTCGTGGCCGCTTTCCACGATGTGGGACTTTGTGAGGGGCGTGAGCGTCACCACATAGTCTCGGGTGAGATGCTCCTTGCCGACCCATTCGTCGCCTCACTGTTTAGTGAGGAGCAGCGTCGCACAATGCAGGAGGCTATCGAGGATCATCGAGCCTATTCGGAGGGTGACCCTCGCTCAATCTATGGGCGTATCGTGGCCGAGGCCGACCGCATTATCTCGTGCGATACGACGCTTCGTCGCACGGTGCAGTATGGGCTAAAGCAGAACCCCGATGCAACTGCCGATGAGCACTTTGAGCGCTTTTGGGATCACCTCCAAAAGAAGTATGCTCGAGGCGGTTATCTCAAACTCTACATCCCTCACTCAGACAACGCTGCACGCCTCGAAGAGCTGCGTGAGGCGATCGAAAATCCAATAGAGCTACGTCGACTCTTCGATATTATTCTCAGCGAAGAGCTGTAATCAACTTAACATTAGAGGTAATTGCACCTCTTAGTTGGTTATTCATAGTTAAAAAAGAGCAATTTTTCATTGCTCTTTAGACTATGTTTTGTAACTTTGTGCTCTGATTTATAAAATACTAATATTTAGATTATGCAGATTGCCGACAAATATTCACCACAGAGCATCGAAAAGAAGTGGTACGACTACTGGATTGAAAACCGCCTCTTTCACTCTGAACCCGATGAGCGTGAACCATTTACAATTGTAATTCCACCACCCAACGTAACTGGTATGTTGCACATGGGTCACATGCTCAACAATACGCTCCAAGATGTTTTGGTGCGTCGTGCACGTATGCTCGGCAAGAACGCATGCTGGGTTCCTGGTACCGACCACGCTTCGATTGCAACCGAGGCTAAGGTGGTGGCACGACTCAAGGAGCAGGGCATCGACAAGTCGAGCCTCACTCGTGAGGAGTTCCTTCGCCACGCTTGGGAGTGGAAAGAGGAGTATGGTGGGGTGATCCTCAAACAACTCCGCACGTTGGGCGCTTCGTGCGACTGGGAGCGTACATGCTTCACAATGGATGAGGCTCGCACCGAGAGTGTAATCCAGGTATTCTGCGACCTCTACGAGAAGGGGAAGATCTACCGTGGCGTGAGAATGGTCAATTGGGACCCATCGGCACAAACTGCCCTCTCGGACGAAGAGGTGATCTACAAAGAGTCTCAAGGTAAACTCTACTACTTGCGTTATGCAGTGGAGGGAACCGACAAAAATATCATCGTCGCTACAACTCGTCCCGAGACAATCTTGGGCGATACGGCACTCTGTGTCAACCCCAACGATGAGCGCTATGCGTGGCTACCTGCCGATGCTCGAGTGGTGGTGCCGCTCGTTGGTCGCTCGATTCCAGTTATCCGTGACGAGTATGTCGACATCGAGTTTGGTACAGGAGCACTCAAGGTGACCCCTGCGCACGATGTGAACGACTATATGCTTGGCGAGAAGTTCGGCTTGGAGACAATCGACATCTTCAATGACAATGGAACAATCAACGATAAGGTTGGCCTCTATGTGGGTGTCGACCGCTTCGACTGCCGCAAACTCATCGAGAAGGATTTGGAGGCGGCTGAGCTCCTCGAGAGGGTTGAGCCCTATGTAAACAATGTGGGATGCTCGGAGCGCACGGGAGTTGCCATCGAGCCAAAGCTCTCGATGCAGTGGTTCCTCTCGATGGACGAAATTTCACAACCAGCAGCCAAGGCTGTTGCCGAAGATATAATCAAATTTGTCCCTGCGAAGTATAAAAATACATTCCGCCACTGGATGGATAACATCAAGGATTGGTGTATCTCTCGCCAATTATGGTGGGGTCAACGCATACCTGCTTACTACCTCCCCAAGGGTGGCTACGTGGTGAGTGCTACAGCCGAGGAGGCTCTCGCCAAGGCACGTGCCAAGATGGGCGATGAGAGCCTTACGCTCGAGGATCTTCGCCAAGATGAGGATGTTCTCGATACTTGGTTTAGCTCGTGGTTGTGGCCAATGTCAGTTTTCGACGGTGTGCGCAACCCTGACAATGAGGATATGAAGTATTACTACCCAACCAACGATTTGGTGACGGGTCCCGATATTATCTTCTTTTGGGTGGCACGCATGATCATGGCGGGTTATGAGTATAAGGGCGAAATGCCATTCCGCAACGTCTACTTCACAGGTATCGTGCGTGATAAGTTGGGTCGTAAGATGTCCAAGCAACTTGGTAACTCACCCGACCCCTTGGACCTTATCGCCGAGTTTGGTGCCGATGGTGTACGTATGGCCATGCTCCTAAGCTCGAGCGCAGGAAACGATATTATGTTCGATACGGCTCTTTGTGAGCAGGGTCGTAACTTTGGAAATAAGATCTGGAACGCCTACCGCCTGGTTAATGGTTGGAGCGTTGACGAGAAGTTGGCACAGAGCGAAAACAACCGCTTGGCTATCGAGTGGTTCGAGAATCGCTTCAATAAGGCTCTCGCTCAGATCGAGGATGACTTTGCATCGTATAGAGTATCTGAGGCGCTGATGGTTGCCTACCGCCTCTTCTGGGACGACTTTAGTGGTTGGTACCTCGAGATGATCAAACCAGCGTACCAAGCTCCAATAGACGCTCAGTCGCTCGCCGCTACTAAGTGCTTCTTCGATCGCCTCATGCGTCTACTACACCCCTACATGCCATTTGTCACCGAGGAGATTTGGCAAGATATTACCCCCCGAGCAGAGGGTGAGTCGATCATGGTGAGCCCGATGCCAGCGGTGAAGGAGTTCGATGAGTCGCTACTCGCTCGCTTTGAGTTGGCCTCGGAGGTGATCTCCTCGATCCGCAACGTGCGCAAAGAGAAGAACTTGGCACAAAAGGAGCCTCTCACGCTGAGCGTAATTGAGGATGTGAACTATCCAAAGGAGTATGCGCCAGTGATCGCCAAGATGGGTAACCTCTCGCAGATCGACTCAGTCGAGGAGAAGGATTCGATGGCGGCAGGATTTATCATCAAGACAACTCAATACTTCGTGCCACTTGGCGATAAGATCGACAAGGAGGCTGAGGCAAAGAGACTCAGCGAGGAGCTCAAATACCTCGAAGGATTCTTGCTAAGCGTAATGAAGAAGCTTGGCAACGAGCGCTTTGTGAGCTCAGCACCCGAGAAGGTGGTGGCAACCGAGAGAGCCAAACAGGCCGATGCTGAAGCTAAGATTGCAGCAATTAAGGAGCAGTTAGAGTCGCTCAAATAATGGCGGCAATAACAATCTACACCGATGGTTCAGCTTTGGGCAACCCAGGGGCAGGCGGCTACGGCATTGTTCTGCTCTCGGGAGTGCATCGCAAGGAGCTCTCGGCAGGTTTCACCCTTACGACCAACAACCGTATGGAGTTGATGGCAGTATGTGTGGCTCTCGAGACGCTCAAGTTCGAGGGGTCGGATGTGACGATATACTCCGACTCGAAGTATGTGGTCGACTCGGTGGAGAAACGGTGGGTATTTGGATGGGAGCGCAAGGGCTACGTGGGCAAAAAAAACCCCGACCTTTGGCAGCGATTCCTAAGAATATACCGTCGCCACAATGTGAAATTTGTCTGGGTCAAGGGGCATAGCTCAACCGTTGAGAATAATCGGTGTGATGAGTTAGCCGTGGCGGCGGCCAACAACAAAGGGGCGCTAACAACAGATTTTGGCTATACGCCAGAGAACTAATTAAGGCAGATGAAGTATGTTTAAAACATATCTAAAGTTACTCGGCTTTGCAAAGCCACTGGAGAAGTATGCAATACCATACTTCTTCTATGCTATATTGTACGCTATATTCAACACCTTCAACTATGCGATGATTATCCCCATTCTCAGCGCTATGTTTCGTGAGAATTTCGACTTTCAACCCATATACGACTTCCCTGAGCTTACGCTCCACACCGACACCTTCTACGCACTGATCGACTACGTCTATACCCACACCTTTGGTGAGGTATTCTCGCAGAGCAATATGCTCATCATGTTAGCTGTGGTGACCATCGGAATGTCGCTTTTGAGCAATGTCTTCCGCTACCTCTGTTCGTGGACCATCGAGAGTCTGCGTACTCACACCGTGCAGCGTATCCGCAACGAGATGTTTGACCATGTGATGGATCTCAACGTGGGCTACTTGAGCGATCAACGCAAGGGAGACCTCATCTCGAGAATCACATCCGATGTCTCGGTGGTGCAATACTGCATCACCAACACCTTGCAGGTGGCGTTCCGTGAGCCGCTTCTCATCATTGGTTACGTTACGGCGATGATCGCCATATCGTGGCAGCTTTCGATCTTCTCGGTGCTCTTCTTGCCTATTGTGGCCTTTGTCATTGGCTCGATCGTCAAGAGGTTGCGCCATCCAGCTCGCAAGGGTCAGGAGCGATTGGGAGAGATCGTCTCGGCACTCGATGAGTCGCTCAGTGGAGTGAAGGTTATCAAGAGCTACAACGCTACGGGATACATCAAGCAGAAGTTTTTAGATCTCAACGCCTCATTCTCCTCCATCACTCTCATGCTTGCACGTCGCCAACAGTTGGCCTCGCCAATTAGTGAGTTCTTGGGTGTGAGCGCCATTGCCGTTATCATCATCTTTGGTGGTACCTTGGTGAGTGATGGCAAGTTGGACGCTGCTCAATTTATGGCATTTATCGCCATCTTCTCGCAGATCACACGACCCGTGCGTGCCTTTGTCGACCAATTTGGTAATATCAACCAAGGTATTGCGGCAGGTGAGCGTATCTTTGCGGTGCTCGACACCATCTCCGAGGTTAAGGATTGCGATGATCCACACCAAATTACTGGGTTCAACGATAAGATCGAATTCCGCAACGTGCGCTTCAGCTACGATGGACAACGAGAGGTGATCGGTGGAGTGAGCTTTACGATAAACAAGGGTGAAACGGTGGCGCTCGTTGGCCCTTCGGGTGGTGGTAAGTCGACCCTCAGTGAACTTATCCCTCGCTTCTTCGACCCCACTTCGGGCGATATATTGATTGATGGGGTGCCTCTCAAGGAGTGCTCACAACACTCGCTGCGCTCACTTATGGGCACAGTGGCGCAAGATACAATCCTATTTAACGACACCATCGAGGGGAACCTTCGCTTTGCGAAGATTGATGCCACGCAAGAGGAGTTGGAGGCGGCAGCCAAGGCGGCCAATGCCCACCAATTTATTATGGAGTGCGAAGAGGGCTACAATACAAATATTGGAGATCGTGGCCTCAAACTATCGGGAGGTCAGCGCCAAAGGTTGAGCATAGCACGAGCAATTCTCAAAAATCCCGACATCTTGATCCTCGACGAGGCCACCTCGGCACTCGACACCGAGAGCGAGAAGTTGGTGCAGGACTCCTTGGAACACCTCCTTAGTGGTCGCACCTCGATTGTGGTGGCGCACCGCCTAAGTACAATCTATAATGCCGATAAGATCTTGGTGATAGATCGTGGCTTGGTGGTCGAAGAGGGGCGCCATGCCGAATTGATTGCCAAGGAGGGAATATATGCCAAATTGGTTGAGATGCAATCTTTTGAATAATTTAAAAAGAGTATAAATATAACAATATGAAATTCAACGAGTACAAAGGCCTCGACCTTGCCGCAGTTGCAAGTGAGGTTCTCAAGGAGTGGGATGCCGACGACACATTCCACAAGAGTATCACCACACGTGAAGGAAAACCAACATTCGTATTTTATGAGGGACCCCCATCAGCAAATGGCGTCCCAGGCATCCACCACGTGATGGCACGTACTATCAAAGATATTTTCTGTCGCTACAAGACTCAACAAGGCTACCTCGTTCACCGCAAAGCGGGTTGGGACACCCACGGACTTCCTGTGGAGTTGGGTGTAGAGAAGAAGTTGGGTATCACCAAGGAGGCGATCGGTAAGACAATCACCATCGAGGAGTATAACAAAGCGTGCCGTGAGGCGGTGATGGAGTATACTGGACTTTGGGAGGAGCTCACTCGCCAGATGGGTTACTGGGTCAATATGGATGATCCATATATCACCTACGACAACAAATATATCGAGACTCTATGGTATCTCCTCAAGCAGCTCTTCGACAAGGGGTTGCTCTACAAGGGTTACACAATTCAACCATACTCGCCTGCAGCAGGAACGGGTCTCTCGACTCACGAGCTCAACCAACCTGGTTGCTACCGTGACGTGAAGGATACCACCTGTACAGCACAATTCAAGGTTGTGCGCAACGAGCTCAGCGAGAAGCTCTTCGAGGGTGTCGAGGGCGACCTCTACATCTTGGCTTGGACAACCACACCGTGGACCTTGCCATCCAACACAGCACTTGCTGTTGGCCCTGCGATTGAGTATGTGCGCATAAAGTGCCAAAATCCATACACTGGAGTGGCTCAAAATATAATCATGGCGAGCGACCTTGTCTCGACGCACTTCACCAAGAAGATGGAGGGAAGCTACACCATCGAGGAGTTCAAGTGGAAGGGTGCCGAGTTGGCAGGAGTTGCCTACGAGCAGCTTATGCCATGGGTAAAACCAATGGGCGACGCCTTTAGAGTTATCACAGCTGAGTTCGTAACCACCTCGGATGGTACAGGTATCGTACACATCGCACCAACGTTTGGTGCCGATGACGACCGTGCAGCACGTGCAGCAGGCATCGCACCACTCTTTATGGTTGACAAATCGGGTAAGGAGCAACCTATGGTTGACCGCTCAGGTAAGTTCTTCTTGATTGAGGAGTTGGACGAGGAGTTTGTAAAGAACAACGTCGATGTAGAGCTCTACAAGGAGTATACAGGTCGCTTCGTCAAGAACGCATTCGACGACACTCTGGAGGCCGATGCGCCAACGCTCGACGTCGATATTTGCGTGATGCTCAAGCTCCAGAACCAAGCCTTCAAGATCGAGAAGCACTCCCACTCCTACCCACACTGCTGGCGTACCGATAAACCTGTGTTGTACTATCCGCTCGACTCATGGTTTATCCGCACCACAGCGCTCAAGGAGCGTATGATGGAGCTCAACTCCACTATCCGCTGGAAGCCAGAGTCGACTGGTAGCGGCCGCTTTGGTAAGTGGCTCGAGGGATTGGTTGATTGGAACCTCTCTCGCTCACGCTTCTGGGGTACTCCACTCCCAGTTTGGGCCACCGAGGAGTACTCCGAGGTTAAGTGTATCGGCTCTATCGAGGAGCTCATGGGCGAGATCGAGAAGTCTATCGAGGCGGGCTTCATGAGCGAGAACCCATACAAGAACTTCGTGGTGGGCGACATGTCGAAGGAGAACTACTCCATCGCAAATGTAGATCTTCACCGCCCCTATGTTGACTCTATCGTCTTGGTATCGTCAAAGGGCGAGCCAATGCACCGTGAGACCGATTTGATCGACGTGTGGTTCGACTCGGGCGCTATGCCTTACGCTCAACTACACTACCCATTTGAGTCAAATGGTGTCGACTTCAACGATGTCTACCCAGCCGACTTTATCGCCGAGGGTGTCGACCAGACTCGTGGTTGGTTCTTTACGCTGCACGCAATTGCCACAATGTTATTTGACTCGGTGGCATTCAAAAATATCATCTCTAATGGTTTGGTGCTCGACAAAAATGGCAACAAGATGTCCAAACGTCTGGGCAATGCCGTAGATCCATTCGAGGTGCTAAATAACTGTGGTGCCGATGCCACTCGTTGGTATATGATCTCTAACTCGCAACCTTGGGATAACCTCAAGTTCGATGTGGAGGGTGTCAACGAGGTGCGCCGCAAATTCTTCGGTACACTCTACAACACCTACTCATTCTTTGCGCTCTATGCCAATGTCGATGGGTTCACAGGCGCTGAGCCTCAGATTCCTCTCGAGAAGCGTCCCGAGATCGACCGCTGGATTATCTCGCTACTCAACACCTTGGTCAAGGGAGTTACCTCTTCGCTCGAGGAGTATGACCCAACACCTGCGGCTCGTATGATCCAAGAGTTCGTTGGCGAGAACCTCTCGAACTGGTATGTGCGACTCAACCGTAAGCGCTTCTGGGTGGGCGATATGACCGAAGATAAACTCTCGGCATACCAAACACTCTACACATGTCTCGACACTGTGGCGAAGCTCTCGGCGCCATTCGCTCCATTTATCTCGGATCGTATCTTCCGTGACCTCAATGCCGTGAGTGGTCTCAACACCGAAACATCGGTTCACCTCTCGCAATTCCCTGTGGCCGACGAGTCACTTCTTGATGCTGAGTTGGAGGCCAATATGGCTATCGCACAGAGGGTATCGTCGATGGTCTTGGCACTTCGTCGCAAGGTCAACATCAAGGTGCGTCAGCCGCTCACCAAGATCTTGATCCCTGTGCTCGATGCCGACGTGGCACGCCACATAAAGAGCGTTGAGGGACTCATCATGGGCGAGGTCAACGTCAAGGAGATCGAACTACTGGAGCAGACAACGGGACTCATCACAAAACGCATAAAGCCAAACTTCAAGACCCTCGGTCCAAAGTATGGTAAATATATGAAGCAGATTGCAGCGATGGCGGCAACATTTAGCCAAGAGCGCATCGCCGAGATTGAGGCCTCAGACTCTATCACCCTCAACATGGGCGCCGAGCAGATCGAGGTGACACCAGCCGACTTCGAGATAACCTCGGAGGATATGCCAGGTTGGCTCGTAGCATCGGAGGGTAAACTCACCGTGGCACTCGACATCACCATCACCGAGGAGCTCAAGGCCGAAGGTGTAGCTCGTGAACTGGTAAACCGCATCCAAAATATCCGCAAGGATTCAGGATTTGAGGTGACCGACAAGATCCACGTGGAGATCGAGGCCAAAGAGATCGTGGCAGCTGCCCTCGCAACATATGCCGACTACATCGCCTCACAGACCCTTTCGCTCTGCGTGAAGGGCAGTGAGAGCCCATCAGGTGCATTCGTCGTCGACGCCGAGATCGACGAGGAACCTCTCAAGATTGCTGTGACTCGGGCTTAGGTTTTGCTTGGGTTGCTCTCTTACTGACTCCGTCGGGCGGAAAAAAGCACCTCCGCTGGTGCATACTCTCTTGCGCTTTTGGGCTTAGAGATTGCATCTCTAAGATTATAAGTGATAAAGTGGTGCTGCAAAGAAATTTGCGCACCGCTTTATCACTTATAATTTTTTAATGCCTTTGGCATTAAACCCATAAACGAGTGGCAGAAGTATCGTCCTATTACTATCAACCTATTTCGTCATTCCCGACTCGATCGGGAATCTACACGAGAGATATAATATATATATAGCAGAATTTGTAGATTCCCGATCAAGTCGGGAATGACGCACAAAGAAAAAGTCTCTTACCGTTAGCTAATGGCAAGAGACTTTTTCGTATGCAAATCTATGTGATTCTCTAAAGTAGACATCTCCGCATAGCGTGAATTGATGCTTCGTAAGTAGGCTCCGCATAATGCTATTGTCTCGGTGGGTATCGGCTCTAAGCGAGCGTATGTTGCGTGCGGCGGCCTCTCGCTCCATCGCCTCGAGGAACTTCGCTCCAATGCCGCAACCTCGGAACTTGTTGGAGACTGTCAATCGGTGGAGCGTAAGGTAGTCGAATTGCGTGAGCCACTCACCACCCGAGAGGGCGGTGTAGGCTGGCTCCTCACCCTCGATTAGTGCCCCATAGGCAGCAACCTGCTGCTCGAGCGTTATGACGAAGCCGCACTTGCGCTTAATATCCTCTTCGATAATCTCGATGGTGGGATATCCATCTTGCCACTGGTCGACACCTCGAGAGCGCAACAGGGCTTGCCCTTGCGTCACGATCTCCATTATCTGCTCTATATCGGCTCTGGTGGCCAATCTAAACTCTTCCATTACTTGATCTCAATTACACCGTGTGGAATCAAAATATTTTGCAGTTCGCTCTCGAAGTTTGGGGTGAATATATCTTTGCCAAGCGAGTCGACGATCTCGGATATACTCCAAAAGCGTCCACCATCGAGCTCCTCGGTGGGGCTCACGGCACCATCGAACTTAGTTGTAAAGATGTTGATAAGCTCTCGCTCTCGCTCCGAGGTGAAGACGTATGAGCATACGAAGCGTGGCTCGAAACCCTCGATGCCAAGCTCCTCACGGCTCTCACGAAATAGAGCATCGATGACCTCCTCACCAAAGTCAACATGGCCACCCACGCCACTATCCCAGCGGTTGGGCTGAATATCTTTCCACGCTGGGCGATGTTGGAGGTAGAGCTCACCTTGGGAGTTGAAGAGGTGGAGGTGCACAACGGGGTGCAACAACATCGACCCTGAGTGACACTCGGCACGTGTGGCTGAACCTATAGTATTGCCGTAGGGATCTACGACTGGAAATATCTCACTTATTGGCTCCTGCATCTCTACTCTGCCTTTTTCTCCTCTCGAGGTTGCCCCGTCTTGTAACCCAACGACTCCATCCACTCCTCGGCCTGCGAGTTGACCACATCGGTGCGGTCGATCCATATGCGAGACTTCATAAGCTCCTCACGCAGAGCGTTAAGCTCCTCATGAATAGGGAATTGGGGGCGTGAAAGAGCACTCTTCTCCTCTCGGATTGTTGGGCGGATAGTACGATCAAAGACCTCATCTTGTGTAGGTCGTCGCTCGCCCTGCCAAGTAAACCCTTTGAGGCTACGCTCCTGGTCGGCAGGGATCATACGCAGAGGATATATTGTATAGTTGGGCTCTCCTCGATATGTTATACCCACTACAGTTTGCTCCTCGATGTAGAAGGTTGCCGAGCCACTCTCCATCACCATCATGCCGTTGACCTCCTGCGTATCGTCGTCCTGCATGTAGTAGATGGTCTGCGCATTACCGTCGGCATCGTTGCGGTAGACCTCACCATCCTTGAAGAGCGACGTGATAACCTTGCCTGCCACCTGGTTGTAGTAGACACCAGGCTCTATCTCGCTTGCCATCACGGGATTACCCTCGGTAAATATCGCTTTAGTAATAGTATTGTTAGCTGTATAGATGTCCATAATATCGGATGTCACCTGGTTTTCGTCATGCCACAATACAGGATTTATGTAGAGTCGAATAATAGAGTCCAAAGAGTTCGTCGCCATGGAGTCGGCCACCGCCTGAAAATCTGATCTATAGATCTTTACATTGCGATAACCTTTGGTGAGTCGATAGAGTGAATCTATCTTCTCCTCTTGCTGTAAGCTATCGAGGGCAAGTGAGTCTACCGAAAGAGAGTCTCGCTCAAGTGAATCTATGGCCAAAGAGTCTAAGCCAAGTGAGTCGAGCGCCATCTGCTCAGCCAAGGCTTCGGCTCGAGCTTGGGCTATTGAGTCCTGCTCGGCGGCGATTTTCACAGCATTTACACTATCTGAGGCATACCCAGCCATTAAAGTTGCAGCCTCTTGGGTATCAATCTTACCTCGAGCTAAATCTCGACGAAGACGTTGAGCTTCACGTGCTGCAACCTTCGCCTTACGCTCGGCTATTTGTCGTGTCTCTCGTGCCTTCTCAGCATCTAACTTCTCATTTATCTTCACCTGTCGAGCACGTCCAATGCTATCGAGCACCACTTTTCGAGCAGCATTCTCCACGGCACGTGCTGCCTCTCGCTCTTTGCGAGCAGCCAAATAGTTTGCCTTTTTACGCTGCCAAAAACTGAGAGTGTCAGCAGCTCTGAGAAGTGAATCTCGGGCGAGGGAATCAACAGCGAGGCTATCCACAGCGAGGGAATCAACAGCGAGACTATCGCTCACAAATGGCACCTGCACATCGGGTTCTCCGCTCTCCATTGTACTTGGATCGGGTCGTCCAATATCACGTTTTGAGGGTGGTTCAGGTAGAGAAGAGGAACCAACCTCGCCAACAGGTGGAGCACCTGGAGGAGTATGATTATCATCCCTCTCTGCTCGTGCCTCAGTTGCAGGTGCTGCAGGTGTTGCAGATGCTACGGAGGTCGTTACATTTTCGGAGACAACATCACTCTGCTCATCTTGATCGACCTCTTGATCAACCTCTTGATCGACAGAGTGTATCTGATCAGCTATATCGTCGTGGTCATGGTCGTGGTCATGGTCGTGATCATGGTCGTGATCATGGTCGTGGCTATCCACTGCAAGCGAATCGGCACCCTGCTCAGCTGCGATATCCTGAAGTGTCTGCTGAGCTACCTCAGTCGCTGATAACACCTCGGTGGAGTCGCTCGGCTCGAAGCGATTGAGTGTAAATATCTCGAAGGTGTCGGCACGCATAAAAAGGGAATCACCCTGCTCAGCATCGTAGTTGATGATCGAGGGGCGTCCCACAAGGATCATGTCGCCAGGATTTTTGATATACTCACCAAAATCGCCAAAGATAAGACTCTTTTGGGTGGTGTCGTCGATCTGGATATTGTGACGCATATAGATATGTTCCACCGAGCGGAAATAATCCATCGAGTCGCTCCACATCTCCTGTTCGTCGGTCAAGATATATCCATTGAGGTAGAAAGAGTAGCGATCGCTCGCTTTATCGTAGTCACCTGCATCGGCATAGAGGTACTCATCCTTCTGGTTCCAGATATTGGTATTTTCGAAATATATGGCTCCCTCAGTCTCGGTATTGTAGATCACCGAGTCGCTCTTCATTTGGTATTCGTCGCCACTGAGCTCCACATCGCCCACACCAATGAGCTCGTGAGTATCAGAGAAGTAGTATCCCGTTACTGATTCCATGACGCTCTCTCCGTTGATCATCACACCACCACCCTCATAGATTCCAACATTATCGAGAGTATTGAAGCGAAAATTATAGCAATAGAGCGTAGCATTGCCATCAACCACCTTTACGATAGGTGCATAGAGGTTCACCTCGTTGATCTCGCCATTGTAGTCAGCACTCTCGGCATAGGCATAAGTTGTGTTTTTGTTGATCAACACATTACCGAAACACTCCAAACGTCTGTCGGAGTAGCGAACAGCACTATCGGCTGTGATGATTGCTCCATTGTGTTGAGCAGCAAAGTTACCCACCAAACAGACAACCTCAACGGTGTCGTTGAGGGTCATGGGGTATACTATGTCTGCGGTTAAGTCTATAACCTTTTTTTCGGCTTCGTTCTCTATCTTTGGCTCGCCCTTTTGTGCAAAAAGCACATCATCGAAGAGTGACCATGAGAGTATGACAACTATCGCCAGCGATATAATTCGGCGCATATTGTATCTTTACTTCAACCAATTTTTATTTTCAAATTCGCCATCTCGGAACTCGGGAGCGATATAGACATACATGGCGTCAATACGTTTTGAGAACCACTCATCGAAGACTCTATTTTGTTTATCGACCAAAGCCATCTCCTCGATTCTTAGGTAATCTTCGGTGAGCGATGCTCTGTGAGGAGGAATCACCTCAACCAACTTAACAATCTTAGAGAGCTGATTTCCAACAAGATCCTCAGTCGAGAATGGTGACGAAATTTCGCCCACCTTTAGTTTGCTGAGAGCCATATAGTCATCGATACTCTTGAATCCTCGGTTTCCGAAATCCTCCTTAAGGAATTTTGTAACGGTCATCTTGGCATCATGCATTCCGTAGCGCTCCAAAAGATCGTGGTTAGAGACGATTCCACCATTCATCTTTGAGGCAGTATCGTCGGAGTGCTGTTTAGCGGCAGCCTCAAATGTTATTGAGTCACTCTTGATGACTGAGGCCAAACTATCGAGGAACTTGGTAGGTTCGTTGAGTTCGTCGTAGGTGAATACGGGACGAAGTAGGATGTGACGGCAGTGGTATAGATCACCTCGCTTATCGATAAGTTCGATGATGTGAAAACCAAACTCCGTCTCGACAACCTCCGACACCTGCCCCACTTGTAGCTGCTCGAGAGCCTCAGCAAAGGGTGCCACAAAGGCGCTTGCATTCTGCGGATCCATCTCACCACCTCGATAGGCCGAACCTGGATCAACCGAGTACATGCGAGCCAAGGCGTCGAAGCGAGTCTCGCCCGAAATCACACGCTGACGCATCTCCAAGAGTCGAGTCCTCACACGACGCTTCGCCTCGTCGATCGACGAAGGTAGTTTGGTGATATGTGCATATACATACTGCTCTCCGATTGTTGGGAGCGAATCCTTCGACTTATTGTTATAAAACTGCTCCACCTCGCCAGGAATGACCTTCACTTTGCCGACGATCTCTTGGCGCATTGCTTGAGCGTAGTATTGCTCCTCGTAGCGCTGACGCATCGAAGCCTTGATATTGAAGATCGCCATATTGTGCTGCTTCTCCAACTCTCGAATACCACCAGCTTCATCGGCCATTTGATTAACCATATTCTCAACATTAACTGCGATATCACCCGTATTGATCTCAATCGAGTCCACCAAGGCTTGGTTATAGAGAAGTGATTGCGACATGAGTGTCTCGAGAGCCTCATTCATCGGGTTACGGTCTGAGGTGTAGCCCTGAGAACGGCGTTGAGCCACCAGATGGTCGGCATACTCGCTAACATCGGAGTAGAGGATTGAGGAGCCTCCTACAATAGCAACAACTTTGTCGAGAATTACTCTCTGGGGTTGTGCTACTACAACAATAGCCGAGATGGCAATCATGAGTAGTGGCAATAGTGATCTCTTAATCATAATTATCTATTTTCTTATTTCTATTCTTTATAAATTCTCTAAATCTTCATTAAATCTATTCGCTACTCCTCCACCTCGAGACTCTTCGCTTGGATCCTCTCCGCCTCTTTTGCCTCTCGCTCTTGGTATTGGAATCGTATCATCTCCTCGCTCATGGCGCTATTGTAGAGAGACTCTTCATTATCTCGAATCAAATTTTGCTGACGCTCGGTTGCAAGGATCGTGCGAATCGTCGAACGCACCCACTCCAGTGGAGATACATCGCCCACCTTTCGGGAGTCAACTATCTGGTAGTAATATTCGTAGTTATCATCCTTCATATGTTGGGCTCCTCTCTGCGAGAGAATCTTATCACTCTGCTCACCACGCACCAAAGGCAGAAGATCGAGAATCTCGGAGGCTTCGACCCATGATTGGGTAAGATCCACAAAATCAAACCCATTCTTCTCACAAATCGAGATCATATCTTCTCGCTTAGCTTGATCTGTTGAGCCGAAGAGCTCTTTAATCTTGCGAGCTTGATTATCGCCAAGTGGTATGCGTAGCACCTCTCCCTTGATTATGTTGCGACCAAGGTGAAAGTTATTCGAGTTTTGTTGGTAGTATTGCGAGATCTCATGATCGGTATAGGTGGTATCGATCGATGAATTGACGCAATGCTCGTCGAGTTTTTTGATCAGTAGAAGTTGGCGATACTCCTCGACCATAGCCTCAATATCAGCTTCGGAGCTAAGGAAGATGCGCTCCGCCTCACGAAGTTTCACCTGCTTGCGGACCCACTTATCAATATATGTCTTTGCAAATATAACGCTATCCTCGCCTCTATATTCTTTGGGAATAATAGGCACTACATCGCTATGCATGAGAGTTTTACCATCGACTTCAGCCATCACGTGGTCACCAAAAAAGTGGACGTGAAACTCTCGGCACGAGGCAAAGCTTAGCAGCAATAGTGGTATTATATATCTTAATCTCTTCATTTCGAAACTACAAAAGTAGAATTTTTACTTCAGAAAAACGCATAGTATGCCTATTTTATTGTAAAAATTCATCGCTATATATGAAATTACTCCTCCTCGATGGTTGGCTGCTCATCAACTTTAGGGGCCATACTCTCCTCTTCACATGGCTTGATCATTAATTTGAAACGTTCTCGACACAGGAGAATCGAAACTAAAAGAATGATAGCGGCTAATGCATAGATAGCGTAATAGATAACATCCGAGGCGATCGCCTCTCGAAGTATAAAGTTATCACCTAATCCCAAAAGGATAAGCATATAGGCGATAGCATTATTGAGAGCATGAAGGATAATGGCAGCCCACAAAGATTCGCTACGGATATAGATGTAACCAAGGATAAGACCCATAACAAAGGCGTTGATCACCATCGTAGGATCGAGGTGCATTAACCCAAAAAAGAGCGATGAGAAGAACCACGCCATCAAAACACCACTCTTAGTGCGCATTGACTCCAAGATCAGGCCACGGCATATGAACTCCTCAAAGAGAGGTGCCCCAATAATCACGGCAACAAGCATAGGCCATCCTCGTCCCACTATAGGAGGAGTGGGCGGTAGAAGTGTGAGCAGAGGTTCAATGACAACCGATGCCGATAGAAGCATCAGAAGCCCACCCAGAAGTAGCGTAGGATCTAAACCTTTGAGCGACAGACGTATGGTGATAGCTTCAGCTTGGCGCACATGACGAATCACATAGATGAAGATTATGGTGAGCACCATCGAAATAATCTGCGAGGCGAGCATAAGCCAAGCCATTTGCGTCGCCTCATCACCATGTGGCAACAGATGAGGGATAGCTATTTTGATAGCCAAAACAGCGATAATTTGCGCAACGATGTAGACCCCAAATATTGCAGCAAGATCGATAAAAGATGGGAATATTCGTCTCTTTTTACCACCATTATCGAGAGTCTCAATGGGCTCTTGTGGTTGATTGTCTAAAGTTGAACTCATAACTAAATTAGATTAACATTTTAATTTAATACTCCAAAGATACTCATTTTATCAGATACTATTATTATTTTTGATATAAATTCACTAATTTTGCCAAAATTATAATTCTATAGTAAAAATTTAGATATGGCAAAGGTTATCGCATTGGCGAATCAAAAGGGAGGAGTTGGAAAGACCACCACAGCAATTAATCTTGCTGCGTCGTTGGCCATCTTGGGCGAAAGAGTACTACTACTCGATGCAGACCCACAAGCCAATGCCACCTCGGGTTTAGGCTTCGATATCAACTTGGAGGGGATCTATGAGTGTCTTGTAGGCGAGAAGTCGGCTCGTGAGGTTATCGTGCAGAGTGCCGACATCGAGAAGTTGTATCTGCTTCCCTCGAGCATCAACTTAGTTGGTGCCGACTCGGAGCTACCCAATATGGAGTCTCCCCACTTTGTGATGAAGCGTGTGATCGAGGAGATACGTGACGACTACGACTATATTTTGATAGACTGCTCACCATCGCTCGGTTACACGGCGGTCAACATCTTCACGGCATCCGATGCTGTATTGATCCCCGTGCAGTGTGAATACTTGGCGCTCGAGGGTCTCAGCAAGTTACTCAACACCATCAAGATTGTCAAAGGCGGGCTCAACCCCTCGCTCGAGATCCAAGGGTTTATCCTAACGATGTATATGCGCAATCGACTCAACAACCAAGTGGTGGGTGAGGTTCGTGCTCACTTTGGCGAATTGGCCTATGAGACTGTAATTCAGCGCAACATCCGCTTGGGTGAGGCACCCTCGTTTGGCAAACCCATAATGCTCTACGACGCCTCGGCAGTAGGCTCAAAGAACTATATGAATTTAGCGAAGGAGTTCCTCAAACGAGAACGCAACAACCGATAAAACGCCTAAAATAATATGAAACCACAAAAAGGATTAGGTCGAGGATTAGATGCTATATTTGGCACAGAATCGCTCGAAAAGAAGGTAAAACCAATGAGCGAGATTGCCAAGATTGCGCTCTCGAAAATTGCACCAAACCCAAATCAACCCCGAGAAGATTTCGACCAGGAGAGCCTCGAAGGTTTGGCCGAGTCGATCCGCTCGTTGGGTGTCATCCAGCCCATCACCCTCAAAAAGAGTGGCGAGGAGAGCTACATGATTATTAGCGGTGAGCGTCGTTGGAGAGCCTCCAAATTAGCTGGTCTTGAGAGTATTCCTGCCTATATCCGTGAGGCAGACGACCAGGAGTTGCAGACTATGGCCTTGGTGGAGAATGTGCAACGAGAGGATTTGAACCCGATCGAGATTGCACTAAGCATCGAGCGCCTAATCAACGAGTGTGGCCTCACTCAAGAGGCACTCTCGACAAAGGTGGGAATCAAACGTTCGACCATCTCCAACTACTTGCGCCTACTCAATTTGCCCGACACCGTACAATTTGCACTCAAAAGTGGCGTTATAACTATGGGACACGCCAAGGTTATTGCAGGAGTTGAGACATCAAAGCAGATATGGTTTATGCGTCATATGCTCGACAAGGCTCTCTCGGTGCGCCAAGCTGAGGAGTTGGCACGATCGATGCAGAGCCCAAAGGCGATGAAACCGATCACCCTTTTTGAGGAGGAGTATCCCGAAAATTACGCCCGCTTGGTGGAGCGTATGGAGAGCTATTTCTCGCAAAATATCTCGATCAAACGAGCTAAGAATGGCGGTGGAAAGATCACCATTGAGTTTAGTAACGACAACGAGATAGATACATTTATATCTCGCTTCGAGGAGCACAATAAATAGTTAATGAAGATTTACAAAATTACTAATAAAATAGGGCGATTAACGCTAACCCTACTTCTAATTGCCATTGGTTGCAGTAGCGCATACTCGCAATTACGTCGCTCCCCAAAGAGCTACGTCGAGGGGGGTATGCTCATACGTCCCGATACCGCAACCACAAAGAGTGGCGGCGACTCACTGAGATTAGATAGCCTGGCGCTCGACTCTCTGGCGCTCGACTCTCTGGCGCTGGATTCACTCTGGCTGGAGCAAGCTAACCCCGTTAAGCCCGACTCTCTCGCCACACCTTTGGCTCTCAAATCGGCCTCACCACTCCATGCTATTGCACGTGGCGAAGAGGAGAAGGTGCGTCAACCACTCTTTAGCGACTCAATGTCGCTCTCGAAGATGTGCTGGATCTCGACAGTGTTGCCTGGATATGGACAGATCTACAACAAGCAGTATTGGAAACTCCCAATTTTATATGGTACCATTGGTGCTGGTATTGCGCTATATGTCAACGAGAATAAGACCTACAAACCGCTACAAGAGGAGTACGACAACCTTATTTTAGAAGGCTTTACTCGCACCGAGGAGCTCAACACGGTACAAGCGGCGATGATCAAGAGCAACACCCGTCGACAGCTATATATGGGTGCTGCGATCGCCTCCTACATCTACTTCTTGGGCGATGCCGCCATCAACTACTCCACCAACGATGTCTCCGACATCAAGAAGGCTACTACTCTCTCGATGATCTGCCCAGGTGCTGGTCAGATCTACAACAAGAGCTATTGGCGTGTACCAATTGTGATTGGTGCATTTGCCTCGACAATATATGTGTACGACTGGAATAATCGTGGATACAAACGATTCCAGACAGCCTACTCTTTGGCTCTTGATTACGAAAATAATCCCGATAACTATCCCAATGGTTCCCTCGACGAGTTTAACGGAAAGTACTCGGCATCGACCCTACAGAACTATCGTGATAGCTATCGACGAAATAGAGATATGGCGGTTATATTCACAGCATTAGTCTACTTCATGCAGGTGCTCGACGCCCATGTGGATGCCCACCTCAAGGATTTTGACATCTCGGACGATCTCTCGCTCCACGTTGAGCCTGCCGTGAATTACTCAAACACACCTCTATACAGCTCCTATTCGCCCTCCTATGGGCTAAACCTTAACTTTAGATTTTAAACAATGAGATTACTACGCATAGCGCTACTCACAACCATGACCCTATCACTATCATCGACATGGGCTGCAGAACAATTTTGGACAAAATGGAGACGCAACAAGGTCGAGACAGTTGAGCTACCCGACTCTACATACATCAAAGATAGTATCTCAAAGATTAACCTAATCCCCCTCGTAGTGGAGGTGCCCGCCGAAAAACCAACCGCCGAGGAGCAATTAATCAACGACTCCATAACACTGGAGTACACGATGGTACAGATGGACTCACTTCTTGGTGTTTGGCGAGAGCGTCGTGCCAATGACCACTTCGATGAGTTCCGCCAACACTACATCATTGCCGACTCGTTATTCGAGGCAACATCGGTGCCCGACTCAGTATATGCGGAGCGTCTGCGCAAGTTGGCTTCACCCGTAAATCTACCCTTCAACGATGTGACCAAGAGCTATATAACTCGCTACACCAATACTCGATATGGCACTATAAATCGCATATTGTCTCTTGCTCAATACTACTTCCCCGAGATCGAAGAGGAGCTTATAAAGAGTGATATCCCAATAGAGTTGCGTGCAATGCCCATCATCGAATCGGCGCTCTCATCGACAGCAATGTCGCCAGCTGGAGCAGTGGGCCTCTGGCAATTTATGCCAGCCACAGGAAAGGCATATGGCCTCGAGATAAATTCACTTGTTGATGAGCGATGTGACCCACTGATGGCGACCAAGGCGGCTTGCAAGTTCTTGAATGACATGTATAAAATATATGGCGATTGGACATTGGTAATCGCCTCATACAACTGTGGCCCTGGAAATGTCAACAAGGCGCTTGCTCGTTCGGGAATAGACAAGGATTCAGGCACATTCTGGGATATATACTACTACCTTCCACGTGAAACTCGTGGATATGTACCAGCATTTGTTGGCGCCTCATATGCCTATGCTTACCACCAGCAACACAATATTGAGGTGGCGGAGTCACCTCTACCGTTGGCAACAGATACGGTACACATCAATAAAATCATGCACTTTGGGCAGATTAGCGAGGTTCTCGACATTCCAATCGAGCTCCTACGTGATCTTAACCCGCAATATCGAAAAGATATAATACCAGCAACAACAAAGAGCTACTCGTTGCGTCTACCACAGCGCTACATCACTGAGTATATCAAAAACGAGGAGGCGATAAGTGCGAAGGATTCGGTCTACCTCAAGGAGTATATCTCACCCACAGCGGTGGAGAAGGCCAAAAGCACACCAAGCTACACCATTCATAGGGTGAAGAGTGGCGAGACCTTAGGTGCTATAGCTCGCAAATATCGAGTATCAACAAGCTCAATCATTAGGTGGAATAACCTGCGTAACCCCGATAGATTATCAATCGGACAACGCCTCAAAATAGGTGGTAGCTGATGCGTGGCGGAGACGATATAATCGTAGCACCTGCTACTCTCACGGGGGGTGCAATAGCTATCGTTAGATTGAGTGGCGATGGCTCTATAGTCTTGTGCGACAAGATATTCAGAGGCCACCAAAGCACTCCACTCACCGAGTCAGCCACACACACATTGCGCTATGGCGAGATTGTCGATGGTGACAGAGTGGTTGACGATGTATTGGTCACCCTGTTTCGTGCGCCACACTCCTACACGGGTGAGGAGTCTGTCGAGATCTCATGCCATGGATCGCACTACATAGTCCAAGAGATCATCTCACTCCTATTAGGGGCAGGAGCACGCTCGGCCGATGCTGGCGAGTTCACTACACGAGCATATTTGGCAGGCAGAATGGACCTCTCGCAGGCTGAAGCTGTAGCAGATATGATCGCCTCAACATCGAGAGCACAACACACAATGGCCTCGACACAGATGAGAGGTAAATACTCCTCACGACTATCCGACCTACGAGGACAATTAGTTCAACTTGCGGCTCTATTGGAGTTGGAGTTAGACTTCTCGGAGGAGGAGGTTGAGTTTGCCGACCGCACACGCCTAACTACACTCATCGGGTCGCTCACCTCGGAGATCGAGCGACTCGCAAACTCATTTGCCGTAGGCAATGCCATCAAACGTGGCGTCCATGTGGCAATCGTCGGCAGACCCAATGTCGGCAAAAGTACACTGCTCAACTATCTATTGGGAGACCAGCGAGCAATGGTATCAGAGATCGCAGGCACCACCCGAGACCTTATCGAAGAGGAGATAGTGATCGATGGCATCACCTTCCGATTTATTGATACGGCAGGTCTCCACACCACCAACGACAGATTGGAGCAGATGGGAATAGAGAGAACACACTCGGCAATCGAGCGAGCACAGGTGGTGATTCACCTTGTTGACGCACAGCAAATTGGCGAAGACAACAGTGTCGACCTATCTCAACTTCGAGAGGATCAGAGTGTGATCAAGGTTATCAACAAAATCGACACTCTTGACCAATATACCCCTTCGGAAAAGGCAATATATATATCCGCAAAAGAGGGTCAAGGAGTAGATAAATTGGTGGCGAAACTCCGAGAACAGATCGACACCACCGCCCTATACGCAGGCGCCCCAATCGTCAGTAGCCTCCGCCACTACGACCTGCTCACACAATCCCTAACGGCCCTCAAAGCCGCCCAAAAAGGGCTCAACGAAGGCCTCCCCACCGACCTACTCTGCCAAGAGATAAGAGAAGTCCTCCACAACATCGGCGCCATAACAGGCGCCATAACCACCAACGATATCCTCAGCGAAATCTTCTCAAAATTTTGCATTGGGAAATAATCTCCTGATTTTCAAATAGTTACAAGCTATCAATATCCATCAAAGCCTCTCACTCCGAGAGGTTTATCTTTTTGCTCATTTATCACTAACGCTTGCAATTTATCAATATTTGGCATATATTTGTACCGCAGATGTAGCGTATAGCGCACTCAGAGGCATATTGTGAATTTTAAGCACGTATGTTGTACATAATTGAGACGCTATGAGACGTAGTGAGACGCCACGAGACAGAAATGGAGGATTGATAATATGAGTAGTACAAGACAATACCAGAAAATATGCGAATGGTGTGGACGAGACTTTATTGCACAAAAAGCCACCACACTATACTGTTCGCACACCTGTTCATCGAGAGCATACAAGGCGAAGAAGCGAGGTGAACAGCAGTCGGCAGTCGAGGCTGAGACGATAGCGAAACAGGCAAAGAGAGAGTATGGCGATTTGGACGAGAAGCCATACCTAACACCAAGCCAAACAGCAAAGGTGTTGGGGGTGAGCCGTGCGACCATATATCGCTATCTCGGTAATGGTGAATTGAAGTCGTTGCAGTTTAGCGGAAAGACCCTAATAAGACGAGCAGACATCGACCAAGCGTTTGATAACGCAACCGAGTACAAGGCTCGACCACGTGAGACTAATGCGGTGATTACCGACTTCTACACTCTAAAGGAGTTAGAGCAGTTATATGCAATTGGTGAGAGTTGGGCACACCGACTAATCAAGGATAACAAAATCCCAAAGGTACTAAAGCAGGGCAAAACCCACGTTAGCAAACGACACATAGATGACTATTTCGCAAAGCGTGCTGCTGATCCTGATATTACGGAGTGGTATAAAGCCTCAGAGATTCAAGCGAAATACGGTTTGACACTTCGGAGCATTTATGAGTATGTGAAGTTGAAAGGTATTCCAAAGAAAAAAGAGGGCAACAAAACATTCTACTCCAAGAAGCACTTCGATATTGCAAGGGGTGAGGTTGTGCCACCAGAGCCAGAGTACTACACGATGAAAGAGGCAATGGCGAAATTTAATCTCACGGCTGATGCACTTTCACACCACATTCGACGCAACAAAATAACCAAGATTAAGGAGGGACGATATATCAAAATCTCCAAATCCGAATTAGACCAACTATTTGAAAAAACAATAATTATATAATGGCAATATCAAAAGTAACACTACGTCGCAGAGCTGTCAAGGATAACAAAATCTCGCTCTACCTCGACTACTACCCTCCTATTCGAATTCCTGAAACTATGAAGGAAAGCCGCAGGGAGTCACTCGGCATATACATATATAAGAATCCCAAGAACCAGATGGAGCTGAATTTCAATCGTGAGATGCTCGATAAGGCAGAGGCGGTGCGCTGTATGCGACAAACTTCGATTATCAATGAGGAGTTTGGATTCTTCGATAAGCATAAGATGAAGGGCGATTTTCTCGCCTACTACAAAGATATGCTTATCCAAAAGAACGCCAAATGGAAGTTTGTCTACAACCACTTCTACAATTTTGTGGGTGGAAAATGCTCCTTTGGAGAGATCACGATCGATCTATGCAGAAAGTTCGGAGAGTACCTTTTGAACGCACCACAACTCAGGCAGGGCAAAAAGACGATGGCACAAAACTCTGCTGCTGGATATTACGCAACATTTCGTGCGCTGCTAAAAATTGCCTATCGGGATAAGCGTATCAAGGAGAATGTGAATGAGTTTTTAGATGGCATAAAGAGCGAAAGCACACAGCGAGAACATCTTACGCACGAGGAGTTGATGCAACTTGTCGCAACCCCTTGCGATATAGATGTTTTGAAACGAGCATCGCTATTCTCGTGCCTAACAGGTTTAAGAATCAGCGACATACTCAAACTCGATTGGAGCGAGATTGTCAAAGCTCCCGATGGGGGCTACAATATCCGCCTACGCACCCAAAAGAGCAAGAAATTTGCAACTTTGCCAATCAATTTCGATGCACTCGAACTCTGCGGAGAGCGAGGTGAGGGGTTAGTATTCAAGGGGTTGAAACGCCACCACACACAAAAGCCACTCAAAAAGTGGTTAGCTTCGGCAGGTATCGACAAGCGGTTCTCCTTTCACTGCTTTAGACATAGTTTCGCAGTGCTCCAAATAGCCTTTGGGTCAGACATTTACACAGTTAGCAAGATGATGACGCACTCCAACGTAGCCACAACACAGATCTATGCCGATTTGGTCAGCTCGAAGAAGCGTGAATCTGCAAATCGAATAACCATAAACACAGACCAAAATACCAAAATATAAAATATTATTTTGTTTTTCGGAATAATTGTATTACTTTTGCATAACAGATAAGAGACAATGAGAATAATTGCACACAGAACGCTTGTTCTGTTTTATACGAAACATTCATCAGCAAAGAGCGCACTTGAAGAGTGGTACTCAAAAGTATCAAAAGCTAATTGGGAGACATTTGCTGATATAAAAAAGGATTTTAATAGCGTCGATAGCATTGGAGATCAGCGATACATATTCAACATCAAGGGTAATGATTACAGACTTGTTGCCGTTGTTAAATTCAAGATTAAGATGGTATATATCAGATATGTAGGCACACATAAAGATTATGATAAAATTGACTGCACAAAAATTTAGGATTATGGGATATATAAAAAGTGAAATAGAGTATCGTGCGATGATGGATCGCATCGAGGAGTTGTTACCATTGGTAACAGAGGAGACACCAGAGGATGATAAAAACTCTGTTGAGTTGGTTTTGCTCTCTAATCTCGTTGCTGATTATGACGAGGAGCACTATCCAATATCTCAACCATCTCTTGCCGAAATTCTCAAATTAAGAATGTACGAAATGAGACTAACTCAGAAAAATATCTCTGAGATGTTGGGTGTAAGCCCTTCAAGGGTGAGTGAATATCTAACAGGCAAGAGTGAGCCTACATTAAAGATAGCTCGTGAAATTAGCAAAAAGCTATCAATAGATCCAGCTATAATATTAGGCGTATAGATTTAATGAACACAGAAAGAACAGAGAAAAGAATACTATATGCTCTAATATCACTCGTAGCAGTCGGCATTGGAATGGTATCACGCAGAATTGCAATATCGACAGGAGCAAGTGACACAGAGGTCTCAATTATATTTTGGTGCACGATTGTTTTATGTGCTGTTATATACTTCTCATTGAAGTTATCAATATATAA
>JBCQWR010000001.1:0-32328 GCA_047171945.1 Rikenellaceae bacterium | reverse complement strand
TTTATCGCTTAGGCGGAATAAATTTGAGCCTGGCTCCGATTTGTTTCGCCTTTTCTTATGTCCCTATAGTTTCTTGACCTCAATTCAGTTGCATTTGCAGGTTGAATTCAGAATATATAATGCTTTTTGTTGGGTGTTCAGTAAGTATGCACCCAAAGCAGAGGTGGTGGAGATTATAGAAGAACCATCACCCATAATAGAGGAGATAATCGTCGAGGAAGAGTTTACAGAAGAGACCGAACAGCCAATCGAGCCTGAAATAGAAATTGAAGAGGAGCAACCAACCGAGAATATAGAGATAGTAGAAGAGGTACGAACAAATATAACGGTAGATATTGAGTCGATACGCAATCAGCATATCAATAGCGTTATCGAACAAAAGCAACAGAAGTTACAGATTGCTCTTGATTATACTCAGTGCATATTTGCGCCCCACATATCTAATAAAGATTTAGAACTACTCCTACAAAACATAGAGCTGTATGCTGATGGAATTATAGATTTAGCACACCCAATCAATACAGGTGACTTGTCAAATAATGATCTTTATCACTTTGGTTGGAATATTCACAACCATTTTAAGTGTATGAAGCAGATCAAAACAGCCGAATTTCTGCAATCAATATTCTCTTATGCCCTGAGAGATGTTGAAAGCACCGATACTATCCGCAAGAAATTGCGTAACGATGAGGGGAAAGTGATAAAATTGCAGCGCAATTTGTCACCAGAAGAGTAAATGCCGACAATCAACGATCACCTAAAATCGCCACTACACAGTGTTGTAGTGGCGATTTTTGCATTTAGTGACTACCTATAAAAGAGACTTTAAAGAGACTTCTTAGGGAATTAGGTCTACGGAGAATCACCTTGTTCATTTGCCCTCGATTTTAATCACAAAAGAAAATTGAAATGACACAAGATGTAACTTTTGAGACCCTTCCCAAGGCGGTAGCGTATCTCATCGAGGAGGTAACAACTCTGAAATCACTCCTCGTAAATCAAAAACAGACAGAGCAACCAGCTAAGCGACTTCCAATCGGAATAGAAGAGGCAAAAGCAATTCTGCAAAAGGCGACATCCACAATCTATCGCCTTGTTGGCAAGGGCGATATTCCACACTACAAGCAGGGGCGCAAACTCTACTTCTATGAAGATGAACTCTTGGATTGGGTGGCGCAGGGCAAGCGAAAAAGTTCCATAGAGATCCGTGAGGAGATGGAGCGTGAGATGTCAATCATCGGTCGTGGTAGACCTCGTAAAGCGTAGTGACTATGGAACAGAACAGAATCACAGCCGAAAGCGTAATCAACGCTGTAATGGCTAAGCACGATGAGATGAATGGATCTGACTTTCCGCTGCACGTATTCCCTACGCAGTTTCAAAAGGTGGCACGTGGCACAGGTGAGGGGTTGGGCTTCCCGCTCGACTTCATCGCTGGGTCGATGTTCTTTGCCGCTGCCGTTGCTATCGGGGCGACACATTGTGTGCAGGTGCGTGTTGGGTGGGTTGAATATCCACTACTCTACCTCGCACTTGTGGGGAGTGCTGGCACGAATAAGTCGCACCCAATGAGCTTTGCGATGAAACCGATATTCAAGTTCGATGGCGAGCATTACAAAACATTCCGCCAACACTACAAGGAGTATCAACAGCTAATGACGTTGAGCAAAAAGGAGCGAGAGGATCAAGGGGTCACCGAGCAGCCAGAGCCACCCAGACAAATCCGCTACATCGTCTCTGACATCACACCCGAAGGCTTGACATTTATCCACGAGCAAAATCCTCGTGGGCTGTGCCTCTATGCCGATGAACTAAAGGCGTGGATCAACAACTTCAATCGCTACTCCAAAGGTTCGGAGGAGGAGTTCTGGTTGTCGAACTTCTCAGGTATGCCAATCACCATTGATAGGCGCAACGTGGATAACTCCACACGTAGCGAGCGGTCGTTGGTGAGCGTAATCGGAACTATACAACCTATGCAGCTTAAGGATTTGGCAAAGGGAGACAAAAGCTACAATGGTTTCTTGGATCGCATCCTCTTCCTCGTGCCGTGCAACCTCAAAAAGGAGTATTGGCGTGAAGATGATGTTTCGCCTGATCTCAAAATGAAGTGGGAGGCGATACTTACTTCGTTGATGGATTTGGAGTTGGGCGTAAATGAGTTTGGCGACACACAATCGACAATCTTGCAATATAGCCCCGAAGCTCGCAAGTGCATCTTCAAGTGGCAGCGTCACAATGCCGACCTTGTTAATGGCGAGTTTGATGAGCGGTTGCGAGGCATCTACGCAAAGTTGGAGATATACGTTAATCGCTTCGCTCTGGTGATGCAACTCATTCGTTGGGCATATCGTGAGGATAGCAAAGATGTTATCAGTGTCGAGAGTACGGAGGCTGCCATTGCGTTGGTGGAGTACTTCCGCAGGAGTGCCAATCGTGTTGTAGATTTCATCTACGGCTCGGAGTTCGACAAGCTCAGCGAGAAGCAGCGACAACTGATGACTATGCTACCCGAAACGTTCACCACAGCCGAGGGTGTAGACATAGCTGTGCGGTTAGGTGTGAATGATCGTTCTTTCAAAAGATTCATCAAGAACACGACACTTTTCCGCAGGGAGCGACACGGAATTTACACCAAAATTATTTAACAGAGCCTTGTCATTATTGTCACTATTGACACTTTGAGTCTCAAAAATGACGAAAGTGACAAAAATGACACCACTAAAATCTAAGAAAATGTACAGATTTAAATTAGAAAAATATGCAGGAGGGGCAAGTCGCCAAACCTGCCCAGAGTGCGGACATAAGAGATGTTTCGTGCGATATATAGATAGCGAGGGGGATATTGTGTTTCCTGAGTATGTAGGTAGATGCAACCGAGAAGATAAGTGCGGTTATCACTTCACACCTAAGCAATACTTTGAACGTAACCCTCAGCAATGGGAGCAGAGAGATTACACCCCTCCGCCACCCAAGCCGACGAGCTACATTCCCTCGGAGATGGTGGGCAAAACCCTAATGCGCCACCAAGGGCATCACCTCTTCACATTCCTATCGTCACAGATTGGCAAGGAGGTGACCGATAAGCTGATGGGCAAATATCGAGTGACCAAATCCACCGTTTGGGAGGGTGCAACCTTGTTCTGGCAGATGGATATTAAGGATAGAACACGCACCGGTAAGATTATGCTTTATGACCCGAAAACAGGTCGCAGGGTAAAATCGGATGATATTCCAATTACGTGGGTTCACACACGACTAAAGCTACCAAATTTCAACCTCAAGCAATGCTTCTTCGGAGAGCACCTACTGAGCCGAGCCGAGGAGAAAACCATCGCCATAGTAGAGAGCGAAAAGACTGCACTAATCGCAGCACACTACCTCCCCGACTTTACGTGGATCGCAACGGGTGGCAAGAACGGCTGCCTCAAAAGTGAGAACCTAGAGGTGCTAAAAGGTCGCAGAGTTATGTTAGCCCCCGACCTCGGAGCAACCGAATATTGGCAGTCGAAACTACCCCTATTCGAAGCACAAGGAGTAGATGTCTCAATCCTCAATCACCTCGAAGAAGTAGCAACCCCAGAGCAGCGAAATGAGGGTTACGACATAGCCGACTTCCTCCTCGATGGTCATTCACCACAGGTGATTTTAGAGAAGATGATCGCCAAGAATCCAGCTCTCAAAACCCTAATTGAGAGGTTAGATTTAGAACTTGTCGGAGTGGAGTACGAACATTAATAGTTCCTCGAAATTAAGGTAGCAAGTTTATGTTGTTGCTTTACAACAACTACTTGCAGCCCGATGGTTTGGATATAAAAACGAAGATATGAAAAGTAAAAATAAAGGTGGGCGACCCACAGTTGAAGAGTCGCAGAAACGGACACACGCAATCAATATTCGGCTCAATTTGCAGGAGCTTGTGATGTTAGAGAAGAGTGCAAAATCGGCAGGGATTAGCAACAGTGAATACGCTCGACAAGCCATCACAAATGGCAAAGTTGAACCACGTATTACACCCGAAAGGATGGAGATAATCCGCAAGCTTTGTGGTATGGACAACAATATAAATCAGCTCGCTCGGCAGGCAAATTCTGCGGGCTACACTCTTGTTCATCGAGAGTGTTTGAGGCTCACGGATCAGATTGGAGAGATTATAAATGAGCTACGACTATGATGGCGAAAATCACAAAAGGCACATCATTCGGTGGGCTTGTGAAGTATGTGATGGACGACAAAAAGAGTGCAAATATGATCGACTCGAATGGTGTTCGAATTAGAGATTTAGCAGCGATGGCGCAAAGTTTTGAGATGCAGTCGGAGATGAATCGGAGGGTCACAAAGCCAGTCGGACATATCTCGCTCGACTTCTCGCAACAGGATTGGAAGAAATTGGACGATGCTCTGATGGCGAAGATCGCACGTGAATATATGATGAAGATGGGCATACTCGACACGCAGTATATCGTCGGTCGTCACCACGACAAGATGCACCCTCATTGCCATATAATTTTCAACCGAGTGAATAATTATGGGCGCAGCATTAGCGACTCTAACGACCAATATCGTTCCGAAAAGATTTGCAAGGAGCTGACCCGAAAGCACGGATTGTACTTTGCCGATGGTAAGGATAAAGTGAAGCGACAGCGATTGCGTGGTAAGGATAAGACGAAGTATAAAATCTATGATTCACTCGTCAAGAATGTGCCACTCTCGAAGTCGTGGGCGGAGCTTGAAGATAGGTTACGAAGAGATGGAATTGAGGTTGGTTACAAAACCAAAGGTTCTACATCGCAGGTCGAGGGTGTAAGATTCACGGCTGACAACACTACTTTCAACGGTTCGAAGGTCGATCGGCAGTTTAGCTACTCGAAGATTGACTTTGCATTGCGCCAGAACCTACGAGCAGAGCAACGAGAGTCGCAACCAGTGCAGCAGTGGCAACCAGAGCCGACACAACAACCAGATCGAGGCGAAAGCCTAATTGGAGGAGCGTTGGGACTCCTCGACTTCACCGACAACACCCCAGCCATCGACTCGGACGAAGAGGCATTCCGCAAGTCGATGCAAAAGAAAAAAAGGCCTCAAAGGAAAATGAAATTTTAAACCACTAAAATCAAATTTATGAACGAGAACTTATTGAGAGACCTCCACGACACGCAAATCGAGGAGCTAAACAACCTAAGAGCAGCCATCAAAGAGTTGGCTGAGAAGCCAACCGCATCGCCTACCGATATTGCGAAAGTACAGATGATGCTCAGCAATATCAAGCTACCTGAGCAAGATTTTTCAGAGTTGAAGCGATATTTCTACGATACGATTATGACGACGACATCGTACACGAAAACTCAACTTACGGAGATGGAAAATATCTTGAAGTTGGGTAATAGCAATCTTACAAATGGCTATAAATCAATTAATAATAGATTGGATGAGTTGGCGCGACTTCAAAATGAGCCGAAGCCAAAGGTGAATATTCACAAGTTCGATTTTAGCTCTGGAAGGGTCTTTTTTGCAACGCTTGGCTTGTTTGCTTTGAGCGTTGGATTGTGCATATAAGTGTATAATGTAAAGGTTGAGAATTATAGGCTGAGTGTTAACGACCTAAAATATCGCTACATCAAGATGGCAGGCGATATAGATGATCGGCTAGTCTACGATCTCGAAGAGCTGATCTACAAAGACAAAAGCGACAGAGTGCTTAAAGAGATGAAAAAGCAGGTCGAAGATTATGAGCGAGCCATCGAGCTCAAGATCAAAGCCGAGGAGCAGGCGAGGCTAAAGACAGAGGAGTCTGCAAAGCTCGATAAGCAGATTAAGGAGCTACAAGGAAAGTAGTTTCACGCTAGTGCAAAATCTGAATTGTCTAAAAAATAAATTTTAGAAAATGTAACCCCTCCCCCTTTGTTCGCAAAGGTATCACAACAAATCCGACCATTCAAGAGTATATAAACTGCCTACGGCAGCTCTTGAGTGGTTGGATTTCTTGTTAAATGCTGGTCGCTACCAACCGACGTACGTGGCGAGAGCAGAGTCGAGTTTACTCGAACTATGCCAAGCGAGAAGGAGGAAGGCGAAGCCAAATTGCAATGGGTTGGTGTGGGCGTGAAATAAACCGCAACTCCTCCAAGGCATAATAATTGCAACACCCCCAATAAAATCAAAAGCTATGGAATCAAATAGAATTATTCTGGCGATGAACGCCAAGATCAAGGATGAGATGAAGTGTAAAATTGCGATGCAGGGGATAGTTGAAGCGGCTCATGCTGAGGCTACAACCAAATCACATTGGTGGTGCTTGGGCGAGGATGGCGAGTCGCTTTTCGTGTTGGAGCAATACGATGATGCAGCAGCTGCAGTGGCTCACATCAAGGCAAATCCACCTGCACGAGCCAACTTTTTCGAGTCAATTGAGGTGGTCAGTGTGATTGTATATTGCGACCTCACAGCGGAACTAAAGGAGATGTTAAAACCCCTCAATCCTATCTATATGAGCTACTTCGGAGGCTTCTCGAAGTAGCCACCACCTCCTCATAACCACGCAACAACCTTTTTGCATTAGTCACAATATTTTACTAAATTTGCAGATAGATTGTTGCGTGGCATTATGAAATTTAACTCTCCTTCGATTGACAAACAGATCGCAAAAGATGATTATGTGGTGCGTTCTTCGCCTCACAGCAAGGAGCGTGTCAATTTACACTCATATGACCTAAAAAATCATGTGACAATAAAAAAACTTATACCTCTACTGACACTTATATTTATCTCTACATCCTCACTCATGGGGCAGATCGTTGATTCTAACATCTCACTCTCTGAGGCAATCGAGGGCACTACTGCCCCAGATTCAATTATCAAAGAGCTTGTTATCGTGGATGTTGAATACTTCTCCACGGACTCGCTTCTTCATCGAGGGCAGATCGTGGTGACCAGAAAAATTGAGCAGGAAGTTAGGGCGATTTTTGAATATATAAAGGAGATAAAGTACCCTGTAGAGTCGGTTATACCGATTAAATTTGATCTACCGAACGGCAACACCTCGATGGCAGGACTCAATAATACCTACTCTTTTCACTATCGGACTAAGGCTGGCGGCTCAGGCAATCTCTCGCAACATTCACTAGGTTTGGCAATCGATTTTAATCCATTTGACAATCCATACATATCTAAAAATGGCAAGGTAATTCCTAGTGGTGGCACATATGACCCCTCAAAAAGAGAGGCTCTAACCAAGGAGTGCGACCTGGTAAAGAAGTTTATATCACTCGGTTGGACGTGGGGTGGCAATTGGAAAGGCACGAAGGATTATATGCATTTTGAGAGGTGGTTTTGAGTTTGGAATCTGAGGCTATTGCCTCGGCATACACCCCTTTAGCTTAATTCGCATTATTCATCATCCTCGACTTCAAAATATTTTTCATAGCCCCACCACAATGAATCAGAGAAACCCCAACCACAACAATCTGAATCCTCTAAAACCTTGTGAATACGATCTTTGTATAACTCGAAGTCGCAGTTCTTGCTGATATGCTCCAATGCCTTCTCGAAATTTCCTGCGAGAGAGTCGTAATATTGCTCCCACATATCGCCATAATCTCGTGTGAATCTAACTCCTGTCTCGATGTAAAACAACATCAAGTCGGCAAGAGTATCGGGCGATGGTTTCAACTTCTTGAAATCAGATATAGCCTTGCGACATACAGAAAAGCGAGTTTTAGGCTCACCTCGCTTGGGGTAAAATTCATTGAATATTACGGCTTTGCACTTCTCTTTCTCGACGTCCTCATTGGGGTTCAAGAAAAATTCGAGATACTCTTTTGCCTCTTTGCGAGCATCATATAGCTCCAATACTACATCTATTATCTCCTCTTTAGTTAGGCTCTTCAGCTCCTTTTTTAGTGATGCTTTTGACATAATTACTCCTCCTCTTTCTCTAAATATAATCTCAATTCTCGCTCTACATACTCTACCATTCGTTCATCTTTGAAAGCAAACCACGCCTCTCGATAGTCGCTGCAATCGACTATATTTTTGAAGTTTCGAAAGGGTTTGCTCTTCGACAATGCTCTGTATAATTTATCTTGCAGGGCAGATCCTTCGGGGATAACTTCATCCACAAACTGCTCCATAAACCCAAACGAGATACCAGAATATGGAGGCTCGACAGTTGTGGTATTCTCCCAACTTTCGATCTTTTTCTCCACCTCTTCGAGCATAGGATCTTCGCCACTCCAATAGCTGTCAAATGACTCACCCATAAGAGTCACATACTCCCCACTATCGAGGTTTATTATACAGTTCATTCCACACTCCAGATCCTGCGCTATACTTTTAATTTGCTCTTTTGATAGTTTCATATCTGCATTTATTTAGAGTTTCAACTTCTGCTGCTCCTGCTCAAACGATTCAATAAAGTGTCGTTCAACTGGGGTTAGCTCATATCGAGTGCGCTCCCTGAATTTATCATACTCAGAGTCAGCCTTTAGCTTCGCAACTTCGGCAGAGACTACACCAGCGTGGGTAAGTAGCTCCATGTCTGATATTTTCAAGAAGTCATCTAATTTTTTGAGCCAATCTTGCATATACATCGGACGTTTGCCACGTGCTTGCAACTCCGCAAAATCGAGGTACATACTCACGATGCTATTGAGAACCTCCAACTCATCCTTTGCAAGGTAGTTCTTAGCTATCTCTGCATCGGATTTTGACGGAAAGAGTCCACTCCACGAGGTCAGACCCATAAAATCTTTGTCACCATCGGCGCGATTGTAGATTAACTCTGCGGCAGTATTTCCGTGAACGGCATAGTGCATTTTGTTCTGCACTGAGGCGAAGAATTGTTTTGTCGTGCTGCTTCGTGGGTCGTAATCGATGCTTAGGGCGTAGATCTCCAAAACCTTGCGATAAAATAGCTTTTCAGATGAGCGAATATCTCTGATACGCTTGATAAGCTCATCGAAGTAGTTGCCACCACCTGCTCTTTTCAAACGCTCGTCATCCATCGCAAAGCCCTTGACGATATACTCTCGTAGGATTGCGGTTGCCCACATTCTGAAGTGTGTGCCTCTGAGAGTGTTTACACGGTAGCCGATTGAGATAATCATATCGAGGTTGTAGCAAGTTATATTTCTCTCGACTTTGCGTACTCCCTCATTTTGAACTGTTGCAAAATTTGCAACAGTTGCGCTTGGCTCCAACTCCCTCGTCTCAAAAATATTTTTGATATGTCGTGAGATGGTTGATTTATTACGGTCAAAAAGGGTCGCAATCTCATCGAGAGATAGCCACAGGGTCTCATCTTGCAGGTTCACCTCTACCGAATGTTTACCATCGGCAGTAGTGTATATCAACATTGTGTTCGGATTCACCTTGCTCTTTTTCTCCTTTGGCTTATCATCAGGGAATATACCCTCCTCTGCGAACTCCGTGAAGTTAAATTCATCATATATCGCAGCCACAGAGCCATCCGCATCGATACTCATTCTGAGGTAATCACCCCAACCATCTTTAGGAGGGACAACGCCATTTGGTACATAACCAGCTATATGGCATATCTCATTCATCTCGCTATTCAACAGCGTGTAAATACCCTCATCACATACCTTGGCATCGATCTTAGCTGCGCCAAAATCGCTATCCCAATCGAGCACACGCTTCTCACGCAGATCAATGGTCGCCACCCACCGCTGAGTCTCAAAATCGACCAACGGAAAATACTCCGCCTCACCAGCCTCCAAAGGGCACTCAAAGAGCGAGCGGTAGTTATATAGCTCATCCTCCTCACCTCGGTATGGTAGGTCGATTTTTAGGTATCTACACTGGGATTTTATGGTCTCTTTGGTTGGTTTGTGTTTCATAGTGTATGTATATTACTCTACAGTAGTTCTTAATTATTTATAAGTTTTGTTTCAAATGCTTTGATTGTCTCCTCACTATCTCGTCCAGATATTCTCTTGCCTGTTGCTCCCTCTATCATATCCAACAACTGAATTGCTCTATCCACAATGAACTCATAGAATTGATCTGTCACAAGAAGTTCATAATTGATTTTGTGGGTTGCAATAGCCTCTGCAACACGATCTTGAACTTTGTTGTTATGTATCTTATCACGAATAATGCGTATGTAATCACTCGGAGCACGACCTCCAATCGAACGATTTGTAGTGGCGTAAATCATACTCTTATTTATAACGGAGTTCCACATCTTTTCGGGCAGGTTATTGTCAATACAATACTTTTGTGGGAATATGTGGTGAATATCTGTGCCCTCTTGAAGATATGTCGCTGTATTCATATTCTCGGCTGTTACAAAGTCGAGTGGCATACCCTTTAAGATTAGAGCCATAACACCCTTGTATGCGGCACTATTGCGTGTGTACATAGATAACAAACGTGTTGTTTGGAAGTTGGATTTTATAACCGTATCAGGTTCATTTCCTCCATTTATCCAACTAAACATATCCACAATATCAAGAGCGAATCTCGTTTCGTTAGCTCCTCCATATAACTCACCAAATATTCCACACCAGTACCAGTTGCTTAACATTGCATTGTTCACCATCAGCTTATTATTGCGCTCACTATCAATAGCAAATATAACCGATAGTGGAATTAGCTGTGAAGTATATGGTATATCACGTGAAGTATAGACTCCTTGATGAACAAGGAAATTTGCAGCCTTTTCGTAACCTTGCACCAGTGCATCTCGGCAGCTCGTATAATCTCCAAGTTTGAGTTTTAGCACATCCTTCTTCTTGCAACTTACTGCCGATTTTACATTAAGATTCTTCTTATATGTCGTTAGCAAAGTCATTGCCATAAGAAATTGAGCTCCATCAACAGAAGTTAATATATCATCCTTTCGACTCTTAAACGTCTCCTTAATGCTCTCCCAATCCTCTCGCAGATTAAACTCATCAGCTGCAAACATCGCTGTAACTAATTCAAATACAGTCAAAGGCACACCTCCTGTATTCACATTCTCAAAGATCTGACAAACAGCCTCTTTTGGGGTCTCTTTTGTTAGTGAAATTACGGGTAGTTTATATGATCTAACTTGCTCTAAGATAGTCTCATTAAATAAATCGAACATATCTTCCAACTCTTCACAATCAGAGCTACTTCTATAGTATGAAGAGAATCGCCTACTCCATCTTGTTGCCTCTGATGTTGAAAATATGATATTTAAAGGGTACATTAGTTGTGCAAACTCATTCTCCTGTGTAGATAGGTTAAGAATAACTTCTCGACGACCAATATTCTCAGTTTTGATTTTCTTCTCCGACACAGACTCGATAGCATCAATTATATCGACATCAGGGTCAATAGCCTTTCGGATATTCAAATAGTAGTAACGCTGAATAGCCTTACCTGTATCTGTTTGTGTCTGAACTGCTGATTTGTTGAAAAAGACCTGAGAGAGCGTAGTTAATCGTTGCTGCCCATCAAGAACTAACCAGTCTGGTGTCCTCTCAATGTTCTTATCTACACCTTCGAATTTTCTATATTTGAAACGGGCATCACCACCACACTCCAAAAACATCACAGCACCCATCGGGAATCCAGAAGAGATACTCTCGATGAGCTTCTTGATTTTAGCGTCACTCCACACCCAACTTCTTTGAAATTCAGGAAGCTGTGCCTTTGCCGAACTCACATCATTCAGAAGGTCACTTAGATTTGTATCGTTTGATCTTACAGACATATATTTTCTTATTTGATATTTATTTTATGATGCAAAAGATAGCGTCGAGGCTACAAGAGCAATGAGCGCAGGAAGAACATCGCCCTTTTGCAAGTGCGTATCGCCGAGATATGTAGTTATTAACAACACCCTAAATTTTGCTCTTGCATCCTCAGTCTGTAACAGTTCAAATAGTTCATGGTCTATCTTTGCATACTTCACTTGCGTGCGAAGATTAGTTAGCGAATATGGACTACCCTGCATGTTCTCTTTAGTTAGCTCTCCACCACTATGAGGTACGAGCTTCCAAAATGGCTCACCACTCATATGCCAATATGGAGTCGCAATCTTTGGTTGGAATAGCGCAGAGTCTCCCACGTATCTTGCCCAGTTATGTTTGAATTGCCACTCCAGATCGTCATTCAACTCTATTTGATTGCTTTTTATCACACCCCAATCAATTAAATCTATAACAGTCAACAATAAAATTGCCTTATGAGGTGCTTTTACACCTGTCATCTTAGCTGTATGCAATGTACTAAATTGATCTAAATATGTTTTCATAACAACTATATTACCAAGCACCTACTCCAAACTGATTCTTAAAAGCCCTGTCAAAAATCCCCTTACTCTCTTCAATATAGAATGGCATTCCAAATACGCTGTACGTTGAACCGCCTTGTGTTGAGAATGTAATTACCGCCTGCTCATTAATTTGCGATAAGAAATCTTGCTTCCACGCATCGTGTTCTTTAAGATGGGAGCCTTTCGGTTCTATGAAAATCTGATAATTTTCATATCCCTTTTCACTCTTTAATTTCATAAAGAGCAGAAAGTCTGGCTCGAATCTACGACCTCCATTTGCACCTCCTGCAAATTCAAACAAAGCCACTTCTCTCTCATTTCTAACAAGGTAGACATCTTCATATTTCTCCTTCAATTGTGGAACAAGCGACTCAAAATACTTCACAAAATATTTCTCTTCTGATGTTCCGTAACAATCATCAAAAGCATACCAATCTTGAACGCTAAGATCTGTTGAAGAGAACATGCCAGACTCTTTCATCGACTTTCCAAACTCTTTATCTGGATTATCATCTAACGTAATCTTCATTGTTTTATCTTTGAAGGTATCCTTAAACACGCCAATCGCCTCAAACTTTTTATTACCTCTATAACCGGTAACAGATTTACCAAACATTGGCTCCATCTGTTTAAGGACATCCATTGCAATTGATAATTTTTGTTTTTGAGATAACTCATTTAGGATCTCCTCTCTGCCCGATACTGACACACGAATATCTGCAAGATACTTAGGAGATGTAATAAACTCTTCAATAGATTTAAGCATTGGCATCACCTCGCTTAGCTTAGCAAATGAGTAGGCTCCCAATCTATTTATCGCAGCTCTTAAAACATTACGTCCAAGCTCTTTTAGGGTTATGGTCTTTATTTTCAAGGAGTCATTATCCAGCTTTTTAGCGGCATCAGTACCATATATGACAGAAGTCTGTACCTCGCCACTCCTAAGCCTAACCTTAAAAATAGTATCTAATATATCCTTACCGATGTCCTCAATATTCTCAAGGATTGCATAGCTATCTCGCTTATTACCAAGCACATATCCATCAGTATAAAGTTCTGTCTTTTTGAAGCTATCTTTGAGCCTCACCGTAATATCTACTGTGCGTTTGGCAATAATACCAGTCTGCTCCATTGCAGTCTTTAGCTCAGAAATATAACGAGGATTATGACCACTATGATAATGCAGCTTCTCTACAGCACGAAGCCTATTCTCTATATCCTTATCATATTTTCGCTCACCAGTTGGTTTATCTCCCTCAGGTGCAGTAAAAGGCATATATCTTGCACCACGACCAATCAACTGCGCCTCTTGCATTGTCGTTTTACCAGGCTTGTTACCGCTTGCATCACGAGTTTCATATAGTCGTACAATGTCGTATAGATTTAGAACATCCCAACCCTCATTGAGCATGTCGACTGCAAACACCACACGAAACTCATTATCCTTTGCCTCAAGCGTATTGAGTTGCAACTGCTTCTCTGGAGTGATGTTATTACCATCTACTAATAACAGGTTATCCTCTTTGAAATCCTCTTTGATCTCAAGTAGCAAATTTTCCAGAGTAACACCCAACTCATCGAAGTAGACAAATGCTGATAGAATATCATCCTTAGCGTTATCCTTAATCTTCAACAATGTTTCAGCGTTAAGAGTATGTATTGCCCCAACAAACTCCGCATAGAAAGATTTATTGTCGGCAATAGTCTTTGATTTTAACATCATCACAGGCTTAATATCCTGCCCAATAGATGCAAAAAGTTTACGTTTATACTGATTGAGAACTACGGTTTGAATAGCTCGTTCAATAGGAGTTAAATCACTCTGTACTACCTCAATATCTTTAGAGTACCCATCCTCTCTAAATCGCTTTAGCGGGTAATCAAAGATAACTTTATTAGAGTACTTCTCCGCAATATTAGCATCTGTCAAATCAGCTGTCGCTGTAAACTCAAGCAACACATTAGGCATCTCAGAGCTGCCATTTGCCTTAAAAATACGCATTACAGTTGTCTCCCAATCGTCCGACACATCATCAAAAGCGGATAGCTGTACAGCATCAGCTTTGCGTTGCCCCTTCTTGGTTGCAGTGTTTATGTGGTGAGCCTCATCCGATATTAATACGATCGTCTGATCTGCAAAATCATCATAGGTTATTGCATTCTCCTTTGGATTGTTCAGCGTGGAGTGCAAACCCTGTATCGTTGTGAGACATAGGTTTATACAATCATCAGCCACGCCTTGGAAGTTATCAACTAAATTAACCTCGACACGCTTGCCCCCAATCTCAATCACTGGTGCAAAGAGGTACTTGTGAGACGCTTGGTTCAAGAAGTTCTCTTTGGTCTTTTCGATGATGTTCGACGAGTTCACAAAGAACAAGAAGTTGCGATACCCCTTCTCGTAGAGATAGAGCATCACACCAGCCATTATCAGCGTCTTACCGCTACCCGTAGCCATATGGAACATCAACTGTGGCAAATACTCCTTCCCCTCAAATGGATTCTCCCAATAGTTTAAGAAGTACTTGAAGCACTCCTCTTGGTATGGGCGAAGTTTGAATGCCGGGTTTAGTGATGTAGCGAAATAGTCGGGCAACTCTGTACGCTCAATGGTACGTTTACCAAACTCTTCACGGATTATATCTTGTAGGTTTTTCATTCCTTATTATTTGTACATTTTACTTTTGAACTTTAGGATACCATTTTTTTTAACCTTACTGAGGAGTCGTGATCTTACTCGTCCTATGAATGGAGCAAATATCGATATGCAAGATAGAATAAATCCGACTAGCGCTATGCTGGTGTCTGATTCTGCCCTCCATCGATTTGTCAAATATATTAACACTGCTATAATTAAATAAATAATACAATATATCGCAATATTTTTTATACGGCTATAAAATCTAATATCTTTTTTGATTGGTACATTCTTAAGAGTTCTATTTTCTCTATCTGTTTTTGCAGTTTGAGAACATAATGTGGCATTAGATTCCTTAATCCTCATATTTTCACACTCAACAGCACTTTTTTCCTTAATTAGTTTTTCGTTCTCGTATTTAATACGTTCCGCCTCCTGTAATTTCTGTCGTTGAATACTTTTTTCCTGCAATAAGGTATCAATGTTAGGAGTTCTAAGAAAAGATATAATTTCAGGAAGCGAATCAAAAATAATATCTTTTGCTTTAATAGCTCCTTTACAATATAAATCTTGATATATATCTAATTTTGCCTCGTCGGAAAGTTCCTTTTTAACAAGTTCTGCATATCTATGAGTAATCACATCGTTATAGTGTGATTTAAGCACTAATTGCGACCGTGAAATTATGTCAAAAGTTATAGGTGTACTACTGCTATTAAATGATTTTTGCATCGCAAACCATAGTTTAGATGTTACAAAATCTATATCCGTTGAAAATCTAGTTCGAGCATCATCTTTAACCTCATTAAGTGCTGATAAATATCTCACCAGTCCATCTGCACTTAGGAAAATATATTTGCATTTATCAAATGAAACATCATTATCTCCATTTCGCAAGGTGTTAATTTTTGAGAATATATTTAAATATCTAACAGCTTCATCTTCATCATATTTTATGTTTTTTGAGCGTGATTCAGTTTCAATAAGCTTTAACGTATCTATCTGCCCTACATTCCACAGCGGTTTTATTTGTGTAGTATCATCATATAGGATACCACTATTCTGTAACTGTTGCAACAAACTAGTTTTTTTAGCCTTAACATCAAAGACGTCCTTACATTTATTTACTATGTTTGTCATTGCTACTTTACCGGCAATTAACTGTTTTTTTCCAAGAATTATATTTTCTGCAGTGTTAAAGAAGTCGTCAATCTCTTTATGAGTCTCTTCAAAATACATAAAAGATATTAATCTTTTGCCAGCAATTTGGTTTATTTCTCTAGTGAGCTCAAAAAGCTCATTAAATATAGCTTGCCAGTATTCATCATTGTATCCAGCAAAATTAAAAATTTGCTCGGTGTCTAAGTAAATGGTAAGTGGTGTTGTCCATCTACCTATTTTTGACATCTCGTCAGGTGAAACATACTGAATTCCAGAATATACAACAAGCCCTTCTGTTACCATATTTAAGCTATCTCTAAATCCAGGATGGCATTCATTTGAAATCACAAATGCCGCATATAGATCAGATAACTTGGGATTCCCGTGTTTTAATATGTAATTAATAAAATCCTGTTTGATAAAATCTCGTCCATCAGCATTCTCCAAATCAACTGTCTTCACATAGGTATATACAGCATCAAACATACCTTGGTACACTTGTTCTAACTCGCCATGAGAACGCCTAAACTCCTCTCCATTTATTTTAGCAATATCTTTTGTTTGATAGCTATTTTTTTGCCTCTTAATAGGTGCTATATCCTCTTGCAATTTTTGCCTTAAAATATAATTAACCAAAGATAATGGAATATCTATATTGAAATTACTTTTCAACATATTCTTCATGTCAATATCTGAGAACTGTATTTTGCCACTTATTTTAATAGTAGATTTGATAAATTCACCTATTATAAAAAAGACATCCTTCTCCTGCTTGTACAATTCGCTAAATAAAGCTATTGACGATAGTATATTATTATTCATAGCATCTATTTTTTACTGTAAAACATTTCATTTAGCTTCTTATCACTCTCCGAGATGTTGTAGCTCTCGTCATCGATGTCGCTTAGGGGGACATATAGGAGGTTCTTATCGAGGATCTCTAATAGGAAGGTTTGGAGATCTTCTATTGAGAGTTCTTCGAAAGATTGGGCTGCCTCGTTGGCTATGTTTGGTGATACTTTGTAGCTTATGAAGCCTGTCTGTTCGATGGTTTTCCATAGCTCTTTGAGCTGCTCTTTGGTGGTTGCTGCGATAATATCTTCGGCAAATTGTTGGTTTGCCTTAGCTAACTCGCAATAGACGAATGAGCTGCCACCTTTCCAGTTCACTGCCTTTGAGATACCACCTTGGTCACACTCCACCTTGTCGAACATACCATCTGCCGACTTCACACCTACAACCTTTTTCAATCGCTCCACCGCTACGGTCTCGATGTAGTCCATCTGCTCCACACCAATATATCTGCGCCCCATCTTGTGAGCCACAGCCGCAGTTGTTCCACTTCCTAAATGGTAGTCGAGGACGATGTCACCCTCTGAAGATGCAAGTTGCAATATGCGTTGAATTAGTTTTTCTGGCTTTTTACCTTTTCTAAAAATGACACTACCCTCATTGTGAAGATCATTAGGCAATACATCATCCCAAATATCAGCAATCGGATCACTAAATGTCACTTCGCCATCAATATTTAGCAAACGGTCTTTAACAAATAATATTAGCTTCCCTTTGTGAATATAATAGGAGCTTTTACCCTCTCTATCCATTTTAAATATTGATTCAAGGTTATTGAGTGACTTTTGTTTGAGTTCACATGCTGCAGCACTAATGCTTTTTTCATCAAGTGATGCAAACCGAATCACCTTTTCGCAGTTAGCAATGACAAACTTAGTTATTTCCTCTTCAAGTCTATTTCCAAATGCTTTTTTGAGATTCTTCTTATCTATTTGCAAGCTATTAGCAAAAGCATCTAAAAGAGATGAAAATTTCCAATTCTCATACCCTTCATCGTAATTTACAATAAAGCTATTATAGCGATCATCTCGCAATTTACTTCGATAAACTCTATTTGGCTTCCAGCAATCTGCACTCTTTGAATATATAACTACATACTCTGTAATATTCACTACACCAGGATTTATAACCTTAGCACCTGTTACAGATCCTCGTTTTACAGTAATAATATTTTTGCGGTTTTCTTTGCCAAAAATATCATCCAAAACTACCATTGTATAAGCAATTTCATTCTGATCTATGGATATACATATAGTTCCATCATTCCTTAACAATTCTTGAGCGGCAGTCAAACGATTACGCATAAACGTAAGCCAAGAAGAATGGTTAAATGAATCGTTGTACTGGAACCCATCATTACCTGTGTTATATGGCGGATCAATATAGATCATCTTCACCTTGCCTCGATACGATTTAAGCAACGAGTGTAATGCAAGCAGGTTGTTTCCCTTGATGATAAGGTTGTCATCCGCTGTGATCTCCGACACCTCGTGCTTACCATCGCTATCATAACGGGCAAATGAGGTTAGTGCCTTTGGTTCTGTGAGGCGGTTGATCTCATCGGGTGCAAGGATCTCATTCCAAAAGACCTCGTTACGCTTGGCATCCTCTTTGGTTTGACCACCCTCCAAAACACAATCTTTATAAGGCCACGATAATACTATCTCACGGCTATCAGCCAAGAAGTCACCATCATCACCCGTAAGTCCAATCTTGTTTTTGAAATTTGTATATGAGTCGGGCAAGAAGCGTTTATTCATCACAAACTTCTGGAAACGTATCTTATCGAAGACCATAACACCCTCGACATCGGTAAAGAAGTTGCTCTTGATACCCTCGTGGCTCAAAAGTAGCTTTATCAGATCGGGGCGCAGAGCCAAAGCCGACTCCACGATGCTATTTTTGAGAAGTACACCATCTTCGCTACAATAGCGACTCTCCATTCGCAGGAGTTTATATAGTTCTTCGAGTAGTTTTAGGTTGTGCATATGATATTAATTCTTTAAAATAGCTATTATTATTCTTGTGAGGATACCGATTATAGTTAACGATGTTCCTATTACAAATACTTTATTATCACATATTGAGGGGTTCTTGAGTTTGGGGTTATGCGATAAGTAGTCTTTCCCATATGTAGTTAGAAACATGGCAATACCTAACATAGTTTTACAACCACTTGTTAAAAACCCCTTATCTCGTAAGCGACTAAATGTCTCAAAATCTTTCATCAAGCACTCATTGTCACCTTTATTAACAGCAAAAAGCATATCTTTCTCTTCTTTTGTTAATTCTATCTTCTCCATTACTTAATCCTCCATCTAATTATAAAACTATCAACCACCTCGCTCTGCTGGTCGGCAAGGGCGTAGAGGTTTTCAATCAACTTATTCTTCTCGGCTTTGAGTTGCACTCGTTGCTCGTCGAACTCTCGCCACGCCTCATCTCGCTTTGAGGAGAGGGCATCTTTTTGTTGCTGGATTGCCAACTTCTTGCGAATATTACGCTCCTTGACAAATTCGCTATCCAATGCTTCGATATCTTTATCGAGCTGCTTAAGTTTTCCTTGCAGGCTCTTGCGATTATCCTCTGCCCAATTCTCAATCTTCTGTACCTCCTCGGTAACAAACATTGAGTTGCGCTCCTCGATAAGCATAGACTGCTCTCGGCATTTCTCGTCCAGTAGCAGATCTAAACTATCCTGCATCGGCACATCGATAGTAGTAGGCTTACTTGATGATGCAACAGTCATCAGCTTACCAACGAAACCATCTGTCATCACCTCGCCATTGTCATCGATAGCAACTGATACAATATACTCCTCATCATCTTTGAGCGACGATGATTTCATAAATCGCACCCCAAGCCAACCAGAGTTACCACACTGTGCTGCCAACATCGAGATGATTGAATTGTGGGACGAGTAGTTAAACTCAACCTCCGAAGTTGGTGTAGAGTCTAATTTAGCTTGTCTCACTAAGTATTGCGCCAAGGGATGTGAGATACGGTAGTTCATACCTGCACTCTGATCCTTGCCTATGATATATCGACCTGCCTTAAAATTAAGAGGTGGACGCTTTAGTGTGAATTGATATTTATTGCTATCCTCGACTGTAATTCTGAAGTCGAGCATACTTTGAGTGAACTGCCACAACAATCTATTATAAGCGTTCAGCCTATCTTCGTCCGCATCTTTTCTGAGCTTTAGCTTGCTTACAACATCCTCGTCAAAGTTCTCTATTAGTGATGCCTGGGTGTTGTTTAGCTTCTCATCAATTGCATCTTTTAGCTCCGATTGCAGTTGGTCGAAGGCTGCATCAATCTGCTCTGGAGTGCGACATTCTCTATATATAGACAATATTCGACGTTCAAAATCAACTGTATTTTCAGCCAAACCTAACACGTCATCACTTGCTCCAAAGACACCTTTGAAGAGTTTGAATTTCTGGTCTAATAGCTCAAACACTCGTTGATCAGCACGGTTGTTTGCATTGATAAAGTTTACTACCACGACATCATATCTCTGACCATAACGATGGCAACGTCCTATGCGCTGCTCCACACGTTGTGGGTTCCAAGGCAGGTCGTAGTTTACAATCAATGAGCAGAATTGAAGGTTTATACCTTCGGCAGCTGCCTCTGTTGCAATCATTATATCAGCACTGTTGCGGAAGTAGTCCACCAAGGCTTGTCGCTTATCTGCTGTCATTGAGCCTGTAACTCTACTTGTTCCTTGATGCTCTTTCACCCACGCTTTGTATATCTCCTTGGAGTTAGGATCGCTATTACTACCATTGAACAGCACAACTTTACCTTGATAGCCATTAGATTCTAATAGCTGCAATAGATAGTTTTGTGTTCGAGTGCTTTCTGTGAAAATAAGTGCTTTCTTGGGTGCTCCCATTGACTCCATCTCTGTAAATCCCGTAGATAGAGCTGTTAGTAAGCACTCTCCTTTATTATTGCCTGCGATTGATAGTGCTAATTCTAATATTGTGTTGAGATAATCAATCTCCTGCTTTACGTTTTCAATCTGCTCTGGACTTAATATTTCATCATTGAGATCTGCCTCCTCGTCCTCCTCGTCAAGCCACTCTTCTGAGTATTCTTCATAAAGCTCCTCCGTGTTGCTATCAAACAGAATTTGATTGTCTGATTGAGACTCTATCAAGCGTTGAAGTCTATCTATGATTGTTCTCAAAGTTCCAGCAATGGCAAATGTTGATGAAGCCATAAGTTTGAGCATCACCATTGAGATAAGTTGATTTTGAGAACGGGGCAATCCATACGACGCATCTTGGCGAAGATAGTCCATAATAATATCTTCGAGAGCCTGTTCATCTGAAGATGGGGTATAGACCTGCACCAAAGATTTACGCTGAGTGTATTTTACATACTCTTGCACATCAGCACGTAGTGTTCTATGTACCAAAGGTGTTAATCGTTGTCTCAGAGAGGTGTATGTGTCTTCTTCTCTCAGTGCTACTTTGTTGTATTGGTGTCCGAATGAATCGATACTTCCAAAATAATTGTCGTCAATAATTGAGATTAAACCATATAGCTCTTTTATATCATTCTGAAGGGGCGTTGCTGTGAGCAAAACCTTTTTGAATGGTTGAAGTGCATACTTTAACGCTAAGCCTGTTTTGTTGTTCTTCTTATACACGTTACGAAGCTTATGAGCCTCGTCAAGTACAACAAGATCCCAACCTACTCTTTTGATGTGCGCCTCTTGCTTTCGGGCAAAGGGGTAAGAACAGATGATAATATTTGCCTTCTGGTCAAATGGATTTTTATATGTGTCGTTTAGTATTTTATCAAAATTTCGCTTTTCGAGAATCATTGATGGAAGGAAGAATTTCTCTTCTAACTCAAGACTCCACTGCTTGCGCAGTGTTGCAGGTACGATAATTAGAATATTTCTTTTACCCTCAGCCCAATGTTGGCTTATGACCAATGCTGCCTCAATTGTTTTACCCAAACCAACCTCATCTGCAAGGATTGCCCCCATACTAAGAGGAGACCTAAACGCAAAAAGAGCCGCCTCGACCTGGTGTGGGTTGAGATCGACTTGCGCCTCTGACAAGACTCCGATAAGCTTTTCATCATCGGCAGCACTCCTCTTACGAGTTAGCTCGTAAGCTATATACTTATTCTGGCTTGAGTTGTATTTCATTATTTTGTCTTGTTAAACAACTCTCCAATCTCTACATCTAATGCCCTTGCAATATCCGCAAGAACTTCAACCGATGGTTGCATTTTATTATTACACCATCTGGATATAGTATTTTCACTTTTCCCAATAGCCTCAGCTAGCCATTTGTTGGTTTTATCTTTCTCTGCCAGAACTACCTTTAACCGATTAAGCATTTTCTTATCACTCATATTCGACGTATTGCGTGTATATAACAACATATAACTTAACAAAGTTAACGAATATTTTCTAACCAAGCAAATTAAGCAAAAAAAATACTTCATTATAAATTAAATCATTTCATACATATTAACCACATCAATGCCCATGTCCGCAGCCTTGCGGAGCGTTGAGCCAGTGCCACTGCGAGCCTTACCATTATGGTAGGCGATGATTTTTGAGGCGTTGGCGAGCATAAAGTCGTTACGGTCGTGGTAGGCTTGGTTCGTGTAGGTGTAGCCACCGATGGCGATTGTGAAGTCGGCATTGTCGATTAATTGGCGATATTGCGCTTTGTCAGCTTCGGAGTATTTGTCGGCTTGCTCTATGAATGGGAGTGCTGCGACTAAGCGGATTTCGGGGTATTTGCGCTTTAACTCTACTACCACTGTGGCACATAGGAGATCGAAGCCTAACGCCATTCCAGATATAAATGTATTGATTCCATTGTCGAGATACTCTCTTTCGAGTAGCTCCATTAGTCGGTTGCAGATTGCGGCTTTTAACTCAGTGAGTGGTCTGCCATCGGGCGATGTTAGGCTACGATTTCCTGTGAAGGCGATGGTCTTTTCTTTGTTGATATTGTGCATAGCTTTGTGGTGATTTATCTTGATGGAATCAGCACAAAAAAAGGTGCGACTCCAACAAGCTTCCACACTGAGGCATCACCACAACGCCCAAACGAGATAGCAAGTCAGAGCGCACCATATCCATAGGGATACAATACACCTGCCTTGCTTATCATCTCGTTTTAAAAAGTGGTGATTTTCAGTGTGGAGATAAACAATTAGTTATATGTTATATTTCTTCTTTTTCTATTTTATCATTCGTTATTATTCGTGTTACATCTACAAAGCTACAAAAATATTTTTAATTGAGCCTATAAAGCCATCAAAAGAGTATTTTGAAATATTGTAGCAGCCCTTTATAATTATCCTGCGCAGTGAGGCAGGTATCTCGTAGATACTCCCTCACCGACCCCCAATTTTGGAGACCTCGGTAGTAGAACATCTTTAAATTTTCGTCAATAATGAATGGCACAATGCCATTCGCCAAGCACTCCTTGAACATCACGAGGCGACCTACACGACCATTGCCATCTTGAAATGGGTGGATCGTTTCAAATCTATGATGGAAGTCGAGAATATCATCAAAACCCTTCTCTTTGATTGAGTTATACTCTTTGAGTAGTTTTCGCATCTCAGTCGCTACATCTTCGGGAAAAGTGGTCTCAATACCTCCCACCTCGTTTGGCAATCGCTTATATCCACCCACTACAAACCACTCTTTGGCAGCATCGGAAGTGCCAGACTTTAGAATCTTATGCAGCTTCAAAACCATACTCTCCGACAGCTTCACATCAGCATTGTCGATGCAGTAGTCAATCGCTCGGAAGTGGTTCGTAGTCTCGATAATATCATCGACCTTCACCGCTTCATCGGTAATGCCAATCGTATTAGTCTCGAAGATATATCGAGTCTGCTCCTTGGTCAGGCGGCTACCCTCGATGTGATTTGAGTTATATGTCAAGTCGATTTGTGTTCGGTGGTAGATACTGCCCTTTAGCTTCATTGCCTTTTGCTCACGAAGTGCGGCAAGTAGCGGTGAAATTTTCGTCTTTGCTGCCCTCTTCGGAGGCTCTGCTGAAGTCGGAATATTCCACGTCTTACCAGTAAGAAATACCCCCTCAATACGCCCAGTAGCGCACTGATTTCTAACCGTGCGCTCCGAAATGCTCCACTTGCTTGCAAACTCACTAACTGAAATATACTTCATAATATCCATTTTATCGGCAATAACTTCATCGCTAAACCGCTACAAATATAGATATTTTTGCCGATAACGGCAAGTTTAAAATGAATTTGTTTTGGTATCATAGTTGCCACCAAATTAAAAACGCAATATTCTTCGACTATGACACTATCGGTTATCTCACTATCGGCATCTATAATTTCAGTTATCATCATCGCCATTGATCTTTGGCGCAACCCTCAATCTATGCGCATTATGAACGCAGTTTGGGTGCTTACTGCGCTGTGGAGTTCTGTTCTTGGATTGGTTGCCTACTTCTGGTTTGGGCGAGAACGAAATACGATGTCAATGGATATGGGAGGAATGTCGATGAGTAATATGAAGATGCCTCAAAGGGCGAAATGGCAATCAGTTACGCTCTCGACTCTTCATTGTGGCGCAGGGTGTACGCTGGCTGATATTCTTGGTTCGATGGTTCTATTTGTAATCCCGATGTCGTTGGGTTGCGGTTGGGCGTTCTCCTATATCTTGGCTCTTGTGATAGGTGTATATTTCCAATTTGTGGCGATACGTGAGATGAGTAACGCCCCCAATTCTACAATACTCAAAAGAGCCATCAAAGCAGATTTTCTGTCACTCACATCGTGGCAAGTGGGAATGTATGGTTGGCTCGCTATATTGATGTTTCATTTCCACTCTCTTCCGACTGCCTCTACAATGAGTTTTAACTTTTGGTTCGCAATGCAGCAAGCGATGGTCGCAGGTTTTGTATTGGCTCTTCCGATGAACTATCTACTTATTCACACAGGAGTTAAGAGTGGTATGTAGGTTAGTCGTTTTTTTTGCTACCTTTGCAAGTATAAGAAATTTTAATGAATATGAGAACCTTTTTGATGTATAGCCTACCTATCTTAATACTTGTGGCGATGGCTTTGGCAATTTACTATCTGTCAGTTCGCCTTGCGTGGGCGTTTGGTGTGAGCCGATGGTTTATGATGGCGATTATTGGAACATTGTTTGTTGGCTCATTTGTCGCTATGATGATCGTTATGCGAGGAAACTACATCTCTGCCGTGAGTCACATTGTGAGCAACGCCTCTAATATTTTGATTGGGGTACTGATGTTTGCTGTCTGTGTTACTTTGGTCGTGGATTTGGTTGGTTTATTTGTTAAGATGCAGCCTCGCACATTTGGGTTTGTGGCTCTTGGAGTGACTGCTCTATTGTCAATATACTCTCTTTGGAATGCCTCTTTTACGAGAGTCTACAACGTTGATATTACACTCCCTAATCTTGCCCAATCACTGCGTATAGCTCACGTTAGTGATACACATTATGGACACTTTTGGGGTGAGCGTAAAGCTAAGGAGTTAGCGAAGTTGATCGCAGGGGAAGATGTCGATGCAGTGGTAATTACGGGCGATATGTTCGATGGGCGTGTGCGCCTTAGTGCCGATGTTGTGCGACCCTTCTCGGAGCTTGGCGTACCAGTCTATTTCTCTGAGGGCAACCACGATGGCTACTCTGGAAGCAGGGATATTAAGCAACTTTTAGAGGATAATGGCGTGATAGTTTTAGCGAACGAAAAGGCGGAGCTCAAGGGGTTGCAAATCGTTGGTCTTGATTACCTCCTGCCCGATAACAACTCGGTCGACAACTTCCACGGAGCGATGTCGCAAACCACAATGCAGAGCGTTCTCCCTACCTTAGGCATCGAAAAAAATAGAGCCTCAATCCTCCTACACCACAATCCCGTTGGAGCTGAGTACGCTGCTGAGAATGGAGTAAATCTATACTTGGCAGGACACACACACGCAGGGCAACTATTTCCTGCAACCTTGGTCGCAAAGATGATGTTCGAGTATAACAAAGGACTTTATGAGTACGATGAAAATATGCAGATTTACGTTTCACAAGGCACAGGCACCTTTGGCCCTCCAATGCGACTTGGCACTCATAGTGAACTGACAATCATAAATTTAAAATAGTAACATTATGGATATTCTTGGCATAGCCACACAGTGGGCAAAAGATGAGATCTTCTCATCAAAACTTTTTATCGTCGCAGGGGTGTTGTTTGTTATCATTTCTATCGGCTTTTGGCAGTTAGGAAAAACCGAGATTGCAAGAGCTTATATTGTGCCTTTTGCTGTGTGTGGAGGTTTGCTACTTATCATTGGTGGCGGACTCACCTACAATAACTACTCTCGACTAAAGGCATTTCCTGTGGCATACAACGAAAGCCACACAGAATTTATTGAAGCAGAAATTGAACGTACAGAGAGCACTATTACAAGCACCGAGAGTACAATCTTCAAGTGGATTCCGATACTTATTGTCATCGCAGCACTGCTAATTATATTCATAGATAAACCTACGTGGAGAGCTGCCTCGATAACCACAATAGCCTTTTTAATAACACTACTCGTGGTCGACAGCAACTCCCACAGTCGCATAGTGGGCTACGACAAGGCTCTCAAAGAGGTACAAAATTCAACCAACAAACAGTAATATTATGACACTACTATACTTCACAGCAACAGGCAATAGCCTACATATCGCAAAGTCACTTGGCGGAGAACTCATCTCAATTCCAGAGATGGTAAAGGCTGGCACGTTAGAGTTTGCCGATGATAAAATCGGCATTATATTCCCAATCTATTCAAATAAGGTAATGCCCTACATTGAGGAGTTTTTGATGAAGGCGAACATCAACTGTGATTATCTGTTTGGAGTGATGACATACGGAATCCTTGCAGCTGGAGCGGTTAATCACTTGCAGGAGATTGGCAAAAAGGCTGGGCATAATTTCGCATATATCAACACCATTAAGATGGTCGATAACTGGATACCTGGATTTAAGATGGAGAGCCAAATCAAAGGTGAACATAAAAAGGAGATTGAGAAGCATTTGGAGATGATCGTTGGGGATGTTAAAGCATCGAAAAAGATGATCCGCAAAAGCTCTGGACTTAGCAGATTGCTCACTCGTTATCAAGTTAAATCAGCTGCCAAACCGAACCCCAAAGGAGGAGTATTTGGCTTGGCAACAGGTCTTGGTATCAAAAACTTTATTAAGGTCGAAGATAGCTGCATTAGTTGCGGAGTCTGTGCCAGCGTATGCCCTATGAACAATATTACAGTGAATAAAGTAGCGAAAACCATAGAGTTAGGCGACACTTGCATATCTTGTTTTGCTTGTACACATAACTGCCCCACAAACTCAATTCGACTGAAACAAGAGAGAAGCAGGGCAAGATACCGCAATAGCAACATAAGCCTTAATGAGATTATTGAGGCAAACGATAACTAATTCTACAATTCAGAACTCTTATAAACTGAGTACCCCTCGTAGTAGTAGCTATTGTCGATACCCTTCATATATAGCTCTCGGTCGTGGATTTGATCGGTGAGAGCCTCACGCAAGATGTGTTTAATCTCAATATCTTTGATTGGGCTACGCTCCATCGCCATCAAGTAGTCATCCTTATCGACTCTACTCCAATCGACAACCTGCCCAAGCTCCCTCTTGAAGATAAGATCTAACCAAATACGTGTACTGCGACCATTGCCCTCACGGAATGGATGGGCGATGTTCATCTCGACATATTTCTCGACTATCTGCTCGAAAGTCGATTGGGGCATCTCCTCGATATGTTTCAGCGATGGTTCGAGGTACATAAGTGGCGCAAAACGGAAACCACCCTTTGATATATTTACCTCACGGAGCTTGCCAGCAAATGGATATACCTCAGAGAATAGGTGGTGATGTATCGCCTCGAGAGATGAGAATTTACCCACCTCCAGAGTATCTAAAATACCCTTATCGTATAATTCGACAGCTTTTAGCTTACTGATACGCTCCTCTGAAATAGCAAGTACAGCAGGGTCATCTATTCCTAAAATATTCTCTAAAACCATATTCTTTTTGTTTAATAGCTCAATACAAAGATAGGGAAAATTATTGAGTAATGAAAAAATTCACTACCTTTACAACTGATACAAAATAATATTGTTCCTCACAAAAGTATAATATATGGCTAAGAAAACAACTGCACCCGAACCAGATTTCGAGACAATGGAGAAGATGTTAGAGGCGATGTTTAACCTCTACAACGACTCTATCGACGCAAAAAGATCTGCCCCAAAGGTGAAAAAGAGAACCACACGCAAGAGTCGCCCAAAGCACAATGGCTACTTGCAGCTAAAAATATCACTCAACGGCATCAAGCCACTGATCTGGCGACGTGTCGTGGTAGACCCTACTCTTTCGTTGGAGGATATGAACGAGGTGATATGGGGTGTTATGCCTTGGGATGGCAGCCATATGCACAGCTTCTCGAACAAGACAATAAATGTGACTGTACCCTACGAGGAGGATCCATTTAACGATGACACTGACGACTACGAATCTTTAGTTATTGGCGATTTCTTCAATGAGGCGGGCGATAAGAGCCAATATGAATACGATTTTGGCGATAGTTGGGAGCACACTATTCTGCTCGAAAAGATTGTAGAGCCACTCGAAGAGACACGAGCAAAATTCATCACAGGCAAGTGTATGGCTCCCCCCGATGATTGCGGAGGTAGATGGGGGTATGAAAATCTAAAAGAGGTTATGCAAGATCCTACTGATCCCGAATATCAAGAGATGAGGGAGTGGATGGGAATGGATGATGACGAGGTGTTCGACCCCAAAGATTTAGGTTTCACAGCCGAGGATATTGCCGAGCTAAATGAAGAGTTTGAGGGTATGTAGATCATACCCTCAGCCACGTTACTTTCCACGGCAAAACATAGAAAAGTTGCCAGAGGCGAAATAGTGGCGTATCTGGACGATTTTTGGACGAAAAAGAAATTGGAATATCGACACTTGGAAAGAAAATAGATTTCGGAAGTAACTATATGCCAAATAGTTACGAAGATGAAAAAATTTCGATTTGTACCGAAAAAATATTTTTCACTCAAAATCACTTTCATAATCTACTGAATATCAGTAAGATACACTTTCTCTGACATCATTTGTACCGCATTATTTATAACTCGCTGATTATTAGCGTTATGGCTTTTCTGCATTGGCAAATAACTCGTTGATACTAAAGTAGTTACATTTCCCACAAACCGCTAATAAGCATCCACTTAGGGTGCTTATTTTTATGTCTTACATTGTCGCATAGTGTCGCAAAATGGCATTTGTTGTACCCCATTTTTTCCATTATTTTTCCATTGATTAGAATGGAGCTATTTTTTAGGTTATTTCGCCCGTGATTTCGCCGAGAAGCTGTTTTATTTAGACGAGCTTAGACGAACATAGACGAGCGTAGACGAGGATAGAAGTTGACATAAACCTCATTTTGAGCGATATATAGCCTATATACTCCACCACCTCGACGACATAACGGGAGAAATAACCGAAGGTGAGGATCTGGCGAATATCTTTTCATTTCTCCTCAGATTTAGTCATTAGTGTACATTAGCATACATTAGACGACAAAATCGCAAAAATCGCACAAAGAACCTATCATACCTTACTATGCGACACTAAGCACTCTTAACCGAGTGCTTTTTTTGTGTCCGTATGTGAGATATGGTCGCACTTACTATACCACAATTTTCACACTCATATAACAAAAAACAACCAATGAGCAGCAAAACAAAATACCCAAAAGTGTGTGCTCACTGTGGCATACACTTCGTGGCGCAAAAAATATCGACACAATACTGTTCTCACATATGCGCTTCACGAGCTTACAAGCAAAAGAAGAGAACAGAAAAAGTATCAATAGCAACCATTGATGCGAAAGAAAAATCAGTTCCTCCAATTTTTCGCACAGAAAAATCACAAAATTTCAACCTATCGGATAATAATCTCACTACTCTTAAACAGAAGGAATATTTAAACGTCCTGGAGGCGGCTATACTTTTAGGAGTATGTCGTGCTACGGTGAATAATTATTGCACTTCTGGCAAACTAAAATGTGTAAAGATGAACAGAAAGATTTTTATTAGGCGGACTGACATTGATGAGATTTTCAACTCAGCCCCGAAGTATGAGGTTACGCCAAGGATTACTGATCCGAACAGGCAACCAAAGGAAGTTAAGGAGAAAGGTAACAACCTTAACAATGAAGTTATGAATACAGAATTTCTCTCAGCTAAGGAAGCTGCTGTGAGATTTGGTGTAACTATAGGTGCAATACATAGTAGATGTAGAGCACAAAAGGTGCCTTGGATTTTATTTCAAGGAACACGCATCTATAGCGCAGCATTTTTGGAGACTCTATACAAAGAGGAGATAATTGATGAGTCGATTACTGAATGGTACTCTAACGATGAGATTATGGAGGTTCACAATATGACAAAGAGTGCAGTCTACTCTATGGTGAGTGAGCATAAAGTTCCAAAGAAAAAGAATGGTGCAATTACGCTCTATTCAAAATCTCACGTGGACTTGCTAGTAAAAGCGAGACGTGGTGACACTTCAATTGAGAGCACCTACTCTACGCAAGATCTTTTTGAGAGGTATGGACTACAACCTAACTATGTCAGAAACTTTGTGTACAGCAATAAGATTCCAAGACGTAGAGAGGGAGGGAAAACTTTATACTCTCAATCGCACTTTGATGAGGCAATCAAAAAGCAGAACCCACCTACCGTGTATCTGTTGGTAGAAGAAGTTGCAGAGTTATTTAATCAGACTGCAAAGCACATCTATTATCTCATCGAGAAGCACGATATACCAACAATAAAAATAGATGCTCGCATACGAGTACAAAAAGTAGCACTAGACAAAATATTCAATCCTAAAAAATTATACAGCAATGGCAACTAAAATTTATATCCGTTCATACGACATCGCAGGTGGTCGTCAATCACTATTCCTACAATTCTATCCAGCGATTAGAAACAAAGAGACAATGAAGCTCATTCACAAAGAGAGTCTGGGAATGTATATCGTTAAAAATCCGAAAACTGAGGATGACAAGTACAATAACAACCAGATTATGCAGTTAGCTGAAGGTGTCAGAGCACAGCGTATTCAAGCACTACTTAACGAAGAGTATGGATTCCTCGATAAAGAGAAGATGAAGGGAGACTTTTTGGAGTACTACGCTTGTCTTTGTGAGAATAAACCTCAGAAGTGGGAAATGGTATTTAAGCATTTCTACAACTTTGTCGATGGCAAGTGTTCGTTCAACGAAGTAGATGTAGACCTATGCCGTAAATTTAGAGAATACCTACTTAATGAAGCTCGACAGCTAAAACAATCTGGAGACAAGTTGAGCCACAACTCTGCATCTGGCTACTTCTCTACTTTCAGGGCTATGCTGAAGGTCGCACATCGAGACAAACGCATCAAGGAGAATGTAAATGAGTATCTGGAGAAAATCAAGTGGAAGGATACCAAACGTGAATACCTTACCATTGATGAGATAAAATCTCTGGTCGCAACTCCGTGTCCTTTTCCAGTGCTTAAATCTGCATCCATCTTCTCTTGTTTGACTGGATTGCGTTTTAGTGATATACTAAACCTTAAATGGGAGAACATCGAACGTATGCCCGATGGTAAAGGTTTATGTATGCGTATTCGTACTGAGAAGACCGACTCAGAAGAGTTGCTACCGATTAGTGAAGAGGCTCTGGAGTTTTGTGGTGAACCATCGAAAGGAACAATATTCAAAGGACTAAAGAAAACGATGGTTAGCGATCCGTTGAAAGAGTGGATAAAAGAGGCTGGGATTGAGAAGTACATAACTTTTCATTGCTTCCGACATACCTATGCGACCCAACTTGTTGCTAGTGGTGTTGATATTTATACGGTGAGCAAAATGCTTACTCACAAGCACGTATCAACTACTGAGATTTATGCAAAGCTAGTGAACGAGAAGAAAGTTGAGTCTACTCGCCATATCACTCTGAAATAATTTTTTCAAAAAACACACCCCTTTCTGGATATTGCCACTACTCTTTTTTATAACTAAATAAAAAATGAGTATGCAATTCCCAGAAAGAACCTTTGAGAATCTGCCATTGATGGTAGAATTAATGTTTAACAAAATAGTTGAGCTTGAGGCAAAGATTGAAGCCTTAACTCCTCCTAAAGAGGAGCGCACGACCATTGATATAGATGCTGCGATAGAAATGACACAGAAGGCGAAATCGACTATCTATAAACTCGTCCGCACAGGTAAGATTCCTGCCTACAAACGTGGCAAGAAGTTATACTTCATTAAGGAGGAGTTGGAG